>NZ_LDVZ01000014.1 GCF_001276515.1 Haemophilus sp. C1
AATTATCGTGATATTCGATATAATTTAGGCGTATCTTATCGCTTCTAATTTATATTATTGAATTGTTTGAAAAGGTGGATTTTTATCCACCTTTAATTTACCGGAAATTCTTCAATGACAACAGGAAGTTGTAAAATTTTGCCTAATCGTAGAATGGTGACGAGAACTTTTGAATTAGGTTTTGTATTTGCGATAATTTGCATCATTTCTCGGGCTGAAATGCCTTCTTGATTATTTAATTTCAAAATCACATCGCCAACATGAATACCTGATTTCGCTGCAGGACTGTTCGGGCTTACACCTGTAATCACTATGCCTTCTTCATTACTTGAACTAATATCACTTTGCACACCAAAATAACCTCGAATCACACGCCCATCTCGTATAATTTTCTGTAAAACATCATTTGCAATATCCATTGGAATGGCAAAATTTAGTCCTTCTGCTATTTCATTGGCGGTTTTGCCAATACTAAGGGTGCTGATTCCAACTAATTCCCCTGCAGAATTAATTAATGCGCCGCCTGAGTTGCCGCGGTTAATTGAAGCATCGGTTTGGATAAAGTTTTGTCTGCCAACAGAATCACCTACAGCATTACGTCCCACTGCGCTAATAATACCTTGAGACACACTTTGTCCTAAGTTGTAGGGATTACCAATTGCTAATACCACATCACCGACATGAGCTTGACGATTTGAATTTTGTGGTATGGTTGAAAGATTATTTGCACGAATTTTGAGAACAGCGAGATCAGTGAGGTTATCTGAACCAACAAGACTGGCCTCAAAAATATTTCCGTTTTGCAACGCTACTACAATTTGATCCGCATTTTGGATAACGTGTTTATTAGTCAGAATATAGCCATCTTTACTCATAATCACGCCAGAACCTAAGTTATTCACTTGTAGCTGATCATTATCATTAATGCTGGCGGAAGAAAAAGAGCGGTTATAAACATTTACTACTGCTGGAGAAGCAATACGCACCGCATTTTTGAATGATACAATATCATCAGTAGTGAAGATGTTGCTGTTATTCAGTCTTGGAACCGCAAACAAAATCACGCCCGCAGCAGCCAAGCCCCAAAGTGCGGAATGGAAAAGTTTTTTAAGCATTTAGGTTCCTTTCGGTATGTAAGTTAATTTTATATCGTCACCGATTTGTTCTAATTCATTAAGTTGCCATAGTGGTGCATCGGCAAGTTTAGTTAAATTCGGTAATTGGCATAGACCACGAGCATTGTCGCCAAGTAATTTGGGCGCAACGTAAATAATCAATTCATCCACTAATTTCGCATCAATTAAACTACCCGCTAAATTTGCTCCAGCTTCTACCCAAAGGGTATTTATTTGTCGTTTTCCCAGTTCTCGCATTAATTCTTTTAGTAAATTTTCTTTAGGAAGAATAATTTGTTCACAAAAATCAGGAAAATCTGTTAAATCACGCGCCTCACTTGAAACTAACCAAACGGGAGAATGCGTTAAAAAAAGTTTATGAGTCGGTTGAATGCGATGTTGTGAATCTAAAATGACTCGTACAGGCTGGCGAAGATCTTCTTTTTTATATTCTGTTTTAAGATTTTCAGGAAATTCATCCCAGCGTACATTAAGGCTTGGATCATCTGCAAGTACTGTCGCAGAAGTGGATAAAAGTGCGGATGATTTTGCACGCATTTTTTGTACGTCCGAACGAGCATCTGGGCCCGTAATCCATTTACTTTCTCCACTTGCCATTGCAGTTCGCCCATCTAAACTCATCGCGAGTTTGAGTTGAACAAAAGGCATACTTTGACGCATTCGTTTTAAAAAGCCTTTATTTATTTTTTCCGCTTGATCGTTCAATAAATTCACCGAACTTTCGATGCCAGCATCAGACAACATTTTCAAACCTTTTCCTGCGACTTGAGGATTCGGATCTTGCATAGCTGCAATGACTTTCACTATACCAGCCTCGATTAATCCTAATGCACAAGGCGGTGTGCGACCATAATGAGAGCAGGGCTCTAAGGTGACGTAAGCGGTTGCTCCTTTGGCATTTTCACCCGCTTGAGCTAAGGCAACACGTTCAGCATGAGGTTGCCCTGCTTTAAAATGAAAGCCTTCCCCCACAATTTCACCATTTTTTACCAATACGCATCCTACCGATGGATTTGGTGTGGTGGTATATTGCCCTTTGGCGGCTAAATCCAAGGCACGTTGCATAAATTTGTGATCTTGTGCGGAAAATTCGCTCATGGTTAATCCTTTAAGCTCTCAATTTCTTTGGTGAATTGATTAATGTTATCGAAACTCAAATAGACCGATGCAAAACGAATATAAGCCACTTTATCGAGTTTTTTTAACTCATTCATCGCGAGTTTTCCAACCAGTTTACTTGGTACTTCACGTTCACCCGTCGCGCGTAATTGAAAAATTATATGGTTAATTGCTTGTTCAACATCATCCGCACTTACAGGGCGTTTTTCCAACGCATGCTGAATACCACTGCGTAATTTATCTTCATTGAACGGTTCTCGAGTGCCGTCAGTTTTAATAATTTTTGGTACGATTAATTCGGCTGTTTCAAAGGTGGTAAAACGCTCATGACAATGGCCACACTCACGACGACGGCGAACCTGATAGCCATCCGATACCAAACGGCTATCAATTACCTTGGTTTCTTCTGTAAAACAAAATGGACAGCGCATAGACAATTCTCCGTAAAAAGGGCAGTTATCTTAGCAAAAAATCGGTTCTTTGACGATTAGCTTTATGCCTTTCTTGTCTTCTTTTGTACGAATAATAAGCCAAACCAATCTTTTGTTTGTTTTAATAATTTTTCAATATTTTCAGGTTGTTTAAATCTTGAGGTCTGCGCCAATATGCGTGACCAATATAGATCGGCTTTTGACCCGAAACTATTACTTTCAGTTAATTCCTGAAGTTTTTCAGAAACAGAATTTTCATCACTCACAATAAAATCACTTATATTTCTTACTGTTGGTACCAATTGGATTTCTATTTGGCTTTGTAAATAATCTTTTACGTAAGTTTGTAATTGAGCGAGAGCGGTTTCACGCTCTATAGGCGGTAATTCGATAACTTGATCTTGCGTAATTAATTGTGGTGGTATCGCATTTTCTTGTGTGACACATTGAATCAAATAATAAATCCAAGGACGGATACAATAGCGATCTTTGTATTTCGCAAAATGCCACTGAATTACCTGTGAATCATCGCCAAATAAAGGCTCCATATAACCAAATAGACGAATTTCTTGATTTTTATTTTGCCAATCTACGGCAATATTAAAATCTATAGAAGCCTGTTTAGGCTCGCCAAGATCCGCTATTTTCTCTTTAAATTCTAGAACATTGTTGCGAATATTTTCAGCATAAACTTTTCCAAATTCGGCTCGAGGTAATACGCCTTTAACTTCTGCTTGTCTAAAATAATCAGCAAAATTTTGTTCATCAAGATAGATTAAGTCATTATTGAGCGCGTAATTATCTAATCCGCTTAAGGTAAAGTTTTCACTGTCGGCAATACGATCATCTTCATCACGGAAATAGACACCGAGTTGTTTTTCAAAGAAAAATTTCACAGGGTTTTCAACAAAGCTGACTAAACGATCCAGTTCAATTTCTTCGATTTTTTCTGGGTTTTCTGTCATCGTGACGGCAAATTCTGAATTGCTAGCTGTCGCGTCAAATTGCGCTATTGGCAACCATTTTGTCGCAAAAGAGCGGATAAATTTTTCGTTATATTTGAAATTATCTGGGCTAAATGCGGTCATTGGATGTTCAATGACAGTAAGGACATTTTCACTTTGACCTTGATTAATATAATCCACGAGTTGGCTTACCAATACAGATGGTTCTTTCGGTTGATTATCTGTAATGGAACGCCCAACATAGCTGATATAGCAATAATTACGTGCGGCTAATAAGGCCTCTAAGAACAAATAACGATCATCATCACGACGAACACGGTCGCCTTTTTGATGATGATATTGCATTAAATCAAAACTGTTTGGTGTTTGTGTTCTAGGGTAATCCGCATCATTCATTCCAAGTAAACAAACTACTTTGAATGGTACAGAACGCATTGGTAATAAGGTGCAGAAGTTTACTTTTCCTGCAAGGAATTTGAGGCTATTTGGCGCATCTTCCAATTTCATTGTGATGACATCGGCAATCACATCTGCTTGTAATTCTTCAGTAAAATGGAGCATTTTTAGATGCTCAGCTAATTCATTAATTTTCTCTTGAATATAGAAAATCGTGTCGCTAGTGTCTTCATTTTGTATGAAGAAATCTGATAAAAGTGCGGTTAAAATTTCTTGCCATTTTTCGATGGAATGTGCTTGTTGCAGCGTTTCATGTAGTGCGGAAAGTGCGGTGAAAAAGTGAGATAAATTTCCAGCAAGTTCACCCTTTAAGCCATAGCTGCTGTTTAAGCCCAGACTATCTTGCCAAATACCCTGCTCTTCACGCATCGCATAGCCTAACATCATTCTTTCTAATCCAGCCTGCCAAGAATTGAAATTGATGCCATCTTGATTTTTTTGCAAACCGAAACGAATCCCAGAATCCGCCACCCATTCTCGCACTAATGGCAAATCAGCAAGAGAAATATTAAATCGTTCTCGCATCGCAGGAATATCCAACAACGCTAAGACATCCTCTGCACTAAAATTGCTTTCTTTTAATCGTAATAAAGTTAAGTAACTTGATACCAACACATCGCTTTCTGAAAGTTTATTATCCGAAAGTGAAAATGGAATTTGTGGGGCATCTCCATTTTTTTGCCCGAAAACTGCCTGAATATAAGGTGTGTATTGGTTAATATCAGCCACCATAACAACCACATCTTTTGGCGTAAGGTTAGGATCTTGATTGAATAAATCCAGTAAATAATCGTGCAATACTTCCACTTCCCGCATAGCACTGTGGCAAGAATGTAGGGTTAAAGTGCGGTCATTTTTTGCGATATTTAGCGGTTTATTTTCTAAATGCAGAATTTGAGATTGCAATTGTCCAAGTAAACCCTTTGTATTAATTTCTTGATAGGCATTGACGGGATAAGTTGGAATATGTTCTTCATCTCGCACTAATGTGTAAAGAAAATCTCGCCCCATTTTTCCCCAAGCCGCCAGTAACGGATTGCCTACTTGAAGGTTTTCATTTTGATAAGTGACATCAAACTGAGCGTTTTCTAGTTGAGAAAGTTGATCTTCGGAAAAGAGCGGTTGATTTTCATCTTGTTTATTGAATTGATAACGCTGACGAGAACGCAAATAATCGAGGCGTAAATCGCTAATATCTCCCCAATATTCTTGGCATGGATTATTAAAAAATAAATGAATATCCACTTCTGATGACATGGCTTGCAAAATATTGAGATAAGCAGTTGGAAGCGCAGGAATACCAAAAATAAATATGCGTGAAGGTAATTTTTTCGGTGCTTTTTTATCCGCAAGCAAGGCTAAGAACTGATTATGCAAAGCTGCCCGATGGGTGGCATCACCAACATCTGATTTAACATCAACGACCAATGCACGCCATAACTCACCTTGCCATTTTGTATTGCCTTGAATTTGCTCAAACAACGTATTGTTGAGGTTAGGTTGTTGTTTTTGTATTTGAGCAGTGATTTGTTCATCTTCGCCTTTTTCCCAAGCAAAAATCCATTCAGGTCGATAAACCAAATATTGGTCAAATAAATCAGCAATTTTGCTGCTGAGTTGATAAAGTTTGTATTGTTCAGAATGTGGCGAGGACGCTAAATAATTGCGTAAAGGTGAAAAACTTTCTTTCTCGAGAAAAGTCGGGATTAATCGCATTAAGCGCCATGTCATTGAATCTTTATCAAAAGGGTTTTCCAATGCCGTTGCAGGTAAGTTTTGAGCATAAAGTTGCCAAATAAAACTTGCTGGCATAGGAAATTTTAGGTTCGCTGAAATGCCTGTTTCTTTCGCTAATTCAATTTGCAGCCATTGCGCCATACCCGGGCTTTGAACCAAGATAATATCTTGTTGAAAAGGATCTTCCGGCGGTAAAGATTTGAATAAGGAAGAAAGAATTTCTTTTTGTTTTTCGAGTTGATTAGAGTAGTAAACAATGAACACAATGGCGACCTTTTGAGGATTTGATTTAGAAAAAGACAAGCCCCATTTTACTTAGTTTTTATCGAAATTTCACCCATAGGATAACGCACAATCACGCGTTCGTTTTGACATTGAACACGAAAAGTTAAGCCATTTTGTTGTATTAATTGTTCACAAGGTAACCCTAAAAATTGGCGTTGAGCTTGATTCTCCGCAACTTGTATCGCCTGAAAATCTTGATAAGTTTTCACCGCACTTTTTCTTTGGCTTGCCGTCCATTGATTGAAAGCAATAAATAAAACGCTAAATAAAGCCAAAGAAAATAATAGGGTAGTGAGCGACATGCCTTTATTCATCTGGAACATTAAAATCACTCCAACTTTTTTCTGCCAACTGCCATTGACTATATTGTTGCACTAAGGTTGTTACAACCGGTTTGCCATAGGCTAAAGTCACGCCATCTAAAGTTAAATTTCCGTTGGTGATCACCGCGCCACTAATCCTCCCTTTGCCCGTTAGTTTTAAATCTCCCTCTGCAATTAATACAGCAGACACAGTGCCATTAATTTCAACTTCCACTTGAGAATCTGAAAACCAATAAAGTTTAGGTGTTTTATTAGAGTTTAAACTTTTGGGCGGAGAAGAAAAGTGCGGTCGAAAATCCGTTAGTTTTTCTGTGTGAATAAAATCTTTCAATGCACCTTGATTATCGCCTCGTGTAGGTGATTTTTTAAATAGGCTCATTCTTTCACACCAAAGAAAATATTGAATTGCATCGGTGGCACCATCAAGCGTGATGCTGATTTGCTTTACACTTTCATTATTACTTAACGGTAAATCAAGGCAGGCAGTTTGTTTTTTCTCCTCTGTCATTTTTTGCAGTTGTAATGTTCTTTCCACATAGTGTTTTCGTTGATTTTGTTGTACACGAAAAAAACTTAAATGACTGTCATCCAACAATAAGATTACGGTTAATAAACCTGAAATAAAAATCAGAATAGTCAGCGTAATAATGCCTTTTTGTATTCTCATTGTTTTTGATTCCAGAGCGCAACGACAAGGGAGGTTTCATAACTGATGTTTGGGGTTTGTTTTAAATTTCCTTTCAGCTTAATTTCTAATCCTTTTCCTTCGATTAACCAATTAAATTGTAGGGTAGTGACTTCGTATTCATTATTGTCTAATAAATCCGTCCAACCTCCCCCAGCGTTGCAAGCCGATTGTTGAAAAGCTCGTTTACAAGTTTCTGCTGTGCAATTAGTTGGAATAACACTTTGATAAGTCAGTTTGGTTTTTATCATTTTGTTACTCACTTTATAACCGAATAATTCTTCTGTACTGTTTTTAGATGTATTTTTCCCATTTTTCATACAGGTTTTCGGTGAATCTTTGCCAATACAGCCATTTTTATTTAAATCATAAAAGAACAACACGCAACTATTAAGTGGGGCGTTATCTTCTTGGCTAATGAAAATGGACGTGCCTTGTTCATCTAATTCAAATAAAGATAAATTGCTTTCTTTTCCTTTTGTATTTAATGCTCTAAATCCTAATCGACGAAGATCTTTACCAATAAGCTGTAATGTTCGTTGTAATTCTGCTTGTAGTTTTAAATGCAATAACATCTGTTGATTTTGCGTTTGTATTTGCACATAAAAATGCGAAATGCTCAGCAATAATAAAGACGATAACGCCATAGAAATCATCAGTGCTAATAGGGTTTGCCCTTTTAATAATGTTTTCATGATTGATTGCATGCACTAGCCGCTTGATTGGTTTTCAAACGAATACTGCCAACATTGAAAAATGAAAATAATGTACGTTCATTTTCCGCTTGTAGAATAAAACAACGAGTAACACTCGTATTACGAGCCCCATAAAATCTTGTAATTTCTTTAGGATAAAGGTACTGGCTTTGAATCATCGTTTTTTTAGGGAAATAAGGATAGTAAAAATGAGCATAAACCTCTTTCGGGCAGTTTGTTGGGTTTAAACAATCGCAAGTTTGATCATTTTTTACTTGTGCCGTTAAGCACCATTGTTGTGTCGCAAGGTTACGATTGATAAGTAAAAACCACACTTCCGATGAATTTTCAGCCCGTGCTTGAATTTGGCGTAGAAATAAATATAGGTGATGTTGCTCTTTGGCTAAAATCGTTTTAGGTGAATCTGTTTGCCATAATGGCACGGCAAAATTCAGCGCAATGCTGATGATTGCTAACCCAATCAATAATTCCACTAATGTCACACCTTTCTGCATAAAACTCTCCAATTTTCTACCGCACTTTAATGGTAAATAATTAATGGAAAAATCACTTCATGCTATTTTTGCGATCTGTATCGCAAACTTTTCCTGAAAACCTATAAAAACCATTGTTTTATAATTTTCAACTGGTTATTTTGGCAAATCTCGCTATAATGGCGCGGAATTTTTCTGTTCTTTAAAATCTGGTGGAAATATGAATCCAATGTTAAATATCGCCATTCGCGCGGCACGAAAAGCGGGCAATGTGATTGCTAAAAATTATGAACGCCGTGATGCTATCGAAAGCACACAAAAAGGTATTAATGATTATGTGACAAACGTTGATAAAGCGGCAGAAGCAGAAATCATTGAAATTATTCGTAAATCTTATCCTGACCACACCATCATTAGCGAAGAAACAGGTGCGCTTGAAGGCAAAGATAGCGATGTACAATGGGTGATTGATCCACTAGATGGTACCCGCAATTTTATGACGGGCCTTCCTCATTTTGCCGTGTCTATCGCAATTCGTGTAAAAAATCGCACTGAAGTCGGGGTTGTTTACGATCCAATCCGTAATGAATTATTTACCGCTGTGCGTGGTGAAGGCGCAAAATTAAACGAAGTACGTTTGCGTGTAGATAGTAAACGCGAAATTCAAGGTTCAATTTTAGCGACTGGTTTCCCATTCAAACAACCAAAATTAATGCCAACTCAATTTGCAATGATGAATGCCTTAATTGAAGATGCTGCGGATTTCCGTCGCACTGGTTCTGCAGCATTGGATTTATGCTATGTGGCGTCAAACCGTATTGATGGCTATTTTGAAATGGGCTTAAAAGCCTGGGATTGCGCAGCAGGCGATTTAATCGTGCGTGAAGCGGGTGGTTTAGTCTGTGATTTTGATGCAGGTAACGGCTACTTACGCAGCGGTAATATCATCGCAGCCCCATCACGCGTAATAAAAGAAATGTTAAATAAAATTCGTCCTTGTTTAGGTGCTGAATTTAATCATTAATTTTTATAAGCACAATAGCACCTATTTAAGGTGCTATTTTTAATTTTATTAATGAAACATACTTGATTAGCGACTTTATCTGCGCATCAACGAAAAAAACGACGATATTATGCTTCCAGAACTTGGCTTTTTCCTTCTTTTACTCGCAACAGCTAGCGCGTTTTTTCTTGCGTTAGTGCCTCAATTTGGGTTATTCAAAAAAAATCCTACTTTAATTAATGCCGCCTGGCCGCTTAGTTATATTTTTACCCTTGCGACGACATTCTCAATTGGTTTGCTTGCTTATTCTTTTGCGGTAGATGACTTTACCCTTGAATATGTAGCGGCACATTCTAATTCCCAATTACCTACATTTTTTAAAGTGGCTGCCACTTGGGGCGGGCATGAAGGTTCAATGTTGTTTTGGTTATTTTCATTGAGTTTATGGCTTGCTGCTTTTGCTTTTTTTAATCGAAAAAATGACCGCACTTTTTCCGCTCAATCTTTATCTTTATTGGGATTGATTTGCTTCGGTTTTGCAGCATTTATCTTATTTTATTCCAATCCATTTGGACGTATTTTCCCTGCACCAGCAGAAGGGCGCGATCTTAATCCAATGTTGCAAGATGTGGGATTAATTTTCCATCCACCATTGTTATATGTTGGCTATGTGGGCTTTGCGGTGAATTTTGCAATGAGTTTGAGTGCGTTGATTTATAACCAGTCAGCGCGGAAAATTGCACGTTCAATGCGTGGCTGGGTGTTGTTTTCTTGGTTATTTTTAACCATTGGCATTGTGCTTGGTGCTTGGTGGGCATATTACGAGCTCGGCTGGGGCGGTTGGTGGTTCTGGGATCCCGTAGAAAATGCGTCTTTAATGCCTTGGTTGCTTGGTTTGGCGTTATTACACAGTTTAATGGCAACGGAAAAACAAGGCGTATTTAGTTATTGGACAACGCTTTTTTCTCTGCTTGCTTTTGCCTTTAGCGTATTAGGCACGTTTATTGTTCGTTCTGGCGCACTCACTTCTGTGCATGCTTTTGCATTGGATAACACGCGCGGTTATGTGTTGTTATTAATTTTCTTTGTTTTGACGGTGTTAGCCTTTGGATTATTCGCCTTACGAGCGGGCAGTTCATCAGAAAGTGTGGTGAAATTTCAGTTCGTTTCTAAATCTGGTGGCATTTTATTGTTGAATATTTTGCTGACCATTGCGACGGTTTCTACCTTTTTAGGCACCTTTTACCCCATGTTATTCCAAGCGATGAATTGGGGCTCAATTTCGGTGGGAGGTCCTTATTTTAATAGTATTTTCTTTCCTATTATTACGGCGATTTTAATCTTAATGGTAATTGCACTTAGCATACGTAAGGGGCAATTTGATCGCGCATTATTGATACGTTGTGTATGGTTGCTTATTCCATCTTTAATTCTTGCTGGCTTGATTATTTGGCAACAGCTACGCCATAATTCGGCGTTGAATTTTCACACTTTCGCCTTTGTGTTATTAACTCTTGCAATTTGGCTTTTGTTAGTCACTTTATGGCAAAATTGGCGACAAATTCGTTTGTCTCAATTTGGTATGATTTTAGCACACTGTGGTGTGGCGATTGTGACTATCAGTGCGGTGATGAGCGGTTATTTTGGCAGTGAAATTGGTGTGCGTTTAGCCCCGCAACAAAGCCAAACGTTGGGGCAATATGAATTTCACTATCGTCAATTTTCTAATGAAATCGGGCCAAACTTTACGGCAGAAGTTGCTTTTTTTGACGTAACTGAAAATGGTAAACCTTATGCAGAAATTATCCCCGAACGCCGTTATTACGATGTTCGTACAATGACAATGAGTGAAGTGGGGCTTGATGGTGGTTTCTGGGGCGATTTATATATTGTGATGGGCGATTCTCTCGGCAAAGGGGAATTTACTTTCCGCTTACACTACAAACCACTGATTCGTTGGCTTTGGGCTGGCGGTATTTTAATGGCCTTTGGCGCACTTTTTAGCTTCTTCGGATTACGCAGAAAACAGGAAAAATAATGAACAAAAAACTTCTCTTTTTTGCACCGCTCTTTGTGCTTTTAGGCGTGTGTGTATTATTAATCGCAGGGTTAAATCAAGATCCGAAAAAAATTGCGTCGGCTTTAATTGATAAACCTGTTCCAGAGTTTTATCAGGCTAATTTACATGAGCCATCGCAAATCGTAAGCCCGAAAGATTTTCCTAAACAGCTATTTTTATTAAATGTGTGGGGCAGTTGGTGTGGTTATTGCAAGGAAGAGCATCCGCTGTTGATTGAGATTGCAAAAAACTTGCCTATGGTGGGCGTGGATTATCGCGATAATCCTCAAAATGGCATTGAAATGCTTAAGCGAATGGGCAATCCGTTCGTCTTGACCATTGATGATAGTCATGGTGAATTGGGATTAAAATTGGGCGTGGATGGCGCGCCAGAAACTTATCTTGTGGATGAAAATGGTGTGATTCGTTATCGTCATTCTGGTTTACTGGATAAAGAAACTTGGCAAACGGTATTTTTGCCAAAAATTGAAGCATTGAAGAACAAATGAAAAGCCTATTAGATATTTTTACTCGAGTTCAAAAAACGTTTGTTTTTGCAACCGCACTTTTATTTGCATTTTCCTTATTCGCCCAAGCGGAAATGGTGGATACCTATCAATTCCAAAATCAAAATGATCGTACTCGCGCCGTAGAGTTGGCAAAATCTTTACGCTGCCCACAATGTCAAAACCAAAATTTGGTGGAATCTAATTCTCCAATTGCTTATGACTTGCGTCTTGAAGTGTACAAAATGGTAGATGAGGGCAAAACCGATCAGCAAATTATCGATCAAATGACCGCTAGATTTGGCGATTTTGTGAATTACAAACCGCCATTCAAATGGAATACAGCCTTGTTATGGTTATTGCCAATCGCGCTTTTAATTTTAGCTGCCACATTGCTTTATTTATCAAATAGAAAAAAACAGTTTTCAGAAAAAGTGGTTGCACAACAACTAGAGAATGATGAAATAATTCCCCCCCCCTCAGCCTTTGGCAGCTCCCCCCGCAAGCAAGGGGAGCCAAGTAAACTTTCTAAGGGAAAAGTAAATAGCAAAATTTATTTTGTGCTTTTTACTTTACTCATCGCTATTCCAACTGTTTATTATTTTTCTCTTGATCGTTTTAGTCGTGTTCAACAAGGCGAGCAATCAATGATTGAGCAACATAATCAAAATGTTGAAATGAATGATGAACACAAAAATGAAAATGTGATTGAGAAGATCCAAAATAAACTGCGTACTGATCCAAACAATGCGGAAACTTGGCTTCAACTTGGGGAAGCCTATGTGCAGAATAATGAATTTGATAGTGCGCTTATTGCTTATTCTAACGCGGAAAAAATATTAGGCAGTAAACCTAATATTTTAGGCTTGGCAGCCACCGCACTTTATTATCAAGCAGGCCAGCAAGTGACCTCAAAAGTCGAGCAACTTTTAAATGAAGCTTTGGCAAAAGATAAAAATGAAGTATCTAGTCTTTCTTTGTTAGCGACGATTGCCTTAGAAAATCGCCAATATCAACAAGCCAGTGCCTATTTACAGCAATTATTAGATTCTGGTAATGCGGCAGTGGATCGTCGTTCCGTTATTCAACGAATGAAGATGTTGGATTTTTTACAACGTGGTGAAAAAGGGCAAAATCCGTGAGCCAATATTCTGAAAATATTATTATTGGTGCAGGTGCGGCAGGATTATTTTGTGCGGCACAGTTGGCTAAGTTAGGCAAGTCGGTGACAGTTTTCGATAACGGCAAAAAAATCGGACGTAAGATTTTGATGTCGGGTGGTGGCTTTTGTAATTTCACCAATTTAGAGGTTACGTCTGCTCATTACCTTTCACAAAATCCTCATTTCGTCAAATCAGCCCTTGCTCGTTATACCAATTGGGATTTTATTTCTTTAGTAGCGGAGCAGGGGATTGCTTATCACGAAAAGGAATTAGGGCAATTATTTTGTGATGATGGCGCAGAACAAATCGTTGAAATGCTGAAATCTGAATGCGATAAATATGGTGCTAAGATTTTATTGCGTAGCGAAGTTTCTCAAGTTGAACGGATTCAAAATGATGAAAAAGAGCGGTTTGTTTTACAGGTAAATTCAACCCAATGGCAGTGTAAAAATTTGATTGTTGCCACAGGTGGGCTTTCTATGCCCGGACTTGGCGCAACGCCATTTGGCTATCAAATCGCGGAACAATTTGGTATTCCTGTTATTCCGCCTCGTGCGAGTTTAGTGCCTTTTACGTATCGAGAAACAGATAAATTTTTAACCGCACTTTCAGGCATTAGCTTGCCAGTCACGATCACGGCGCAGAGCGGAAAATCTTTTCACAACCAGCTTTTATTTACTCATCGTGGTATTTCAGGCCCTGCGGTATTGCAAATTTCCAATTATTGGCAGCCAACTGAGTCTGTAGAAATTGATTTATTACCGAACCACAATTTGGAAGAGGAAATTAATCAAGCAAAACAATCTTCGCCAAAACAAATGTTGAAAACCATCTTGGTTCGATTATTGCCGAAAAAATTGCTCGAGCTTTGGATTGAACAAGGCCTTATGCAAGATGAAGTTATCGCTAACATCAGCAAAGTGCGGGTAAAAAATCTAGTGGATTTTATTCATCACTGGGAATTTACCCCAAATGGCACAGAGGGCTATCGTACGGCTGAAGTGACAATGGGCGGTGTGGATACTAAAGTAATTTCTTCTAAAACAATGGAAAGCAGTCAAGTGAGCGGTTTGTATTTTATTGGTGAAGTATTGGATGTGGCAGGCTGGCTCGGCGGCTATAACTTCCAGTGGGCGTGGAGCTCGGCTTATGCTTGTGCGGTGGCGATTGCGGAATAGAGTGAGAACTTGCAGATTGTTGGTTTAGGAGGATAAAAATATCCTCCTTTTTTATTTTTAGATTAAAGAATATCTAATAATTCTACTTCAAATACGAGTGTTGAGAATGGCGGAATTGATGCGCCAGCGCCACGTTCACCATAAGCAAGTTCGTGTGGAATAGTGAGTTTCCATTTAGAACCTACCGGCATCATTTGTAATGCTTCAACCCAACCACGGATGACGCCATTTACTGGAAATTCAGCTGGTGTGCCACGAGCAACAGAGCTGTCGAATACGGTACCATCTGGTAATGTACCAGTGTAGTGTACACGCACTTTATCTGTTGCAGCTGGTTTTGCGCCATTGCCTTCAGTCATGATTTCGTATTGCAAACCGCTATCGGTTACGTTTACGCCCGCTTTTTTCGCATTTTCTTCTAAGAATTTTTTGCCTTCTTCTTCAATGGCTTTAAATTGTGCTTGTTGTGCTTCAGCAGCTTGTTGTTGAAGAGCTTGAACAGAATGCATTAACTCATTGATGTCTAATGCAGGTTGATTATGGTTTAATGCGTCAAAAATACCTTTCGCCACCGCTTCAACGGTGATCTCCATTTGGCTATCGGCTAATTGTTGGCCAATTTGCAAACCAATACCGTAGCTGCCTTTTTCAGAAACGCTTTCTAATTTTACTTGTTCAAAATTCATTTGATGTTTTCCTTTCGTTAAAAAATTATTTTTTATATGCCAAGATTTCGCCCATACGAACAGGTTCATTAACGCTTAAATGATCAGCCAAACGCACTTGATTGGCTTGGAATAAATTAATCACTGTCGAACCAAGTTGGAACCAACCCATTTCTTGACCTTTCAATAATTTGACCGCACTTTCGCCTTCATAAGTCCAAGTTTTTACTTCGTTGTGGCGCGGTGGATTAATTACGCCCGCCCAAGTGGTGCCAATACTTGCCGTGATGGTTGCGCCGACTAAAATTTGTACCATTGTGCCAAATTCAGTATCAAATACACAAATCACACGTTCATTACGCGCAAATAAATTGGGTACATGTTGGGCTAAAAATGGATTCACAGAGAATAAATCACCCGGCACATAAATCATCTTGCGTAGCGTGCCATCGCACGGCATATGCACTCGGTGGTAATCACGAGGAGAAAGATAAGTAGTGGCAAATTCACCATTTTTAAAGGTTTCCACTAATTCTTTATCTTCTGCCAGTAAGTCTTCTAGGCTGAAAAAATGGCCTTTAGCTTGCAATAAAAGATTATCGTCAATATGACCGCACTCGCTAATGCGACCGTCTGCTGGTAAACAAAGTGCGGTAGGATTTTGATTAATTGGACGCGCGTTTTCTTTTAACGGACGAATAAAAAATTCATTAAAACTTGCGTAATCAGAAAATTGTTCTTTTTGCGCAATGCTCATATCAATGTTGTATTTTTTCACAAAAGCTTTAATTACAACATGGGTTAGCACACCCCATTTTTGTTTAGCAAACCAGCCTGCAATTTGAGTTAAATAAATTTGCGGCATGACATATTGAAATGCCACTTTCAAGCGTTGCCAATAAGAATTTGAAGTCATCATTATCTTTCCTTGTTAAAAAAAGAGGCGTGATTATAGCAATTTTTATCAATGTGCCAACTTTTTTGGTGGTTTTGGGGGAGTTATTTTAATAGCCTAGGTAAAAAAATTGGCACACGTTGAAAGCGTGTGCCACAGTAAAATATTAGTTAGAACAAGTATCTTATGCCAATATGAGCTTGCCAATTTTGTTTGAAGCAGTGAATTGTTGAGCTTTGTGCTTCAAAATAAACTTGGGTATTTTTAGCTTTATTCATATAAGACACGCCTAATCCATATTCTAGCCAATTACCTTTATTTAATATTTTCTCAACGGCCACTTTATTAAACGTATATTTCATTTCACCAAGAAATTCTCGTCTATACATGAGTTTAATATAAGGGTGAATCTCTTTTTCGTTGAAATAATCTAATCCGGCTCTAAAGCCAATTCGTCCTACTAAACTTCTTACTTTTTCCGTTTCAACCATTAGCTTGTTTGATACTGTGAAATCATATCCTTTTGTAGCATGATAGGATAATTGAGCCTCTGGTTGTAAATAGATTACACGTTCAGCTGTTTCACTTAAGTTAATCCGTTTCCCTGTTTCTGCGGAAAGTATATAAGTAAAAGTGCGTATTGTCGGGGATTTAACCGATTTTTTTGACGGGCTAACTAAGTCATAACCGCCACTATAACTTATTGCTTTCGTAAAGAAATCAAAATACCAGTCGTTTTCCTTGTTTAACCAAGAAGAATATAAGCCTAATTCTGTGCCATTAAGTTTAATTTTGCCTGGATATGTTTGTGATTTTGCAGCGGAACTGATATATCCAAATGAGAGACCATTATAATTTATCCAATTTCCTCTTGCGTTTATCCAATCATAGCCAATTTTTAAGCCTAGGTAGTTATTGGTATATCCGCTAACTTTAATACTTCCTTTACTAACGTATTGGCCATCAATATTTTTTGCCCAAATCTGACTTTGTTTGGTGATATTTTTATTGAAATGAATTTCGCCTAAGCGTTGATGTAAACTTTCAGTTAAAGTCAAATTAGATTGATAAATAATATCGCCTAAAATTACCGCACCTTGTGCACCAGTGCTTAAACGACCTGTAGGATTTAGGTAAAAGTCATCACGAACTACTTCGTTTTCATCTTTACCTTCAATTTTAACAAGTTTAGAATCATTTGGACGCGTCAATGTAAATTCATAGGCCCCTTGATCAGTGGTGCCATTAATTAACTTGAAATGCCCTTTAATATCGTCTTTATTTTTTGTGACATATTCTACGAGCTTTATATATTCATTTCCTTTCGTAGGCGCAGTTCCATCATCTTTATAGATTATTTTATGATCGCCCTCGCTAGATTTACGAACGATTAATTTATCAGCTATACCTTGACCTTTATTCTCACTAGTAAAATCAGCAATCTTTCCATGCATATTGAAAGTACCACCATCACCTTTCAAATTTTCCACGGAGATATTAATATTCCGCTTAGGATTGACGAAGTTGACCGTTGCACCATTGGAAATATTAAAATTATTAATTTTCGATGTGTTCGTCGCATCCCAACGTGAACCATTGGTCATGGTAAAATTAAATTTAGTATTAGCTTTATCAGGATCTGGACCATCACGGTTTTCTAGAAACAGAGGTTGTCCATGAGGCGGATTATTAGGATTATCAGGATCTCCACTATATTTTTGTTTACCAATATGAGCTTCTCCGTGGAAGTAAGAATCTTTATTTTTTAAGTTTAACTCCATTTCACCACCATTTAGGGCGTGAATATCTCCGTCGATTTGTACCTTTCCATCTCCTTTAATTTCAACTTTACTGTTTTTACTATCTATATTTATCGCATCCCCGATAGATTTTTGTTTTCCGTTTTCATCAAGTACAGGTTGCACATCTATTTTCACATCACCATAGAAAGTAACACGATCATAAGATTCCTCAGGCTCCTCATCACTACTAGCAGCTCTTTCCGGTAACCCCCCTGTATAAACACCGTAATTTTCTGCATTCATCATGTTACCACGGTCTACCTTGATATTTACAGCCCCATAAAAATCCATTTCCGTTTGATTAATAACAGTTGTCCTAGTCCCCGTATTTTTTATATTTACATTTTTATAATGGGTGGTACCAATCCCACGCGCTTTTGTCGTACCAGATACTGTATAAATATTAAGGGTAGAATCCTTCTCTAATTTGATATGGGTATGGCTATATTGTTTTCCATTAAACAGAGTGTTATCGTTTTTTAAAAACTCAATACCATTTATTTCGTCCTTATTAGTCACCTTAGATGCATCTGTAAAGAGATAGTTCGTCCCTTTAAAAGTAATTGTCGTGTCAGACATTCCCTTACCATCTGTGGTCAACGTTTGGTTTCCAAAGATAGAATGCCTAGAATTTATGGTTTTAATCGATACATTTTCTAAGGTAATATCATTATGCCCCTTATAGCTTTTATCGGCTAATAGAAAACCTGCATTTTCAACACTACTTTCTAACTTATATCTATTTGCGTTCACATATCCTATAGGTTTTTCTTTGACTATCGTCCAGTGTTCTGGTGCTTTCACTTCCGTTCCATCAAAATTTTTCCATTTTGATGCTGCTACATCAGTTTGGTTTGCAATAGTATCGCTGACTGTACCATTTCCCTTAACAGTGACTTCATTTTTCCCTTCATAAGCCGCAACAACCAAGGCATTAATCGGTTCATCCTTTGCACTATAATCTAATACTTTTCCTTTATTTTCTTGATTTTTTGTGGCTACTACCGCTGTGAACCTTTGTTTTTCAAGAACTAGTCCATCCGCAGTAGCAGATTCACCAGTTGTCGCTTGAACGAGAAGTAAAATAACAAAGAGAAACGACGATTTTTTATATTTCATAGTTATTTTGTTCCTTTTGATTTTCTTACTTGAGATGTATTGATAGGCTATTCATTGATAACCGTTCTCAGTAGGATATTTTTTGGGGTATTATTTTATGCGCTAAAAAAAGTTTTGTTATGTTAGATCATTTTTATGTTTGCGGTGTATGTTTTTTATCCTATTTTAGTTTGATTGTTTTTTTTTTGAGCTGTTTGCGGTGTTTTTTTAATCGCGTTAATTGCGTTGCTTCTGGACGTTCCTGTAAATGAAATCGACGTGAACTAAGATGAAAATTATAAAATTGAATCAAAAGTGCGGTTGCTACAGCGTAAATTTTAGAAAATCCACGATTTCTCTTTGACTATCTTCGAAACAACAGGTAATATTCACGCCCTATGCAAAAGGTAAAACTACCCCTCACTGTTGATCCCATAAAAGATGCTCAAAGACGGCTTGATTATGTTGGCTATTATGCTGCTAATCAGCTTGAGCGTTTGGCGGAATCAGTAGTAAATGTGCTTAGCGATGCACAGGTAACATTATCGTTTTATGTTGATCCACAAAAATTAGTGGTGATGAAAGGTAAAGTACAGGTTGATGTCGAGCTTGAATGTCAGCGTTGTAATTTGCCTTACAAACAAACATTGGAATGTGAGTTTATTTATAGTCCAGTGGCTAATTGGGATCAGGCTGATGACTTGCCCGAAATTTATGAACCAATCGAATTTAATGCGTTTGGCGAAATAGATTTAATTGGTACAGTGGAAGACGAACTTATTTTAGCTCTACCGCTTGTCCCAATGCATTCATCTGAACACTGTGAAGTGTCCGCGCAGGAACAGGTTTTTGGCGAATTGCCGGAAGAATTGGCAAAAAAACCGAACCCGTTCGCTGTATTAGCTAATTTAAAGCAAAAGTAAATTAAATTTAGGAGTATAGCCAATGGCTGTTCAACAAAACAAAAAATCTCGTTCACGTCGTGATATGCGTCGTTCACACGATGCTTTAACAACTGCTGCTGTATCAGTAGATAAAGCAAGCGGTGAAACTCACTTACGCCACCACGTAACTGCAGACGGTTACTATCGTGGTCGTAAAGTGATCAATAAGTAATTTTTACTTATAGGTGTTCACTTGAACCGTCTAACCTTGGCGTTAGATGTGATGGGCGGGGACGTTGGTCCCCGTATTACTATCCCCGCATCCCTTTTAGCGTTGGAACGAGATCCAATGCTTTTTCTTATTCTGTTTGGCGATAAGCAACAAATTTCCCCTTTACTTGAAAATTGCCCTCAATCACTTTTAGATCGTCTTCATATTCAACATTGTTCTCACAAAATTGATAATAACCAAGCTATTTCTTATGCATTGCGCCATAGCAAGGGAACGTCTATGCGTTTAGCACTAGAAAGCGTGCAACGTGGTGAGGCGCAAGGTTGTGTGAGTGCTGGCAATACAGGGGCGTTAATGGGATTATCAAAAATTTTGTTACAACCTTTACAAGGGATTGATCGACCTGCATTAATTTCATTTATTCCTACGATAAATGGTGAAAAATCGGTGATGTTAGATTTAGGCGCAAATGTAGAATGTGATGCGCAAAATCTTTATCAATTTGCACAAATGGGCGCGATTTTTGCAGAAAATCATCTTCATCTTGTTTATCCGCGCATTGGTTTATTAAATATTGGTGTAGAAGCCATTAAGGGACATCAATCTATTCGCGAAGCCGCAAATTTGTTAGAAAAATCTACTGCACTTAATTATGTTGGTTTTATTGAGGGTGATGCTTTGTTGAATGGTCGCGTAGATGTTATTGTTAGTGAGGGATTTGCTGGCAATATCGCGTTAAAAACCCTTGAGGGGGCGGCAAAAAATTTGTTGTCTTTATTTAAAAATCAATCTAAGGTATCGCATTTAAAACCGATTTTGGCGTGGATAATGCGTTATTTTTTCAAACAAAGTTATCAACGCTTGAAACGCATTAACCCTGATGAATATAATGGCGCATCACTTATTGGCTTAAAAGCTGTGGTGGTAAAAAGTCACGGTAGCGCAAATGTGAATGCTTTTGCGCACGCCATTGCCGATGCTGCCTTACAAGCCCGCCTGCAACTTCCAGAAAAAATTTTGGCAGGGCTTGCTCGTTATTAATGACTTAATTTTTATTTATTATGAATAGCAGAATTTTATCTACTGGTAGTTATTTACCAAGCTACATCCGCACAAATGCGGAATTAGAAAAAATGGTTGATACATCAGATGAATGGATTGTCACTCGTTCCGGTATTCGTGAACGTCGTATCGCAACGGCAGATGAAACTGTTGCAACAATGGGATTTGAAGCGGCAAAAAATGCGATCGAAGCTGCCCAGATTAATCCTCAAGATATTGAACTGATTATTGTTGCAACTACAAGTCACTCACACGCTTATCCAAGTGCGGCGTGCCAAGTGCAAGGTTTATTAAATATTGATGATGCGATTTCTTTTGATTTAGCCGCAGCTTGTACTGGTTTTGTCTATGCCTTGAGCGTAGCCGATCAATTTATTCGTGCCGGCAAGGTGAAAAAAGCCTTAGTGATAGGCTCAGATCTCAATTCTCGTAAATTAGATGAAACTGATCGCAGCACTGTTGTGCTATTTGGTGATGGTGCGGGAGCGGTCATTCTTGAAGCGAGTGAACAAGAAGGAATTATCTCCACCCATTTACATGCTTCAGCAGATAAACATAATGCCCTTGTTTTAGCTCAACCTGAACGTGGTGTAGAAAAATCAGGTTATATCGAAATGCAAGGTAACGAAACGTTCAAACTGGCAGTTCGTGAACTTTCAGATGTGGTGGAAGAAACACTTTTAGCAAATAATTTAGATAAAAAAGATTTAGACTGGCTTGTGCCACATCAAGCAAATTTACGTATTATTACAGCGACAGCTAAAAAATTAGAAATGGATATGTCGCAAGTGGTGGTCACGTTAGATAAATACGCTAACAACAGTGCAGCAACTGTGCCTGTTGCTTTAGATGAGGCTGTTCGAGATGGCCGTATTCAACGTGGGCAGTTACTATTATTAGAGGCCTTTGGCGGTGGTTGGACTTGGGGTTCAGCATTAGTGAGATTTTAGTTGATTTGATATAATTATTGATGATTTTAAAGTGCGGTAAAATTTGACCGCACTTTTAGTATTTTGTTGTCAGGTTTCGCCTGACGGCGACCTACTTTCTTTTACTCGTGTAAAAGAAAGTAGGCAAAGAAAACACGCCCCAGTTAAATCGCTGTTCTTTGCTTTGTTTCAATTTTCTTAACGACAATTTGCTGAACTCGCTACGCTCAAACAGACGCAAATTGCCTAAAAATTGAAAGTCGCAAAGGAGATTTATATGGGGCCCGAATTTATCGGAGCATTATTTAAAAAGTGCGGTTAATTTTAAATTCATTTTAAGAACAAAAAATATTTTGAGTTTTGACCGCACTTTAAATCGGAGAAAGAACAAATTGGGTTCCCTTCTTTTCCACCTTTGTGGAATTGAATTTGTAGGAAATTTTCGTCTGTTTGAGCGTAGCGAGTTCAGAAAATTTCCGTTAAGCAAATTCAATGGAACAAAGGAAATAAGGAAAAGCAGGGTCGCTTTTCTTTTTGCTTACTTTTTCTTTGGCGAGGCAAAGAAAAAGTAAGTCGCCATCGGCGAAACCCGATTTTAATTATCGAAGAAGAATTCTTAATTAAAAAACAATAGGACAAAACATAATGAAAAAATTCGCAATGGTCTTCCCAGGCCAAGGCTCCCAAACTGTCGGTATGCTTGCTGATCTTGCAACTGAATATCCAATCGTTACTGAAACATTTAAACAAGCATCTGATGCGCTTGGTTATGATTTATGGCATCTTGTTCAACAAGGCCCTGCTGAAGAACTCAATAAAACTTGGCAAACTCAGCCCGCACTTTTGGCTGCTTCAGTCGCTATTTATCGCGTATGGCAAGAAAAATTTCCTCAATTAAAACCAGAAGTAATGGCAGGCCATAGCTTAGGTGAGTATTCTGCCTTGGTTTGTGCTGGCGTGTTGGATTTCCAAGATGCGATTAAATTAGTGGAATTGCGTGGGAAATTAATGCAACAAGCCGTGCCTGAAGGCACTGGCGCAATGTATGCAATTATTGGTTTGGATAATGAAGCGATTATTAATGCTTGTAAACAAGCAGAGGAAGGCGAAGTCGTATCTGCTGTGAACTTTAACTCACCAGGCCAAGTAGTTATCGCTGGCGCGAAAGCTGCAGTTGAGCGTGCGGCTGCATTATGTAAAGAAGCAGGCGCAAAACGTGCATTGCCATTAGCCGTTAGCGTACCTTCTCATTGTGCATTGATGAAACCAGCAGCCGAGCAATTAGCGGTAACACTTGAGAATATTCAAATTAATACACCAACAACATCGGTATTAAATAACGTTGATGTGAAAGCGGAAACTGAAGGTGCAGAAATTCGTACCGCACTTGTTCGTCAGTTATATAGCCCAGTTCGTTGGACTGAAACAGTTGAAAAAATGGCGCAAGATGGCGTTCAAGCACTTGTTGAAGTGGGACCTGGTAAAGTATTAAATGGTTTAACCAAACGCATTGTGGGTGATTTACAAGCAATATCTGTAAATGATGTTGCCTCATTCAATGCCGTAGAAGAATTTTTAGCGTAAAAGGAAGAAAACATGCAAGGTAAAATTGCTTTAGTGACAGGGGCTACTCGTGGTATTGGCCGTGCGATTGCAGAAGAACTTAGCTCAAAAGGTGCGTTTGTAATTGGTACTGCAACATCTGAAAAAGGTGCAGAGGCAATTTCTGCATATTTAGGAGATAAAGGTAAAGGTTTAGTTTTAAACGTCACAGATAAAGAATCTATCGAAACTTTACTTGAGCAAATTAAAAATGATTTTGGCGATATTGATATACTCGTGAATAACGCAGGTATTACTCGCGATAACTTATTGATGCGTATGAAAGATGATGAGTGGTTTGATATTATGCAAACTAACTTAACTTCGGTGTATCATCTTTCTAAAGCCATGTTACGTTCAATGATGAAAAAACGTTTTGGTCGTATCATCAATATTGGTTCTGTGGTGGGTTCAATGGGTAATCCAGGACAAGCCAACTATTGTGCGGCAAAAGCAGGTGTGATTGGTTTTTCTAAATCTTTAGCGAAAGAAGTGGCTGCACGTGGTATTACTGTAAATGTGGTTGCACCTGGTTTTATTGCAACGGATATGACAGAAGTGCTTACTGATGAACAAAAGGCGGGTATTTTATCTAATGTTCCAGCTGGTCGTTTAGGTGAAGCCAAAGATATCGCTAAAGCCGTGGCTTTCTTGGCTTCTGATGATGCGGCTTACATTACAGGCACAACGTTGCATGTAAATGGTGGTTTATATATGAGCTAATGCTGAAAATCAGCATTTCTCTTTATTTGGACTTGAGTGGAGTTCTAAACACAAAATCATAGCCAAAGATTTTAGATAATGTTAGAATCCCATTCGCAGTGTAGCTTGGTTACGCCTTGAGCGTATGCAAAGGTACGTAACTATTTTTAATGTGTGTATTCAGATTGCCCATTTTGTGGTGCGACCAGCCTATAAAATAGTTGCAAGTTGATAAAAAATACATACACTAACCGCTCTTTTATGAGTTAAAACCAACAAAATAGGAAAAACAAATGAGTATTGAAGAACGCGTGAAAAAAATCATCGTTGAACAATTAGGTGTTAAAGAAGAAGATGTTAAGTCTGAAGCTTCTTTCGTTGAAGATTTAGGTGCGGACTCTTTAGACACAGTTGAATTAGTAATGGCTTTAGAAGAAGAATTCGATATCGAAATTCCAGATGAAGAAGCTGAAAAAATCACAACTGTTCAATCTGCGATTGACTACGTGCAAAACAATCAATAATTTCAAGTTGGGCGACTTTTTAAGTCGCCTAATTTTTTTCAAAAATTTCTTTCTCAAATCGCCGCACTTTTCTCTTATTCCTGCATTGTAAAATTGATCTGAATTACCTTTTAATTCAATTCTTGCTCTAAAATTTAAAAAATATCTAGTTTTATTCCTCAAAAAGGGTATTATTTTTACAGTTTTTTTATTTTTGAGGTACTTATGCTTTATTTAGAATTTTTATTCTTATTATTAATGCTTTATATGGGAAGCCGTTACGGCGGTATTGGATTAGGTGTCGTTTCTGGTATCGGTCTTGCTATCGAAGTTTTCGTATTCCGTATGCCAGTAGGGAAAGCACCAATTGATGTAATGCTCATCATCCTTGCAGTGGTAACTTGTGCATCCATACTTGAAGCAGCTGGCGGTTTGAAATTTATGTTACAAATTGCTGAACGCATTCTTCGTAAAAATCCAAAGCGTGTCACTTTACTAGGCCCATTGGTCGTGTATTTATTAACGTTTATGCTTGGTACTGGCCACTCTGTTTACACAATTATGCCAATCATTGGTGATGTTGCATTGAAAAACAAAATCCGTCCAGAACGTCCAATGGCGGCGTCTTCAGTGGCATCTCAATTAGCCATCACATCTAGCCCACTTTCTGCTGCAGTTGTCTTCTATCTAGGTAAAATTACTGCTATGCCAGGTTTTGAGCATATTAGTTTGTTAGATATTATTTGTGTGACAGTTCCTGCAACCTTAGCGGGTACGATTGCGCTTTCCTTATACAGTATGCGTCGTGGTAAAGAGTTGGAACAAGATCCTGAATATCAACGTCGTTTACAAGATCCTGTATGGAGCGAACGTATTTTAAATACCACAAGCACAACATTGAATGAAACCCTTCCACAAGGTGCTAAAAAATCAGTGTATTTGTTCTTATTAGCATTGGTGGTGATTGTTGCGATTGCGATGATTCCTGAAATTCGTACTATCGGTAGCGGAAAAGCAATTTCCATGTCGCTAATCATCCAAATGATGATGCTTTGCTTTGGTGGTGTGATTTTACTCGCAACGAAAACAAATCCTCAAATCGTGCCAAATGGCGTGGTATTTAAGTCTGGTATGGTGGCAGCGATTGCGATTTATGGTATTGCTTGGATGAGCGATACTTACTTCCAATATGCAATGCCAGAATTTAAAGCCGCGATTACTGATATGGTTCAAACTTATCCTTGGACATTCGCGTTAGCATTATTTGCAGTTTCTGTCGTAATTAACAGCCAAGCTGCGACCGCAGTCATGTTATTACCTGTTGGTATTGGTTTAGGTATTCCCGCACCAATCTTGGTTGGTTTAATGCCTGCAACTTATGCATATTTCTTCATCCCAAATTATCCGTCAGACATTGCCACTGTAAACTTTGACGTAACAGGTACAACGAAAATTGGTAAATATTATTTTAACCACAGTTTCATGGTGCCAGGTTTAATTGGGGTTGTTGTTGCTTGCTTGGTCGGTGTTTCTGTGGCGGAATTAGTGATTCGCTAATTTACACATAAACTAAATCCTTTTAATATAAAAGCACCTTTGAATGGTGCTTTTATTTTTATGACAACCTACATCGCCTACGGCAATATAAATCAACCTTTTTCTTTGGAATCCTTACCCGATGCACTGATTCCAGAAAATCTATATCAAATTGAAACGGATAGCTCGCGTGTTTTTCAGCGTCATCAGTGCCGTCGGCTTGCTCACTTATTACTTTTCCAACTTCTAAAAATATCAGGAAAATCCACCGCACTTTTATCTCAAATTCATCGTACCGAAAGTGGCAGACCTTATTTTCTTGATGAGCGAATAGATTTTAATATTAGCCATTCTGGTGATTGGGTGGCGGTAATATTAGATATTAGAAATGAAGAAAAAAGTGCGGTGGGAATTGATATTGAATTTCCTAAAATAAGAAATTTTACAGCGTTGATGGAACATATTGCACCAAAAGAAGAAATTGATTGGTTTCATCATCAGCAGGATTCTTTGAAGGCTTTTTATCGTTGTTGGTGTTTGCGAGAAGCCGTATTGAAATCTCAAGGATTTGGAATCGTAAAATTATCCAATGTTCGTCATTTACCTGAACAACAAAAAATTTTTTCAGATTATTGTCCGCAGGGGCAGTTGTGGTTTACTGATGAACTCCCTGTTTATTTAGCCGCTTTTGTCAATCATCAAGAAAAATTACCGCACTTTTATGAATGGAGTGGAGAACAATTGCAACTTAAAATACTACAAGAATTCAGCTTTTATCGTGTGAACTAGAGGGACTATTATTATATTTAAAACCTCACCAAACGATAGGTTTTGGATTAGGTGGGGATATTCTTTAGGCGGAGAGGGTATGAAAAGATGGGGAGAGTAAAAAGTATAGCTGTCGTGATATTTCTTATTTTATTTTTTACAATAACATCTATTTATTCATGTAGTGATAAGGGGAAGTTAGTTACATATAGGTCACAAGCTGGAGAAAGATTACTAAATTTTTTATATAAAGAAAATTTATCTAGGGATATATTGAACATAGATAATTTTAGATTTTATGAAATTAATATAGCTTTATCTGGAGAAAAAGATAAATATGAGAGTTTTATTATTAAGCATGGTTATCTGAAAATGGATAATTTAACTTTTTGTAAAGATGGTAATTCAATAAAAGTATTATATGTGAATAAAAATACATTATTAAAGTATTCATATGATGATCATTTTTGCAAAGAGATAGTAGATGGAGAAATAAGTCCTAAACAAGTATTGTGAAATATAATATAATCCAGAATAACTAAAGATTTTAACTATAAGCAATTTGCACTGTTGATATAAAATGCTAGGAATAGATTTAACTACGGCTTACTTATTAAAAGGGAAAGGAGCTATTCTTACTGTAGGGGAAATACAGCAGAAGGGGCAATTAATTCTTATGTCACCGATCAATCTGTATTCAATGGTGCAATCTCTAGCGGTATTGGTTCTGCTATTGGTTACGGTATGGGGAAAGCCATTAAAGTACGGTTAGATAAGAAGATTAACCTGGATCGCACGTGGGCTAAATATAACTCTCAGCCTTTAAATGATAAAGTTCCTTATGTTGATGTATATAGAAGAAATATTGTGCCTGATGTTTCTGGTAGTGTTATAGGTGAATCTATTAATAGAGCTTCACAATATTATTACGGGAAAATTCAGAAGGGGAATAAGTAATGAAGAAAATTTTTTATATTACATTATTTTCTTTTGGGTCTGCCTTGTTTTGTTTATTTGTGTCATTTGTTATGGGGAGGGTGTTTTATAACTTTGATAATGGAATTGTACTTTATCAAATTAATTTATTGTCATTTTTCAAAAACTTTAACATAAAGGATTCAGGGTTCTTTTTTCTTATGTTTTCAATTATTTTCTTTATTACATATATTCGACATAAAGATTATTAGCAATAGGGTGATTGGGTGAGTGAATAAAAATTTTATCTGTAAAACCCTAGATAGTGCGCGTCTCCTGACGAGTGCTTATATCTAACTAAAAATAAACAAAATGAAGTTGTTAATGAAAATAGTAAAATCATCATTAAACGAAATTGATGTTTTTGGCACGCGTCAGGAGACGAGCGTCATCGTGGGGGTTGCAGCTGACTCGTTTACAGGTGAGTCATTAAATAAATTTTTAGAAAGCAATGAGCAAGATATTAGAAATTTTTCCAGAGAGCGTTTATATGCTAAGTAGATTAATGAGTTTTTTAGTTTATTTTACTGGTTATTCTTTGTTCGTGTTTATATTTTGTTTTGCTGGTATTTCTTCTCTTATTATATTATTTAAATTTATTGTGAGTTTTGGAAATATCTCTATGAAAGATATTCTTGACGTATTGTCATTTAACTTATATGGTTTTTCCAGATTATCGCCATTAATAGTATTATCAATTCTTATATCTAAAAAACTAAGAGGTGGATAGTATAGAAAGTGTTTAATTTCTGATGTTAAGTTATTAGAAATTTGTAGTCTGTTTGATATTTAAATAGACTACAATTTAAAATACTGAAGTACAAAGTGCGGTCAATTTTCAAAGAGTTTTAAAACTTCTCAAAAATTGACCGCACTTTTGTATTTTAAACGATGCTTGTGTTAATCAAACCTTATAATTTTACATCCAATCTAGCGTAAGCATATCCGATTTTCTACGGAAATATCACGAGAGAGCAAGACACCTAAGCTGCGATGAGAATTAACATCGCTTTTTCTGAAAATGTGCGTATTGCTATTAAAGGCAATCTTAATTTAAAAATCTGTTAAGGCAGTAACTGCTACGATAGCAAATAGTAAAAGTTATCTAACACTAACGGCAAAAAATCTCCGCTCCTAAGGGGCATAACTTGAAAGTGCGGCGAAATTAATGGTTATCCCCTCTTGCATTTTCATAGACGCGCCCCATTTATTTAGCTAAACTCTTAACAATTTTTTGACAAATGGAGAATGAAATGTCACAGAACGGTTCAGATCGCGATCCTTGGAGTAAACCAGGGCAAAGCAACGACCAACAGCCGGGAAATTCACCCAATAATAATGGATGGAATAACAATCAAAATCGTGGGAATCAAGAACAGTCTCCGCCAGATATTGAGGAGATTTTTAATAATCTTCTCAGAAAATTAGGTGGTGGAAATAAAAAGAGCGGTCAAAACAATGGTAGTTCTCAAAACAGTACGCCATTTAATTTTGGAAAAGTGGTGCCGCTTGCTGTGGCGATTGGTACGATTATTTGGGGCGTAAGTGGTTTTTACACCATTAAAGAGGCTGAGCGTGGTGTGGTGCTTCGTTTTGGTGAATTGCATTCTATTGTTCAACCAGGTTTAAACTGGAAACCAACATTTGTAGATAAAGTATTGCCAGTGAATGTAGAGCAAGTTAAAGAGCTTCGTACGCAAGGTTCAATGCTGACTAAAGATGAAAATATGGTTCGTGTAGAAATGACCGTGCAATATCGTGTGCAAGATCCTGCAAAATATCGTTTTAGCGTGACGAATGCGGATGATAGTTTAGGTCAAGCGACTGACAGCGCATTGCGTTACGTGATCGGCCATATGTCAATGAATGATATTTTAACAACAGGTCGTGCGGTTGTTCGTGAAGATACGTGGAAAGCGTTAAATGATATTATCAAATCCTATGATATGGGACTTGAGGTGATTGATGTGAACTTCCAATCTGCGCGCCCACCTGAAGAAGTAAAAGATGCGTTTGATGATGCGATTAAAGCGCAGGAAGATGAACAGCGTTTCATTCGTGAAGCGGAAGCCTATGCCCGAGAGAAAGAGCCGATTGCGCGTGGTGATGCACAACGTATTATTGAAGAAGCGACAGCTTATAAAGATCGTATCGTGTTAGATGCACGAGGCGAAGTGGAACGTTTACAGCGTTTGTTGCCTGAATTTAAAGCTGCACCAGATTTACTGCGTGAGCGTTTATATATTCAAACCATGGAAAAAGTCATGGCAAATACGCCAAAAGTGATGCTTGATGGCAATAATGGTAACAATTTAACTGTGTTACCGTTAGAACAAATCATGGGTAAAAAACTATCAGCTAAAGCGCCAGCCGTAACAGAAAGAGCGGTAGAATCTGCGCCTGTTTTATCACAGCCAGAGCGTATTAATCATTCTTCAAGCCAACTACCAAGCACTGTTGAGCCGATTCGCCAAGGGAGATTTAACTAATGCGTAAATTTTTATTACCAGCTATTTTTGTCATTGCGGCAGTGGTGTATTCCAGTGTCGTAGTCGTGACGGAAGGTACTCGCGGTATTATGTTGCGATTCAACAAAGTACAACGTGATGCAGATAACAAAGTGGTTGTATATGAACCTGGCTTGCATTTTAAAGTGCCTTTGATTGATAGTATTAAAGCTTTAGATGCGCGTATTCGCACCTTAGATGGATCGGCAACACGTTTTGTTACTGTTGAGAAAAAAGACTTGCTAGTAGATTCTTATGTGAAATGGAAAATTAGTGATTTTGGTCGATTCTACACATCTACTGGTGGTGGCGATTATACTCAAGCTTCAAGCTTGTTAAGCCGTAAAGTAAATGACCGTTTGCGTTCTGAAATTGGTACAAGAACCATTAAAGATATCGTTTCTGGTACGCGTGGTGAATTAATGGAAGGGGCAAAAAAAGCTTTAAATTCAGGGCAAGATAGTACGGCAGAATTGGGTATTGAAGTAATTGATGTGCGTGTAAAACAAATCAATTTACCGGACGAAGTATCTTCTTCAATTTATCAACGTATGCGTGCAGAACGTGACGCAGTCGCGCGTGAACACCGTTCTCAAGGTAAAGAAAAAGCTGCATTTATTCAAGCTGATGTAGATCGTAAAGTGACCTTGATTCTTGCTAATGCAAATAAAACTGCACAAGAATTACGAGGTTCAGGCGATGCTGCGGCTGCAAAATTATATTCAGATGCTTTTGCACAAGAGCCTCAATTCTTTACTTTTGTACGTAGCTTAAAAGCCTATGAAGCGAGTTTTGCAAATTCTGACAATATGATGATTTTAAAACCAGATAGTGATTTCTTCCGCTTTATGCAGGCACCGAAGAAATAGATTTAAAATTGATAAAAACACCTTCCTTGTGAAGGTGTTTTTTTATAGCCAGCGTCTTACTTTTTGTTTGTAACGACGATATTCATTGCCAAATTTACTTTCCAAATAGGCTTCTTCTCGGGCTATTTGAAAGCGATTCATAACTAGTATAAAGACAATTACGCCTAACCAAGCCAAACTATTACCCAACCAAAGTGCCCATGCAATTAATATTAGTAGCAAACTTAAATACATTGGATTACGGCTAAATCGAAATATGCCTGTAGAAACTAGTTGTGTTGTGTGTTTAAAATCATGAGGATTGATGGTCGTTTTGCGTATAAAAAATTGAAGCACACTGCCCCCAGCAATCAAAAATGAAAGAGTAATGACAAAGGCAATAACTGCAAAATGGACAGAATAACTAGCAACTTTTGGCAAAAAATACATTGCTGTGCCAATTAATAAACAGAGTAGTGGTGGTGGAATAAACAACATCGCTAAATCTCATTAATAAAAATGCCGCCTAGTGATAGACGGCATGTAAAGTGCGGTCAAAATTTATTTTAATTTTGCTTTAATCGCTTCTGCCACAAGTTCAGCTTCAGGACCTAAAATGACTTGTAATCCATCATTGCCTAATTTTACATTACCTTTTGAACCAAGCGCTTTAAGTTGATCTTCATTAATATTGTGATGGTCAACTAAAGTTAAGCGTAAACGAGTGATGCAAGCATCCACAGTTTTGAAGTTTTCTGAACCACCTAAAGCAGCGATAAATTTTACCGCTCTTTCTTCGCGAGATTGGTTGCTTTGTGTTGGGGCTGCAGCTGTATCTGCTTTATCTTCACGTCCCAGCGTTTTGAGATTAAAGGCATTAATTGCAAAACGGAACACAAAATAATAGATGGCAAAGAATACAATACCTTGTACAAGCAACATATACCAGCTAACAGCAAGTGGGTTACGGCTAGAAAGAACCATATCGACTAAACCAGCACTAAAGCCGAATCCTGCAATCCAGTGCATTGTGGCTGCAATGAATACAGAGATACCTGTTAATAATGCATGCAATACATAAAGTACAGGCGCAACGAACATGAATGAGAATTCAAGCGGTTCGGTGATCCCTGTAAAGAAAGAAGCTAATGCACCCGCAAGCATAATTGAGGCCACTTGTACTTTTTGATTTGGTTTTGCGCAGTGATAAATCGCAAGAGCAGCACCCGGTAAACCAAACATCATCACAGGGAAGAAACCAGCTTGATACATACCAGTTACACCCACAGTTGCAGTGCCTTCAGCAATGGATTTAGCGCCGCCCAAGAAGTTTGGAATATCGTTGATACCCGCTACATCAAACCAGAATACAGAGTTTAAGGCATGGTGTAAGCCAACAGGAATTAATAAGCGGTTGAAGAAACCGTAGATGCCCGCACCTACTGCACCTAAATCTTTGATGGATTCACCAAATGAAACGAGCGCGTTAAAAATATGAGGCCAAATATAGAGTAAGGCAAATGATACGGCGATCATCACAAAAGAAACCAAAATTGGGACGAGTCGTTTTCCGCTAAAGAACGAAAGTGCTTTTGGTAATTCAACTTGATAGAAACGGTTGTAAAGTTCAGCTGAAATCACACCAATTAAAATCCCGATAAATTGGTTATTGATTTTTTTGAATGCTGCTGGCACTTCACTAATATCAATGTGTTGTAATTGTGCTACACCTGCAGGGGAAAGCAGGGTGGTTACTACGTAGAAACCAACAAGGCCTGAAAGTGCGGCGGAACCGTGTTTGTCTTTTGCTAGGCCAAAAGCAACACCCACAGCGAAGAGTAAGCCCATATTGTCAATAATTGCTGCACCAGATTTAATTAATAATGCCGCTAATTGACTGTTTGCACCCCAACCATCTGGGTCAATCCAATAGCCAATACCCATTAATAATGCCGCAGCAGGTAAGGCTGCCACAGGTACCATTAAGGCTTGACCGATTTTTTGTGCATAACTAAGTACGCTCATACAATCTCCTTAATTTTTAGATTTTGCTGAAATTACAAGACTTGGAGAAAGGGCTTGTGGATGTGTCAAAAATAGCTTTTTGAAATGCCCACAAGCCCTATATTAATTGTCACAAGTCTTATACATTATTCTATGCCAAATTATTCAACGGTCAATTTTTTACCATCGTAGCTAATGGCTTTGACGCTGGTTAACGCTTTACCACCGTCAGTTTCACCACCGATGAGCAATACTTTATTGTTGTAAGACACAGAGAAACCATAGCCAATATTCATTGGTAATTCACCAACGATACTCCATTTACCGTTATTTAAAGTATAAACTTCGTTATGCCATGTTTTGGTTAAACCTTTATGCGCATGAAGTTTGCCTTCTTTGAATTGTTTAATTGAACCAGGGAAGTTTGCTCCACCCGTGACTAAATAATGGCCATGGCTATAGCCTGCGAGTGCACCGGCTAAACCATCTTGTGATTTACCTTTTGGCGCAGGTAAGTCAGGTAAGTTTTTCCATTGCACACCTTTAGCAGTGAATTTGCCTTGATGAGTTTCTGCGGTACGAAGACCTGGTTTAACTTCACCATTGACCACCACTAAGTCATTACCTTGGATGGTGAATGCTGCACCTGCACGTCCCGAGAATGGAATACGACCTTCATTGCGCCATTTATTGGTTGATGGTTCATAGCTTAATAATTCTGTTGTGAAGAAATAATCTTCTGGACGTTGATCGAAATAAGCTGCTGCGATTTCATCTTTTTTCGCTTTATCTTCACCTGCTGCCACGGTGTCTTGGAAGAAACCATTAAATATAGAGAGGTTAGAACCACCTAAAATATAAACTTTATCACCGTGAGATGCGCTGCTTGATCCCACTAAACCACGCGGAGAGCGAGTAGGAAGTTTCACCCAAGTATTATCAGCTGGGTTGTAGCTGTAAGCATCATTAACAAGTTGGAGTTCGCCTTTTTCATTTTTTTGCAAACCACCGAATACATAAAGTTTTCCATCTACGGCTGCAGCAACAGGTTGATTACGTTCACCACCAGGGAATGCTGCAATTTCTTTCCATTGTGCGGCAGGATCTTTTAAGTCTAAAGAATAGAATTTATCGCCACCAGAACCTAAGCCTACATATACGGTATCTCCGATGAGTGCGCCCGTTCCGCTTTTGATACCTACTGGTAAATCTGGATAGGCTTGTGCGCTAGCTGAAAATGCAACAGTTGCAAAAAGTGCGGCGCATAATGCTGTTTTTGTCAATTTCATAATAAACCTCATTTATTAAGTTATGTTTATGGATTGCTATTCATAAAACCGCATTGAATAGGATTTATTTTATAAAAAAAGTGCGGTTATAAAAGCCTTGCTTTTTTTAACCGCACTTTAGTGTTAAGACATCAATAGATTTGGCACAAAAGTAATGATTTGTGGGAAAATCGTAATTAATACTAATGTCAAGAATATTGGGATTAAGAACGGCAATATACCTTTAGCCACAGTAGATACAGACATATTACCCACACGCGCCACCACAAAAAGAGCCATTCCCATTGGCGGTGTTAAGATACCGATCATCATATTCAAAGTAGTCATTACACCGAAGAATACTAAGTCGATATTAAATTGCATTGCGATTGGAATTAACATTGGTAACACTAAGAATTGCAATGCTAATGCATCAATGAACATACCTAAGAAGAGCAAGAGCGCATTGATCATGACTAATACCATAAGTGGAGAATCAGCTACGGCAACGAATACATCTGCTATACGCATTGCAACTTGTTCACGCGCGATCATATCTCCGAAGAAGGTTACAGTCATAATCATTAATGCAACCACACCAGTAATTGCCATAGCTTCAACACAGCTATTAAAGAGCATTTTCATGGTTAATTCTTTATAAACGAATTTACCGATGATTACGGAATAAGTTGCGGCAACAACAGCAGATTCTGTTGGGCTAAATAAGCCAGAGAAGATACCACCGATGATGAGTAATGGGGTTAAAATTGCCCAGAACGCTTTTTTGAATGATGTGCAAAGTTCTTCGCGAGTTGCTTTTGGTGTTCTTGGATAACCACGTTTTTTAGATACGTAGTAGTTCATGATCATCAAGGCAATCGTAACGAGTACGCCAGGTACAAAACCTGCAACGAAGAGTTTCGCAATGGATTCGTTGGCGATTACACCGTAAATAATCATGGCGATACTTGGTGGAACTAATGGACCGATGATACAAGATGCTGCAGTGATACCACCACAAATATCATCATCATAACCTGCATCGCGCATAGCCTTAATTTCTAATTGACCTAAGCCACCTGCATCAGCCAGTGCAGAACCTGACATACCTGAGAACAATAAACTTGCACCAATATTTACATGACCCATACCACCAGTGTAGTGACCGAGTAAGGCTTTCGCAAAATTAAAGATACGTTCTGTGATACCGCCAGTATTCATTAAAATACCCGTTAGGATATAGAATGGAACAGCAAGTAGTGAGAAACTGTCTAAACTCATGGTCAGTTTTTCGGCTGCTGCGTTTACCACGTTCCATCTGGTCATTGAGAAATAAAGTAATGTGGTGATAAATAATGACCAACCTACTGGCACGCCGAGGAACATAATAACCAGCCAGAATATTAGGGCAATGTATACTGCGTTTGAGCCAAACTTCACATATTCTGTAATGCGTAATACTTTGTACCACTCTGGGAAAGTAAATAAAATGCCTAATAAAATGACCGCACTTACAATAAAGAAGGTTGCAGGTAAATAGCTTTTATCTTCTTTAAAATTGTCTGCTTGTGCTTGGAAGAAGCGCACTAACATTAGAATAGAAATGATCGGTAAAGAAGCGTAAATCCATTTTTCTGAAATTCCACCTAATGCATCAATCGGAAAACTAGAACCTAGAAAAGTTTTGATACCAAAATGAATAAAGAAAATAATACCAAGGAAAATCACTAACTGTACAAAAGAGTTTGCGACTTTTTTAACTGAAGGTGGCATTAAATTGGTTAAGAAATCAATGTAAACGTGTTCTTGTTTGCGAATTGCCACGCTAATACCGAGCATTCCTACATAAACAAACAATAGTTTAGCGAGTTCTTCACTCCAAATTAACGGCGAGTGGAAAGCTTGACGGAATAGAATTTGGGCTACAAGAATACCGAAGATGACAAGGAACAGTGCGCCACCAATCCATTCTTCAAGTTTGTTAAAAAATTTCATACTTCACTCCGAGAGATTGTGGAGAACGAAAATGAGTGCGCCAACCAAATTGCTGGCGCACGTGATAGAGATTATTTAATAGCTTGGATTTCTTTTAATGCTTTTTCACCTTTCTCACCAGTTTGTTTTACAAACTCAGCATAGAATGGTTTCATCGCGTCTTTGAATGGCGTTAAATCAGGACGAGTTACTTTCACCCCTTGTTTTTCAAAGAATGTCACTAAATCTTTTTCGCCATCTACGAATAATTTAGTATGGTATTTTGCTGCATTTTCAGCGGCGTCTTTGACTACTTTTTGAAGATCTTCAGGTAATTCTTTATAAGTTTCGTTACTCACTAAATAAAGTTGGTCATTCAAAATGTGGTTAGTCATCGCTAAGAATTTTTGCACTTCATAGAATTTTTGTGCTTGTACTGTTGCTAATGGGTTTTCTTGACCATCTACAGAGTTAGTTTGAAGTGCAAGATATACTTCAGAGAATGCCATAGGTGTTGGAGATGCGCCTACATATTTTGCGTACGCTAAGTTAGTTGCCGCATTTGGTACACGAAGTTTTAAACCTTTCATATCTGCAATGCTGTTGATTGCTCTATTTGAAGTTGTTTGGCGAGTACCATTATAGGCTTGAGAAAGTAGAGTAACACCAAGATCTTTATCCATTTTCTTAATTAAATCTTTACCAAATGCGGTGTCAAATAAGGCTTTTTGCGCAACGTTGTAGTCGGTGATGACATATGGTAAAGCGAATACTGCGGCTTCAGGATAGAATAATTGAAAACGAGCTGATTCAGCAAAAGTGAAGTCAAGAGAACCATCTTTTAATTGTTTTAACATTGCACGGTCATCACCAAGTTGTGAACTTGGATAAAGTGAAACTTCAATTTTACCATGTGATTTTTCTTTTACTTCTTTTGCAAACATTTCTGCTGCTTTGTACTCATTAGATGAAGTACCCGCATTCATACCAAATTTTAAGTCATAATCTGCGGCAAAAACGGCTGAAGAAACGCCTAATGTGATAGCAGTTGCAAGGAAAAGTTTAGTAAATTTCATAATGTTCGCTCCTGTGTGAACCTATGTTGATATAAGCCATTATTGGCTCAGCTTAAAAGTGAATACTTGATGTTTATGACATCAAAAAACGACTCGGACGTTATTCTAAAGTAAAAAAATACTTTTTGAACTGATCTTTGAAGTTTTATTTCAAAATTGAGAGGTAGATCACATTTGCAAAAAAATACTTCAAAAAAAACTTTTAAAATGGAGTTATGTTTTTATATAATGCCAAGCACTGACGAAAATGCGGGCTCAGTTATATTTTTGAGGATGATTGAGCCTAAATAATGCTAACGCCTAGATGGCTTGTAATAAAGCATTTAAGCATTATCGGCCTCAATATATTAGGAGTGATATTATGTCGAAATTATCTCATCAAGATGTGCTTTCTCAAATTCAATATGGTCTCATTGCTTCTTGCCAACCCGTTGATGATGGTCCAATGGATAAACCAGAAATTGTTTCTGCTATGGCTCAAGCTTCTGTTGCTGGTGGCGCATCAGGCTTACGTATTGAAGGTGTAGATAACCTTAAAGCGACACGTCCTTTTGTAAACATTCCAATTATCGGTATTGTAAAATGTGACTTACCTGATAGTCCGATTCGCATTACGCCATTTCTGCAAGATATTGAAGATCTTGCCAATGCTGGGGCAGATATTATTGCGGTAGATGGCACTAACCGTCCTCGCCCAGTTGATATTGAAAGTGCGGTGAAAAAAATTCATGAAATGGGCTGCTTGGCTATGGCAGATTGCTCTAATTTAGAAGAAGGCTTGTATTGTCAAAAACTCAGTTTTGATATTGTGGGTAGCACAATGTCTGGTTATACAGGTGGACCAGTTCCGGAAGAGCCAGATTATCAATTAGTGAAAGATTTAAAAGCTGCAGGTTGTTTTGTGATGGCAGAAGGTCGCTATAACACGCCTGAATTGGCAAAAGTAGCCATTGAAATTGGCGCAGATTGCGTCACTGTTGGTTCAGCCTTAACTCGCCTTGAGCATATCGTGAGTTGGTTTGCTAATTCTGTGAAATCTGCAAGATAGTCGTAAGACGTGTGAGAAAATACTTCATACTATAAGGATAAGTTATGCGTTGTTTAGCTCTAGACATTGGCGGTACAAAAATCGCAGCGGCTATCGTAAAAAATGGCGAAGTTGAACAACGCCAACAAATTCATACGCCGCGTGAAAATGTGGTAGAAGGAATGCATCAAGCATTGGAACAACTTCTTACTCATTATGCGGGGCAATTTGATTATGTGGCGGTGGCTTCAACAGGCATTATAAATGACGGTATTTTAACCGCACTTAATCCTAAAAATTTGGGTGGTTTGAATCAATTTCCACTAAAAGAAAGTATTGCTAAACACACGGATAAACCAATTGGTTTATTAAATGATGCACAAGCCGCGACTTATGCTGAATATCAACTTCAAGATCCAGAGAAAGTATCAAACTTTGTTTTTATTACAGTTTCTACTGGCGTGGGTGGTGGTGTCATATTGAACCAACAATTACAAACTGGCCCAAAGGGAATCGCAGGACATATCGGGCATACATTAGCGGATCCAAATGGCCCAATGTGTGGTTGTGGTCGTCGAGGTTGTGTAGAAGCCGTTGCTGCTGGTCGTGCTATTGAAGCGGTATCTTCCCAATGGGATGATCCTTGTGAACCAAAAGAAGTTTTTGAACGTTTTAGAAAAAATGATGAAAAAGCTACCGCACTTATAGAACGTTCAGCCCAAGCCATTGCCAATTTAGTGGCGGATTTAGTGATTGGATTGGATGTGCAAAAAGTCGTTATAGGTGGTAGTGTCGGGTTGGCTGAAGGTTATTTACCATTAGTCAAACGTTTCTTACAGGCTATGCCTGCTGTATATAGCTGTGACATTGAATCTGCTAAATTTGGTCAAGATGCAGGATTAATCGGCGCAGCTTATTGGGTGAAAGATGTTCTGCTTGATAAACCAAAAGGAACAATTTATGGCTAAATCCGGAAATGTGTTAAACACCATTAGTTTGCTTTACCATAGTCTAACTAAGTCAGAGAAAAAAATTGCTGATACGATTTTGCGTTCGCCTGATTTGGTGTCTCAGTGCCCCCTTTCAGAAATCGCTAAGCATTTGGAAGTTGGAGAAGCTACGCTCGTCCGTTTTTGTCGAACCATTGGTTTTAAAGGTTTCAGCGATTTTAAATTAGAACTTTCCATTGAGCTTGCCACGAAGGATAACAATGATGAAACTGTGCTCGAAACAGAAATTATGCCGAGTGATGATTCTTTAACGATTGCGCAAAAGTTGCAAGCGGCAGTTTCTAATGTAATGGAAGAAACGGTTAATTTATTAGATTTAAAACAGCTTGAACAAGTGGTTAAAGCCATTAAAAAAGCACGTCGTATCTTTTTATTTGGTGTGGGATCATCTGGCGTGACAGCTGAAGATGCAAAAAATAAGTTGATGCGTATCGGTTTCCAAGTGGATGCAACAGGTAATAATCATTTTATGTATATGCAGGCGGCATTACTTACGTCTTCTGATGTGGCAATTGGTTTAAGTCATTCAGGATATTCCGCCGAAACAGCCCACACACTCAAAATTGCTAAACAAAATGGCGCAACGACAGTGGCATTAACTCACAGTTTGCGTTCACCCGTTACAGAATATGCTGATTATGTTTTGGTAAATGGTAATAAACAAGGGAAGCTACAAGGTGACTCCATTGGTACCAAAATTGCACAGCTTTTTGTATTAGATTTAATTTATGCTTTGTTAGTGCAGGGAGAAGAAGAACTTGCAGCTCAAACCAAGCAAAAAACCCTCAATGTGATTCTTGAACAACGTATAAAATAGGAGAAAACTTATGCGTGATTTAAAAGGTATTTTCAGTGCATTATTAGTGTCATTTAATGAAGATGGCACAATTAATGAAAAAGGTTTACGTCAAATTATCCGCCACAATATCGACAAGATGAAAGTTGATGGTTTATATGTAGGTGGTTCAACAGGCGAAAACTTTATGCTTTCAACTGAAGAGAAAAAAGAAATCTTCCGTATTGCAAAAGATGAAGCAAAAGATCAAATCGCACTAATTGCTCAAGTGGGTAGCGTAAACTTAAAAGAAGCAGTTGAATTAGGTAAATATGCAACAGAATTAGGCTACGATAGCTTATCTGCAGTTACTCCGTTCTACTACAAATTTAGTTTCCCTGAAATCAAACATTATTACGACACCATTATTGCAGAAACGGGCAATAATATGATCGTGTATTCTATCCCGTTCTTAACTGGCGTGAATATGGGAATTGAACAATTTGGTGAACTTTACAAAAACCCGAAAGTATTAGGGGTAAAATTCACAGCAGGTGATTTCTACTTATTAGAACGTTTGAAAAAAGCTTATCCAAACCACTTAATTTGGGCTGGTTTCGATGAAATGATGTTACCTGCAGCCGCACTTGGTGTGGATGGCGCAATTGGTTCAACTTTCAACGTAAACGGCGTTCGTGCTCGTCAAATTTTTGAATTAACTAAAGCGGGTAAATTAGCCGAAGCGTTAGCAATTCAACATGTAACCAACGATTTAATCGAAGGCATTTTAGCGAACGGTTTATATTTAACCATCAAAGAATTGCTTAAATTAGAAGGTGTGGATGCGGGTTATTGCCGTGAGCCAATGACAGCAAAAGCAACAGATGCTCAGCTTACTAAAGCAAAAGAGTTGAAAGCGAAATTTTTATAATTAATGGAATATCGTGAGAACCTAGGGGAGTGATTTCCCTAGGTTACTCATAATTTATCCCTCTTGGGGTAGCAATTCTCGTTTCCTGCTTCTCAGTTTTTCTATTTCGTAGTGGGGAACCATTATGTTTAACCGTTGGTTTGTTTATCCACGGTATTGAAAATAAAGGAAGTATAGTATGCGTCTTATCCCTCTACACAACGAACAACAGGTGAGTCGTTGGGCTGCACGCCATATTGTTGATCGTATCAATCATTTTAATCCTACGGCTGAACGTCCATTCGTTCTAGGTTTACCAACTGGTGGCACACCATTAAAAACTTACCAAGAATTAATCGCACTTTGTAAAGCGGGAGAGGTGAGCTTTAAGCATGTGGTAACATTCAATATGGATGAATATGTGGGTTTACCAGAGGAACATCCTGAAAGTTATCATAGTTTTATGTATAACAATTTTTTCAATCATATCGATATTCAGCCAGAAAATATCAATATTCTTAATGGCAACACGGATGATCATGATGCGGAATGTCGCCGTTATGAAGAAAAAATTAAATCTTATGGAAAAATTAATTTATTTATGGGCGGAGTAGGCAATGATGGTCATATTGCCTTTAATGAACCAGCCTCATCATTAAGTTCCCGTACTCGTATTAAAACCTTAACTCAAGACACATTAATCGCAAATTCACGCTTCTTTGATAATGATGTGAATAAAGTGCCGAAATATGCTTTGACTATTGGCGTAGGCACATTATTAGACGCAGAAGAAGTGATGATCCTTGCAACTGGCCATCATAAGGCGCTTGCAGTTCAAGCTGCCGTAGAAGGTGGTGTGAACCATATGTGGACAGTGAGTGCACTTCAACTACATCGCCATTTTGTGTTAGTTTGTGATGAACCGGCACAACAAGAATTGAAAGTAAAAACTGTTAAATATTTTACTGAATTAGAACAACGCGCCATTCATAGCGTGTTATAAGATCATACCGCTTAAAAGAGCGGTAATTTTTCTGATTATTTTATTTAAGGACAAAAAATGAGATATGCATTAACGAATTGTGTGATTTACACAAAATATGATGTTTTACGTGATTTTGCTGTAATTATTAATGGTGAAATTATTGAAGCGGTAGTTCCACAAGCTGAATTAGAAACAGGTATCAAAACCATTGATTTACAAGATAATAATTTAACCGCTGGTTTTATTGATCTGCAATTAAATGGCTGTGGTGGCGTGATGTTTAATGACCAAACTAGCGTTGAAACCTTGGAAATTATGCAGGAAACTAACTTGAAATCAGGTTGTACAAGTTTCCTTCCAACTTTTATCACGGCACCAGATGAAAACATAAAAAGTGCGGTGAAAATTATGCGTGAATATTTAAACAAGCATAAAAACCAAGCACTAGGTTTACATATTGAAGGGCCGTTTATTAGTGTTGAGAAAAAAGGTGTACACCGTCCCGAATATATTCGTGAAATTACGCCTGAAATGAAGGATTTCCTCTGTGAAAATGGTGATGTCATTACAAAAATTACCATTGCCGCAGAAAACCCAACCATTAACTATACTCCTGATTTTGTGAAAGCGGGCATTATTGTCTCTGTAGGCCATTCTAATGCGACTTATGAAGTCGCTAAAGCCGCATTCCACAAAGGCGCAACTTTTGCGACTCACTTGCATAATGCAATGTCACCAATTAGTTCTGGACGTGCAATGGGCGTAGTGGGTGCGGTACTCGATTCAGATGTTTATACGGGGATTATCGTGGATGGTGTGCATATCAATTACGGCAATGTTCGCATTGATAAAAAAATCAAAGGTGACAAACTTTGTATTGTGACTGACTCTCTCGCTGCAGCAGGTGCCCCACCTGAATTGGAAACCTTCACCTTCGTAGGAAAAACTATTTATATCCGAGATGGCCGCTGTTTTGATGCGAACGGTACGATCGCTGGTGCATCAATTACCATGATAGAATCTATTAAAAATGCAGTGGAGTTTGTAGAAATTCCGCTTGCTGAAGCAATTCGAATGAGTAACCTTTATCCTGCACGAGCAATTGGTGTGGATGATCGTTTAGGTTCGGTAGAAAAAGGAAAAATCGCAAATTTAGCCGTGTTTACGTCAGATTATAAAGTGACAGCAACCGTGCTCAATGGTGAATGGAAACCTAATTGATTTAAAGTGCGGTAAATTTTCCTGATCTTTTATAGCCCAACCAATCGGTTGGGTTATTTTTTTCTTTAACTACTTTAATAAGAATAATTTTCATCTATAATATAAAAACCAAGTTAATTACTAGGAGATAGGTATGGCAAAAGATGAAGTAGGGCATAATTTTCTTGCACGTTTAGGTAAAACTCGTTTGCGTCCAGGCGGTAAAAAAGCAACAGATTGGTTAATTGCCAATGGTGATTTTAGCCAAGATAAAAAAGTGTTAGAGGTTGCCTGTAATATGGGAACGACAGCCATTGGATTGGCGAAGCAATTTGGTTGCCATATTGAAGGTGTTGATTTAGACGAACATGCGTTAGAAAAAGCACAAGCAAATATCGAAGCAAATGGCTTGCAAGAAAAAATTCATGTGCAGCGAGCGAATGCGATGAAGTTGCCTTTTGAGGATGAAAGTTTTGATATTGTCATCAATGAAGCGATGCTCACAATGTTACCCGTGGAAGCTAAGAAAAAAGCCATTGCAGAATATTTTCGAGTGTTAAAACCCAATGGTTTATTGCTTACTCACGATGTTATGCTGGTGGGGAATGATCATCAAACTATTCTAGAAAATATGCGCAAAGCGATTAACGTGACGGTAACGCCATTAACGAAAGATGGATGGAAAGAAATATTCCAAGAAAGTGGCTTTAGAAATGTCGATACTTTTTCTGGTGAGATGACCTTACTTTCACCAAAAGGAATGATTTATGATGAGGGCATTCTTGGGACGTTAAAAATCATCCGTAATGCTATGAAAGCGGAAAATCGTGAGCAATTTAAAAGAATGTTTAAAACCTTTAATGATCCTGAACATAAATTACATTTTATTGCTGTATGTAGCCAAAAATAATATAAAAAACGAACCGCTCTTTTATGTGCGGTTCGCTTTTTCTTACGATAATTTTTTCACTAGGGTTGTTTAGATTTATTTTGAATAATCTCTTGCACCGAAAATTGCAGTACCAATACGTACCATAGTAGAGCCGCATTTTATTGCGCTCGGCATATCATCCGTCATTCCCATAGAAAGTGTATCAATTTGTTGATTGGGTAAGGCTTGTTTAAGTTGTTCAAATAGAGACAACATCTTTCTAAATGCATTTTCTTGTTCCGCGATGTTATCGGTCGGCGCGGGTATTGCCATTAAGCCGCGTAGGCATAAGTGCGGTAAATTTTCGATGTGTTTTGCCAGTGTTAACATTTCCTCAGGTTGAATACCAGATTTACTTTCTTCATCGCTGATATTAATCTGAATCAAGACATTTAATGGTGCTTTGTTAGTCGGTCGTTGTTCATTTAAACGATCTGCAATTTTTGCTCGATCAAGCGTTTGCATCCAATCAAAATGTTCTGCAACGAGACGAGTTTTATTCGATTGTAATGGACCGATAAAATGCCATTCAAGGTTAATACCTTGCGATTCAAAATATTGGATCTTTTCTACACCTTCTTGCACATAATTTTCCCCAAAGGCTATTTGTCCCGCTTGATAAGCCGAAAGAATAGCGGAGATAGGTTTGGTCTTAGATACGGCAAGTAATTTTACTGTATTTTGATTGCGTTTAGATTCTTCGCAAGCCGTTTCAATTTTTTGATGAATTAGGTTGAGATTATGCTGGATATCCATAGGTTCTCCTTTATAAAAGTGCGGTTAGTTTACACGAAATTTATTTACTGAGAAAATTTCTGAAAAATTTGTTACTTTCTGTTTGACAAGTTCGGGAAATTTCGGTATTTCTTTACGCATTCGTTTTTCAAGATAAAACACAATGAAAAATAATCGCACTTTATCCGTAATCATTAGCACGATTACCACTATTATGATGACCATTACTATGATTAATGGCGCGGGTTAGTGCACCAAAAAACAGGATACAGAAAACCCGCGATTCAACTGAATAGCGGGTTTTTTTATAAATTCAAAAACACAATATCTCTAGGAGAACCAATCATGCGCGTACTTAAATTTGGTGGCACTTCGCTTGCAAATCCGGAACGTTTTTACCAAGCAGCGAAATTGATCGAGCAAGCTCATTTAGAAGAGCAGGCAGCAGGTGTTTTATCAGCACCAGCCAAAATAACTAATCATCTCGTCGCCCTTTCTGAAAAAGCTGCATTAAATCAACCAACCGATACGCATTTCAACGAAGCAATCGAAATTTTCTATAACATCATCAATGGATTACATGCCGAAAATAATCAATTCGACTTAAATGGCACCAAAGCGCTTATTGATGCTGAATTTGCTCAAATTAAAGGATTATTAGAAGAAATTCGTCAAGCAGGAAAAGTAGAAGATGCAGTTAAAGCGACGATTGATTGCCGTGGTGAAAAACTTTCTATCGCAATGATGAAAGCTTGGTTTGAAGCGCGTGGCTATAGCGTACATATTGTGGATCCGGTCAAGCAATTATTAGCAAAAGGCGGTTATCTTGAGTCTTCTGTTGAAATTGAAGAATCAACAAAACGTGTTGATGCGGGAAGTATTGCAAAAGATAAAGTGGTACTGATGGCAGGCTTTACTGCGGGTAATGAAAAAGGTGAGTTGGTTTTGCTCGGTCGTAATGGTTCAGACTATTCTGCAGCCTGTTTAGCCGCTTGTTTAGGCGCAAGCGTATGCGAAATTTGGACCGATGTGGATGGCGTTTATACTTGTGATCCGCGTTTAGTGCCTGATGCACGTTTATTACCAACTCTTTCTTATCGTGAAGCGATGGAACTTTCTTATTTCGGTGCAAAAGTGATTCATCCTCGTACGATTGGCCCATTGTTGCCACAAAATATTCCTTGTGTCATTAAAAATACAGGAAATCCTTCTGCGCCGGGTTCGATTATTGATGGCAATGTGAAATCAGAAGGTTTACAAGTCAAAGGTATAACTAATTTAGATAACTTGGCGATGTTTAATGTGTCAGGCCCTGGTATGCAAGGCATGGTAGGCATGGCATCTCGTGTATTTTCAGCCATGTCAGGTGCAGGTATTTCAGTCATTTTAATTACTCAGTCTTCGTCTGAATATAGTATTAGTTTCTGTGTGCCTGTGAAATCTGCAGAAGTAGCGAAAACCGTACTAGAAACTGAGTTTGCGAACGAATTAAATGAACATCAATTAGAACCAATTGAAGTGATTAAAGATTTATCCATTATTTCTGTGGTGGGCGATGGAATGAAGCAAGCGAAAGGCATTGCTGCTCGTTTCTTTTCTGCGTTAGCACAGGCAAATATTAGCATTGTAGCGATTGCACAAGGATCTAGCGAACGTTCAATTTCTGCGGTTGTGCCGCAAAATAAAGCTATTGAAGCCGTGAAAGCTACCCATCAAGCGCTTTTCAATAATAAAAAAGTCGTGGATATGTTTTTAGTGGGCGTTGGTGGAGTAGGCGGAGAATTAATTGAGCAGGTAAAGCGCCAAAAGGAGTATCTAGCAAAGAAGAATGTTGAAATCCGAGTTTGTGCTATTGCGAATTCTAACCGAATGTTGCTCGATGAAAATGGATTATGTTTAGACGATTGGAAAACCGATTTAGAAAATGCGACTCAGCCATCAGATTTTGATGTATTGCTTTCTTTCATTAAATTACATCATGTGGTGAATCCAGTATTTGTAGATTGTACCTCAGCCGAATCTGTAGCAGGGCTTTATGCTCGTGCGTTAAAAGAAGGTTTCCATGTGGTTACGCCAAATAAAAAAGCGAATACACGAGAATTAGCTTATTACAATGAGTTACGCCAAAACGCTCAAGCAAGCCAACATAAATTCTTATATGAAACCAATGTGGGCGCAGGTTTACCAGTTATTGAAAATCTTCAAAACTTACTTGCCGCAGGCGATGAACTTGAATATTTTGAAGGTATTTTATCTGGCTCGCTTTCCTTTATTTTTGGTAAATTAGAAGAAGGACTTTCTCTTTCAGAAGTCACCGCACTTGCGCGTGAAAAAGGCTTTACTGAGCCTGATCCTCGAGATGACCTTTCTGGACAAGATGTAGCGCGCAAATTATTAATTCTTGCTCGTGAAGCAGGAATTGAGCTTGAACTTTCAGATGTTGAAGTTGAAGGTGTATTGCCGAAAGGCTTCTCTGAAGGAAAATCTGCAGATGAATTTATGGCAATGTTGCCACAGCTTGATGAAGAGTTTAAAACTCGTGTTTCCACCGCTAAAGCTGAAGGTAAAGTATTGCGCTATGTTGGGAAAATTTGTGAAGGAAAATGCAAAGTATCCATTGTAGCTGTCGATCAGAATAACCCACTTTATAAAGTAAAAGATGGCGAAAATGCCTTAGCATTTTACACTCGTTATTACCAACCTATCCCACTTTTATTACGTGGTTATGGTGCAGGCAATGCAGTTACTGCGGCAGGTATCTTTGCAGATATTTTAAGAACATTACAACATTAAGGATTTCAGATGTTAAGAATTTATGCTCCAGCATCTAGCGCAAATATTAGTGTAGGATTCGATACTTTAGGTGCTGCGATCTCTCCAATTGATGGTTCTTTGTTAGGCGATGTGGTTCAAATAGAATCTATTTCAACTGGTTTTGAGTTAGAAAGTGCGGGCTATTTTGTTCGTAAATTACCGAAAGAACCGCAAAAAAATATTGTTTACCAAGCTTATGTGCTATTTCGTGAGCAATTAAAATTACGCGGAGGAAATCTGAAGTCTTTGCGTTTAACGCTCGAAAAAAATATGCCTATTGGCTCTGGTTTAGGCTCTAGTGCTTGTTCTATTGTTGCTGCATTAGTGGCATTAAATCAGTTTCATGATGAACCTTTTTCGAAAATGGAGTTGCTTGAAATGATGGGCGAATTGGAAGGTCGTATTTCTGGTTCAATCCATTATGATAATGTTGCACCTTGCTATCTTGGCGGTGTGCAATTTATGGTTCAATCGCTCGGCAATATTTGTCAAAAACTGCCATTTTTTGATAATTGGTATTGGGTGTTGGCGTATCCAGGAATTGAAGTTTCTACTGCTGAAGCTCGTGCAATTTTACCGAAAAGCTATACTCGACAAGACGTGATTGCCCATGGTCGTCATTTAGGTGGTTTTGTGCATGCTTGCCATACCCATCAGGAAAACCTTGCGGCGATTATGATGAAAGATGTCATTGCCGAGCCTTATCGTGAATCTCTGTTACCTAATTTTGCTGAAGTAAAACAAGCTACGCGAGACTTAGGCGCACTTGCCACAGGTATTTCAGGCTCTGGGCCAACTATTTTCTCTATTGCTCCAGACTTACAAACCGCAATTAAACTTTCAACTTATTTAGAGAATCATTATTTACAAAATAATGAAGGTTTTGTGCATGTATGTAAGGTCGATAACGAAGGCGCAAGAGAAATTAAATAACCATAATTTAAATAGATAAAATTAAATTAAAAACGGATTAAATATGAATTTATACAATATCAAACACCCCGAAGAACAAGTCACTTTTTCTCAGGCTGTGCGTCAAGGACTTGGTCGGGATCAAGGTTTATTCTTTCCTGAAGTTATTCCTCAACTTAATAACATTGATGAATTACTTGAATTACCCCTTGTTGAGCGTAGCCAAAAAATTCTAGGTGCATTAATTGGTGAAGAATTACCGAAAGCAACGTTAGATGAGATGGTGAAAAATGCATTCACTTTCACTGCACCGTTAGAAAAAGTTGAAGATAATATTTATGCGCTTGAATTATTTCATGGTCCCACATTGGCATTTAAAGACTTTGGTGGGCGTTTTATGGCACAGGCACTTGCGGCGGTACGTGGTAATGGAAAAATCACCATTTTAACGGCAACGTCTGGCGATACTGGAGCTGCTGTAGCACATGCGTTTTATGGATTAGAAAATATTAATGTAGTTATCCTTTATCCAAAAGGTAAAATCAGTCCATTACAAGAAAAGCTATTCTGTACTTTAGGTGGGAATATTCGTACTGTTGCGATTAACGCTGATTTCGATGCGTGTCAAGCTTTGGTTAAGCAAGCCTTTGATGACGCTGAATTGCGCCAAGCTATCGGACTTAACTCCGCAAATTCTATTAATATCAGCCGTTTATTAGCTCAAGTTTGTTATTATTTTGAGGCTGTCGCACAATTACCAAAAGAAAAACGTGATAATGTCGTGGTTTCTGTACCAAGCGGTAATTTTGGTAACTTAACGGCGGGATTAATTGCAAAAACATTAGGCTTGCCGATAAAACGCTTTGTTGCCTCAACAAATGCAAATGATACAGTTCCACGTTATTTGAAATCGGGTAATTGGGATCCTAAAACGACAGTTGCAACCCTTTCTAACGCAATGGATGTAAGTCGCCCAAATAATTGGCCGAGAGTGGAGGAATTGTTTAAACGAAATGGTTGGAATTTAACTGATTTAGGCTCGGGAATGCTAAGTGATAGCGAAACAGAAGATACTTTAAAAGCGATGCAGGCAAAAGGTTATTTATGTGAACCTCACGGTGCGATTGCTTATCATGTGTTGAAAGATCAACTTAAAGCGGGTGAAACAGGAATTTTCCTGTGTACTGCACATCCTGCGAAATTTAAAGAATCCGTAGAACGTATTCTTGGTATTCAGCTTCCATTACCTGAAGCACTGGATAAACATAATCAGCTGCCATTGCTTTCTGATGAAATGGATAATGATTTTGCACAGCTACGGGCTTACTTATTGAAGTAATAAAGTGCGGTAAATTTTTATTGTATTTTGATAGCGCTTGATTTTCAGGCGCTATTTTATTTTAGAAAATATAACGTAGCGATAATATATTAATTATCTTAGATTGGATAGAGAGAATAGCTATTTTTCAATAAGTCAGTAATTTGAAAAGTAGTACCAAGTTTAGGCAATAAAAAATACCTTTCAGCACTTACTTTATTTTTGAGTGGTGGGTCGTGAAGGATTCGAACCTTCGACCAACGGATTAAAAGTCCGCTGCTCTA
>NZ_LDVZ01000013.1 GCF_001276515.1 Haemophilus sp. C1
ACAATCCTTTAAATAACAGTCTAACTTTTTGGGGTCAGATCAAAATAACCGCACTTTTTAATTAATGACAGTTTATGAATTAATCTATATAAATGGGAAAATGTCTTAGTGAGCAAGCACCTGTTTCACTGCTACATCCAATCCTGCAGTTGGACGGCCAAGCAATTTCTCAAGGATTTTGTCTTCTGAGAATAATGCACCGTTTGACGCATCTACATCCCATTGTGCGATTAAGCCTGCAAAGCCTTCATCTAATCCTGCTTGCACAAGTGCTGCGGCATAATCTGCTGCAAGAATATCCACGTAAGGGATATCTTTACCTGTTTGTTTGCTGATTTCTGCGGCAAGATCAGATAATGCCCAGCTGGTTGATCCGGCAAGCTCGTAAGTTTGGTTTTCATGGCCTTCACCTAAAGCCACATTTACGGCCGCTTCTGCAAGTTCTGCGCGAAGTACGGAGGAAATTTTGCCGTTTTTTGCCGAACCGTAGAAAGCATTGTTCGCTAATGCTGCCGGAATTGAAGCTGTGTAGTTCTCTGTGTACCAGCCATTGCGTAAAATCGTATAAGTGATGCCGGAGGCTTTTAATGCGGCTTCGGTTGCAACGTGTTCACCGGCAAGGGATTTCACAGTATTGTCGTTGGTGGCGCCGAGTAAGCTGGTGTAGATAATATGTTTCACACCTGCTTTTTTTGCCGCTTCAATCACGTTGTTGTGCTGTACAAAACGCTGACCGATTTCATTGCTTGACACCAAAATTAACGTATCCACGCCTTGTAATGCCTCTACTTGCCCTTTTGTTTTTGAATAATCAAATTTGCGGGCTGCTGCTCCTGAAATTTTTCCTGGAGAGCGTACAAGCGCGATGACGTTTGCTTGCTTTGCTTTTAATAAGTCTAATGCGATTGCGCCAAATTGACCTGTTGCACCAGTAATTGCGATAGTTTTAGTAGTCATGATATTTTCCTTCTTGTTAAGTTGAAATGATATTTGAACATTTGATTGTTCGCTTGATGTGGCGTATTATATTTTAAAACTTCCTTTTAGGAAGTACTTATAAAAATGTAAGTTTTGGAAAATTTAAAAATATTTTTTAATTAATTGATTTATAAGGAATTAAAAATGGAAAAAATTTTTGATCGGGGTAATGTATTGGCTTCAGCTTGTCCATCTCGCCAAATTTTGCAACATTTAACCAGTCGTTGGGGTGCATTGGTATTAGTAAGTTTACATTCGGGCACCAAGCGTTTTAGTGAACTTCGCCGTGCTATTGATGGTGTTAGCGAACGTATGTTGACTAAAACCCTGCAGGAATTAGAAGCCGATGGGATGTTAATTCGTAAATCCTATAATACCGTGCCACCGCAAGTGGATTACACATTAACAGAATTTGGGGCTGAAGCTTCCAATAAGATGTTTGAGTTAGTGGATTGGTTGGAAACAAATTTGACAGGAATTTTGGCTGCAACAAAAAAACATTAAGGAAATCTACCGCACTTTTAAGTAAAATAGCGCAATTTTTTAAAGAGATAATAAATATGAAAGCCAAATTAGTCAGTTTACTTGCGCAAGCAAATATAAAAATAAGTGATAAACAAATTCAGCAGTTGATTGATCTTGTCAATTTACTCAATAAATGGAATAAAGCTTATAATTTGACGTCAGTTCGTGATCCACAAGAAATGTTAGTCAAACATATTTTAGATAGTCTTGTTGTAAGCCCTTATTTACAAGGCGATCGTTTCATCGATGTCGGTACAGGCCCTGGCTTGCCTGGTCTACCTTTAGCAATTATTAATCCTTCTAAACAATTTGTTCTCCTTGATAGTTTAGGCAAACGTATTAGTTTTATTAGAAATGCAGTACGTGAGCTTGGGCTCACTAATGTAACGCCTGTTTTGAGTCGAGTAGAAGAATATCAACCTGAAGATAAATTTGATGGCGTATTAAGTCGCGCTTTTGCTTCGTTAAAAGATATGACTGAGTGGTGCCATCATTTACCCAAAGAAAACGGTCATTTTTATTCATTAAAAGGTATTTATCAGGAAGATGAAATTAATGAATTGAATGAAAAATATACTATTCAAGAAGTGATTGAATTACATGTTCCAGAACTTATAGGTGAACGACATTTAATCGTTTTGCGTTAAATAGTTACAATTTTGTAAAAAATTTTCTAAAAGTGTGATTTAGTTAACGTTTTTCAGTGCTTTTTAAGTTGAATCTAATTTGATCAAATGTATAATTAGGGCGTTTTAAGGTTTTAAAAATGTCGAGAATTGTACAACAAGCGAAAGTTCAGTATCAAAAAGCTATTTTTATTGAAATAGTCATTATGCTGCTATTGGCTTGTTTTTTTGCTTTATGGCAAATGAAAAGTGCGCTTGATTTTTTATTCGGATTTCTTTCGGCATTAATTCCTTTTGGTGTTTTTGTGTATGTGGTTTTTTATAGAAAACAACATTTAGCCACAAAATTAACCGCACTTTATAAAGGAGAAGCAATAAAGTTTGTTCTAACCATTGTTTTTATTAGTATTTCATTTAAATACTTTTCGGTTACAAATTTTATTATTTTTTTTAGTGGTTTTTTTATTGCATTAATGTTGAATAATTTAGTTCCATTTTTGCTTCGCCGAATTTGATTTTTATACTTGTACTAAGGGTTTATTATGTCTGGACAAACAACATCGGAATACATTAGCCACCATTTATCCTTTCTTAAAACAGGGGATGGATTTTGGAATGTTCATATAGATACGTTGTTCTTTTCTATTCTTGCTGCGGTTATTTTCCTATTTGTTTTTTCTCGAGTAGGGAAAAAAGCAACAACTGGCGTTCCAGGAAAAATGCAATGCTTAGTTGAAATTGTTGTGGAATGGGTTAATGGAATCGTGAAAGAAAATTTTCATGGTCCACGTAATGTGGTTGCGCCACTTGCATTAACCATTTTCTGTTGGGTATTCATCATGAATGCTATCGACTTAATTCCTGTTGATTTCTTACCTCAATTCTCAGGTTTGTTCGGTATTCATTATCTTCGTGCAGTCCCGACAGCAGATATTAGCGCAACTTTGGGTATGTCCATTTGCGTTTTCTTTTTAATTCTTTTCTACACAGTAAAATCTAAAGGATTCAAAGGTTTAGTTAAAGAATATACGCTTCATCCATTCAACCATTGGGCGTTTATTCCTGTTAACTTTATTCTTGAAACCGTGACTTTATTGGCTAAACCAATTTCACTCGCATTCCGTTTGTTTGGTAACATGTATGCAGGGGAATTGATCTTTATTCTTATCGCTGTGATGTATTCCGCTAATATGGCCATTGCAGCATTAGGGATTCCGTTACATCTTGCTTGGGCTATTTTCCATATTTTGGTTATTACCTTACAGGCTTTCATCTTTATGATGTTGACGGTTGTTTATTTAAGTATTGCTTATAACAAAGCAGATCATTAATCATTTTTTATTAACCGGCTCTAGGGCTAAAACTTAACTTCTATTGGAGAAAATTATGGAAACTGTAATTACAGCTACAATCATCGGTGCATCAATTCTTCTTGCATTTGCTGCATTAGGTACTGCAATTGGCTTTGCTATTCTAGGTGGTAAATTCTTAGAATCATCAGCTCGCCAACCAGAATTAGCATCTAGCTTACAAACTAAAATGTTTATCGTGGCTGGTCTTTTAGATGCGATTGCAATGATTGCTGTTGGTATTTCATTACTTTTCATTTTCGCGAACCCATTCATCGGTTTATTACACTAATCACCTTATTTGCTTATCAACGTAAAACAAGCATAGTAAGGAGGACGTTGTGAATTTAAATGCAACATTGATTGGTCAACTTATCGCATTCGCACTTTTTGTGTGGTTTTGCATGAAGTTTGTTTGGCCACCAATTATTAATGCGATTGAAACACGTCAAAGCCAAATTGCGAACGCTTTAGCGTCAGCTGAAGCAGCTAAAAAAGAGCAAGCAGATACGAAAAATCTTGTTGAACAAGAACTTTCAGCTGCAAAATTACAAGCTCAAGAGATTTTAGATGCTGCGAATAAACGTCGCAATGAAGTATTAGACGAAGTGAAGGCAGAAGCCGAAGAACTAAAAGCAAAAATTATTGCTCAAGGTTATGCAGAAGTAGAAGCAGAACGTAAACGTGTTCAAGAAGAATTACGTCTTAAAGTGGCTTCATTGGCAGTGGCTGGTGCTGAGAAAATTGTGGGTCGTTCTATTGATGAAGCGGCAAACAATGACATTATTGATAAATTAGTTGCAGAGTTATAAGAGGCTTAGCTTATGTCAGAATTAACTACAATAGCTCGCCCTTATGCAAAAGCTGCATTCGACTTTGCCATTGAACAAAGTGCGGTCGAAAAATGGACTGAAATGTTAGGTTTTGCTGCAGCCGTAGCTGAAGATGAAACGGTAAAAGCTTACTTAAGTAGTTCTCTTTCTGCACAGAAATTAGCTGATACAGTAATTTCTATTTGTGGCGAACAATTGGATCAATATGGGCAAAATCTTATTCGGTTAATGGCTGAAAATAAGCGTTTGAGTGCTATTCCTGCGGTGTTTGAAGAATTTAAACATCACGTAGAGGAGCACCAAGCTATTGCAGAAGTTGAAGTAACGTCTGCGCAACCATTGAATGCAACACAAATCGAAAAAATTGCAGCTGTAATGGAAAAAAGATTAGCTCGCAAAGTGAAATTAAATTGCAACGTGGATAACGCACTTATTGCTGGTGTGATTATTCGTACTGAAGACTTTGTGATTGACGGAAGTAGCCGTGGGCAACTTACTCGTCTCGCAAATGAGTTGCAATTATAAGAGGAATACAAGATGCAACTAAATTCAACTGAAATTAGTGAATTGATTAAAAAACGCATCGCTCAATTCGACGTGGTCAGTGAAGCGCGTAATACAGGGACAATTGTTTCTGTAAGCGATGGTATTATTCGCATCCACGGTTTAAGCGATGTAATGCAAGGTGAAATGATCGCCTTACCAGGTAATCGTTATGCGATGGCACTTAACCTTGAACGTGATTCTGTTGGTGCTGTAGTTATGGGACCTTACGCAGATTTAGCGGAAGGTATGGAAGTTCAATGTACAGGTCGTATTCTTGAAGTACCCGTTGGTCGTGGTTTATTAGGTCGTGTAGTTAATACGCTTGGTCAACCAATCGATGGTAAAGGCGAAATTGAAAATGATGGCTTCTCACCAGTAGAAGTGATTGCGCCAGGCGTTATCGATCGTCGTTCTGTTGATCAACCTGTTCAAACCGGTTACAAAGCCGTTGACTCAATGGTGCCAATCGGTCGTGGTCAACGTGAATTAATCATCGGTGACCGTCAAACTGGTAAAACTGCGTTAGCAATTGACGCTATTATTAACCAACGTAATTCAGGTATTAAATGTATCTATGTTGCGATTGGTCAAAAAGCCTCTACTATCGCAAACGTCGTGCGTAAATTAGAAGAACATGGTGCGCTTGCAAATACTATCGTGGTAGCCGCATCTGCATCTGAATCAGCAGCGTTACAATATTTAGCACCTTATGCTGGTTGTGCGATGGGTGAATATTTCCGTGATCGCGGTGAAGATGCGTTAATTGTTTATGATGATTTATCAAAACAAGCCGTAGCTTATCGTCAAATTTCATTATTATTACGTCGTCCACCAGGTCGTGAAGCCTATCCAGGTGATGTGTTCTATTTACATTCTCGTTTACTAGAACGTGCTTCTCGTGTAAACGAAGATTACGTAGAAAAATTCACTAAAGGTGAAGTAAAAGGAAAAACTGGTTCTTTAACCGCACTTCCGATTATTGAAACCCAAGCGGGTGACGTTTCAGCATTCGTTCCAACCAACGTAATTTCTATTACCGACGGTCAGATCTTCTTAGAATCTAACTTGTTTAACTCAGGTATTCGTCCTGCGGTAAACCCAGGTATTTCGGTATCTCGTGTTGGTGGTTCAGCGCAAACTAAAGTTATTAAGAAATTAGCGGGTGGTATTCGTACCGCGCTAGCTCAATATCGTGAATTAGCAGCTTTTGCACAGTTTGCATCAGATCTAGATGATGCGACTCGTAAGCAACTTTCTCACGGTGAAAAAGTAACTGAATTATTAAAACAAAAACAATTTGCTCCATTATCTGTTGCAGAACAAGCGGTTGTATTGTTTGCTGTTGAATTTGGTTATTTGGATGACGTGGAATTATCAAAAATTGCAAGTTTTGAGACCGCACTTTTAGATTATTCTAACCGTAATCACGCTGAGTTTATGCAAGAGCTTACTAAAACCGGTAACTATAATGACGAAATCAAAGATACATTAAAAGGTATTTTAGATAGTTTTAAAGCGAATAGTGCTTGGTAGTAACGGAGAGATAAGATGGCAGGTGCAAAAGAGATAAAAACCAAAATTGCCAGTGTACAAAGTACACAAAAAATTACTAAGGCAATGGAAATGGTGGCGACCTCGAAAATGCGTAAAACGCAGGATCGTATGGCTGCATCTCGTCCGTATTCTGAAACTATCCGTAACGTTATTAGTCATGTGTCTAAAGCAAGTATCGGTTATAAACATCCGTTCTTAGTTGAGCGTGAAGTGAAGAAAATCGGTATCTTGGTTATTTCAACAGATCGTGGTATGTGTGGTGGTTTAAATGTTAATTTATTCAAAACCACACTTAACCAAATCAAAAATTGGAAAGAACAAAATATCTCTACAGATTTGGGCTTAATAGGTTCAAAAGGGATTAGTTTTTTCCGTTCCTTTGGATTTAATATCAAAGGTCAACTTTCTGGTTTAGGCGATATGCCCGCTTTAGAAGAATTAATTGGTGTCGCAAACACAATGTTTGATGCTTATCGTAATGGTGAAATTGATGCAGTTTATATTGCATATAATAAATTTGTTAATACGATGTCGCAAAAACCTGTTGTACAACAATTAGTTCCTTTACCAGAATCTAAAGACGATCATTTAAATGAAAGACAACAGACTTGGGATTATCTTTATGAGCCAGAACCAAAAGTACTATTAGATAGTCTTTTAGTTCGTTATTTAGAATCCCAAATTTATCAAGCGGTTGTAGATAATTTAGCTTCAGAACAAGCGGCTCGAATGGTAGCAATGAAAGCAGCAACTGATAATGCAGGTAATTTAATTAATGATCTGCGGTTGGTGTATAACAAAGCTCGTCAAGCAAGTATCACAAATGAATTGAATGAAATCGTAGCCGGTGCGGCAGCGATTTAAGAAAAGAGGAACGGTAATGTCAGCAGGAAAAATTGTACAAATCATCGGTGCGGTGATTGACGTTGAATTTCCACAAGATGCAGTGCCAAAAGTTTACGATGCATTAAAAGTTGAATCAGGTTTAACACTTGAGGTGCAACAACAATTAGGTGGCGGTGTGGTACGTTGTATCGCATTAGGTGCTTCTGATGGTTTAAAACGTGGTTTAAAAGTAGAAAACACGAATGATCCGATTCAAGTACCGGTAGGCACAAAAACCCTTGGTCGTATTATGAATGTATTGGGTGAACCAATTGACGAACAAGGTCCAATCGGTGAAGAAGAGCGTTGGGCTATCCACCGTTCTGCACCAAGCTATGAAGAACAATCAAACAGTACGGAATTATTAGAAACTGGTATCAAAGTTATCGACTTAATTTGTCCATTTGCTAAAGGTGGTAAAGTTGGTTTATTCGGTGGTGCGGGTGTCGGTAAAACCGTAAACATGATGGAATTAATCCGTAACATCGCGATCGAGCACTCTGGTTACTCTGTATTTGCGGGTGTAGGTGAACGTACTCGTGAAGGTAACGACTTCTATCATGAAATGAAAGATTCTAACGTATTAGATAAAGTATCTTTGGTTTATGGTCAGATGAATGAGCCACCAGGTAACCGTTTACGTGTCGCGTTAACTGGCTTAACTATGGCTGAAAAATTCCGTGATGAAGGTCGTGATGTATTATTCTTCGTGGATAATATCTATCGTTATACCCTTGCTGGTACAGAAGTATCTGCGTTATTAGGTCGTATGCCATCAGCGGTAGGTTACCAACCAACTCTTGCTGAAGAAATGGGTGTGTTACAAGAACGTATCACTTCAACCAAAACAGGTTCTATTACCTCTGTACAAGCGGTATACGTACCTGCGGATGACTTAACTGACCCATCTCCAGCAACAACCTTTGCACACTTAGACTCAACCGTTGTATTAAGTCGTCAAATTGCATCTTTAGGTATCTACCCTGCGGTTGATCCATTAGATTCAACTTCACGTCAGCTAGACCCACTTGTTGTTGGTCAAGAACATTATGATGTTGCTCGTGGTGTACAAGGTATTTTACAACGTTATAAAGAATTGAAAGATATTATCGCAATTCTTGGTATGGACGAATTATCTGAAGAAGATAAATTAGTGGTAGCACGTGCACGTAAAATTGAACGTTTCTTATCACAACCATTCTTCGTTGCTGAAGTATTTAACGGTACTCCGGGTAAATATGTTCCATTAAAAGAAACCATTCGCGGCTTTAAAGGTATTTTAAGCGGTGATTACGACCATATCCCAGAACAAGCGTTCTATATGGTAGGTTCAATCGACGAAGCGCTAGAAAAAGCCAAAAATATGTAATCACTTCAAGTCATTTGAAGGAGAACAAAAATGGCGACATTTAATTTAACAATAGTAAGCGCAGAGCGAAAAATCTTTGAAGGTGAAGTAAAACAAATCCAAGCAACAGGTGTTGAGGGGGAATTAGGTATTCTCCCTGGACACACTCCATTGCTAACGGCAATTAAGCCAGGGATTGTTAAATTTACCCTTCAAGATGGAAATGAAGAAGTTATCTATGTTTCCGGTGGTTTTTTAGAGGTTCAACCAAATATTGTTACGGTACTAGCAGATGTTGCTATCCGTGGTAGTGAATTAGATGCTGATCGTATTCGCGAAGCAAAACGTAAAGCTGAAGAGAACATTGTATCTCATGCATCAGATGTAGATCATGATTTACTGGTTGCGAAACTTTCTAAAGAGTTAGCAAAACTTCGAGCTTATGAATTGACTGAAAAACTCTTGAAAACAAGACGGTAATAAAAAAGTGCGGTGAATTTTCACCGCACTTTTGTTTGTTTCCTTAAAGAAATTTTACATAGTTATTTCGCTTAAATTCAGGTCTAAATAATTCTTCTAGTTGCCCAAAATAGAGAAACAAATCCTGCTCTCCTGCTGCGTAAGGGGCGATTTCATAGACATCATAAATAAAATGTACACCTCTAGAATCTAAGTAAATATTGTTCGATAAATTAAAACTATCGGCTCCAATAAGAGGTTCATATTCCTTGTTGCTATTATTATATTGCTCCCATAAAAGTTTTTTTACTTTCGGTAAATCTTTTTCATTAAATAAATCATTTAATGTCAAAATATGGCGTGTAGTTAGATCAATCGTGAAATAGCGATTGCCTTCTATCCCATGAGCACCACCTTCATAGTCATAATAACTAATAGCAAAGGTTGCAAGTTTTTCTTTTTGTGCAATAAAATCTGTCCACATAGAATGAGAAATACCAAAAGATGGTGTTTCTTTTACTTCTTTTTTGTCTTCCTCAAAAGCTGTTTGATAACGTGCTACAAATTGTTCTCGAGAAATATTTTTCGTTTCTTCGTTTTCAGTCAATTTTTTCCATAACAAATCATTAAGCCAATCAATATTGGTTTTTATTGTTGAAATTGAATACTCAATTTTGGTTTCTTCAGGCTGATAATCTTCTTTCGATTTAGGATGTTTAATAATTTCAGATTGATTAAATATTTCATCATTTTCCACAAAAATTGCTGGGATTGTTTTTTCTATTTGATCTTTTAATTTGGTATTTTCAGCACTGAGTTGTGCTACTGTTTGATTTAGTTGTTTTATTTTTGCTTCAGTATCTTTATCTTGGCAGCCTGTGAGTAAAATGACAGAACTAATTAATGCAGCAACGAGCGTTTTTTTCATACTTTTTTCCTTTTTAAATCATAAATCAAAAACATTCTTATCGCGTAGAATATGGTCATTGCCTTTGCGACGTAAAAATCCCATTCGGTCGAAATATTCCATCAGTTGAACGGTAAGTTTGCGCCCGAAATTCAATTTATCACGTACTTCATTTACTGAAACTTTTCCTTTTTCTTCTGCGATTTGTTTGATGAGCCTTGCATAAGCATAGATGGTTTCAGTTAAGAAAAATCTATCTTTCACGATTGGTGTGAGGTAACCCAATTTCCCAGCTTTATACATAAAATTACGCATGGTACTTTCATCCATCGCCAAGGCATTCGCCATATCACGTACCCAAATGGCTTGACCTTGGGCTTTTTCAAATTCATCGAGTACACTTGACCAATATTTTTGTTCTTCTTGGCTAAATTGGATTTTATGTTCGGGTAAGTGAAGCCAACCTCGAGTTTGCTGTAATCTTCCCTCTTCTAACATTTCATCAATAAAATGATTGATCAAGTTTTCAGGCTGGTGTAAGGCAGTCATTCGATATAATCTGGCTTTGCTTACACCAAGTTGATCATTATGTTGCTCGTGATAAGTATTAAGTGCGGTTAAAATTTGCTGTGTTTTTTCTTGTACGTAATTAGTATTAAAACACCAATCTTGATAACGTACGGCGTCCCGCTCGGCGAGTGCTTTATCTAATTGCAAGGAAGTCAGTTGCTCCGTCCACATTAATTGGCGTGCTGTTGTCGCATTATGTTGAAGGGTAAGTGCAATACGTTGCGAAGCATTTTCTGCCAATGCTAAATTCGCTAAGAAATTTAACCGCACTTCAGTACGTTTATGACGTTTTGGCGAGTTAATTTCCAATACTCGTGCGCCAGCAATTAAGGTTTTTGTATCGCCACTGCGTAAAATAAGTTTGTCTCCAAAAGCCAAGAATAATGGCGAATCTAATATGATTTCAGCTAAAGTGCGGTCATTTTTTGCGACATTTTTTCCTTGTAATAAGGTGAGCTTACCCGTAGTGCGACTCGCTCCGTGATAAATATGCACAGGTTGGCTTTCATTTAATGGTACTTCAGCCAAAATTTGTACACTGATGCGATCTGTTGGTGAGAGGGGTTCATCCTGCAATAACCAATCGCCTCGTTTCATTGGTATGCGGTCTAAATCAGCATTTAAATTTAACGCTAAACGCTGCCCTGCAATACCTTGTTCGCTTGATGTATTTTGTGCGTGAATCGCTTTTACACGAACTTTCTGTCCAGTGGAAAGGTAAAGTTCATCGTTTACTTTCACTGTTCCTGAAAAGGCTGTGCCTGTCACGACGGTGCCCGCCCCTTTTACACTGAATACTCGGTCTATTGCGTAGCGGAAAGGTTTCTGGGTATCAGCCAATTCAGGTAGATTAGCTAAGTAATGACGTAATTCACTAATGCCTTGTCCCGTTTCTGCTGAGGTAACGAAGTAGTTAGCATCGCGTAAAAAACTATAATCTTGTTTAATTGTTTGGATTAACGATTCTATTTGCTCTGAATTTGTACGATCTGCTTTTGTGATGACAACAATAATTTCGTGGAATTGAAGTTGGCGTAATATCGCTAAATGTTCTTTTGTTTGCGCTGCAACGCCTTCATCCGCAGCCACAATTAACATTGCATAATGCACACCACCTAAGCCCGCCAGCATGTTTGACAAGAATTTCTCGTGCCCCGGCACATCAATAAAGCCAAGAACTTTATTTTCTAAAGGCAGATAGGCATACCCCAAATCAATGGTCATACCGCGTTTTTTTTCTTCTGGTAAATGCGCGGTACTTGTGCCAGTTAATGCTTTTAATAATGCTGTTTTGCCGTGATCAACGTGACCTGAAGTGACAATAATCATAGTTCGTCCAATGTATTTAATAATGTTTCAATATCCGCGAGGCTACGTAAGTCTAGCCAAATTTTTCCGTTTTCCATTCGCCCAATAATAGGTTGGGAAAGTTGTTTAAAACGAGATGAAAGTGCGGAAAGTTTTACGTTTGTTTTTTCTTCAATAGTAACAGCAATGGAAGGGATTCTTTCCATTGGTTGTGATCCACTACCGATTTGTGCTTGACTAGCTTCAATTTGAATCTCAAATTGTGAACTTAAGCGAGATTCTAACCGCTCTTTTAGACGCATAGCATTTATTTTGAGTTGCTCTAATGGCTGCGTGAGTAATCGCAAAGTCGGTAATTTTTCAGTTAATTTTTCAGGATTTAAATATAAACGTAATGTGGCTTCTAAGCCGGCTAAAATGACTTTATCGCAACGTAATACACGCTTGAGAGGATGGGCTTGTAATTGTTCGATCCATTCTTTTTTACCCACGATAATACCTGCTTGCACACCGCCAAGTAATTTATCGCCAGAGAAAGAGACCAAATCTACGCCTTGGGCGACTTTTTCTTGCACGGTCGGTTCTTTTGGCAAGCCATATTGGCTTAAATCAACTAACGCACCACTGCCTAAATCCGTTACTACGGGCACATTCATTTCTCGCCCCAGCTCTGAGAGTTCTTCTTCTGAAACTGAAGAAGTAAAACCACAAATTTGATAATTGCTGCTATGCACTTTCATTAAAAAAGCCGTATTTTCAGTGATAGCATTGCGATAATCTTTCAGGTGAGTACGATTAGTGGTGCCCACTTCCACTAAATGACATCCAGCTTGTTCCATAATATCTGGAATACGAAATGAGCCGCCAATTTCAATTAATTCGCCACGAGAAATAATTACTTCTTTACCTTGAGCAAAGGTCGCTAACATTAACAATACCGCAGCGGCGTTGTTATTCACTATACAGGCTGCTTCAGCACCTATGAGTTTGCATAATAATTCACTGATGTAATTATCGCGATGACTACGCTTACCTTCATCTAAATCATATTCAAGCGAAACATTTTTCTGCATCGCAGAAAGCGCTGCCTGTTGTGCTGCTTCAGACCAAAGTGCCCGCCCAAGATTTGTGTGTAACACCGTGCCAGTCAGATTATGTACCGCTTTGATTTGTACTTGGTTTTGTTTTTGTAGGCGAGAATGAATTTCTATAAAAGTGCGGTCAGAATTAGAAAAATATTCAGGAAGTTGATTGTTTTTTTGAATAAATTGACGAGCTTGCGTTAATAATTCTCGACATATTGCCACGACTGCAGTGTGACCAAATTCGGTAATGAGTTGTAGGCCTTGAGGTGTTTTGAGAATTTTGTCAACGGAAGGAAGTTGTTGAAAAAGTGCGGTCATTTTTGAATCCGTTTAAAATAACGTTGAATTGCTGATTAATTTACGCTAAAGTAACCGCAATTTCAACTACGGAGGGGCGTCATCTCCGGTGAGGTGGCAGGATTTCAAATCCTGTTGAGGACGCCAGCGTTCTTGGGTGGGTTCGACTCCCATTCCCCTCCGCCAATTCTATATATTTCATTTTTATCATTTCTATTTTTTATAAAAATAAAAGCGGTCAAAACCGTTTTTAATTTTGACCGCTCTTTAGGATTAATACCTAATTATTTTGCTGGAATGTCCGCGAGTACTCTTGTCAATAAATCCCAATAAGTTTGTACCGTTGCAATTTCCACTTTCTCATCTGGTGAGTGAGCATTTCGAATTGTTGGCCCAACTGAAATCATTTCTATGTGTGGATAATGTTCTTTTAAAAGACCACATTCTAATCCTGCGTGAATGACTTTCACTACAGGTTGCTCGCCTAGCACTTCAGCATAATGTTTGCGAGTAACGTCTAAGATGGTTGAGTCATTTACAGGTTGCCAGCCAGGATAAGGCGCAGAAAACTCAACTTTTGCATTTGCTAAGATTGCAAGTGAGCTAAGCATTTCAGTCACGTAATATTTACCGCTTTCAATTAATGAACGAACTAAAATAGTGCTTTTTACAACATTGCCTTCTGTTTTCAATACGCCAACGCTTAATGAACTTTCTACAACATTTTTAACTACATCACTATTGCGGATTACGCCGTTTGGCAATACGTTGAGTGCGTTAATAACCGTTTGAGTGCTTTGTGCTGTGAATACGGTAGGGGATTTTTCTGCAAATTCTACAAAAAGTGTGAAATTAGGTTCTGCAATTGCTAATTCTTCTTTAAGCACAACCGCAAGATTTTCTACCGCATTTTCTATGGTTTTTACATCGCCATTAAAGGCTAACACAGCCGCTGCTTCTCGAGGAATTGCATTACGAATTGAACCACCACGAATTTCAGAGAGAGCAAAGTGCGGTTCATTTTGAGAGAGTTTTGCTAATACTCGTGCTAAGACTTTAATTGCATTTGCACGCCCTGTGTGAATATCGCCGCCAGAGTGGCCGCCACGTAAACCTTTAAGGGTGATTTGTGCGCTGTGCTCAAACGTATTAGTTTCATATTGAACGGGAATTTCAAAGTTTGCGTTAATTCCGCCCGCACAACCAATGTAAATTTCGCCAATTTCTTCGGTATCTGTATTGATTAAAATTTCAGATTGTAACCAGTTATGACGTAAGCCTTTTGCGCCATCCATGCCGGTTTCTTCTGTCATTGTTAAAAGCACTTCAAGAGGTGGATGCGCTAAATCATCGCTTTCTAACACCGCTAAAGTAGAGGCTAAACCGATACCATTGTCAGATCCTAACGTTGTGCCTCGTGCTTTTACCCATTCTCCATCAATATAAGGTTGAATAGGATCTTTGGTAAAATCATGCGGGTTACCTTCATTAGCCTGTGGCACCATATCTAAGTGCGCTTGTAGAACAACAGGCGTGTGATTTTCCATTCCTTTCGTTGCGGGTTTACGAATGAGAACATTCCCCACTTCATCGCGTTCAACAAAAAAATTCTTTTCTTTCGCCCAATTTACAATAAAGTTAGCTAACACATCTTCATGATGAGAAGGGTGAGGGATTGCACAGATTTGATCGAACCATTTCCATAACAATGAAGGTTGAAGTGTTGTAATTTCAGACATATTTGCTCCTTTTTACTGAAAATATTCACGAAATAATAGCATAAAACACCATTTCGGGTTATCCTTACGCAATTTTTATTTATCGATAAATTTCTAAGGTGCAATTATGAGCGAAAAATATGTGGTGACTTGGGATATGTTTCAAATGCATGCCCGCAAATTATCAGAACGTTTACTTCCGGCTTCTCAATGGAAAGGTATTATTGCGGTGAGTCGCGGTGGTTTATTTCCAGCAGCTGTTTTGGCTCGTGAGTTAGGTCTTCGCCATATTGAGACTGTTTGTATCGCAAGTTATCACGATCATAACAATCAAGGTGAATTACAAGTTCTTCATGCCGCTCAAGTGCCAAATGGCGGAGAAGGGTTTATCGTAGTAGATGATTTAGTTGATACGGGTAATACAGCGCGTGCGATTCGTCAAATGTACCCTAATGCAAAATTTGTAACTGTATTTGCAAAACCTGCAGGTGCAGAATTAGTAGATGATTACGTGATTGATATTCCACAAAATACTTGGATTGAGCAACCTTGGGATTTAGGTTTAACCTTCGTTCCACCTCTCTCTAGAAAATAATTTTTATACAGATACAGAATAAAAGAGCGGTCAAAATAAAAGAAGTTTTGACCGCTCTTTTGTATGAGAATTAATTTATAAATTATTCTTCATCTTCTTTTGCCCATTCTAATGAGCGTTTAACTGCTTTTTTCCAGCCTTTGTAGCGACGTTCGCGTTTTTCATTGTCGCTGTCTGGACTGAAGGTGCGTTCTACACGGGCTTTATCGCGAAGCTCGTCTAAATCTTTCCAAAAGCCTGTTGCTAAACCAGCAAGATAAGCGGCACCTAGAGCGGTTACTTCTTTCACGACAGGGCGTTCAACATTTACATCTAAAATATCAGCTTGGAATTGCATTAAGAAATTATTGTTTGTCGCGCCACCATCTACACGGAGATATTGTAAGCGTTCACCCGAATCTGATTGCATAGCCTCTAAGACATCGCGGGTTTGGTAAGCGATAGATTCTAAGGTTGCACGAACAATATGATTACGGTTTGCACCGCGAGAAAGGCCAAAAATTGCACCGCGCGCATATGGATCCCAATATGGTGCACCTAAACCCGTGAAAGCTGGAACAACATATACGCCATTACTATCTGTCACTTTTTGTGCGAAGTATTCAGAGTCAAAACTATCGTGAACAATTTTGAGTTCATCACGGAGCCATTGGATTGATGCACCCGCGATAAATACAGAACCTTCTAAGGCATATTCTGGTTCGCCTTTTGCATTACAAGCAATGGTTGTGAGAAGTCCATTTTTGGATGTAATGGCTTTGTTACCTGTGTGGAGCAACATAAAGCAGCCTGTGCCATAAGTGTTTTTGGCTTGGCCTGCATGTACGCAAAGATGTCCGTAAAGCGCAGCTTGTTGGTCGCCCGCAATCCCTGCAACAGGAATACGAACGCCGCCTTTACCACCGATATTGGTTTGGCCGTAAATTTCAGAGGAATTACGCACTTCAGGTAACATTGAACGAGGAATATTCAAGATTTCAAGCATCTTGTCATCCCATTGTTTGGTGTGAATGTTAAATAACATGGTACGAGATGCATTGGTATAATCGGTTACGTGCACTCGGCCTTGAGTCAGTTTCCATACAAGCCAAGTATCAACGGTACCAAATAATAATTCGCCTCGTTCTGCTTTTTCTCGAGCACCTTCAACGTTATCCAAAATCCATTTTACTTTTGTACCAGAGAAGTAAGGATCAACCACTAGGCCAGTGGTATTACGAATGTATTCTTCATGACCATCGGCTTTTAATTTATCGGTAATGTCTGCTGTACGGCGACATTGCCATACAATAGCGTTGTAAACAGGCGTACCCGTTGCTTTTTCCCATACAATGGTGGTTTCACGTTGGTTGGTGATACCGATAGCGGCTATTTCATCAGATGTAATGCCCGCTTTGGCAACGACTTCATTTAAGGTTGAGCTTTGAGTTGCCCAAATTTCCATTGGGTTATGTTCTACCCAGCCAGCTCGAGGGTAGATTTGGGTAAATTCACGTTGTGCTATTTCAACCACATTCGCATTATGATCTAATAATACTGCGCGAGAGCTTGTTGTGCCTTGGTCTAATGCAATGATGTATTTTTTGTCTGTCATAGTATTACTCCTTCAAATAATTATTTACTATCGCAATTACAAGGTAAATTGCTGCCAATTGCTTTTTTGTATAACCATGCACCAGCTAATGCGCCTAAAACAGGTGCAACCATTGGAACGATAAAATAAGGGATTTCGCGACCGCCTGTTAAAGCGAGTTCGCCCCAGCCAGCGAGGTAAGCGAAAAATTTTGGTCCGAAGTCACGAGCTGGATTCATGGCAAAACCTGTTAATGGGCCCATAGCACCGCCGATAACCGCAATTAATACACCGATTAATAATGGAGCAAGTGGACCACGAGGTACACCGTTTCCATCGTCAGTTAATGCCATAATTAATGCCATAAGAATTGCAGTAATCACAAATTCCACAGCAAAGGCTCCACCAATGCTTAAACTTGGATGAGGATAAGTGGAGAATGTACCCGCAAGGCTTAAACTTTCTTGTGTACCACGAACAATGTTGTGGGCTGTTTCATAATCAATAAAAACATTGCGGTATAAGGTATAAACTAATGCTGCAGCAAAGAATGCGCCTAGCATTTGTGAAATGATGTAAGGAATTACTTTTTTGCCGTCAAAGCAAGCAAATTTCCAAAGGGCAATGGTTACTGCAGGGTTTAGATGTGCACCAGATAAACCAGCTGTTGCATATACTGCAAGTGCAACGCCCATCCCCCACATAATGCTGATTTCCCACAAGCCAAAACTAGCGCCAGCTACTTTTAGTGCTGCAACGCAGCCCACACCAAAGAAAATCAATAAGGCTGTACCTAAAAACTCGCCAATACAGTTCGCTTTTAATGATTTATCCATAGATCACTCCTTAGAAGTGCGGTTGAAATGAAGGGTGTTTTCCCTAAATAAAAGGGAAGAAGAATTTATTAGAATAGAATACGGAGTTTTTTGAAATAGCCTCCTTATTTGAATTCTAGGTTAGAACACCTAGATTGATTATGATGTTACTCTGTTAGAGTAGCCTTTTGACTTCTAATTGAAACCTATTTAATTGTGTTTTTTTCAGAATTTGTTACAAAAAAGGCGACTAAGCAATTTGCCCGCCGCCTTTTTTAAGCTAATTATTTAGTACCGTAGGTATCGCCTAATTTCGCTTTGTGTTTTCCTTCTTCAACCATTACGATTAAGAGTAATAACACCGCTAATACACCACCGCCGATCATTACGTAGAAACCACCGTCCCATCCGTAATGTTGAGCTGCCCAACCGATAACTGCAGATGCAGAAACTGTACCACCTAAGTAACCGAATAAACCAGTGAAACCTGCTGCAGTACCTGCTGCTTTTTTCGGTGCTAACTCAAGCGCGTGTAAACCGATTAACATTACAGGACCATAGATTAAGAAACCGATTAAAGTCATTAAAATGAAGTCAGTTAATTGGTATGGGTTTTGATACCATGCGCTGTAGTTTGCTAATTCAGCTTCTGGTGTAGCTGGGTTCATCCAGTACGCAACAACCGCTGCAGTAGTTAAGATCATGAAGATGAAACCTGTTAAACCACGTTTACCTTTGAACACTTTATCTGATACCCAACCACATAATAATGTACCCGGAACCGCTGCTAATTCATAGATTGTGTATGCCCATGCGGTACCTTTGATGTTGAAGTGTTTTACTTCGCTCAAGTAAACCGGAGACCATTTTAATACGCCGTAGCGGATTAAATAGACGAACACGTTAGCAATCGCGATGTACCATAACAATTTGTTTTTTAATACATAAGTTACGAAGATTTCTTTTGCAGTTAAATCGTTTTCGTAAGTTTTTTCGTTATAGTCATCAGGGTAATCATTACGCCATTTTTCGATTGATGGTAAACCACAAGATTGTGGAGTATCACGCATGACGAAGTACACAGGAATTGCACAGATCATCGCTGCAATACCAGGATAGTATAAAGATTGTTGCCAGATGTCTTTTGCTTGCGCTTCAATACCGTGAGTACTGAAGAAAATTGCACTAGCTAATAACACCATTGCACCTGGCATCATACCACCGATATTATGCGCTGTATTCCAAATTGACACGATAGTACCGCGTTCAGATTTAGACCACCAGTGCACCATTGTACGACCACATGGAGGCCAACCCATACCTTGGAACCAACCATTTAAGAAGATCATCACCCACATGATAGCGATACCAGAGGTCGCCCATGGGAATAGACCCATTAAGGTCATACATAAACCAGATAGTAATAAACCAAATGGTAGGAATACACGAGGGTTAGAACGGTCAGACATACCAGCCATTACGAATTTTGATAAACCGTAAGCAAGACCAGCTGCAGAACCGATTACACCAAGCTCAGCTTTTGTATAAAGGCCAGCTTGAATTAAACCAGGTTGTGCTAAGTCAAAGTTTGCACGCACGAAATAGTATGCGGCATAACCAAAGAAGATCCCTGCGAATACTTGCCAACGTAAGCGTTTATACGTGGAATCAATTTTTTCCGCCGGAAGTTCCGCAATATGCGGAGCGGGTTTGAATGGTCCAAACATAATTTTTTCTCCAACTTTTAATTATGTGTAAGTTTTATTCACCCTTTATTAGACAGTAAGGGATAGGCGCATAATAAAAGAAAATAAAAAATAAGGAAGTAAAAAAAGTAAAAAATGTGAAGTGTTTCACAAAAATTTTACACCATTTGAGCGAATGCGAAAATTATTGTGATCGGTATCACAAAATTGTTTTCTTTTGCGCTCAAAATGTTGTTAATTTTGCCGCACTTCTCTACAATGCCTGTGATTTTTATATTACTTTTTTGTTAAATTTTGGGAATTGGGGGTAAACATGGGATTATCGCCTAGCATATATAAAGATGTTGGAGATTTTTCGCCACTCAGTACCGATGTCATTATTATCGGTGGTGGCGCAACGGGTGCTGGTATTGCGCGTGACTGTGCACTTCGTGGTATTGATTGTATTTTATTGGAACGCCGCGATATTGCGACCGGTGCGACAGGACGTAACCACGGATTATTACACAGCGGTGCACGTTATGCCGTGAACGACCAAGAATCTGCTGAAGAATGTATTAAAGAAAACCGCATTTTGCGCAAAATTGCGCGTCATTGCGTAGATGAAACGGAAGGCTTATTTATCACGTTGCCTGAAGATTCTCTCGACTATCAAAAAACCTTCCTTGAGAGTTGTGCAAAATCTGGAATTGATGCGCAAGCCATTGATCCTGACTTAGCTAAAATTATGGAGCCTTCTGTAAATCCAGATTTAGTGGGGGCTGTTGTTGTGCCAGATGGTTCTATTGACCCATTCCGTTTAACGGCCTCTAATATGATGGATGCGACAGAAAACGGCGCAAAAATGTTCACTTATTGCGAAGTAAAAAATTTGATTCGTGAAGGTGGAAAAGTGATTGGTGTGAATGTGTTCGATCACAAAAATCGTAGAGAACGCCAATTTTTTGCACCGCTTGTTGTGAATGCTGGTGGTATTTGGGGACAAGGGATTGCGGAATATGCCGATCTCAAAATCAAAATGTTCCCAGCGAAAGGTGCATTGCTCGTAATGGGCCATCGCATTAATAAACTTGTCATTAACCGCTGCCGTAAACCAGCTGATGCCGATATTCTAGTTCCAGGCGACACAATTTGTGTTATTGGTACAACGTCAAGCCGTATTCCTTATGATCAAATTGATAATATGCAAGTGACGCCAGAAGAAGTGGATATTCTTTTCCGTGAAGGTGAAAAACTTGCCCCGAGCTTGCGTCATACTCGCGTATTACGTGCTTATGCTGGGGTGCGTCCATTAGTTGCGAGCGATGATGATCCATCAGGTCGTAATGTGAGCCGTGGTATTGTGCTACTTGACCACGCAGAACGTGATGGCTTAGATGGCTTTATTACTATCACTGGCGGTAAGTTAATGACTTATCGTTTAATGGCTGAATGGGCGACCGACCTTGTTTGTAAAAAACTTAATAAAACGGCTCGTTGTGTAACAGCGGAGCAACCTTTGCCGGGCTCTACTGAAAGTCGTCAAGAGACCAACCAAAAAGTCATTTCATTACCAAGTACCATTCGTTATTCTGCTGTGTATCGTCATGGTTCACGTGCTACTCGTTTGCTTGAAAAAGAACGTTTAGATCGTTCAATGGTGTGTGAATGTGAAGCGGTGACGGCGGGCGAAGTGCGCTATGCAATTGATGAACTTAGCGTAAATAACATTGTGGATTTACGTCGCCGTACTCGTGTTGGTATGGGTACTTGCCAGGCTGAGCTTTGTGCATGTCGTGCTGCTGGCTTAATGAACCGTTTTGAGGTGGCAACACCAACTCAATCAACCACTCAACTTTCTGCTTTTATGGAAGAACGCTGGAGAGGTATTGAGCCGATTGCTTGGGGTGAAGCTATTCGCGAAGCCGAATTTACATCTTGGATGTATGGTAGCGTATTAGGTTTAAATGATGTGAAACCACTTGATGAACAAGCACAACAAGGGACGGATAGCAATGAATTTTGATGTAGCCATTATTGGCGGTGGTTTGGCGGGTTTAACCTGTGGCATCGCCCTTCAACAACGCGGCAAACGTTGCGTGATTATCAACAACGGTCAAGCAGCCATTGATTTTGCATCCGGCTCTTTAGATTTATTAAGCCGTATGCCATCAACCAAAAATGGAGAAGGTCGCGCGGTAGAAAATTTAAAAGAAAATATCACCGCACTTCGTAATGAATTGCCAGCCCATCCTTATAGTTTATTGGGCGCAGAGAAAGTGCTTGCTAAAGCACAAGATTTTGAACGTTTAGCCAATGAATTAAATCTTGATTTACTTGGTTCTACGGAAAAGAACCATTGGCGTGTAACAGGCTTAGGCAGTTTACGTGGTGCGTGGCTTTCACCAAATAGTGTGCCAACTGTACAAGGCAATGAACGTTTTCCGCATAAACGTATTGCAGTGCTTGGTATCGAAGGTTATCACGATTTTCAACCTCAACTTTTAGCGGCGAATTTGGTGTTAAATCCACAATTTGAGCATTGTGAGGTGACCAGTGGTTTCTTAAATATTCCACAATTAGATGAACTTCGCAAAAATGCTCGTGAGTTCCGTAGTGTAAACATCTCTCAACTTCTAGAGCACAAACTTGCGTTCAATGATCTCGTTAAAGAAATTATTGAATCAGCGCAAGGCGCAGAAGCCGTATTTTTACCGGCTTGTTTTGGTTTAGAAAACCAAGAATTTATGACCGCACTTCGTGATGCAACTAAACTCGCATTATTTGAATTACCAACGTTGCCACCATCATTACTTGGTATGCGTCAACGTATTCAATTACGCCGTAAATTTGAATCCCTTGGCGGTTTAATGATTAATGGTGATAGTGCATTGAGCGCAACATTTGAAGGAAATCAAGTACGTTGTATCAACACTCGCTTGCTCGAAGATGAGGAAATTACCGCAGATAATTTCGTACTAGCTTCAGGCAGTTTCTTCAGTAAAGGTCTCATTTCTGAATTCGATAAAATTTATGAGTCAGTTTTTGAATCCGATATTATCGGTGTTGAAGGGTTTAACGATAAAGATCGTTTCACTTGGACTGCTCATCGTTTTGCTCATCCACAACCTTATCAATCAGCCGGTGTGGCAATAAATGCTCAATGCCAAGTGCAAAAGAGCGGTCAATATTTAACGAATTTATATGCCGTCGGTAATGTAATTGGTGGGTTTAATGCGCTTGAGCTTGGTTGTGGTTCGGGTGTCGCAGTTGTAACAGCCTTGGCAGTTGCTGATGAAATCTTGGCGAAATAAGGGGGAATAATATGGATAATAATATTCAACGACTCATTGATAGTGCAAAGCAATCCATTAATTCACCTGAAAGCCATAAATATATCGACGAAAGTTTTGAAAGCTGTATTAAATGTACGGCTTGTACCGCTGTTTGTCCGGTTTCACACAACAATCCGCTTTATCCTGGTCCAAAACAATCAGGCCCAGATGGTGAGCGTTTACGCTTAAAATCTGCAGAACTTTACGATGAAGCACTTAAATATTGTACCAACTGTAAACGTTGTGAAGTGGCTTGTCCATCTGATGTGAAAATCGGTGATTTAATTGTGCGTGCGCGTAATAATCACTTAGCACAGTCTAAAAAACCGTTAATGAATAAATTGCGTGATGCGATTTTAAGTAACACTGATGTAATGGGGAAAATCAATACGCCATTAGCGCCGATTGTAAACACCATCACAAGTCTAAAAGCCACCAAATTTATGTTGGAAAAAACGCTAAAAATCAGTAAAGAACGTACTTTACCTAAATATGCGTTTGGCACGTTCCGTAGCTGGTATATGAAAAATGCGTTACAAGACCAACAAAAATTTGAGCGTAAAGTCGCGTATTATCATGGTTGCTATGTGAACTATAATAATCCACAGCTTGGTAAAGAATTCCTTAAAGTGTTCAATGCGATGAACATTGGAGTGATGTTACTAGAAAAAGAAAAATGCTGTGGTTTACCATTAATGGTGAACGGTTTCCCAGAGCGTGCACGTAATATTGCACAGTTCAATACCGATTACATTGGAAAAATGGTAGATGAAAATGGACTAGACGTGATCAGTGAAGCATCGAGCTGTTCACTTAATCTGCGTGATGAATACCACCATGTTTTAGGTATCGACAATGCTAAAGTGCGTCCGCATATTCATATGGTGACGCCATTCTTATACCAACTGTTCAAAGAAGGTAAAACATTACCATTGAAACCACTTAAACTTCGAGTGGCTTATCACACCGCTTGTCACGTAGATAAGGCGGGTTGGGCACCTTATACTTTGGAAGTGTTGAAAAAAATTCCTGGTTTAGAAATCATTATGTTACCTAGCCAATGTTGTGGTATTGCTGGGACTTACGGTTTTAAATCAGAAAACTATGAGGTTTCACAATCTATTGGTAAAAACCTATTCGATAATATTAACGAAGGTGGGTTTGATTACGTCATATCTGAATGCCAAACCTGCAAATGGCAAATTGATATGTCATCCAATGTGACCTGTATTCACCCATTAACCTTACTCTGCATGTCGATGGATGCTTAGAAATAAGAAAAATGCACTTTGTAATGAAAGTGCATTTTTTATAAGTAGAAAAAAGTGCGGTAAATTTTATTTGTATCCAAAAAGCTAGACTAAACAAATTAACCATTGAGATGAAGATTTTATTATGGGTAAACATTACACAATCAAATTTAAAATAGGTTATCCAACCAATTCTGAATAGGAAAATGAGTATCAACAGATACTGCTAGTTTTTATAATAAATAAGATCAATGGTTCAAACCAAGGCTGGCGTATCAAATGGCAACTTATCGATGTTCAACTGAAATTAAAAGGACTGAATTCGACACAATATCATCATCAGTCCTTAATTAAATAGTCTAGGTTTTGTGGCAAATCAATTTACAGAATGTTTGAAAATTCTTCTAACATTTCTTTTGGCCATACGCTTGATTGCACTTCACCAATATGTTTTTTACGAAGTAAAAGCATCGCTAAGCGAGATTGACCGATACCACCGCCGATAGTTAATGGTAATTTCCCGCCTAATAAATCTTGGTGCCAATCCATTTTTAAACGGTCTTCATCGCCTGTTAAGCCAACTTGTAAGCGTAATGCACTTTCATCGACACGGATACCCATTGAGGAAAGTTCAAAGGCTTTGCCTAATTGGTCGTTCCATACCAAAATATCGCCATTTAATCCTTTGTAGCCATTTTCAGATTCTGTTGTCCAGTCATCATAATCTGGTGCGCGGCCATCGTGAGGTTTGCCATCTGAAAGTTTGCCACCAATTCCGATCAAGAATACTGCGCCGTATTCTTTACAAATTGCGTTTTCACGTTCTTTACTGCTTAAATCTGGATAGCGTTTGACTAAATCTTCACTATGCACAAAGGTAATCTGTTTTGGAAGAATGGAAGGAATATCAAAACGTGCTTCTACGGCTAATTCCGTTAAACGAATAGCACGATAAATAGAATTTACCGTTTCTTTTAAGTATGCAAAATTACGACGACCTTCAGGAATCACTTTTTCCCAGTCCCATTGATCCACATAAACAGAGTGAGTTGGGTCAAGAGAATCTTCATCTGGACGCAATGCTTTCATATGAACAAACAAGCCTTCGCCTTCTTTAAATTTGAAGCGAGCCAATGTATGGCGTTTCCATTTCGCAAGAGAATGTACAACTTCAAATACCGCATTTGGAATACATTTCACATTAACCTGTACGGCTTTTTCAATGCCAGATAAGTTATCTTGCATTCCGTTACCCACTTGGCTCAAGATCGGGCCTTGCACTTCAATAATGCCAAGTTGTTCAATAAGATTTTGGGTGAAAGTGTTCTTCACAAAGCTGATTTCTTGTTGTTGTAAAATAAATGTCTTTTTCATTTTGATAACCTTTTTAAAGAGAAGTAATGTTTTTGAGTATTATTCAGTAAATAATGATTTTATTTCAAGTATTTTGTTTACTTTCTTTTTCTAGTTGAATATTATCTAATTCATTAGGAAAAAATTAAATAAAATCTAAAAGAGGAAGTTTTATGCACAACATTGATAGTTTAGATCAAAAAATATTACGTGTACTCACTAAAGATGCGAGAACACCATACGCAGAAATGGCTAAAAATTTTGGTGTTAGTCCAGGAACGATTCATGTGCGAGTAGAAAAAATGCGTCAATCGGGCATTATTAAAGGCACAAAAGTGATTATTGATGAGCGTAAATTAGGTTATGACGTATGCTGTTTTATCGGTATTATTCTAAAAAGCGCAAAAGATTATGATAAAGTAATCAAAAAGCTAGAAAGCTTCGATGAGGTGGTGGAAGCCTATTATACAACGGGCAATTACTCAATTTTCTTAAAAGTGATGACGCACACAATCGCAGAACTACATTCTGTTTTGGCGACCAAGATTCAGTTAATAGATGAAATTCAATCCACTGAAACCTTGATTTCAATGCAAAATCCAATTTTGCGAGATATTAAACCTTAAAAGCACAGAAAAGTGCGGTAAGATTTTTATTCAAATTTATCTTGGTGTTTAAATTTCAATAAATCTCTCCGCTCTTTTTTGTTTGGGCGACGATCAGGATGGGGCATTGAAAGGGAATTATTTTTTCTTGCCCACGCTATTTCTTCTCTTTTTTTCACGCTATTTTCGGTTTCTTGATAAAGTAATTGCGCTTCTGGCGCACCTCGGCGTTGATCGCTTAACGCAAGGATTTGAATTTCTTTTTCTTCGTTTCCTTGGCGAAGTTTTAACATTGCACCCACTTCTACAATTTTACTTACTTTCGCACGTTGATTGTTGTAATGCACTTTACCACTTTCAATCATGGCTTTAGCAATGCTCCGTGTTTTGTAAAATCGGGCAGCCCACAACCATTTATCTAATCTGACTTCTTTTTCTGCCATTATTTTTTCCTTATTTTTGATTAAGCAAAATAGTACCACAAAGAATGCTAATGAACTGTTATTAAAAATTTTATTCTTTAATAAGACTTTTATTAAATGAAAAAAAATCAAAACAGGTTACTTTAAACATTTTTCAATAAAACAAAATTTATGTTAAAAAAACTTGAAAAATGGTCAAATTTTTGACAAGGTTGAGCGGTTTTCTTTTTTAAGCTCAAGGAACAATTTATGCATAACGAAAACTTAAAAGAATTGACCGTTCGAGGAATTATCCTCGGCGCATTGATTACAGTGATTTTCACTGCATCCAATGTGTATCTCGGTCTAAAAGTGGGAATGACATTTGCGTCATCTATTCCATCTGCTGTGATTTCTATGGCAGTACTCAAATTTTTCAAAGATTCTAGCATTCTTGAAAATAATATGGTGCAAACTCAAGCATCTTCAGCTGGTACGCTTTCTTCTGTGATCTTCGTCTTACCTGGTTTATTAATGATGGGCTACTGGCAAGATTTTCCATTCTGGCAAACTATGTTGATTTGTGCTGCTGGTGGTACATTGGGCGTGTTATTCACTATTCCACTACGCCGTGCGATGGTGGTAAATAGTGATTTACCTTATCCTGAAGGTGTAGCGGCTGCAGAAATCTTAAAAGCAGGTAATCATACAGATGGCGACAGCGGTGTGAAAGATATTGCTTACGGTGGTGTTTTAGCGAGCTTAGTTGCATTTTTAACTAATGGTTTACGCGTTATGGCTGATGGCGCAAGTGCTTGGATTCAAACGAGTAAAGTAGCGTTCCAATTACCAATGGGCTTTTCACTTGCCTTACTCGGTGCGGGTTATTTAATTGGTATTGTGGGCGGTATTGCAATGTTAGTCGGTGTAATTTTGACTTGGGGTGTGGCAGTGCCATATTTCACAATGTCAGGAGATATTGCCGCAGATGCAAGTTTAATTGATGCTGCGATGACCGTTTGGAAAACCAAAGTACGTTATATTGGTGTGGGGACAATTGGTATTGCTGCGATTTGGACATTGCTGATTTTAATGAAACCAATGATTGAAGGGATGGTTCATTCTTTCCGTATGCTGAAAGGTGGACAAGAGGCGTCAGAACATCGTATTGATATTGACCTTTCTCCAAAAACAATGATTTATATCTTAATTGCGACGGTTGCGTTAATTGTTATTTCATTACATCACTTTATTGCAGCGGCACCAATTTCGCCTGAGCTTTCCATTTTATTAGTGGTAGTTTGTACTTTCTTAGCTGTATTTATCGGCTTCTTTGTGGCTGCGGCTTCTGGTTATATGGCAGGTTTAGTGGGTTCATCTTCAAGCCCAATTTCTGGTATCGGAATTATTTCTGTTATCGTGATTTCATTAGTATTGGTGTCAATCGGTAATGCTTCGGGCTTATTTGAAACCGTAGATGGTCAGAAATTTTTAACCGCACTTACATTGTTTACGGCATCTATTGTAATCACTACAGCCTGTATTTCTAATGATAATCTACAAGATTTAAAAACGGGCTTATTAGTTGAAGCGACACCTTGGCGACAACAAGTCGCATTAATTATCGGCTGCTTTGTGGGTGCGCTTGTTATTGCGCCTGTATTAGAAATTTTATACCACGCTTATGGTTTCAGTGGTGCATTGCCGCGTCCAGATATGGATCCGTCACAAGCCTTATCTGCGCCACAAGCAACGTTAATGACCACCATTTCTCAAGGCATTTTCACAAATAAATTGGAATGGACTTACATCTTAACTGGTGTGGGCTTAGGTGCTGTGTTAATTACGATTGATGCGTTTTTGAAAAAAGTCAGCAACAAAGTCTTTGGCTTGCCAGTTATTGCCGTGGGGATTGGTATTTACTTACCGCCATCAATTAATATGCCTGTGATTGTCGGAGCATTCTTAGCGTGGATTATGGCTCGCCATATTGCAAAACTTGGTAACAAAGAAGTGTCAGCTAAAGCAGAACGTTTCGGTACGCTTTTCTCTGCAGGTTTAATTGTAGGCGAAAGTTTAATGGGGGTAATTTTAGCATTCATTATTGCGGCTTCTGTTACCACTGGTGGTTCTGAAGCGCCATTATCCTTAAATCTTGAAAACTGGGATACTATTGGCGAGTGGTTAGGGTTAATCGTATTTATCGTGGGCATTGTGATTTTTGCATCTCGCGTATTACGTGCGAAAAAATCTGATTAATCCTTAAATTTATTTTAGAATAGGCTACCTTTTGGATAGCCTATTTTTTATTATGAAATCTTACTTAAAAACACTTATTTTTTTCCCTCTAATTTTACAAGTAATCGTCACCGCACTTTTGATTTGGTTCGATGATGATTCAAGTGGCGTTATCGTTCCTTTTTCTAGATATGCTCTCACAGTATTTCTTCTCGCCACCATTCCCGCATTTTTAATCGCACTTTTAGCCGCAAAATTCCGTTATACACGTTATAATATTGCCTCGATTGTATTAGTTTCCTCTATCATTTCATTTGTTTACTGCAATATGGCATCTTATTTTTATTTGTTATTACTTGGCGAACAAGAATCATCCTTTTGGGAATGGGTAACGAATGGAGGATTATCGCTCGGATTAGTGAGTACGTGCGGAATGGTTTTTTATGCTCTATTTGTTATGCCGTGGTTGCTGCCAAAAACAAGAGAATAATTTTATGCTGACGCTAAACGAACATTTACTTAACCAAGTATTGTTGATTGCTTATCAAGCAGGTAAGCATTTGCAACAGTTTTATCAAAAACAGGTTCATGTTGAATTGAAAGAAGACAACACGCCTGTGACGGAAGCGGATCTTTTTGTGAGCCAATTTTTAACCGAAAAATTGACCGCACTTTTCCCTAATGTTCCCGTTCTTTCTGAAGAAAATTGTCATATTTCCTTTGAAGAACGTAAAAATTGGAAAGAATATTGGTTGATTGATCCTCTTGATGGCACACAACAATTTATTAATCGTACCGATCAATTTTCTGTGTTGATAACCTTAGTTCGTAAAAATAAACCCGTGTTAAGCGTTATTCATGCGCCAATTTTATCGATAACTTATTATGCAATGCGTGATTTCGGCGCATTTAAAAAACAACTGGATCAGGTAAAAAAACTCACTAAAAACACGACAAATTTTGACCGCCCTTTACGAATTGCCGTAGGTGCAACTACTTCACAAGAAAAAGTGCGGTCGATTTTACCGAAGGATTTTCCTTGTGAATTTGTTGTGGTCGGTTCAAGTAGCTTAAAAAGCGGTTTGGTGGCTGAAGGCGCAGTAGATTGTTATGTTCGTTTAGGACAAACAGGCGAATGGGATACAGCTGGTGCTGAAGTGCTGCTGGGGGAAACTCACGGTGCTATTTTTGACTCTCATTTTGAGCCTTTAACCTATAACCAGCGTGAAACCTTGATTAATCCGCATTTTGTCATGGTGGGTGATCAATCGTGCGATTGGCGTTCTGTCTTTCAATTTAATTGATTGGTTCGATTGGTTTTTTTCTCTAGAATACGGCATCATTTTCTGATATTACTCGGAATCTTATAAGGAATAATTATGCAAACTGATAATAACTGTATCGTCATTTTTGGCGCGTCTGGTGACTTAACTCACCGTAAACTCATTACAGCTCTTTATAATCTCTACAAAATCGGGCGTTTGAGTGAAAATTTTTCCGTTCTAGGTGTTGCTCGCTCTGAGTTGAACGATGAAACTTTCCGCGAAAAAATGCGTGAGGCGTTAATCCATAATGAAGAAACAACACCAGAAACCTTAGATGCTTTCTGCTCTCATCTTTATTACCAAGCTGTGAATACTTCGGATGCTCAAGATTATGGCAAACTTGTTCCACGCTTAGATGATCTTCATGATAAATATAAAACCTGTGGTAACACCCTTTACTATATGTCCACTCCGCCAAGTCTTTATGGCGTGATTCCTGAGTGTTTGGCTGCACATGGTTTAAATACGGAAGAATATGGCTGGAAACGTATTATCGTTGAAAAACCTTTTGGTTATGATGAAAAAACAGCGCAAGCATTAGACATACAAATCCATCGTTTCTTTGAAGAACACCAAATTTATCGTATCGACCATTATTTAGGTAAAGAAACTGTTCAAAACTTGCTTGTATTACGTTTCTCAAATGGTTGGTTTGAACCGCTTTGGAACCGTAATTTCATTGATTATGTAGAAATTACGGGTGCAGAATCTATTGGCGTGGAAGAGCGCGGTGGCTATTATGATGGTTCTGGCGCAATGCGAGATATGTTCCAAAACCATTTATTGCAAGTATTAGCAATGGTTGCAATGGAGCCGCCAGCGATTATTAATGCGAATTCAATGCGTGATGAAGTAGCAAAAGTGATGCATAGTTTGCGACCATTAACTGCAGAAGATATGGAGCATAATCTCGTTTTAGGTCAATACATTGCGGCTGAAATTAACGGCAAAATGGAAAAGGGCTATCTAGAAGAAAAAGGTGTGCCTGCAGATTCTCGCACTGAAACCTATATCGCATTGCGTTGTGAAATTGAAAACTGGCGTTGGGCTGGTGTGCCGTTCTATGTCCGTACGGGTAAACGCTTACCGGCTCGTGTGACCGAAATTGTGATCCATTTTAAAACCACACCACATCCTGTATTCAGCCAAAATGCACCAGAGAATAAATTGATTATTCGTATTCAACCTGATGAAGCTATTTCAATGCGTTTTGGTTTGAAAAAACCAGGTGCAGGTTTTGAAGCGAAAGAAGTATCAATGGATTTCCGTTATGCAGATTTAGCAGGCGCACAAGTATTAACCGCTTATGAACGCTTATTGTTAGATGCGATGAAAGGTGATGCAACCTTGTTTGCTCGTACTGATGCTGTGCATGCCGCATGGAAATTTGTGCAACCGATTTTAGATTACAAAGCTAATGGTGGTCGTATTCACGAATATGAAGCTGGCACTTGGGGCCCTGTGGCAGCCGATAAATTAATCGCAAAACAAGGTAAGGTTTGGCGTAAACCAAGTGGATTAATGAAGAAAAAAGTGTAACGATGATGAGCCTAGGGTAGGTATACCCTAGGCTAGCAAGAGTACTCCCTCTCTAGGGTAAAATTACTGTTCCCCAAAGGGGAACCACTATCACGATAATTAGCCGTGGGTATACCTACCCACGGCATCACAAACGGAACAGCAATGAACACCATCATTTTCCCTGCCGCTCAAGATGCGGTCGAAAAAATCGCTCAAGAATTTGTGATCTATAGCCAATTAACTCACCCTGTGCATATTTCCCTTTCGGGTGGCTCAACGCCTAAGTTGCTATTTAAAACCTTAGCCAAATCATCTTATGCTGAACAAATTAACTGGAAAAATCTGCATTTTTGGTGGGGCGATGATCGTATGGTTCCGCCATCTGATCCTGAAAGCAACTATGGCGAAGTGCAAAAACTCTTATTCGATCACATTCAAATTCCAGCAGAAAATATCCATCGAATTTGTGGTGAAAATGAACCGCACTTTGAGCTAAAACGTTTCGAAGAAGAATTAAGTGCGGTCATTCCAAACGGTATTTTTGATTGGATCATTTTAGGCATGGGAACTGATGGTCATACCGCCTCTCTCTTCCCACATCAAACCAATTTTGATGATGAAAACCTTGCTGTCATTGCCAAGCACCCTGAAAGCGGTCAAATCCGCATTTCTAAAACAGCCAAACTCATCGAACAAGCCAAACGCATTACCTATTTGGTGACAGGCGAAAGCAAAGCGGATATTTTAAAAGAAATCCAAACGACTCCAGCTGAAAACCTGCCTTACCCTGCAGCAAAAATTAAAGCAAAAAATGGGGTGACGGAATGGTATTTGGATAAAGCGGCGGCAAAATTGCTATAATAAATTGAGTATCGCAGGCTTGCAAAATGATAGACTACAAAGTGAATGAACCAATTGCAGTTAGACAATTTATTGAATTGCTAAATAAAACAACGCTCGGGGCACGCCGTCCGTTAGAGGATGAAAAACGCGTCGCAGCGATGTTGTACCATGCAGATTTATTAGTTACTGCTTGGGATGGTGAACAATTAGTGGGCATAGCACGTTCCGTGACGGATTTTGCCTATTGCTGTTATTTATCTGATTTAGCGGTTGATGAACAATATCAAAAACAAGGTATTGGATTGCAATTGATTGAACACACTAAACAAGCCTTACATCCAAAAGCCAAAATCGTGCTGTTATCAGCTCCACAAGCTGTAGATTATTATCCGCATATTGGATTTACACAGCATATGAGTGCGTGGACGAGGAGTTAATTTATTAGCATTGTACGGACTAAAATAAGATATAGATACATCAGATGCGGAGTTACTTTAATGTTAAATTTAGATAATAAAAAATTTATTGCTGTTGAAAACACTGCAAATGGTGAGGTCAGCAGCCAAACCGAATTTCATTACCATCAACAAGGTAAAATGATTTGGGCAGAATATGGTGGCGGTGAAATTTTAAAAGGCTTTTTAATTGGGAAATGGATTGACGATACTCAAATTGAATTTACGTATCAACATTTAAATCAATCTCTAGAAAATCGTTTGGGGCGTTGCTGTACAACATTTTCTTTAGAAGAAAGTAAACTCATCGGTCATGAAAAATGGCAGTGGCTAGACACGTTAGAGCAAGGCAGCTCTTTAATTAAAGAAATTTAAAAGAAGTTTTGCTATAGAATATCAGAAACAAGGTATCATCTTGTAGTTGATTGAACACACTAAACAAGCCTTGCCCCACAAGCACAAAATTGTGCTTTTATCTACTTCACAAGCCGTGAATTATTATCCATATATTGGATTTTCTCAGCATGTGAGTGCGTGGACGAAGAGTTAAAAAAATACTTGGAAAGGTGGCCGCACTTTTGTGTAGCAAGAAGATAGATTACTGATAGCGCACGCTTCATAGCGTGCACCATCATAGGGAGAAAGCAATGACTACAATTAATAAAGACTATGAGTTTTTAGGAAGAATATTTACTGAGTTTTTCAAACAAAAACATATTATCAATAGATTAAATGAAATTGATGAACACAACGTATATGGTTGGGAGATTTGGCTTCAAGTTGAATTACTTTTATTTTTTCGTAAAAATGCAGAACAACTTGATATAGCAGAAGTTTATAGGGAAGAGCCTTGTTTAATGGATCGTAGAAAAGGCACCTCAATAAAGTGTTCTATAGATTTTATTATTCGACAAAAAAGAGCACATAGTTTTATTCCTGTTGAAATTAAACAGTGTTTTTATGCTCCACGTTGTCTTAACCAAATGGTTAGAGACATCGAAAAGTATTCTTTAGAGTCCGTGATTTACCTACAGATAGAGCGATTTGGTGTCTTGGTGTGCATCAAGAGCCAATAAATCAGAAAGAATTTGATAAGAAATTAGAAGATTATTCACCAAAGATTTCTTGTCAGCCAATTAAAAATACAAATTATATGTTTACATTATTTTAAATATAGTGGAGTCACACCTTTGATAGCGCGCGTCTCCCGACGCGTGCTGATAACTTACTAAATTTGTAAGGCACGCGTCGGAAGACGCGCGCCAGCGTAAATAAAAAAACAATTGAAAAAACGACCGCACTTTTGCGTAGCAAGAAGATGGATTACTGATAGCCCACGCTTCATAGCCTGTGCTTGTAAATAAAGGCACACGTTGGGAAATGTGTGCTATCGTGGGGAAAAAAAGGCGTGACGGAATGGTATTTGGATAAAGCGGCGGCCAAAAATCTTGATGTTAAGATGCTATTGGTGAAAAAATATCAAGATATTTTTAAAGAAAACCAAGAAATAATCGATACTTTACTAAGTAACTCCAATTTATCAAAAATTCATTTGGGATTTGTGCCTGATGATTTTAAGAAGAAAAAACATCAAATTTTAATTGTAGGGAGAGAAACTAGAGGTTGGGATTTAAAGTATCTAGAAAAATATGATAAGAACTCGGTTTATCAATTAATGGATTTGAGTAAATCTTGGGTTATTCGTAATCTAGAAAGGTCTGATTCAGTAAATAAAAAAGGAAAATGTTTCTTTAATTTCTTTAGAAAAGTATCTCAAGAAAATCCTAATGCAAGTATTTTATGGGCGAATATATTCTGTGTGTCTTATAAAAAATCGAATCCTAGTAAAATAGACACTAAATCAGTATTTGCAAATATAAAGAAAATATCAGAATTTTTATTAAAAGCTCAAATTGAAATTTTACAACCTAATATCATCATATTTGCATCTGGACTTGATAGACAAGCAATCATTGCTAGAAGGGCTTATTTTAAAGATGATTTAAAACCATCAGGTAAAAGTGTGGTGTCTGGTTTAGATAAAAAATATTTAGAACAGTTTTATTTTTCAGGTAATTACGATGAGGATATTTTATGTTATAGAACTGTTCATCCATCTAGTATAAGAGAGCATTCAGTGATTGCGTTAAAAGAACTTAGAAAAATCTTAAAATCAAAGACAATGGATTAATATAAAAACAGGAGAAAACAATGTCAGTAAAAGGCGACATCGGTGTTATTGGCTTAGCCGTAATGGGGCAAAACCTCATTTTAAATATGAATGATCATGGCTTTAAAGTGGTGGCATATAATCGTACCACATCTAAAGTGGATGAATTTTTACAAGGTTCGGCAAAAGGCACCAATATTATTGGCGCATATTCTTTAGAAGATTTAGCTGCTAAATTAGAAAAACCACGTAAAGTGATGTTAATGGTACGCGCGGGTGAGGTAGTGGATCAATTCATTGAAGCATTACTGCCACATTTAGAAGAAGGCGACATCATTATTGATGGGGGTAACTCAAACTATCCTGATACCAACCGTCGTGTAAAAGCATTGGCTGAAAAAGGCATTCGCTTTATCGGTTCGGGTGTTTCGGGCGGTGAAGAAGGGGCGCGCCATGGGCCATCTATCATGCCTGGTGGTAACCACGAAGCATGGCCATATGTTAAACCAATCTTCCAAGCAATCTCAGCTAAAACAGAACAAGGCGAACCTTGCTGTGACTGGGTTGGTGGTGAAGGTGCTGGCCACTTTGTGAAAATGGTTCACAATGGTATCGAATATGGCGATATGCAATTAATCTGTGAAGCGTACCAATTCTTAAAAGAAGGTTTAGGCTTAAGCTATGAAGAAATGCAAGCGATCTTCGCAGAATGGAAAAAGACCGAACTTGATAGCTATTTAATCGATATCACCACCGATATTCTTGGTTATAAAGATGCTGATGGTGAACCTTTAGTTGAAAAAATCTTAGATACCGCTGGCCAAAAAGGAACAGGTAAATGGACAGGTATCAATGCATTAGATTTCGGTATTCCATTAACCTTAATCACTGAATCCGTCTTTGCTCGTTGCGTGTCTTCATTTAAAGATCAACGTGTTGCAGCAAATCAATTATTCAATAAAACAGTTGTTTCAGTTGAAGGTGATAAGAAAGTTTGGATTGAAGCAGTGCGTAAAGCATTATTGGCGTCAAAAATCATTTCTTATGCGCAAGGCTTTATGCTTATTCGTGAAGCCTCTGAACAATTTGGTTGGGATATTAACTATGGTGCAACGGCGTTATTATGGCGTGAAGGTTGTATCATTCGTAGCCGTTTCTTAGGTAACATTCGCGATGCGTACGAAGCGAACCCAGATTTAATCTTCTTGGGGTCAGATAGTTACTTCAAAGGCATTTTAGAAAATGCATTAAGCGACTGGCGTAAAGTGGTGGCAAAATCTATCGAAGTGGGTATTCCAATGCCTTGTATGGCGTCTGCGATTACCTTCTTAGATGGCTATACTTCAGCACGTTTACCTGCAAACTTATTGCAAGCACAACGTGACTATTTCGGTGCGCACACTTACGAGCGTACTGATAAACCGCGTGGTGAATTCTTCCATACTAACTGGACTGGTCGTGGTGGGAATACTGCCTCTACCACTTACGATGTGTAGTTAAAAATATCGCTAAAAATTACCGCACTTTGAGATATTAAAGTGCGGTAATTTTTTATCTATTTTCTGTTTATATTTGGGAAATAAAAAACGGTGCTATTTCAGCACCGTTCTTTGTTATCGAATCACATTTTAAAGAATAACGTGAGAAAGACCTAAACCGATTAATAAGCAGAAAAGCATGCTTAATAAACCCGGAAGCATAAAGCTGTGGTTTAAAATGTATTTACCGATTTTGGTTGTGCCCGTGGTATCGAAGTCAAGAGACGCGATGATTGGGCCATAGTTAGGGATAAAGAAGTAACCATTTACAGCAACAAATACACCGATTAATACTGGTGCTGGGATACCTAATGCGATACCAAGTGGGAACAATGTTGCTACTGTTGCGCCTTGGCTGTTTACTAATACTGAAAGTACAAATAGCGCGAAAGCAAATGCCCATGGTGCAGTTTCAACTAAGCCTTTCACCATTTCTTTTACTTCAGTTATGTGCGCTTGCATCAAGGTATCACCTAACCATGCAATACCGAAGATTGCGATTACTGCACGCATACCTGCGTGGAACACTGAACCTTTAGTGATTTCAGTGCCATCTGGTTTACAAGTTAAGATAATTAACGCACCAATCGCTAACATAATGATTTCGATAGTGTGTGCCATCCCCATTGGTTTACCATCAAATACTGGACGTAAAGATGGAACCGCACCCATGATTACAACAAGTAATGAACCAAATAAGAACAAAGAAACAGAAATTTTAGCGGTTTTGCTCACTTCTACTTCTTTGACTGAAGTGGTAGAAGCAAAAGTATCTGCATATTTTGGATCATTTAAACGACGTTGATATTCCGGATCATCTTTTAATTCTTTACCCATTTTGTTTACAAATAAACAAGCAATAAAAATACCTAAGATGGTTGAAGGAATAGTTACCATTAATACGTCGCCAAGATGGATGCCTTGAGGTTCAAGATAAGCAACGACCGCTACAACAGCTGCCGCAATAGGGCTTGCTACGATAGCAAATTGTGATGCGATTACGGCCATTGACATCGGACGTTCTGGACGGATACCGTTTTGACGGCTCACTTCAGCGATAACTGGTAATACAGAATATGCCACATGGCCAGTACCTGCTAAGAAAGTGAATAACCAAGTTACTGCCGGAGCGATAAAAGTAATGTGTTTAGGATTACGACGTAATATTTTGGTTGCGATTTTGATCATGTAGTCTAAACCGCCAGCCGCTTGCATTGCTGCTGCTGCAGAAACTACAGCCATAATCATAAACATAACATCAATAGGTAAACCTGCTGGTTTTAAACCAAAGCCAAAAGAAAGAATAGCAAGACCTAAACCACCAAATACACCTAAACCGATACCACCTACTCGTGCACCCACAAAGATACACAATAATACGATGGCAAATTGTAGTAAGAACATTGCAGACATACTGCCCCCTAAGTTAATTAAAAAACATCTTTGTTTTATTTGTTAAAACAGCGACTAATATAGCAACAAATAGGTATCGATTCCATAACATGGATCAATAAATTGTGGTCAAAAGTGCGGTTATTTCTAGTTTAGTTATAGATGTATAATTCAAGGTATTTAACGTTCATAAGAATTTTTTTGAAAGATAACCCAAGTGCGGTTATACTTGAGCCCTATTTTGACGTACTTAATCAGTAGAGAAAACAATGCAAGAATTTATCCCAATGGCAACAGAGTTTGCTCAAAAACATACTCTTTTAGCGGTTTCTTGGTTTGCGATTTTCGTGATGGTAATTTATACCTTCTATAAAGGCGCAACGAGTAAATTTAAAGTAATTACTCACAATGAGGTGATTCGTTTAATCAATGCGGATGAAGCTATTGTGGTGGATTTACGTAGTATTGAAGAATTTCAACGTGGTCATATCATTGATAGCATTAATTTACTTCCAAGCGAAATTAAAAATCAAAACATCGGTAAAATTGAACAACACAAAGAGAAAGCAATTGTGTTGGTAGATATTAACGGTGTTTCCGCACCAGCTTCAGCTACACTTTTAGCGAAACAAGGTTTTAACCGTGTGTTTGTGTTAAAAGAAGGCATTTCTGCATGGGCTGCGGCAAATTTACCTTTAGTTAAAAAACATAAATAATAAGGAATAGAAAATGTCAGAACAAAAACAAGACGTTGCAGCAACAGAAGAACAACAATCCGTTCTTCAAATTCAACGTATTTATGTGAAAGATGTGTCTTTTGAAGCACCAAATCTTCCACATATTTTCCAACAAGAATGGAAACCAAAACTTGGTTTTGATTTAAGCACCGAAACGATTCAAGTTGGTGATGATTTATACGAAGTAGTATTAAACATTTCTGTTGAAACTACACTTGAAGATAGTGGTGATGTCGCATTTATTTGTGAAGTAAAACAAGCGGGCGTATTCACTATTAGCGGTTTAGAAGATGTTCAAATGGCACATTGTTTAACCTCTCAATGCCCGAATATGCTTTTCCCTTATGCGCGTGAATTAGTGTCTAACTTAGTAAATCGTGGTACGTTCCCTGCGTTGAATTTATCTCCAGTAAACTTTGATGCATTGTTTATTGAATATATGAATCGTCAACAAGCAGAAAATGCAGAAGAAAAATCTGAAGAAGGTCAAACTAAACACTAATTAAGTGGTAAAACAAAAGGCAAGCTAGGAATCCTAACTTGCCTTTTTTGTTGTTAAAGTGCGGTCAATTAATAGCTTGAATTGATTAACACTTCTTCGCCATAGCCGCCTAAAGTTGGCATTGGTTGATAAGTTGAGTTTGCGGCACGCATTAAACGAATACCACGAACACCTGCTTCTTTAGCTGCTAGCACATCATCATCGCTATCGCCGTAGTGAATACTCACTTTATGTGAAATGATTGCAGGCGTTTTGTTATATTTTGTTGTACGTTCACGGCTACCCATAAATTCAACTGGGTGCATATTCTTAATATTGAACGTTTTTTCTAAAATTGGTGTTACGCCATCCACTTTACCTGCAGTACGACCAGTGAAAAAGTAAACTTGGTCGCCACGTGCTTGGTGCATATTAATTAAATCTATGGCAATTTGTTTTGGAATAGAATATTTATCGCAACCTGCGTTTACTTCATTCCAGAAATCTTGATTTTTCAAATAATCGTGTTTACCTGGTGAGAATTTTTGTTGTCCGTGGTAAAAGCAAGGGCTACTGAAAAGCACGGTATCATCAATATCAAAGCTTACATTAATTGGTGCTTTACCTTCTAAACTTTGTTTGATTTGATCAACACTAATCCAATGAATAGGTTGCTCTTGTAACATTTCACGAGCATTAGTGCCAGATTGAGTATAAGGTTCTGTTTTGCCTGCCATCGCTGGAACTGCAGCTGCAGTTAAAAGTGCAATTACAGATAATTTCATGATGTTTTTCATTGTGTTTCCTCACAAACGTTGATTTAAAAACCGCTCAGATCATACACTTTTTTAATATGCATTCAATAATTAGCAATCGTTTGCTGTTTCAAAGTATGATCAACTTCACATTTTTTATTTATGAGTGAAGAATAAATCTACAATATAAATTTCCCTCTTGAATTTAATCAATTTGTCGCCATATAACGAACAACTTTTCACTTTATAAAAAGGACTGAATAATGACAACGATTGTAAGCGTACGTCGCAATGGACAAGTCGTCGTAGGCGGTGATGGACAAGTTTCTTTAGGCAATACCGTAATGAAAGGTAATGCCCGTAAAGTACGCCGTTTATATAATGGCAAAGTGCTTGCTGGTTTTGCAGGTGGTACGGCTGATGCATTTACGCTTTTTGAATTATTTGAACGTAAACTTGAAATGCATCAAGGGCACTTACTAAAAAGTGCGGTGGAATTAGCAAAAGATTGGCGTACAGATCGTGCACTCCGTAAGTTAGAAGCGATGCTAATTGTGGCGGATGAAAAAGAAAGTTTAATCATCACGGGTATTGGCGATGTGGTTCAGCCCGAAGAAGATCAAATTTTAGCAATCGGATCTGGTGGTAACTATGCGTTGTCTGCAGCACGTGCATTGGTGGAAAATACCGAACTTTCTGCTCGTGAAATTGTTGAAAAATCTTTGAAAATTGCTGGTGATATTTGCGTGTTCACAAATACCCATTTCACTATTGAAGAATTACCGAATTAAGGAAAAAGCTATGTCTGAAATGACTCCTCGCGAAATAGTTTCTGAATTAGATCAACATATTATTGGTCAAGCCGATGCAAAACGTGCAGTGGCAATTGCGCTACGTAACCGTTGGCGTCGTATGCAGCTTCAAGAACCTTTGCGTCACGAAGTAACCCCAAAAAATATTTTAATGATTGGTCCAACTGGTGTGGGTAAAACTGAAATTGCGCGCCGTTTAGCCAAATTAGCTAACGCACCATTTATCAAAGTGGAAGCAACGAAATTTACCGAAGTGGGCTATGTGGGGAAAGAGGTGGATTCCATTATTCGTGATTTAACGGATAGTGCGATGAAGCTTGTTCGCCAACAAGAAATTGCGAAGAACAGAGCAAGAGCTGAAGATGCGGCTGAAGAGCGTATCTTGGATGCTTTACTTCCTCCAGCAAAAAATCAATGGGGCGAAGTTGAAAGCAATGATAACAGTAGCACACGACAAACATTCCGTAAAAAATTACGCGAAGGTCAATTAGATGATAAAGAAATCGAAATTGATGTGTCTGCAGGCGTGTCTATGGGTGTTGAAATTATGGCTCCTCCTGGCATGGAAGAAATGACAAATCAACTACAATCATTGTTCCAGAATTTGGGTTCAGACAAAACGAAAAAACGCAAAATGAAAATTAAAGATGCGTTGAAAGCGTTGATTGATGATGAAGCAGCGAAATTAATTAACCCTGAAGAACTTAAACAAAAAGCCATTGATGCTGTAGAACAAAATGGTATCGTCTTTATCGATGAAATCGACAAAATTTGTAAGAAAGGTGAATACAGTGGTGCAGATGTATCACGTGAAGGTGTGCAACGTGATTTACTTCCGTTAGTGGAAGGTTCGACTGTTAGTACCAAACATGGAATGGTAAAAACCGATCACATCTTATTTATTGCATCGGGAGCATTCCAAGTTTCTCGTCCTTCAGATTTAATTCCAGAGTTGCAGGGTCGTTTGCCGATTCGTGTTGAACTAACCGCATTAAGTGCGGCTGATTTTGAGCGTATTTTAACGGAGCCACATGCTTCTTTAACCGAGCAATACAAAGCCTTGATGGCAACAGAAGGGATGAATATAGAATTCACAACAGATGCGGTGAAGAAAATTGCTGAGGCTGCATTCCGAGTGAATGAAAAAACAGAAAATATCGGTGCACGCCGTTTGCATACCGTAATGGAACGTTTAATGGATAAAATTTCTTTCAGTGCAAGTGACATGAATGGTCAAACGGTCAATATTGATGCGGCTTATGTAGCGGATGCACTTGGCGAAGTGGTTGAAAATGAAGATTTGAGTCGTTTTATTCTTTAATGATAAAGATCTTACATATAAAAGTGTGGTGAATTTTGGATCTATATCCCAAAATTGAATAGTTAATCAAATACTGAGTTCCGTATTGTACGGGACTCAGCTTTTTTATAAGTCTATTAATGGGACAAAATAGAGTTTATTTTGCCCAACTCGAAATTCTGTCACATCGGTGCGAACTGTTTTTGGGGAAGCTCAAGGTTCACCGCACTTTTTTGTTAGATAAGAAACTTAAAGAATCGTTAAGAGCTGGGCAAAATCATCAAACACCCAATCTGGATTGGATTCACTGATAGGGATATTGTAATTGTAACCGTAAGTTAAACCAACAACTGCACAGCCAGCAGCGTGGCCTGCGATAATATCATTTTTAGAATCACCCACGAAAAGCACTTGGCGTGGTTCAAAACCAAATTTTCCGCATAAATAATAAAGCGGACCTGGATGTGGTTTAATGGCAGGTAAAGATTGCCCACCCAACATTTCACTAAATAAATGATCAATTCCAAACGCTGCCAATACTGGTTGAACGTGCTTTGTCGGTTTATTGGTAACAACCGCTAAGACATAACCTTTTTCTTTCAAGGTTTCTAAAGTTTCTTTTACATTTGGATACAGGCGACTGACATTACATAAATTCTCGCCATAATAAAAATTAAAACGCTCTGTTACCTGTTTAATCTCTTCTTCAGTCAAAACTTTTCCTGTTTGTTTTTGCGCCCAATCTAACGCTCGTGCAATTAATACAGGCGCGCCATTGCCGATCCAAGTTAAAACTAATTCTTCAGGTGCTTGCGGTAAATTAAATTCAGCCAAGGCAGAATTTACGGATAACGCTAAATCAGGCAGGCTATTTACCAAGGTGCCATCTAAATCAAAGCCAATAAGTTTAAATTGTGTATTCATTGTTTTTCTCTGTTCTATTGCAATTGCATTTCATTAAAATGACAGTTATGCGCTCACACTCGCTAACTGTATACGCATTTGGTCAATAACTTGTTTATAATCAGGCTTACCAAAAATTGCAGAACCCGCCACAAACATATCTGCACCCGCCGCGGCGATTTCTGCGATGTTATCAACCTTCACACCGCCATCTACTTCAAGACGAATGTCATAACCACTTTCATCAATGATCTTACGAGCCTGTTGTAATTTCTTTAATGTTGCAGGAATAAAAGATTGTCCGCCAAATCCGGGATTCACTGACATTAATAAAACCACATCCACTTTATCCAAAACGTAATCTAAATAGCTCAATGGCGTCGCAGGATTAAAAACTAATCCAGATTTACAACCACAATCGCGAATAAGCTGCAAAGAGCGGTCAATATGTTCGCTAGATTCTGGGTGGAAAGTAATGTAGTTTGCACCTGCTTTAGCAAAATCGGGAATAATGCGATCGACTGGTTTTACCATTAAATGCACATCTATCGGTGCGGTAATGCCATAATCACGTAAAGCTTGACATACCGCAGGACCAAAAGTGAGATTAGGTACATAATGATTATCCATTACATCAAAATGAATAACATCCGCGCCCGCATTAAGTACGTTTTGTACATCATCACCAAGACGAGCGAGATCGGCAGAAAGAATTGATGGGGCGATAAGATAAGGTTTCATAAAGGTTCTCCGTTGAGAAAATGAGTGCATTTAGTTTACTCACTTAAGTTCAAAAAACCAATAGTAATCCTTATATGAAATAACAAGATAAACAAAGAAAGGGCAGTTGAGTGCCCTTTCAGTTATTAATATAAATAGACGGAAATTTACACGTCCAAATTTGCTCTTAACGCATTCAGCTCAATGAACTCACGGCGTGGCTCAACTTCATCTCCCATTAAGGTCGTGAAGAGTTGATCCGCTGCAACGGCATCCTTAATAGAAACTTTCAACATACGACGTGAATTTGGATCCATTGTGGTTTCCCACAGTTGATCTGCGTTCATTTCACCAAGTCCTTTATAACGTTGTACTTCAAGGCCTTTACGAGATTCTTTTACTAGCCATTCAACGGCTTGTTCAAAGCTACGCACTGGTTGTACTTTTTCACCACGTGTGACATAAGCGCCTTCTTCTAATAAACCATTGAGTTGTTTATTAAGAGAAACAATTTTCGCGTATTCATTGCCGTGAACAAAATCAAAATTCAAGAAATAATCGGTATCAATACCGTGTTTACGAACAGTAATCACCGCTTCATACACTTGGCGTTCCGCGTTAAATTGTGTACGCACTGAATATTGATGCGCTTCTGTTTCTTTTGCAGTCAGTTGTTCAACAAAAGATTTACCCCAATTTTCCACCGCACTTTCACCTTTCATCATTTCAACAGAAATTGGCGACTGATAAATTAATCCTTGCAATACAGGGGCTGGATAATGGCGGCTTAAACGACCGATAAGTTTTTGTACGCTGTTATATTCTGCCACCAATTTTTCAAATACAAGGGCATTCATTGCCGGTGCATTTGCGCTAATATGTAATTCTGCGCCATCTAAAGCAAGGGTTAATTCATATTGCTCCATTTCATCCGCATCTTTAATGTAGCGTTCTTGTTTTCCTTTTTTGACTTTATAAAGTGGCGGCTGAGCAATGTAAACATAACCACGCTCAATAAGCTCAGGCATTTGACGATAGAAGAATGTTAAAAGCAACGTACGAATGTGAGAACCATCCACATCAGCATCGGTCATGATAATGATATGATGATAACGTAATTTATCTGGATTATATTCATCACGACCGATACCGCAGCCTAAAGCAGTAATTAATGTGCCCACCTCTTGAGAAGACAACATTTTGTCGAAACGTGCTTTTTCTACGTTTAAGATTTTACCTTTCAATGGCAAAATTGCTTGAGTTTTACGATCACGACCAACTTTTGCAGAACCACCCGCGGAGTCACCCTCCACCAAGTAAAGTTCAGAAAGCGCAGGATCTTTTTCTTGGCAGTCTGCAAGTTTACCCGGTAAACCTGCAATATCTAATGCCCCTTTACGGCGCGTCATTTCACGAGCTTTGCGTGCTGCTTCGCGCGCACGAGCAGCCATAATAATTTGGTTTACAATGATTTTTGCATCTGCAGGATTTTCCAATAAATATTCCTGCATTTTTTCATTCATGGCAGATTCCACCGCACTTTTAACTTCTGAAGACACAAGTTTGTCTTTAGTTTGCGATGAGAATTTTGGATCAGGCACTTTAACGGAAATAATCGCTACCAAACCTTCACGTGCATCATCACCTGAAGTCGCCACTTTTTCTTTTTTCAGCATACCCTCGTTTTCCATGTAGCTATTTAAGCTACGGGTTAAAGCCCCACGGAAACCAGCTAGGTGAGTACCGCCATCACGTTGAGGAATGTTATTGGTGAAGCAATACACGTTTTCATTTACACCATCATTCCACTGCAATGCGACTTCTACCCCGATGCCATCTTTCTCAGCTGTAAAATAAAATGGCTTCGGATGAATTGGGTTTTTATTTTTGTTCAAATATTCGACGAATGCTTGAATACCGCCTTCGTAATGGAAATGATCTTCAGAGCCATCGCGTTTATCAATTAAACGAATAGATACGCCTGAGTTCAAGAAAGAAAGCTCTCGTAAGCGTTTTGCTAAGATTTTGTAATCAAAGGTTGTGATAGCAAAAATATCTGAGCTTGGCCAGAAACGAACCGTTGTCCCCGTTGCCTCTGTATCGCCAATCACTGTTAATGGCGCTTGTGGCTCACCTAAATGATAAAACTGCTCATGAACGTGACCTTGACGACGAATGGTTAATTGTAATTTATCAGAAAGTGCATTTACTACTGATACGCCCACACCGTGTAAACCGCCCGATACTTTATAAGAGTTATCGTCAAATTTACCGCCAGCGTGAAGCACGGTCATGATAACTTCTGCTGCAGAAACACCTTCTTCTGGATGAATATCCACCGGAATACCACGCCCATCATCTTGCACCGATACTGAATTATCATCATGAATTGTCACGATAATATCGGAACAATGGCCAGCGAGGGCTTCATCAATGGCATTATCCACCACTTCAAATACCATATGGTGCAAACCAGTACCGTCATCGGTATCACCGATATACATACCTGGACGTTTACGCACCGCATCAAGGCCTTTTAATACTTTAATGCTCGATGCACCATAGTTATCATTGGTCGTTTCTGACATAATTTATCTCATTCTTTTGTAAATAAAAATTGGGCGGGATTATAGCAAAAAATCGCCGTTTTGGCGATGCTTTTCGGGAAAGGAAAGATATAAAAAAAGGGCGAATAATCTCGCCCTATAACTTGTTATTTTTTCCAATTTTTTAGCGCATCAGCAAAGGCATTGCCCATCGCATTATTACCTCTTGAATTACGCTCCTCTCGTTGCGTATTTCCACGAGGTCTTGCAGATAAAGTGCGGTCAGATTTGCCATCATTTTTGACCGCACTTTCATCTAATCGCATCGTCAATGCAATGCGTTTACGTGGCACATCCACGTCTAACACTTTAACTTTTACAATGTTGCCTGTTTTTACCACTTGATGGGGATCTTCCACGAATTTATCGCTTAATGATGAAATATGTACTAAACCATCTTGATGAACACCAATATCCACAAATGCGCCAAAATTGGTTACATTAGTAACAGTTCCTTCTAAAATCATTCCAGATTTCAAATCCGTGATTTCTTCCACGCCTTCTGCGAATACAGCAGTTTTAAACTCACCACGCGGATCGCGCCCTGGTTTTCCCAATTCTTTGAAAATATCTTGAATGGTCGGTAAACCAAATTGCTCATCAATAAATTGTTTAGCATCAAGCTGACGTACCACACCCGCATTCCCCATTAAATCTTGGATAGATTGTGCAGTGGCTTGCAAGATTTTTTCGACCACAGGGTAAGCTTCTGGGTGAACACCTGAAGCATCAAGTGGATTTTTCCCGCCTGCAATACGCATAAAGCCTGCACATTGCTCAAAAGCTTTTGGTCCTAAACGCGGCACTTTTTTCAATTCGCTGCGACTTTCAAAACGGCCATTTTCATCACGATATTCCACAATGTTTTGCGCTAAGGTTTTTGTCATCCCCGCTACGCGAGCAAGCAATGGCGTGGATGCCGTATTCAAATCCACACCTACTGCGTTTACACAGTCTTCCACCACAGCATCGAGTTTACGCGCAAGTTGGGTCTGGTTTACATCGTGCTGATATTGCCCTACGCCAATGGCTTTTGGTTCGATTTTCACTAACTCCGCCAACGGATCTTGTAAACGACGAGCAATAGACACCGCACCACGTAAAGACACATCTAAGTTCGGGAATTCATTTGCGGCAAATTCAGAAGCAGAATAAACGGATGCGCCCGCTTCACTCACTACAACAGTTTGCGGTTTATTTTCTTTGATTTCTTTAATCACTTCTTTCGCAAAACGTTCGGTTTCACGAGAAGCCGTACCGTTACCAATGGCAATTAATTCCACGTTATGTTTGCGGATTAAGCTGAAAATCGCCACTTGTGCTTCAGCTTCACGCCCCGTGTGTGGATAAATGGTGGCGGTATCTAATAATTTACCTGTGTTATCCACCACTGCAACTTTAACGCCTGTACGCAAGCCTGGGTCCAAGCCCATGGTACTTTTCGCGCCAGCGGGTGCTGCCATTAAAAGTGCGGTCAGATTTCGAGCGAAAACATCAATGGCTTCTTCTTCCGCTTTTTCACGTAAACTTGCCATTAATTCGGTTTCTAAATGCAACGAAACTTTGATTTTCCACGTCCATGCAATCACTTGTTCACGCCATTTATCCGCTGGTTGACCCGTGAAACGGGCATCTAAATAATCACGAATAATCTCTTCACAATAGCTTTGGCGACTACCCTCTTCTGCATCAGGATCAGCATTTAAGCTTAATTGTAAAATGCCCTCATTACGTCCACGGAACATGGCTAATGCACGGTGAGAAGGTACATTTTTCAATAATTCTTGGTGGTCGAAATAATCTTGGAATTTTGCGCCTTCCGTTTCTTTGCCTTCGATCACTTTAGATACAATAACCGCATTTTTCGCTAAATAATCACGGACTTTAGCTAATAAACCCGCATCTTCAGCAAAACGTTCCATTAAAATATAGCGTGCACCGTCTAACGCAGCTTTGCTATCAGCTACGCCTTTTTCAGCATCAACAAAGGAAAGTGCGGTTGATTCTGGATCATTTTTTGGCTCGTTCCAAAGTAAATCAGCCAATGGCTCAAGACCCGCTTCAATCGCAATTTGCCCTTTAGTACGACGTTTCGGTTTGTATGGCAAATACAAATCTTCTAATTCGGTTTTGCTTTGTGTCGCATGGATTTTGTCACGCAATTCATCGGTCAATTTCCCTTGCTCTTCAATAGATTTCAAAATGGTTTGACGACGATCTTCTAATTCACGTAAATAAATTAAACGGGTTTCAAAATGACGAAGTTGGGTGTCATCTAAGCCACCGGTAGCTTCTTTACGATAACGGGCGATAAATGGAATGGTGTTGCCATCATCTAATAATTGAATGGCGGCGAGGATTTGTTGGGGTTGAACGGTTAATTCTGCCGCAATAATTTGGCTAATTTGTTGATTTAACATTGTCATACTTCTTTGTTATGAAAGGATTCGAGAAAAAACGGGGATAGAATACTGGTTTTAAGCTGTTGGCTCAAATATAATTCGAAAAACTTTCTTTTATTTTTATTATGGCAAAATCAAATTATATTACCCGTCAAGGCTGGAATGAGCTTGACCAAGAACTCAAGTTTTTGTGGAAAGAAGAACGCCCCAAAGTTACCCAAGCAGTCTCAGATGCAGCCGCGCTAGGCGATCGTAGCGAAAATGCCGAATATATTTATGGTAAACGTCGCTTACGTGAAATTGATCGTCGTGTACGTTTTTTAACTAAAAGATTGGAAGTACTACAAATTGTCGATTACAACCCAAAGCAAGAGGGAAAAATTTTCTTTGGCGCATGGGTAGAATTGGAAAATGAAGATGGTGAAATTAAGCAATATCGTATCGTCGGTTGCGATGAATTTGCCCCTGCAAAAAATTGGATATCCATTGATTCCCCAGTTGCTCGAGCTTTAATCGGAAAAACATTAGACGATGAAGTGCGGGTAGAAACGCCCTCAGGTTTCATCACACTTTATGTGAATAAAATTTGGTATGAGAAATAACTCGGAAAAATAAAAGATAGTGAATATCTAAGTACAAAGAGAAAACTAATAGGCTAGATATAAACTATCTTACTTGCCTCTTTCCTTATTAGCAGCAAAATCAGCACCTTTTGCAAGCATTCTCAACTGCAAAATCACACGAGCTTTAAGTTGCTCACGCTCAGCTTTACTCATATCTAAAGCATTCGCCCCAGCAGTGAATACGATTGTTACGATGCCTTCCGCTTGAACATAAGCAACATATTGCGAATATTGATGTTTGTAGGAAATATATTCAGCTAACTCATCAACAAAATGCTTAATTTCACGTGCTGCCGCAGTACGAAAAGCTTGAGATGTTCCAGAACTTTCGCGTAATAGCAAGCGAAAAACGTTCGTACTGTTAGTGATAAATTCAAAAAATGTATCCACAGAAACAGAAATAACGCTACCGCCAGCATCAATACGTTTACGCGCTTGACGCATTAATTGGCGCAACATCAAACCAGCCTCATCCACCATTTCTAAGCCGAGTTCATCCATATCGCTAAAATGACGATAGAAAGATGTAGGCGCAATTCCAGCCTCGCGCGCAACCTCTCGCAAACTCAAATTAGAAAAACTTTTTTCTGCGCTAAGTTGATTAAATGCCGCATCCACTAAAGCTCGACGAGTCTTTTCTTTTTGAACAGCACGAACACCAGCCATTATTTCAACCCACCTAGAATAGATTTAACTTTATCGCTGACCGCACTCGCCACACGCTCGTAACGATTACGCAATGGTGAACCAGGACGATAAACTAACGCAATAGTGCGTGATGGCTCAGGCGAATAACAAGGAATATATTTCACACCTTTTCGCGTGCCTTCATTCAGTACCGCTAATTCAGGCATAAAAGTGATACCTGCGTTTGCTGCCACCATATTGCGCAAAGTTTCAAGGCTAGTCGCTTGGAAATGCGAATTTTCTTTTGCGCCAGCAGTGAAACAATAATCTAGCGCTTGATTACGTAAACAATGACCATCATCAAGCATTAACATTTCTTGACCATTTAATTGGTTCATTGGAAGTTTACTTTCTTGAGCCCAAGGATGATGCTCTGATACGGCGAGTAACATTTTCTCGTTGAAAATAGGTACTTCAATAAAAGCCTCAGTTTCTGGAACAGTGGCAACGATGGCACAATCTAAACGCCCCGTTTCCAATTGTTCTAATAATTGATGCGTTTGCGCTTCATAAAGAAAAACTTCTAAATCAGGGAATGCTGCTTTTAACGTTGGCACAATATAAGGGAGCAAATAAGGACCAACTGTTGGAATTAAACCGATGTGTAATGGCCCGGTCATTTCTTTACCTTGATTGCTCGCCATTTCTTTCAATAATTTTACTTCTCGAAGAACTGTGCGAGCCTGATCAACCAATAGCATTCCAGATTGAGTAAACAACACTTTACGACTAGTGCGCTCTAACAAGATAATACCGAGCTCATCTTCTAATTTACGAATTTGACCACTTAATGTTGGTTGGCTCACATTACAAGAATCGGCAGCACGGCGGAAATGTTTATATTCAGATAAGGCAACAAGATATTCTAGATCACGGATATTCATGAGATTTTCCCTATAGAAAAATTCAATTAAAAGAATAGAATTAATTGATTATGACTATATCATAATTTTCCCTATAATACAGCGCATAAAATTTAAATTAACAACCAATAGGAGAAAAAACGATGTCTAATATGGAAGGAAAAAAAGTCCCTCAAGTGACATTCCGCACTCGTCAGGGTGATAAATGGGTTGATGTAACTACCTCTGAATTATTTGATAACAAAACAGTGATCGTGTTCTCATTACCAGGCGCATTCACTCCAACTTGCTCATCATCACACTTACCACGTTACAACGAATTAGCGCCAGTATTCAAAAAATACGGTGTAGACGATATTCTCGTTGTATCTGTAAATGATACTTTCGTAATGAACGCATGGAAAGAAGATGAAAAATCTGAAAACATCACTTTCATTCCAGATGGTAATGGTGAATTTACCGAAGGTATGGGTATGTTAGTTGGCAAAGAAGATTTAGGTTTCGGTAAACGTTCATGGCGTTATTCTATGCTTGTAAAAAACGGCGTAGTTGAAAAAATGTTTATCGAACCAAACGAACCAGGCGATCCGTTCAAAGTATCAGATGCTGACACTATGTTGAAATACCTTGCACCACAACACCAAGTGCAAGAGTCTATTTCAATCTTCACAAAACCTGGCTGTCCTTTCTGTGCAAAAGCAAAACAACTTTTACACGATAAAGGCTTAAGCTTCGAAGAAATCGTATTAGGTCACGATGCAACAATCGTGAGCGTACGTGCAGTTTCAGGTCGCACTACTGTTCCACAAGTATTTATCGGTGGTAAACACATTGGCGGTAGCGACGATTTAGAAAAATACTTTGCATAAGCAGGCAAGTATTTAGCTGATTATTATTTGGGAATGTAATTTAAAGGGCGCATTTAGCGCCCTTTTCATTTGTACGATTTTATTGCAAAATTTAATAATGTGGCGGGGGTGTTTCTTCAGATTGGCTTGCAATGTTAGACGGTTGAAAATCTTTTAATTTATTTGCCATATAACGTAATTGGACTTGCATTTTATCAATATCAAATTGCTGTTGAACTAAAGCGTGATTTAATTCATCTAATAACTGTTCCTGAAATGCAATTTTCGTTTCAAGTTCTTCGATGCGATTTTCTAACATTTGTTGAATTTGCATAAATTTTCTCTAAATTCTAAAAAAAAGTTGAGAATAGATAGAAAGCAATTTAATCTATTCCTCGTATTATTCCATTCATTATAAAGGATTAACTCATATGTTAAAAATTCAAAAATTATCTATCGCAGCATTAATGGTAAGTGCGGTGATTTCTGGCCAAGTTTTTGCAGAAGATAACGCATTCGATGAAAAAGCAGCATCTTATGCTGTAGGTACGTTAATGGGCAGTCAAATGAAAGATCTGGTTGATTCCCATAAAGATGTTATCAAATATGATAATGCTCGTATTTTAGATGGCTTAAAAGATGCTTTAGAAGGCAAAGTGGATGTGCGTAAAGATGAAAAAATCCAAAAAACCTTAGAATCTATTGAAGCAAAATTAGCGGCTGCATCAAAAGCAAAAGCAGAAGCGATTGCTAAACAAGCAAAAGAAGAAGGCGATAAATTCCGCGCTGAATTTGCTAAAGGTAAAGATGTAAAAACTACGCAATCTGGTTTAATGTACAAAATTGAAAACCCTGGTAAAGGCGATGCAATTAAAGCAACAGATATTGTTAAAGTACATTACACGGGTAAATTACCAAATGGAAAAGTATTTGATAGCTCCGTAGAACGCGGTCAACCTGTAGAGTTTCAACTTGATCAAGTAATTAAAGGCTGGACAGAAGGTCTTCAATTAGTGAAAAAAGGCGGAAAAATTCAATTAGTTATTGCACCTGAATTAGGATATGGCGAACAAGGTGCTGGCGCATCTATTCCACCAAATTCAACATTAATTTTTGATGTAGAAGTATTAGACGTCAATCCAAAATCTGCAAAATAATTAATGAGTTTAATAGCGCGCGTTGTTTAACGCGTGCTTTTTATTATAAAAAACGAGCAGAATTTTTACCGCACTTTTAACCTAAAACTATGACATTAAACGATAAATATCCTTTCACTGACGAAGATCACGCTATCATAAATTCCTACAAAGCGGTCGTTGATGGTGTAAGTGCACTGATTGGCGAACACTGCGAAATCGTGCTTCATTCTCTAGAAGATATTGAACATTCTGCTATTTGTATTTCCAACGGACATAACACTAATCGACAAGTTGGTTCGCCAATCACCGATCTTGCCTTACGTTCGCTACGAAATATGCAAAGCGAAAGTGTTTCAAAGCCTTATTTTACACGAGCAAAAGGCAGCGTACTGATGAAATCAGTTACTATCGCTATTCGTAATAAAACTCAACGTATTATTGGTTTGCTTTGTATCAATATCAATTTAGATGTACCCGTGTCTCAATTTTTGCAATGCTTTATGCCAACGGAGCATACGAATGAAACATCTTCGGTTAATTTTGCGAGTTCTGTGGAAGACTTGGTTGCGCAGACTATTGAAAAAACCATAGAAGAAGTCAATGCAGATCTCTCTGTTGCCAATAATACTAAAAACCGACAAATCGTCCTTTCTCTTTACGAAAAAGGTATTTTTGATATTAAAGATGCGATTAATTTAGTCGCAGAACGCTTAGATATTTCCCGACATACGGTTTACCTGTACATCCGTCAAATCAAACAAGAGCAAGAATAATGCGCTATGTTATCGCCGTCAAAAGCCCCATTTACGGAAAACAAGGGGCGTTTTTAGCTTATCAATTTGCAGAAGCCTTAATCAAAAAAGGACATGAAATCTCACAGATTTTTTTCTTTCAAGATGGGGTAACTAATGGAAACGCATTGGTATATCCAGCCAATGATGAAGTTAATTTACAAAAACATTGGCAAATGTTTTCCATCACCCACAATGTTCCTTTGCATTTATGTGTTGCAGCATCTCAACGACGAGGTGTCGTCGATAACTTAACCACATCAACCATAGATCACTACAATCTTGCAGAGGGATTCATAATTGCAGGCCTTGGTGAATTTATAGTAGCAAGTTTAAAAGCAGATCGAGTGATAACTCTATGAAAATAGCCTTTTTATTTCGCACATCGCCACATGGCACATCTATTTCACGAGAAGGCTTAGATACAATTCTTGCCGCAACAGCTTTTTGTGATCCAGATGACATTGGCGTATTTTTTATAGATGATGGCGTATTAAATCTTATCAACGCTCAACAACCTGAACTTATTCAACAGAAAGACTTCATTAGAACCTTTAAATTATTAGATTTATATGATGTAGAACAACGCTTTATCTGCACAGCGTCTTTACAGAAATTTAAGCTAGACGATAAGCAACTCATCCTATCTTGTGAAAAAATTGACCGCTCTTTATTGATAGAAAAACTTAATCAAGCAGAAAAATTGTTTACTTTCTAAGGAATATTATGCTCTATACATTTTCCCTATCAGATTACCCTAAAACTGAACTAAATGATTACTTTTCATACATTACAGAAAAAGATGCGGTAATATTATGGCAAGATGGTGTGTTATTGGCAGTTAAATATCCTGATTATTTTGCCAAATGTAAAGGGAATTGCATGATATTGAAACAAGATATTTTAGCAAGAAATCTCTCCGCACTTTTACCTCAAAGCAGCAAAATAAAATTAATTTCAATAGAAGAACTTGTTGGAATCACTGAAAATTATTCACCGCAGCTATCACTATAAAAATCAAATAATCTAGTAAATACTTAAGCGAAATATCAGACGCAGAATAAACAAAAAGTGCGGTGAATTTTGATCTGCACCCCAAAAGTTGGACTCAACAAACCAACAATT
>NZ_LDVZ01000012.1 GCF_001276515.1 Haemophilus sp. C1
TATTATGAAACTCGAAGCAAGCAAGCAAGCAAGCAAGCAAGCAAGCAAGCAAGCAAGCAGAAGTTTAGTTTAGTCTATTTCTTATTGATAGCATTTTTATTTATTCCATATTCTGTTAGCGGTGAGCCTAAATATGTTCGAGAATATTTTGTCAAAGAAAGAGGACTTCAGTATCTTGGAGAGGGAAGTGGTGCTTCCGTATTCTATTCATTAAAAGATATGCTTGATCGAAATTCTGTAGCTTGGAGTCCTGTTCCTAAACAAATTATTGATTATATAACAAATGCTGAAACCTGCTATTTTTCACAACCAGATTCCCCTAAAGATGATTGTGAACTATTTGGTAGCAATACTTATGAAAAAAAATGGTTCCTTACTGATTTTTCAGAGAAAAAATATATGGCAGAAAAAGAAGGGGAGTGGTATGATTTTAATGCACCATATGCGAAACATTTTCTTCACCCCTTCCGAGAAGATATTCCTTTTTATAGTGAAAGTGAAAAGCAGTATAATTTACCCGTTTTGTATCGATCTTATCTATATGATAACGATGAAGCAGGAAAAACAAGCCGACCATTAAATGCGTTAATCAATAACAGGGTATATGATTTTAATGTACTTGCTATTGACAACTATCGATTTAAGTTTCCAGGTGAAACAAGAGGATTGACTCTCACTGTGAAAAACCAAAGTGAAGTACGCGGTGCCACCCTTCAGTTATTAAAAATGGTTTTACAAGATTCTCTTTGGGAGCCACGCTTTGACTCTGATGTACATCACTTAGAGACACAAAATGCCAATATTCGCTTTAATAGCACAAATACAAGATTAACTGTGCATGAGAATTACCAGGGAGACGGCTCTCGCTTTTTTATTAAATTTGATCCCAAAGAAGCAACTCAACCTGTTTTAACCTTTGATAAAGATGTGACAGGAACGTCTAATATCATTTTTGAAACGCCAATTGAAGACTTAAAAACCCTAGATGGACATCAAATTATCAAAGTAAACGGCACAGCAGATAAACACGCATTCCGTCTTTCTGGCAAACACCAAAAGGGAATTTATACGCTTTCTTTACAACAACGCCAAGATGGCTTTTTTACCAAAGTACAAGAACGCGATGATATTGCGATTTATGCACAACAGGCTCAAGCCTCCAATACTTTATTCAACCTACGTTTGAACGACAAAAACAGCGATATTTTTGACCGCACTTTACCGCGCAAAGGCTTGTGGGTGCGTTTAATTAGCGGTCACTTAAGTCAAGATGTTCAAGGCAAGACCGCACCAGTAGAAGGAAATCGTAAAGGCATACAACTTGGTGGCGATGTTTTCTCCTTACAGAATCAAGACTACCAACTTTCCTTTGGTTTAATGGGTGGACAAGCAGAACAACGTAGTACTTTCCGTAACTCAGATACAGGCAATCTTACAACAGGAAATATGAAAGGCTTTGGTGCGGGTATTTATGCCACTTGGCATCAACTTCAAGACAAACAAACAGGTGCGTATGCGGATAGCTGGGTACAATATCAACGTTTCCGCCACCGCATTAACACTGAAGATGCTACAGAACGTTTTACTTCAAAAGGTATCACCGCCTCAATTGAAGCAGGTTACAACGCGTTATTGGCAGAACACGTAACTGGAAAAGGGACTCAAATTCGTTTTTACCTACAACCACAGGCACAATTAACCTATCTTGGTGTAAATGGCGGCTTAACCGATAGTGGTAATAGTAAAGTGAATTTACTTGGCTCTCGCCAATTACAAAGCCGAGTGGGCGTTCAAGCTAAAGCACAATTTGCTTTCACTAATGGAGTCATTTTCCAACCATTTGTTGCCGTCAATTCAATCTACCAACAAAAACCTTTCGGTGTTGAAATAGACGGAGAACGTCGAGTGATAAACAATAAGACGGCAATTGAAAGCCAATTAGGTGTAGCAGTGAAAATCAAATCTCACTTAACCTTGCAAGCCTCATTCAACCGCCAAACAAGCAAACATCATCAAGCTAAACAAGGCACACTGAATTTACAGTGGACGTTTTAAGTTAAGTTGTAACAAAATAAAATCGGCAGGAAATTCTCTGCCGATTTTTTATTTTAAAAGAGCGGTCATTTTTCGTGTAATTTCCACCAATTTTTTACCGCTCTTTCAATATCAGCTAATGTAGCCAATGTAGGGTGGGCGTAAGCCCACGCGTATTATTAATAATATTCTTTTTTCGTGGGCTTACGCCCACCCTACGGGCTGTGAACGCCCTTTACCATACCAAACATTTCGGTGTGGAAATGGACGGGGATCGTCGAGTGATAGACAATAAAGCGACAATTGAAAGTCAATTAGGTGTAGCAGTGAAAATCAAATCTCACTTAACTTTACAAGCAACATTTAATCGCCAAACAAGCAAGCATCATCAAGCTAAACAAGGTGCGTTGAATTTACAGTGGACGTTTTAAGTTAAGTTGTAACAAAATAAAATCGGCAGGGAAATTCACTGCCGATTTTTTATTTTAAAAGTGCGGTCATTTTTCGTGTAATTTCTACCAATTTTTAACCACATTTTTCAATTCCAGCTAATGTAGGGTGGGCGTAAGCCCACGCGTATTATTAATAATATTCTTTTTTTCGTGGGCTTATGCCCACCCTACGGACTTAACTTTACAAACCACATTCAACCGCCAAACAAGCAAACATCATCACGCTAAACAAGGTGCGCTAAATTTACAGTGGACGTTTTAAGTTAAACCGTAAAAAATAAAATCGGCAGGGAAATTCACTGCCGATTTTTTTATTTTAAAAGTGCGGTTATTTTTCGTGTAATTTCCACCAATTTTTTACCACATTTTTCAATTCCAGCTAATGTAGGGTGGGCGTAAGCCCACGCGGATTATTAATAATATTCTTTTTTTCGTGGGCTTACGCCCACCCTACGGGCTTAACCTTACAAGCCACATTCAACCGCCAAACAAGCAAACATCATCACGCTAAACAAGGTGCGTTGAATTTACAGTGGACGTTTTAAGTTAAGTTGTAACAAGATAAAATCGGCAGGGAAATTCTCCGCCGATTTTTTTATTTTAAAAGTGCGGTCATTTTTCGTTTGATTTCCACCAATTTTTAACCCTACTTTCAATTCCAGCTAATGTAGGGTGGGCGTAAGCCCACGCGTTTAACTCAAATCGTTATTATTGATGATATTCACTTATCGTTTGATTTCCACCAATTTTTAACCGCACTTTCGATATCAGCTTGAACAAGTTCAATAGTCTGCTCTGCATTAATTACGACTGCTTTTGGATTATCTTTTACTAACGCTAAATAGCGTGCTCGAGTGCGGTGGAAAAAATCTAAATCCATTTGCTCAATACGGTCTAACTCGCCACGTCCACGAGCTCGCGCTAAACCGACAATCGGATCTATATCCAAATAAATGGTGAGATCTGGCTCAAAATTGCCTAATACAGTTTCTTTCAAAGTAAGCATAAAATGCGGGTCTAATTGACGTCCGCCACCTTGATACGCCTGAGATGACATATCGTGACGATCGCCCACCACCCATTTTCCTTGCATTAAAGCAGGTTTAATTACGTTATCCACCAACTGAATACGTGCCGCATAAAGCATTAATAACTCTGCTTTCGCAGTCACGGGTTCTTCGGTTTCATGTTTGATGAGATGACGTAATTTCTCTGCCAATGGTGTTCCACCAGGTTCTCGTGTAAATACGACGTCTTGAATACCAAGTTCATGCAAAACTCGCACAACAGACTGATGAGCGGAACTTTTCCCCGCACCTTCCAAACCTTCAATGACAATAAATTTTCCTTTCATATTTTCTTCCGCACTTTTATTTGGTATTTTTTTGGTTGCGATACCAACGTAAATATTCTTGCACTGCTTTATTATGCTCATTCAGATTACGAGTAAATTTATGGCCGCCGCTGCCATCGGCAACAAAATAATAAAAGTCCGTTTTCGCTGGATGCGCCACAGCCTGCAAAGCACTTTCACTCACCATCGCAATCGGTGTTGGTGGTAGCCCCTCAATCATATAGGTATTGTAAGGAGTTATCGTTTCCAAATCTTTCTTACGAATATTACCGGTATAGCTCTCACCCATTCCATAAATCACCGTTGGGTCAGTTTGTAGTTTCATATTAGCTTTTAAACGGTTAATAAATACCGAAGCCACTTGTGGACGCTCCTCTGCAATCCCCGTTTCTTTCTCCACAATAGAAGCCAAAATCAGCATCTGATACGGATCCGCTAATGGGAGATTTTCATCGCGCTCATTCCACGCTTTATCTAAGGCTTTTTGTAAACGAGTAGCTGAACGTTTTAATAATTCAAGATCAGTCGAGTTTGGCGTGTAGTTATAGGTATCTGGATATAACCACCCCTCCATGTTATTCCATTCGTAAACGGCTTTTGCAACGGCTGGAATATCCAATAACGCCATAATTTCTTTATCACTTTTACCTTGCAAGGTTTGTTTTAAGTGCGGTGCATTTTCAAGATCTTTTCGCCAATCTTTAAAGGTTTTTCCTTCAATCCATTTTACATTAAACTGCACTTCCTTACCTGAATTAAGCAAATCCAGTAAATCTTGTACAGTTTTAACGTTCTCAAGAGAATAAGTGCCTGCTTTTATTTTATTTAGCTCGGGTTTCAATTTAAGCAAATAAGGCAGTAATTTCCCATCATCAATTAATTTTTCTTGCTCAAAAAGTGCGGCTAATTTTAAACCTGTTGTGCCACGTTCAATGGTTAAAAGTTGATCTGCCTGCGCATTTACTGGTGTTTTTACAAATTCAGTCATTTTGTAATAACCAAAACTAGCCACGCCCGCTAAAATCAAAATTAAAAGTAAAATCGCAATTAAAAATTTCTTCATAAGGTATAAGAAAGAGAAAATAAAAAACAACAAAAGGGGCAATTAAAGCCCCCTTTCTTTTTGATACTTTGTTATTTATTAAAATACTGAATATTGGCTCTTTTACGCAATGCCTTTACCCAATCCTTTGTCGCATCTTGTAATTGAGTGTTCACTAAACGTTCATATGCTTTTTGTGTGTAGGATTCTGATGTAAGATCGCCATCACGTGTGCCAGTTACTTCCAAAATATGCCAACCGAACTCGGTTTTAAATGGTTCAGAAATCACACCTTGTTTACTTTTCACAACGGTTTGTGCAAACTGTGGTGCATAAGTTTCTGGGAACGCATAACCTAAACTCCCACCATTTGCACCTGATAAATAATCTTTAGAATACTTTAATGCGGCATCAGCGAAAGTTGTTTTACCTGCAATAATATCAGAACGGATTCTAGTTAATTCTGCTTTGGCTTGTGCATCATTTAATATCGGGTTAAGTTTTAACAAAATGTGACGCACTTCGTATTCTTTACCTGTAACTTTTTGTGCGGTGCCTTGTGATTTTGCTTCATCCAACATTTTTTGACCAAGTGCAACCACTTCTTCACGCGTTACATCAATGCTTTCTTGAATAGCTTTGTTACGTACAGCCCCCATCACCATTTGATTGGCAATTTGCTGACGAAATGTATTTAATGAAATACCTTGGTAATCTAACGCATCCAAAAATTGACCATAAGTTAAACCATTTCTTGCCGCAGTATCTTCCACAACACGATCGATTTCGCGAGGATCAATTTTCACACCAGATTCTTGAATCGCTTTTTGCACTAAAAGATCATCAATAATTTTATCAAGTGCACTTTGGCGATCGCCTTTTTTACCCATATTTGCACGAACTTGGCTTTCTAAAATAGGAATACCATCTACCGTTGCTACAACACGTTCCCCTGCTTGAGCCATAGAAGTAAAAGCAACACAACCTAAAGCAGCCAATAAAAAAGATCTTAAAACAAATTTTTTCATTTTCATCTCATCCAAAAAGAGTCAATAACGTTGGTTAGAGTAACAATTCTACTGAAGGTTCACAATAGGCAAAATTTATTTCCCTAAGATAGCAACTTCGTAACAGCCATCTTGTTTTTCAGTGCGAACTTGTACAAGCTCATCACGACTTGTTGGCACATTTTTACCTACGTAATCAGCGCGAATTGGTAATTCACGATGGCCACGATCAACAAAAATCACTAATTCAATTTTTGTGGCACGCCCAAAATCAGTAAGTGCATCCATTGCTGCTCGAATGGTTCGACCAGTAAACAATACATCATCAACCAAAATGACGGTTTTATCTTGAATATTCAAATATTGTGATGAACCACTATAAACTGGCATTTTATCTTCCTGATCAACCAAAGTTAAATCATCGCGATAAAAGGTGATATCCAGTTCCATTGAAGGTAAATTTATACCACTTAACTCTTCAACTCGACGTTGTAATAATTCGGCAATTTCCGCACCACGGCGTTTAATCCCCACAATAACAAGATCATCCAAAGATTGATGCTTTTCAATAATTTCGTGAGAAATACGCGAAATCGTGCGAAGAAAACGATCGTGGTCGATAATAATTTTTTCCATTTTTCCCAGCTTTATCAATAGTATTTCAATGCGCAAAGTATAAAGAAAATGCGCCTAAAAAGCGACGGTATTTGCACCATTTTTCTTGTTCGTTATACTATCCAAAACATCCCATCAAAGGAAATAAAATTATGCGCTACTCTATTCAAGATTTTATTCAACTCATTGCCCAACTTCGCAATCCAAATGGCGGATGCCCTTGGGATTTAAAACAAAATTATGAATCCATGATTCCCTGCTTAACGGAAGAAACTTACGAAGTAATCGAAGCGATTGAGAAAAAAGATATACCAAATTTACGCGAAGAATTAGGGGATTTATTGTTACAAGTCGTTTTCTTCAGCCAGCTTGCTACAGAAGATAAATACTTTACTTTTGACGATGTATTGCAAGATGTTGCTGAAAAAATTGTGCGCCGTCATCCTCACGTGTTTGGTGATGCAAAAGCGGGGGACGAAACAGAAGCCCTTTCCCGTTGGAACGAAATGAAAGCCAAAGAAAAACAAGGTAAAAGTGAAGAAACCTCTATTTTAGATAATGTGCCTCGTGCTTTACCTTCTCTTACGCGAGCGGCAAAATTGCAAAAACGTTGTTCAAAAGTAGGCTTTGATTGGGAAGAAATTTCACCCGTATTTGACAAAGTGCGGGAAGAATTAGAAGAAGTTCAAGCTGAAATTAACCGCACGTCGATTGAACAAAATAAAGTGGAAGAAGAAATCGGTGATTTATTGTTCGCAACCGTCAATCTTGCTCGTCACTTAAAATGTGATCCTGAAGATGCATTACGGAAAGCGAATTTAAAATTTGAACGTCGTTTTCGAGCAGTAGAACAAGTGGTTCAACAACAAGGTAAGCAAGTTAATGATGTGCCACTTATTGAGTTAGATTTGTTGTGGGATGAAGTGAAAAAACAAGAAAACTAATTGAGAAGTGCGGTAAAAATTTCTCTCATTTTTACCGCACTTTCTTCGTTAAAGTTGCTGAATATCCAATGCCATTTGGTCTAACATTTCATAACGTTTACGATACATAGAACGTTTTTTACTTGCGATATCTTCTAACTGTTTGCGTTCAATATCTAAAGGTAATTGCCAATAATTATTGCGATATTCCCCTTGATTCTCTTGCCAGAACTCATCGTAATTAAACAAAATCTTACTGCGCGCAGAAAGACGATATTTTCCTTGCGCTTTGTGTGGAATGCCCACTAGCTCACATTGCCATTTTTCAGCAAGTATTTTGAACGCATTAACCAACATAAACATTGGACGCATACCGTGTAATGCTTTCGTAGCCTGTTTCACAAGTTCTTGAGCATTGTCGCTTGAGGGGCCTTGAATCGAGGCGATAAGCAATTTATTCGGGCTCAAAAAAGTGAAAGACGCATCATATACTCGCTCGTTATTTTGGTTGCGAATATTAATAGAAAAATACCCTTCAAAGGGATCGATATGATTGATACTCAAAGATAAACGCAAATCTTCTGTTAATTGGGTTAACACGATATTTTGTTGTTCTAATAATTGTTGGCAAAGCGAACACCCCATTTTATCTTCTGCCAAACGTAAATTCTCCGTAATCGCCGTTAAACGTTCTGAAGCAGAAAAGCGTTTATCGCAAAAAGTAGTCAGCACTGTATTTACACGATAATAATCTTGTGTAAATAAAGGCTGCCATTGAGTTTCTGTATTAAGAAAATCCACTAATTGGCTACATTGCTTTTGATACAACCATTTGTAGCCATAATAGCGTAATTTTTCCCGCACTTGTTTGAGAAAAGGGCGATCCTTAGAATAAGGATACATTTGAACGTAAGTGGGGAAAATAAAATTATTTTTCGTGGACATAACTCAATATTTTGTGAAATTTAATAAAATTGTCAGTCATTTTAACGATTATCACGTCATTTGCCAAAATTCTTTTTTGTTTAAAACCCACTTTATAACTCAGATTTTGTTATAATCTTTTCCTTGAATTCCTTTTTCCCTACCCCAATATTTACCCAAATTATCGGAAAGAATTAAGAGAGATAAATTATGGCGAAGAATACCCAACGTACGATGCCCGTATTGCCATTACGCGACGTCGTCGTTTTCCCTTATATGGTAATGCCACTTTTTGTAGGGCGTGCAAAATCAATTAATGCCCTTGAAGAAGCGATGAACGATGATAAACAACTTCTTTTGGTATCTCAAAGAGAAGCAGATTTGGAAGAACCGACCCCTGAAGATTTATTTGATGTGGGTACCATTGCTAACATTATTCAGTTACTAAAATTACCTGATGGCACAGTGAAAGTGCTAGTTGAAGGTCAAAATCGCGCGAAAATTAACAGCCTTGAAGATGGCGAAAAGTGCTTTTCCGCAAAAATTACCCCTATAGAAACCACTTATGGTGATGAAAAAGAGTTAGATGTTGCGAAAAAAGCGGTACTTTCTGAATTCGAAAATTATCTCACCTTAAATAAAAAAATCCCTGCTGATGTATTAAATGCACTTCATCGCCTTGGTGATGCAGATCGTTTATCAGACACAATGGCTGCTCATTTGCCGGTAAGTGTTCGCCATAAACAAAGCGTCTTGGAACTTGCTAACGTGCAAGACCGCTTAGAATACTTGCTTGGTATGATGGAATCAGAAGCGGACATTCTCCAAGTTGAAAAACGCATTCGCGGTCGCGTAAAAAAACAAATGGAGAAAAGCCAACGTAACTATTATCTAAGCGAACAAATTAAAGCTATTCGCAAAGAAATGGATAGTGGCGAAAATGAAGATACGATTGATGAAGTTGAACAACTTCGTCAAAAAGTAGAAGCAGCAGGCATGCCCGCAGAGGTACGCGACAAAGTGGAAAATGAGTTACAAAAACTCAAAATGATGTCCGCCATGTCTTCTGAAGCAACCGTTGTTCGTAGCTACATTGAATGGATGATCCAAGTGCCTTGGCATCAACGTTCTAAAGTGAAAAAAGACATTTCGAAAGCACAACAAGTATTAGATTCCGATCACTATGGTTTAGAACGAGTGAAAGAACGTATTCTTGAATATCTTGCAGTACAAGCTCGCTTAAACAAAGTGAAAGGACCAATTCTTTGCTTAGTTGGCCCTCCAGGCGTAGGTAAAACCTCTCTTGGTCAATCTATTGCTAATGCCACTGGTCGTAAATATGTACGCATGGCATTAGGCGGTGTTCGCGATGAGGCAGAAATTCGTGGTCACCGTAAAACCTATATTGGGGCATTGCCAGGTAAATTAATTCAAAAGATGGCAAAAGTGGGTGTGAAAAATCCATTATTCTTGCTTGATGAAATAGACAAAATGGCATCCGATATGCGAGGCGATCCTGCCTCAGCATTGCTTGAGGTACTCGACCCCGAGCAAAACACTACGTTTAACGATCACTATTTAGAAGTGGATTACGATCTTTCTGATGTAATGTTTGTGGCGACATCAAACTCCATGAATATTCCAGGCCCATTATTGGATCGTATGGAAGTTATTCGTCTTTCTGGTTATACAGAAGATGAAAAACTTAATATTGCGATGCGTCATTTGTTAGCGAAACAAATTGAACGTAATGGTTTGAAGAAAGGCGAACTTACCGTCGAAGAAAGCGCAATTTTAGATATTATCCGCTATTATACTCGTGAAGCGGGCGTTCGCGGATTAGAACGTGAAATCTCCAAAATCTGCCGTAAAGCCGTGAAAAATTTATTGGTAAATCCAAAACTTAAATCTATCACGGTAAATTCAGATAATCTGCACGATTATCTTGGTGTCAAACGCTTTGAATTTGGCAAAGCCGATACACAAAACCGCATTGGTGAAGTGACAGGCCTCGCTTGGACAGAAGTGGGCGGTGATTTACTCACGATTGAAACCGCCTCCGTTGTCGGTAAAGGAAAACTCACATATACTGGTTCATTAGGTGATGTGATGAAAGAATCCATCCAAGCAGCCATGACGGTTGTGCGCGCACGTGCTGAAAAATTGGGTATCAATTCTGAATTCCATGAGAAACGCGATATTCACATTCACGTGCCAGATGGTGCAACACCAAAAGATGGTCCGAGTGCAGGTATTGCAATGTGTACTGCATTAGTTTCTTGTTTAACAGGTAATCCTGTGCGTGCTGATGTGGCAATGACGGGAGAAATCAGTTTACGCGGTAAAGTATTACCAATCGGTGGATTAAAAGAAAAACTTCTTGCGGCACATCGTGGCGGAATTAAAACCGTATTAATTCCAAAAGAGAACGTTAAAGATCTTGAAGAAATTCCAGAAAACGTGAAACAAAATCTTGCAATTCATGCGGTAGAAACCATTGATGAAGTGCTTGGTCTTGCGTTAGAAAATCCACCAGAAGGCATTGAATTTGTTAAAGTAGAGGCTAAACCTAAAGCACCACGCCGTAAAGTGACGAGTAAATCGGAAAGAGCGGTCAATTAATTGAATGTTTTAGGGCTTGTGAAAACAGGCCCTTTTTATCAACATTCACAGTATCAGCTAAAATTTCATATTTACACAACGTTAATTTGTACTTTTTCTAACTGTTCTCACATTTAAAACTTGTAAATAACAACATGCTCAAACTTCCTCCACTTTCCCTTTATGTACACATTCCATGGTGCGTTCAAAAATGCCCTTATTGTGATTTTAATTCGCACGCACAAAAAGGCGATATACCAGAACAAGACTATATTCATCATCTTCTGAAAGATTTGCAGGCCGATTTACAGCACTTTAACGATTCCATTCAACAACGAAAACTCCATTCAATTTTTATTGGTGGAGGTACACCAAGTTTATTCTCAGCAGAAAGCATTGCGTATCTCTTAAAAGAAATAAAAACACAGATTGATTTTGAAGATAATATTGAAATCACATTAGAAGCTAATCCTGGCACGGTAGAAGCTGAACGTTTTAAAGGTTATGTATCTGCAGGCATTACGCGAATTTCTATGGGGATACAAAGTTTTAATGATGACAAATTACAGCGTCTTGGGCGGATTCATAATGCAGCGGAGGCAAAAAGTGCGGTCAATTTAGCGAAAGTTTCTGGGCTAAAAAGTTTCAATTTGGATTTAATGCACGGTTTGCCGAACCAAACGTTGAAAGAAGCCTTAGATGATCTTCGTCAAGCTATTGAGCTATCTCCTCCTCACCTTTCTTGGTACCAGCTTACTATTGAGCCAAATACGATGTTTGCTTACCGCCCACCTAAATTGCCAGATGACGATGAACTTTGGGATATTTTTGAGCAAGGTCACCAACTTTTAACGGCGGCAGGCTACCAGCAATATGAAACCTCTGCTTACGCAAAGGCTGGTTTTCAATGTAAACATAATTTGAATTATTGGCGGTTTGGGGATTATTTAGCCATTGGCTGTGGCGCACATGGAAAACTGACCTTCCCAAATGGAGAAATTACCCGCTTTTCTAAAACAAAACACCCGAAAGGTTATTTGCGTGGCGAATATCTTTACGAAGAAAAAAACGTACCAGAAATTGACCGCCCTTTTGAGTTTTTTATGAATCGCTTTCGTTTGTTAGAAGCGGTACCCAAACAAGAATTTGAAGATTACACAGGTTTATCGCAAAGTGCGGTGAAAAATCAAATTGATTTTGCCATTCAACAAAACTATATTGTGGAAAACGCTGATTCTTGGCAAATCACTGAGTATGGCAAGTTATTTCTCAATGAACTATTGGAATTATTTTTAACGGAATTGTAGTTCATCCGTTAAACCTCTCATTGCTGAAAAATTACTCTTGTTTATTAAATACTCTCGTAATAAAGTAACGCAATCGTTTACTTATTAAAATAAGGAAAAGAAATGAATCAATTAGAAATGAAAAAACTCGCCGCACAAGCCGCATTACAATATGTAAAAGCTGACACAATTGTTGGCGTGGGAAGCGGCTCCACGGTGAACTGCTTTATTGAGGCTTTGGGTACAATCAAAGATAAAATTCAAGGCGCAGTTGCGGCTTCAAAAGCATCAGAAGAATTATTACGTCAACAAGGTATCGAAGTATTTAATGCAAATGATGTCTCTAGCTTAGATATTTATGTGGATGGAGCAGATGAAATCAATCCACAAAAAATGATGATTAAAGGCGGCGGCGCAGCACTCACTCGTGAAAAAATCGTCGCTGCATTAGCGAAAAAATTTATTTGTATTGTGGATTCTAGTAAACAAGTAGATGTGTTAGGTTCGACTTTCCCATTACCAGTTGAAGTTATTCCAATGGCTCGTTCACAAGTAGGCAGAAAATTAGCCGCACTTGGTGGCGCGCCTGAATATCGTGAAGGAGTGGTAACTGACAACGGCAATGTGATTTTAGATGTGCACAACTTCACTATTTTAAATCCAGTCGAAATGGAAAAAGAATTAAACAACGTTGCGGGTGTCGTCACTAATGGGATATTCGCGTTACGTAGCGCAGACGTTGTGATTGTCGGTACGCCTGAAGGCGCCAAAATTATTGACTAATTCATAATAAAAATCATAAGGAAGAAAACATGGCAAACAAAGTCTCTCTAGACAAATCAAAAATCAAATTTGTATTATTTGAAGGTGTGCATCAAAGCGCACTTGATACGCTCCATGCGGCAGGCTATACCAATATTGATTACTATAAAAAAGCACTAGATGGTAATGAATTAAAAGAAGCCATTAAAGATGCACACTTTATCGGCTTGCGTTCTCGCACCCATTTAACGGCAGAAATGATTGAGGCCGCACCCAAATTAATCGCAGTGGGATGTTTCTGTATTGGCACCAACCAAGTGGATCTAAATGCGGCAAAAGCGCGTGGAATTCCTGTATTTAATGCCCCATTCTCAAACACTCGTTCCGTTGCAGAGCTTGTATTAGGTGAGATTTTATTACTTATGCGCAATGTGCCACAGGCTAATGCCGAAGTACATCGTGGCGTCTGGAATAAATCAGCGACTGGATCTCATGAAGTGCGAGGTAAAAAATTAGGCATTATTGGTTACGGACACATTGGTTCACAATTAAGTATTATTGCGGAATCATTAGGCATGGATGTACATTTCTACGATATCGAAAATAAACTTCCGCTCGGTAATGCCAAACAGGTTCGTAGCCTTGAAGAATTACTCAGTTCTTGCGATGTTGTTTCATTACATGTGCCAGAACTGCCATCTACCAAAAACTTAATGAACGCTGAGCGTATCGCACAATTAAAACAAGGTGCAATTTTGATCAATGCTGCGCGTGGCACAGTAGTAGATATTGATGCTCTCGCTCAAGCCTTAAAAGACGGTAAAATTCACGGTGCGGCAATTGATGTATTCCCAATTGAACCTGCGTCAATTAATGAAGAATTTGTCTCTCCGTTACGCGAATTTGATAATGTGATTTTAACGCCACATATCGGCGGTTCAACAGCAGAAGCACAAGAAAATATCGGTTTTGAAGTGGCAGGCAAATTTGTTAAATATTCAGACAATGGCTCAACCCTTTCTTCGGTAAACTTCCCAGAAGTATCTTTACCAGAACATGGGGGAACAAAACGCTTATTGCATATTCACGAAAATCGTCCCGGTGTATTGAATAAACTGAACCAAATTTTCGTCGAAGCCAACCTCAATATTGCTGCGCAATATTTACAAACTGACCCGAAAATTGGTTATGTTGTCGTTGATGTAGAAACAAATGATGCATCGCCATTACTGACAAAATTGAAGGAAATCGATGGCACAATTCGTGCGCGGGTACTTTACTAAATGACAATTCGTACGTAAAACACGAGGTTTTTAGCCCCCTATAAGGGACTATACTTCACAAGCCTCTCTTGGGGCTTGTGAAAACTGACAATCCCTGTCCCTGATTCCCCCTTAAAAGGAGCTACATATTCTTTCATTAAAAAATTAGGGGCTGACGTAGACTAGCACTCTTGCTAATCTACGTCAGCCCCAAAATAATTATTCACCTATAAAAATAGACAGGCTCCCTATTTTTGACAACATGGATAGTACAAGAGCCAGCAAAGAACAAAACAACTTAAATAAAGCGAAACATTTTACATTCAGACCAAAGCTGTAAGGATTATTTGGATTACTATAATCAGCAACAAATTAAACTGAAATTCAAAGACCGACTTCGATTCTATGTCATCATCACTCCTTAAGTAAATAGTCTATTTTTGGCTAGATCAAAATTTCACCGCACTTTTGTAAGATGTTACCCCACCATTTTCTTTAACTGATACAAATATGCCAATGCTTGTTTAGGGCTTAAATCATCGGGATCCAGTTTTTCAATAGCTTCTCTTAGTGCATCCGTTTCTTGCTCAAACAATAATTCACCTTGAGTGTGATTGGTTTCACGCAATGCTTGAATTTGCTGATCAGCTGAATGCTCTGATGTTTTTTCTAATTGCGTCAATTTCTGTTTTGCCAGTTTAATAACAGATTGTGGCACGCCCGCCAAAGCTGCTACTGCCAAACCATAACTTTTACTTGCTGCGCCATCTTGTACGGCGTGCATAAAGGCGATGGTGTTATTATGCTCAAGAGCATCTAAATGAATATTGGCGATGCCTTCTAGTTGTTCCGGCAATGCGGTTAATTCAAAATAATGGGTGGCAAATAATGTAAGCGAGCGGATTTTTTTCGCTAACCATTCTGCACAAGCCCAAGCTAAGGATAAGCCATCATAAGTGGATGTGCCACGACCGATTTCATCAATAAGCACGAGACTTTGCGCGGTAGCTTGATGAAGAATATTTGCCATTTCTGTCATTTCCACCATAAAGGTTGAACGCCCCGACGCTAAATCATCAGACGCACCAATTCGAGTAAAAATACGATCAATCGGTCCAATTCTTGCGCTGTCTGCCGGCACAAAGCTACCGATGTACGCCAGCAATGTAATTAATGCAGTTTGGCGCATATAAGTACTTTTACCGCCCATATTTGGCCCAGTGATAACTAATAAATGACGATTGTGATTGAGCTCCACTGGGTTGGCGATGAAAGGATCTTTCAATACTTGTTCCACAACAGGATGGCGACCATTTTCAATTTTCACACTCACTTCATCACAGAATGTTGGCATAACGTAATTGAGGGTATCTGCGCGCTCGGCAAGATTGACCAATACATCCAATTCAGAAAGTGCAAGGCTAGCCAGCTGTAACGTGCCTAAGTGCGGTAATAATAAATCAAATAATTCATCGTAAAGTTGCTTTTCTAATGCTAACGCCGCACCTTTCGATTTCAGTACTTTGTCTTCATATTCTTTGAGCTCAGGAATAATGTAACGCTCTGCATTTTTCAGGGTTTGACGGCGAACATAATGAATTGGGGCTTTATGCGCTTGGCCTTGGCTAATTTGAATGTAATAACCATGCACTGCATTAAAACCGATTTTTAATGTATCAATGCCCGTGCTTTCACGCTCCCGTTTTTCGAGGTTTTCCAAATATTGAGTTGCACCATCAGACAACATACGCCATTCGTCTAACTCGGCATGGTAACCTTCAGCAATCACGCCGCCATCACGAATTAAAAGCGGAGGCGTTTCAATCAATGCACGTTGCAATAAATCACATTGCTCGCTGAAATCGGCAATTTGGCTGAAAAGTGCGGTTAAAAATGGCGGTGTTTTTTGTTGAACAATAGTGCGTAATGCAGGAATTTGTTCTAAGGCTGTGCGTAAGCGAGTGAGATCACGAGGGCGAGCAGAACGCAGTGCCACACGCGCCAAAATACGTTCCATATCGCCGACTAATTGCAAATAAGGCTGAAGTTCATCGACTAAATCAAAATTCAGAATTTCCGCAATCGCTTGTTGGCGTTGTTTTAATTTTTCCACATCACGAATAGGCTGATGAATCCAACGTTTCAGCAAACGACTGCCCATTGTCGTAACGCATTTATCCAAGACAGAGGCTAACGTATTTTCTGTGCCACCCGAAAGATTTTGTGTTAATTCAAGATTTCTGCGCGTGGCGGCATCTAACTGAATGCAGTCTTGGTTTTGAATTAAGCTAATGCTTTGAATATGGGGTAATGCGGTACGTTGGGTTTCTTTTGCATATTGCAATAAACAACCTGCCGCACTTAAGCCGAGAGGGGATTTTTCTACACCAAAGGCGCGTAAATCTTTTGTGCCAAATTGACGATTTAATAACGTAATGGCAGTGCTAAGTTCAAATTCCCAAATCGGGCGACGGCGTAATCCTTTGCAATGTTCAATCGCAGCCATTTCGTTAAATTCTTCACAATACAGCAATTCCACAGGCGCAATACGTTGCAATTCCGCACGTAATGTTTCTTTATCTGCAGGTTCACAAAGCTGAAAACGCCCAGAAGTCATATCTAAAGTGGCTAATCCAAATTTTTCTTTTTCTTGATATACCGCAGCAATCAGATTGTCTTGGCGTTCTGGCAATAGTGCTTCATCACTGACCGTACCAGGTGTAACAATTCGCACAATTTGGCGTTCTACAGGTCCTTTACTCGTCGTTGGATCGCCAATCTGTTCGCAAATCGCCACAGATTCGCCTAACTGCACTAATTTTGCTAAATAACCTTCCACCGCGTGATAAGGCATTCCTGCCATTGGAATGGGCTGTCCTGCAGATTGACCTCGTTTCGTTAAAGAAATATCCAACAATGCCGCCGCTTTTTTCGCATCGTCATAAAACAACTCGTAAAAATCCCCCATGCGATAAAACAACAAAATATCTGGATTCTCTGCTTTGAGTTTTAGATATTGTTGCATCATTGGCGTGTGCTGTTGGAAATTTTCTTCAGAAGTCATGTCATTACCTGTTTTGGAAACTGAATAAAGAGAGATTTTATGGCGGTTATTTTAGGTGTCGAAAGGGGAAAAAGCCAGATAAAAAAGAGCGGTGAAAATTTGTTGAGTTTTTTCACCACTCTTTCAGTTGATATTTATCCTTTAAAGACAGGCAAATAGTCAAACATTGCTAGAAAATGGAAAATAGCCACAAAAACACCAAATAATGCAATAAAGATTATTAAGCCATTTCCACCACAAACTCGGAATGTTGTTGCTGCTGCATTTATTTTGCGAGATTTATAAGCAAGAAGTGCTGGAATTATGCAGGTCCAAATTGTCGCTACTGCGCCAGCATATCCAATGGCTTTTAAGAAACCCAATGGAAATAAAATTGACATAATTAGTGGAGGTAGGAAAGTCACTGCCCATGACTTTGTTCGTCCAATTTTGCAATTATCAAATTTAAAGAAATCAGCCAAATAATCAAATACCCCTAATCCTACGCCAATAAAAGATGACAAAATTGCAGCGATAGAAAAGGCATTAATCATTTGTTTAACCGTGTTAGATTCTATTACCCCACCTAAAGCGTTAAGTAATATATCTAGATTGCCATCACTGGCAATTACAGGTGCAAATTGATCGCGAGGCAAATTTCCGAAAATTGAAAAAATCCAAAGTAAATAAAGCGTAAGAGCAATTGCTGTTCCGCCTAAAATGGCGTACTTAGCTTTTTTCTCTTCCCCATAGTAGGCTCGCATCGTACAAACAGAATGATGGTAACCGAAAGATGTTAACGCAACAGGAAACATCCCTACTGCATATTTTGCATAGTTTGTATCTTTTCCAGCAATATCTAATAAAGTATCTAAACTAATATTAGTTGCTAATCCATAAGTACTAAAAATAAAAGTAAATCCCATGAATACAATCAATAAAACAGATATTCTGTCTACAATGCGAGTGGAATGCCAAACAAAGAAGGAAAAGACTAATACAAATACGGTCGAGCAAATTGCCAATGTGGATGAACCAAAATCAATCCACGGTTTAATAAGGTTTTCTAGTATGCCTCCAGATGCAGTGGTATAAGCATAAAGTAAAATACCCCCGACAAAATACACAGCAAGATTATTAATAGAATTGACAGTTGAACCGAGCATATCTTTAGTTACAGTACTAAATGATGCTCTTAAATCATAAGTGGAATAAGCCTCAAGTAATAACCAGCCTGATAATGTCATGATTATCATCGTTAAGCAAATTGCTAATGCTGACCATATTGTCCAAGCACCCGCACCAGATGTTGGTAAACCAAGCATTCCAGCTCCGACGCAAACACTAGCAATAATACAGGCGCCACCAAAAATGGAAGGTTGTTTTTTCATAGAACATCCTTATCAATAACAAATTATTGAGTTAGCTGTTGATAAAAAAATGCAGTTCAAAATGAACTGCATTTTTCGTGATATTATTCAACTTCTTTTAAACGTGCCGTAAAGTGGCGGAGAACTTTTGGTTCATAAGTAAAAGTTAAACCTTTAATATTCTCTGCATTTTCTTTCACTTTTTGGAATGCCTCAATAATGAAATCCATATGAGTTTGCGTATAAGTTGCACGTGGTACAGTTAAGCGTAAAAGCTCTGCTGGACATGGTAGTTGTTTACCCGTCTTCGGATCTCGTCCTAATAAAAATGAGCCAATTTCTACCGCTCTTATACCTGCAACTTTATAAAGTTCGCAAGAAAGTGCTTGTGCTGGGAATTGGTCGGCTGGAATATGTGGTAATAATTTACCTGCATCTACGAACGCTGCGTGGCCACCCGGTTGTTGACAAGGCACACCAATTTTTTCTAAGCCTGCAACCAAATATTCAATTTGCGCGATACGATAAGCCAGCCATTCTTGGCGCATACCATCATGCAAGCCAACAGCCAAGCGTTCCATTGCACCACCTTCTAAACCACCATAAGTAGGGAACCCTTCTTGCACAACACAAAGCGTTCTACATTCGTGATAGACTTCCTCCATTGATTTATCTTTAAACGCTAAAATACCGCCCATTGGTACCATCGCATCTTTTTTGGCGGACATCGCTAAACCATCAGCATAGCGATAGCTTTCGTAAGTAATTTGTTCAATAGTCCAGTCTTTATAAGCTTCTTCACGTTGTTGAACAAAATAGGCGTTTTCTGCAAAACGAGCTGAATCCATGATGACTGGAATATCGTATTTACGCGCAATTTCATACATGCCTTTTAAGTTTGCAATAGAAACCGGCTGACCACCCGCAGAATTACAAGTAATGGTACATACAATGTAAGGTACATTATGTGCACCCACTTCTTGAATGCCTTTTTCTAATTTTTCTAAATCGAAATTACCCTTAAATGGATGTTTTGCTGTTGTATCAAATGCCTCTTTTATATAAACATTGCGAACCGTTGCCCCATTAATTTGGCTATGTCCTTGTGTGGTATCAAAGAAATAGTTAGAGAAAACCACCATTTTGCTGCGATCTAAACCTTTCTCACGTTCACGTTTAGCAATCAATACCGGAATATAAATTTGTTCAGCACCGCGGCCTTGGTGAGTAGGGATTGTATATTCATAACCAAAAATATCTTTCACAGCTTTAGCTAGTGCATAATAACTGCGACTGCCGCTATAGGCTTCATCGCCACGTAACATTGCAGCTTGCATATCTTGTGTAACAGCGCCAGTACCGCTATCTGTGAGTAAGTCAATAAAAATATCTTCACTATCCAATAAAAATGGATTCATACCTGATTTTAAGATCGCTTGTTCACGATACTCGCGGGTAGTTCTTTTTACTGGTTCAATAACACGAATGCGGAAAGGTTCAGGTAAATGTTTAAAATTTTCCATAGCAAAATCCCCAAAAATTAATTTGCTTAGTTTAAATAAAAAATTATTTTCTAAAATGAAAACACGTTGATGGTTAATAAGAAAGGATTAATAAATTATGGGAAAATAAAAAGATAATCTTGGATCAATAAGAACCCAAGTTTGGTTAGGAGAGAGCAAGTTGAGCATATTAAACTCCTTTTAAGAGAAGAGAAACTTAATAAAACTTAACACTGACTTCTAACTACGAAGTATTATCAGAATAATATAAAATTTAACATTGTCATCTATTATTTTTTTATTTTGTGATATGCCTCACAGAATATTTTTAATAAAAAAAGAGCGGTGAAAATTTGTTGAGTTTTTTCACCGCTCTTTGTTAGAGGAAGATTAATGTCTTGGGAGGTAACGTACTGGATCCACTGATTTGCCTTTGTAGCGAATTTCAAAGTGAAGTTTCACAGTATTTGTACCGGAGCTACCCATTTTTGCGATTTCTTGACCAGCTTTGACTTCTTGTTGATCGGTTACAAGAATTTTGTCGTTATGCGCATAAGCACTTAAGAAATCATCGTTATGTTTGATGATGATTAAATTACCGTAACCACGTAAAGCATTGCCAGCATACACTACACGACCTGATGCAGCCGCTTTAACAGCCTGTCCACGAGAACCGCTAATATCAATCCCTTTATTTCCGCCATCAGTATTGGAGAAACCCTGAATGATATTACCTGAAGTCGGCCATTGCCACGCAACATTAGAGGCGATTGGTGCAACAATATTTGCATTAATCGGGGTGCTATTGGTGTTATCTACTGGCGCGGTTGGTACTGATGGTGTTGTCGCAGGGGCAACTGGAGTTGTCACAACTGGTGCCATTGCTGGTGCGCTATTCGCTACACCTGCTCCAGATTTAATTGGTCCAATGATTGTACCATCAGAACCCATTTGCGTACCATTTGCACCCGGAGTATAGGTTACTGTGGGCGTTGTTGCAACGGTTGCCGCAGGTTGTTTTACAGGAACCGTTGTTGTCACTGTTTTTGTACCACAATTAGAGATTTTTAAAGTTTGCCCTAGACTCAAATTATAAGGCTCAGTCATATTATTCAATGCGGCTAATTCTTTTACATCAATACCTGCTAAGTAAGCGATCAAGAACATCGTATCGCCTTTGTTCACTTTATAGGTATTACCTTTGTAAGAGCCTTTTTCAATTTTGCTATAATCTGGCGCATTGGTATTTGGATTACGTGGCACATTTATATGTTGCGAACCTACGCAATCAGAAACAGTTTTAGTGATGGTTTGGGTTTGCATAGCTGGCGCAGGAGTAGCTGATTTTTGAGCAGGCTGAAATGCTGGTTGAGCAGGTGCAGCTGGCATGGCAGGCTGTTGATAAGTTGGTTGGAAATTTGGCTGTGGTGTTTGCACGCCTGTTGGAACTCCACCCATTGGCGGTACGGTGTTTTTTTGAATTTCAGGTTGCCAAGAACCGCCCGTGCTCTCGCCATTTACAGGTTGCATAATACCAGGTGAAAGGGTGTTATCTGCATTGGTAATTGGCGCAGGAGAATTAGAGGTACAAGCTGATAATACAACAATACTTAAAGGGAGTAAGAGAAACGATTTTTTCATAGTAATTCCTTATTGTTCCTTTATTATTTCATTTGTGCTGGCATTGTGTTTTTTTGAATTTCTGGCATAAAACTACCGCCAGCAACGGCACCTGTGCCTTCTACAGGTTGCATAATGCCATTTGGTAATGCATCTGGATCTTTAACTGGTTCTGATGCACATCCAACCAATACGAATCCAGCCATTAAAATAAGACCTAATTTATTCATTTTTCTATCCTAGTTTTTCAATATAAAGTAAGCAATGACAGCCAATGCCACCACTGACCAACCAATAATTTCAATAGATTTTCGCAATTTTGCTGAGAATTTTTCACCACCCCATGCGGCTAATTTTGCCACCAGCAAGAAACGCGCTAAACGTGAAATAAATGCGGTGATGACAAAAGGGAAAAATGCCATTTGCATCACGCCAGAGCAGAGCGTAAACACCTTGTAAGGAATTGGGCTAAAACCTGCCACAAACACAACTAATACGCCCCATTGCTCAAACCAACTGATGGCTTTTACCCAATGCGCACCATATCCCCATTGTTGTACAATGTTTTCCACCCAATCCGTTGCATAATAACCAATTGCATAGCCAATAACGCCACCGACGACAGAAGCAATTGCCGTATAAAATGCAAATTTCACCGCACTTTTGGGCTTTGACATAGACATTGGGATCAACATCACATCGGGCGGAATAGGAAAAAATATTGCCTCGATAAAACTTACAAAAGAGAGCCAAAAAGTAGCAAAACGATGTTTTGACCATTCCATCGTCTTATCATACATCGCGCCGAAAATTTTCATATTTATTCTCTATTTGCTAACACAAGCCATTATTCCTGCGCTAACCAATCTTGTAAAGCCGAAAGTGAGTGATGTGCAGTAAGATCTGCCTGAATTGGCGTGATAGACACATAACCATTTTTCACTGCATGGAAATCTGTTCCCTCGCTTTCATCCTCAGGTAATGCTGAAGGGCCAATCCAATAAATGGTTTCATCACGAGGATCTTTTTGCTTAATCACTTCTGTTGAGGATGCACGATAACCTAAACGACATACCTTGTAGCCTTTTAATTCCTCAAAAGGTAAGTCTGGTACATTGATGTTAATAATTTCACGAGGATTTAATAATTGATGATGTAATTTTGGAATGAGATCACACACCACTCGTGCTGCGGTTTCATAATGTTGACGACCATCTAATGAAACCGCAATAGCAGGCAAGCCTAAATGACGCCCTTCAAGAGCTGCAGCTAATGTGCCTGAATAAATCGTATCATCGCCCATATTACAACCCGCATTAATGCCCGATACCACCAAATCTACTTGGCCAGATAAAAATCCATTTAACGCTAAATACACGCAATCTGCAGGTGTGCCGTTTACACAATAATCGCCATTATCTAAATGGCGTGGGCGCAATGGCTCCACTAATGTGAGCGAGCTTGATGCTGCACTTCGATTACGATCGGGTGCAACAACAATGACTTCGGCAATTTTTCTTAATTCTGTTGCTAAAACTTGAATGCCTTCCGCGTGAAAACCGTCATCATTACTGACTAAAATTCGCATTGTACTTCCTTATGCTTCTGTATAATTTACTAACTCACGAACTAATGCCGTGGCATAACTGCCCGCTGGCAAATAAAATTTTAAACGCAAGCCTTCTGTCTCAAATGCCCAAGAAAACCCTTTTGCTTTCATCAATAATGGGCGACGTGCTGCCTTCATTCTTTCTTGTTTCATTAAAGGATCGAAGACTGAATGTTGATTTACGATTTCATTTTCAATATCACTTGCTGCCAACACATCTTCGCCAATTAAAGGGGCGGTGAGTAAAATATCTTGATTTTCTAACCGCACTTGCAAGGCATTTAAGTCTTCTTTTTCATCTGCTTTAAACCAGCTGTGCGAACCTGCTAATTGCACAATATCGTTTGGCAAAACTTGATTTGTTGCGCCCTTTGCAATACGCTCCGCCACAACTAGATTAAAAATTTCACTGCGCGCGGAGGAAAGATAAAAACTGCGTTTTTTGCGATCTTTTACCTTAATTTCCCCTTGCGCCCAACGCAATGCTTGCGTGAGGTTATAACCATCTCGACCAAAACGTTGTTCCGTAAAATAATTGGGGAAACCAAAATTTGCCACAAAATCTAACCGCACTTTAAGCTCGTCAGATTCTTCTGCACCGCGTAATAAAATATCAAAATAATTTCCCTCAAGGCTACCCGTGCGAATTTTTCGATTATGTCGAGTAACCGTTAAAATCTCTAGGCCCTCTAATTCAAATTGACTGAAATCGGGCGTTTCCATTCCAGGCATTTGTAAACAAAACCATTGTTCTGTTACTGCTCGACGATCTTTCAACCCCGCATATCCCATATTGCGTTCAGAAATGCCGGCAAATTTAGCTAATTTTTCGCCAACAAATAAGGTGTTGCAATCTGTTTTGCGTACATACAACGCAACAAACTCTCCATAGCCTGACATTTCATAGCCCAAATGCTCTTTTACAATAAAATCCGCACATTCAGCCTTTAAAAGTGCGGTAGTTTTTGGCGGAGTTTTTAATGCCAAATAAGAGAGTTGTTCGAGCATAGTTAAGGGCTCTTTTTTATAGAAAATAATTGTGTGAAATTCTATGCGACTTTTCGTGATTTATCCACTAAAATAACCGCACTTTTGTTCTTGTTGAAGGATTTTATTATGTCAAAATTGGCAGAGTTACAAGCAGAAACCCGTGAAATTATCGAAGATTTACTGAATGATGGCAGTGATCCAAATGCTCTTTATATTATTGAACATCACATTGCTCATCACGATTTTGATTTGCTAGAAAAAATCGCGGTAGATGCGTTTAAAGCCGGTTATGAAGTGTCCGAAGCGGAAGAATTTGAAGATGATGACGGTAAACCCATTTTCTGTTTTGACATTATCAGTGAAGTAGAATTAAAAGCGGAGATTATTGATGCGCAACAAAAAGAAATCCTTCCGTTATTAGAAAAACATAAAGGTATTTATGATGGTTGGGGAACTTATTTTGAAGACCCAAATGCCGATGAAGATGAATACGGCGATGATGGGGAATTTTTTGATGATGAAGATGAAGAAGAACCTCGTTTACATTAATCATTCTTTTTAACCGCACTTAATAAGTGCGGTTATTTTTTAGGTATGAGAAAAACAAACTACTCATCATTGTTGCTGTGCATTTTTTATCACATTCACAATTTCATCTTTCTCAAATTGGGTTTTAAAAACAATTTTTGTATCCGATGCAACGAGATTAAACAATTTTTCTGCGTGTTTAATTTTTTGCTGTTCTTCCGAACGTAAAGATTGATCGTCTGGTACATTTTTGCTTTCTACAATCAAATTCAACGTGTCGCCCGAGCTTGTTTTTATAATATAAGCAAAATCGGGCGAGTATGTGCCGCCGCCTGCCACTGGGATTTTGATGGAATTTTTGGGAATTTTGGTAAACACAATCACTTCTTTTACTTGATTTTTCGTTATGTTTGCGTGTTCCAATTCACTATCAAAAAACACACTTTCAAACAAAAACTCAGCCAATGGACTACCCGAATCAAACTGTGTGCCTAAATCCGAAGCATTCACTTCTGCCAACGCCTTACCTTGATTATCCGTAAATTTGGTTGGGTGAACACTGCCTCCCACACGGCTAAATCCTACTTCAAACGCATTAAAGGAATTGAGCAATAACCAGCGGTCAAACCCTGCTTTTATCGTGTGAATCGTGCGTTCATTCAGGAATTTTGAAATATCCAACACATCACGAAGCGCAAAAAATGCCTTGTGCAAAGTCTGCATTTGAATCAAAGCCGTTTGCGATAATTTCAATAAAAACTCACGATAATTCAGCGTATTAATCGGTTCAAAAACTTCATCATTCAGGCTTCTTGTTTCAGTGGCAGACAATAAACCATTATCCACACGAATTTTATTTTGTACGGTGCGTATGCCAGTTGCCGTAAATTTATCCGCATTTTCTTTCAGATAACAGATAAACAAACTCAAAAATTCATCTTCATCTTTAATTTTGTATTGCAACAAGGCTTTTTGGTTAATGATTTCCCATAAGGCTTTTAATTCATCATATTTAGCGATACGCATTTTGACTTTTTCAGCTTTTTCACCTGAACGTTTGATTTTTCCATCTTTCAGACTGCCTGAACTTTCAAAGGCTTTTGGGAATAATTTTTTCGTTTCAGCAAAGCCATTTTCCAAAAAGACATCATCGTCATCGGTTAAATCTGCTAATTGATTGCGAATCTGTTTCTTACTGAGATCAGGATAAGCCGTCTGAATTTTCTTAATTAATTCATCAGTTAAAGCCGTAAAAACAATCGGTTTTACTACCGCACTATTCACTTCATCAGTTAATTTTTTAACGAAATCCGTTTCGCTATTATCCACAAAATAATTCAAGAAAAAGGCGTGATCTTTTACTCTTGCCATATATTCATTTACAGGTAAACGTAAGCCACGACCGACTTCCTGCAATTTGCTCGTTTCAGAGCCACTAGAACGCAATTTGCAAATTTGAAACACATTAGGATTGTCCCAACCCTCTCGCAACGTCCATTTGGAAAACACAAAACGACGTGGATTAGCAAGCGATAACAAGGTTTCTTTATCGTGCAAAATTTCATTTACTTCTTGCTCGATTTTGTCGTCTTTATCGCTGTTATCCTGCGAAAAATAACCGCCGTGAGTTTTAGAAATATCGTTTAATGCCGTTTGCCAATATTGGCGTAGAAATTCATCATTTTCTGTTTGCAAACGATGTTCTAATTCCGCTTTTACCATTTGCTCAAAAACGGTTTTTAGGCTGCCTGAAAGTTGATTTTTCTCATCACGATAGCCTGCAATATCATCAATGAAAAATAATGTGAGAGGTTTAATCCGTCCACCATTTCTCGTAAGCAATTCTTTTTCCAAGACAAAATGCTCTCTAATTGCTTGTCGCATCATTTTATCCCGCACAGTATCGCTGTATGAATACGGATTGATGGTATCGCCTTTTTTCAACTCAATACCATTGCTCAACACCAGCACGCTTTTATTCATTTCAGACACAAACAAATCGCTAATGGCTTGATGAATACGGTTTAAATTTTCGCCTTTACTTAACTTAAATGCTTGTTTATCTAAAATAAACGTCGCTTCTTTGCCGTCTAAATCAATCAGTTTAATCCGCTCGCCATTGTCGCCGTCAATTTGTTCAGTAAACGCACGAATGCCTTTTACTAAATCATCATTAAATGCATCAATCGCACTTAATCGATAAAGTAAGTTTTCATATTTTTGTATGGTTAATTTAACAATTTTTCCTTGTTCATTTTTAACATTTTTGCCGTTTTCATCTTTTTTATTTACTTCAACACTAGGGAATGTTGCCCCATATCGCAAGATAAATTGAGCATTAAATTTTTGTATGTTTTGCCAAGTAACGCCATTTTTATCAAACTTATGCGGTTCATCAACAATCACAAAGGGATTAGTTGAAGCCAAGGCCTCAAAGGGCACAGAAAACTTATCTTTAATCAAACGGCTGCCGTCATTGCCCTTATCTTTTCCCGCCATTGTGTCGGAATTAATCATACCTGCGTTAATCAATAAAACGTGAATTTTCTGCTTATCTTCCGTCCCCACAAAACGCACAATTTCAGAGGGCATAAAGGCTTTTTTTGCTTTGTTTTTTTGGCTTTCTACCACATACAATTCAATTTCTGTTTCGCCATATTGCCCTGCAAAATCCTTGCGAAAATGTTCTGCAAGCGACGCGTTTTGCAAAAAGTTTTTCGTTCCTGCTTTAATGGAAAGAGTGGGTATAACCACGATAAATTTAAACACGCCCAGCACACGATTGAGCTCAAACATCGTTTTTGTGTAGGTATAAGTTTTGCCTGTCCCCGTTTCCATTGAAATATCAAGCACATTGCTATGGGATAACGCTATATCGCCCACGTTATTGGCTTGTTGGATTTTTTGCAAATTATCCGTTTTTAGGTTGCCTGCAAATTCAATTAAGGGATTTTCATCTGTTTGCACATTTTTATTTAAATGTACACGGTCAAACACTGCCAAAACGGATTCAATCGCTCGCTCTTGGTGGGACAAATTTTTTTCGTAAGTAAAACCTGCCATTTTAATACCTCGCCAATACGCTTAAATTGTTCAAGCCTTTTTTATTGGCATAGGTTTTTACCGCTTGCGCCAATTCTTTTTGCATCGTGCTATCTATATTTTCGCCAAATAACACTATGCGTTCAGGCACGAAATCCCTATCGTTATCCAAGTGTTCTATCAGGGCTTTTACGCTTTCTGATGTAAAACCACTTGCTAATAAATATAAATGCTGACGGCAGTAATAAGCGGTATAACCTACTAAATCAATGTTTTGCACTTTTTCAGGCAGCCTACAACCGTCAAACACTCGCCAAGTGGTTAAAAGCTGGTGGAGTTGTTCATCGGTTAAGTTGTTTTTCGGCAAGAAATCAATTTGTGGGTCAAAATCAGTATTCAATGCCGTCTGAAAGTGCGGTTCGGTTTTGAAAATTTTAAAACCTAAATCGCCTGTGTAATCAGGGTTTTCAGTTTGGATTTTCTTTGCAGCTAATTCTATTCTCGCTTTGGTTATTTCAAATAAACTGTGTGGTTTATTGTGTTCATTCAACCAATCTATTGCAATTTGAATATTCTTTTTGGCTTCCTGTGTTACGTTTTCTAATGTTTCGTCTAAATTTTCAGTTAATTGTACGCAAATAAATTTACGATTACCCTTATCTTCGGCATTAAGTTGCATCAAAGCATGAGCGGTTGTGCCAGAACCTGCAAAAAAATCTAGAATTATATCGTTCTGATTTCCTTTAAAAGTTGATGAAAGGACTAGTCTTTTCAATAAATCTAATGGCTTGGGTGTTCTAAAGGGAGATAGTCCTTTAGCCACATCAAATAACTCTTCCAATTCACGAATACCATCAGCAGTCAAATGTTTATTAATATTTCCAATATTTAAAATACTATGGAATTTTGAAAAATCATCTGATATTTTTCTTAATTTTCCAATCACGGTTTTGCCATAAGTTTTTGGAACTAAGACATATTCATTATTAGCGATTCCATCATCAATTTTTTTCTTAAATTCAATACCTTTGATTTCTTCGATATCTTCGTAATGTAAATTACCATATTTGCCAAATTGCTCTCGAATAGCATCTTCTTGAATCCAATACAATTCATCATTTATAACAATTTTTTTACCACGAATATCTTTAGGTCGTTTTAAATTATCAAAATTATCAATATTCTTAGCATATACAAGAACGGTTTCATGACCATTAACTACATATTTTGCGTTACCACCACCTTCAGATGTATTAATAATTAGGTCTTTTATAAAATTCTCTTCCCCAACCACTTCATCACAAAGTAGTTTTAATTGTGCTTGTTCATTATCATCAATAGAAATAAAAATCACGCCGTCATCACGCAACAATTCACGCGCAATATACAAACGCGGATACATAAACGTTAGCCACGCACTGTGTGAATTGGATTTTTTAGCAGTAAATTCCAGCACACGCTTGGCTTCTTCCAAATCCATCCCCAATTCAACCAACTGCTGCGGCGTAAATTTTCGGTCATCTTGATAAACAAAACCGTCTGAACCTGTGTTGTACGGCGGATCGATGTAAATCATCTTGATCTGATTTTTATAGGCGTGTTTTAGGTGTTTTAACACTTCCAAATTATCGCCTTGAATCAGTATGTTTTCGCTATTTTGATTTTCCGGTTTTTGGTTGTGTTCAATATCTTCCGCTAAAAGCGTTTCAGGCTGCCTGTCTTTTAAAATTTTGGCATAGGATTTGCCCAGCCAATTGAGGCTGTAGCTTTCTTTTTCTGTTTTAATGCCGTTTGATTGCAACGCTTCTGCCATTTTTTCAGGCAAAAATGCGCCTTGTTTATCAAAACAATTTGGGAAATGGCGTTTTAATATGCTTAGCTGTTCGTTTTCAGCTTGGATGTTTGATGAAAACAAGGTTTCTTTGGTGATTTCGGCCATAATTTTTCTGCTTGCTTGTTAATATAATTATTTGATTTTGCCGTATAACAGGCTAGCTTTGCAAGTGTTGACCTTGATAACACAGCCTAAATTTAAAAACAAAGCCACATTAATTTAAAATTTGTTAAAGTTAAATAATGAAAGGCTATTAAATTTTAGCCTTGCGCGAGGAATAATTTTCGTTACAATGATACGGCTTTTTTAACGGATTTTTTATAAGGAAAACATAATGAAAGTAGAAAAAAATGTAGTAGTAAGCATTGCTTACCAAGTTCGCACACAAGATGGCGTATTGGTAGATGAAGCTCCTGCAAATCAACCACTAGAATATTTACAGGGCCACAATAATTTAGTGATCGGTCTTGAAAAAGCACTTGAAGGTAAAGAAGTAGGCGACAAATTTGAAGTTCGCGTTCAACCTGAAGAAGGTTACGGCGCATACAGCGAAAATATGGTTCAACGTGTACCAAAAGATGTATTCCAAGGTGTTGATGAACTTGAAGTGGGTATGCGTTTCTTAGCGGATACTGACATTGGCCCCGTTCCAGTAGTGATTACTGAAATCGATGGCGATGAAGTTGTGGTTGATGGAAATCACATGTTAGCGGGTCAAGAATTACATTTCACGGTTGAGGTTGTCGCAACCCGTGAAGCAACGTTAGAAGAAATCGCACACGGCCACGTTCACGGTGCGCACACCCACGATGATGACGAAGAAGGTCACGGTTGTGGCTGTGGCGGTCATCATCACGAACATAATCACGGCAGCTGTGGTTGTGGCGGTCACTAATTAAAACAGCCCAAAAATTTACCGCACTTTAGCAATGAAGTGCGGTATTTCTTTATTAAAACCAGACAAAATCTGTTGAAAATCTTGGATCCTGTCGAACTTCTCGGTAGACTATAGGGCAATACACTCAAAACGTTTAGTCCTAAAATGAATAAAACACTGCTAAAACTTACCGCACTTTTTTTAGCATTAAATTGCTTTCCTGCCTTTGCTGAACAAACCGTTGATATTGAAGTTCAAGGCATCCGTGGCTTCCGTGCTGTTCGTAATACGGATCTCAATGTTAATTTGATTAATAAAGAAGAAATGGACGGTTCTGAACGCTATCAACATTTGGTAACCAACGCGGTGGATCGTGGTTTGCGAGTGTTTGGTTATTATGAATCTTCCGTACGTTTTGAACGAAAACAACGTCAAGGCAAACGCGATTTGTTGATTGCGCACGTTACACCAGGCGAGCCAACAAAAATTGCAGGTACTGATGTACAAATTGAGGGAGAAGCCGCTCAAGATGAAAATTTTAATGCGTTACGTAAAAACTTACCGAAAGAAGGCGTTTTGGTTGAACACCAAACTTACGATGATTACAAAACAGCGATTTCACGTTTAGCATTAAATCGAGGCTATTTTGATGGGGAATTTAAAATTTCACGTTTAGAAATCAGCCCAGAAACCCATCAAGCGTGGTGGCGAATGTTATTTGATAGCGGCGTTCGTTATCATTATGGCAATATTACTTTTAACCATTCACAAATCCGCGACGATTATCTCAATAATATTCTTAACATAAAATCTGGCGATCCATATTTAATGAATAATTTGTCGGATTTAACCAGCAATTTTTCATCTTCAAATTGGTTTAATTCAGTTTTAGTTCAACCTAATATCAATCATAAAAGTAAAACGGTAGATATAGAAATCATTCTTTATCCACGTAAAAAAAATGCGATGGAACTGGGTGTGGGCTTTGCCACTGATGGCGGCGTTCACGGACAAATAGGCTGGACAAAACCTTGGATTAATAGCCGTGGACATAGTTTGCGTTCAAATCTTTATCTCTCCGCACCGAAACAAACGTTAGAAGCCACTTATCGAATACCATTGCTGAAAAATCCATTAAATTATTACTATGATTTTGCCGTCGGTTGGGAAGGGGAAAAAGAGAACGATACCAATACGAGAGCGCTTACGTTGTCAGCGTTACGTTATTGGAATAATGCGCGTGGTTGGCAATATTTTGGCGGACTTCGAGCAAGATACGATAGTTTTACACAAGCGGATATCACTGATAAAACCTTACTTCTTTATCCAACTGTTGGATTTACTCGCACTCGATTACGTGGTGGTTCCTTTGTCACTTGGGGCGATGTGCAAAAAATTACTTTTGATTTAAGCAAACGAATTTGGCTATCAGAATCTTCTTTTATAAAAGTGCAAGCATCTAGTGCGTGGATTCGTACTTATGCAGAAAATCATCGTATTGTTGCTCGTGCAGAGGTTGGGTATTTACATACAAAGGATATTGAAAAAATTCCGCCCGCACTTCGTTTCTTTGCTGGTGGCGATCGTAGTGTACGCGGTTACGGCTATAAAAAAATTGCGCCTAAAAATAAAAACGGAAAATTGGTTGGTGGCTCGCGATTACTTGCGGGTTCTTTAGAATATCAATATCAAGTTTATCCGAATTGGTGGGCGGCGACCTTCGCAGATAGCGGATTAGCAGCTAATGATTACACAACTAAAGAATTGCGTTATGGCGCAGGCGTTGGTGTCCGTTGGGCATCACCAGTGGGCGCAATTAAATTTGATATTGCCACACCCATTCGTGATAAAGATAACAGCAAAAATATTCAATTTTACATCGGACTTGGTACAGAAATTTAAGGTGAATTTATGACAGAACAACTACAACCATCAGAAATTTCACCAAAATCACCTGAGCAGCCTAATAAAAAACATTGGGTACGCAAGGCTGTTTGTATTGGAAGTGCGGTCATTTTGGTGCCTGTTTTAGGTGTTGCAGGGGCACTTTCTTTCGATGCGGGGCAAAGGGGGTTAATTCAACTTGCTGATAAACTGCTTGATAGTTTTTCCGTTGAGCAAATTGAAGGCGGATTACAAAATGGCTTGGTGTTAAAGAATGTTCGTTATCAAACCGCTGGGATTGAGACACATATTGCACAAGCACGTTTACAGCTCGATTTTGGTTGTTTGTTTTCACGTGAAGTTTGTTTACGTGACTTTACCTTAAATAAACCGACGATTGCGATTAATACTGCATTATTGCCTCCATCAACGCCTGATGATTCTAAGTCTAGCCCGATGAAGCGTATTTCCTTGCCAATTAGTATCAATGCAGAAAATTTGGTGGTGCAAGATTTATCTGTAAATATTGATCAGACGAGTATTACGCTTGGAAATTTTGAAAGTGCGGTAAGTTTAAATAATGAAAAAGGCTTAACTATTGCGCCGACTGAAATTAACGATATTTCAGTAATTGCAAAAAAATTGCCTGAAGTTAAACCTGAGCTGAAAGCAAAACAACCGAATAAACCTGTAGATTGGGCTGCAATTGAGCAATCTTTAACGCCTGCTTTTTTAGGTAATGTATCAGAAATCATTCTTCCTTTTGATTTACATATTCCTGAAATTTCAGGCAAAAATTGGCGTTATCAAGCAGTGAATGAAAAAGGTGAAACACTTCACTCTATTGAAATCCCAAGCCTGATTGCACAGGCGGATACCGTCGATAACCAACTGCAATTACAAAAATTATCGGTTGAAAGTTCGCTCGGTAATCTTTATTCACAAGGTAAATTACAACTTGATGGCGATATGCCATTAGATTTAACTTTAAAATCCCATTTGGAGCCGTTGAAATCCGCTGGAAAAGAAATTCTGCCAGCGAGTGATGTGGATCTTACACTTTCGGGATCATTGAAAAAATCCACCGCACTTTCTTTGAAAATAAAAGGTGTAGTAGATGCTGAACTGAATGGCGACGTGCAATTAGCACAAGACAAAATGCCCTTAAACCTCACATTAAACGTGGCAAAAGGACAATACGCTTTTGTAAACACAATGGCACCACTTAAAATTAATGATGTGACACTTAAGCTCACAGGGGATTTACTGAATTATCACGCTGAGCTTAAAGGTGGCGTAGATGGAATGGATTATATTCCTGCATCTAAAGTGGATCTTAATGCCGACGGTAAACTTTATGAAGTAACCGTCAATAAATTAGGGATAGCTTCGTTAGATGGTAAAAGTGAATTTGTGGGTAATGCAAATTGGAAAAATGGTGCAAACTGGGATATTCAAGCCGATTTAGAAAAAATGAATATCGGTTTTTATGTACCTGTAATGCCTGCAACACTATCTGGTAAATTGCATTCGCGTGGTTTTGCAGGCTCTCAAGGCTGGCAAGTAGAAGTGCCTGTGGCCGATTTAAACGGAATGCTTTCTGCAAAACCTATCAGTTTAAAAGGCTCTGCAACACTCAATCAAAATGTACTTCTCACTGTACCTGATTTACAGGTTAAATATGGTGAAAATCATCTTAACGCAAGAGGGGTATTAGATGACCATTCTGATTTTGTATTAGATGTTGATGCACCGAATTTGCGTGGTTTATGGTCTGATTTAAGCGGTAATGTGAAAGGGCATGCTGCTATTTCTGGTCAGTTCACCAATCCAAACCTTGATCTTGATTTAGTCTCGTCTAATTTACACTTGCAAGGTTTCCAATTATCTAAAGCGAGCGCGAAAGGGAATATCAAAAGCGATCCTTTAGCTAAAGGACAATTCAATGTTAAGGCAGAGCAACTTCATTATGGTGAAAGTGTTAAACTCCGTTTACTTGATCTCGCCTTATCTGGCGATGAACAAAATCATCTGTTAACGCTTAAATCCCAAGGTGAGCCTGTTGCTGCAAATTTACAAATTAACGGACATTTTGACCGCACTTTGGAACAGTGGAAAGGCACACTTTCACAAGCAAAATTCGAAACCCCGATTGGCGATGTAAAATCCAATCAAGCGATTGCGGTGTCTTACGATAACAAACAGACTCAAGCCAATATTGCCGCACATTGCTGGCAAAACACAGATGTAGAGTTATGTTTCCCACAGGCATTCAATGTGGGCAAACAAGGGAATATTCCTTTCCAATTTAAACGTGTTAATTTGGATTTAGTGAATAAACTTATTGAACAAGATAGCCTCAAAGGAAACTTGCAGGCACAAGGTAATGTTGCTTGGTTTACGGATAAACCATCCCAATTTACCGCCAAAGTAGATGGCAATCATTTAGCCTTCTCTCAAAAATTGGATTACCGCACGTTTAAATTAGATATTCCAAAATTAACACTTAACGCCGATATTCAAAATAATAATTTGGTTTTGAAAACAGATATCAACGTACATAATCAAGGCAGAATTGTAGGCGATATTCATTTAAACGATCTTGCGAAAAATCGCCAACTTGGCGGTAGCCTTGTGATAGAACGATTAAACCTATCGATCGCAAATCAGCTACTTACTAGCGGTGAATCAGTGAATGGTGAGGTAGTCTCGAAGTTGAGTTTCGGCGGGAATTTAGAGAAACCATTATTAAATGGCCACTTCAATATTCGCAATATTCGTACCAACTTAAAATCTATGCCAGTCAATATTACTGATGGCGATATTGCCGTACATTTCCACGGTAATAATTCCACTTTACAGGGCAAAATTGAAACTAGCGATAGCCGTTTGAATTTAACTGGCCGAGCAAACTGGGCGAATATCGAACATTGGACAACAGAATTGAATGCGCAAGCAAATAATTTCAACGTGGATATTCCTTCTATGGCGAAACTACGTTTCAGTCCAAATATCACGGTAAAAGCCAATCCGAAGGAATTGAATTTAAGCGGAACAGTGGATATTCCTTGGGCGCGTATTAAGATTGATAGCTTACCAGACACCGCGGAACCAGTCAGCGAAGATGAGGTAATTTTAAATGGCCCTCATAAAAGCAAAGAAGAACTGATTAAACGTGAATTTGCCGCAAAAACGAAATCAGGAATGGAAATTCGCTCTGATTTACGCATCAATATTGGTAAAGACGTCAGCCTTGATGCCTATGGCTTAAAAACCAATCTTGATGGTTTACTTTCTGTGAAACAAGACAAAGGCAATTTAGGTTTATTCGGGCAAATCAATTTAACCAAAGGTCGCTATGCTTCTTTCGGACAAGATTTACTCATTCGTAAAGGGCTTATTAGTTTTTCTGGGCAAGCGGCACAACCTACGTTGAATATTGAGGCTATTCGTAATCCTGAAGCAATGGAAGACAGCAAAATTACTGCTGGAGTGAGAGTGATTGGCATAGCCGATAGCCCAGAAGTCACTATTTTCAGTGAACCGAGCAAACCACAAGATCAAGCACTTTCTTATTTATTAACAGGTCGTTCGTTGGAAAGCAGCGGAGAAGTGGGTTCAACGGGATCAGTTGGCGCAGCATTAATTGGTTTAGGTATTTCCAAGAGTGGTAAATTAGTGGGCAGTATTGGCGAAGTTTTTGGTATTCAAGATTTAAACCTTGGTACATCTGGCGTGGGCGATAAATCTAAGGTTACAGTAAGTGGAAATATTACCAATCGCTTACAAATAAAATATGGCGTAGGTTTATTTGATGGCTTAGCTGAAGTCACATTACGTTATCGCCTAATGCCACAGCTTTATTTTCAATCCGTCTCTAGCACCAACCAAGTGTTTGATTTGCTTTATAAATTTGAATTTTAGGAATGTTATGAATAACGCTATTTTAGAACCCAAGCATCGTGGCAATGTACGTGAAATTGCCGCAATTGATCTTGGCTCAAACAGCTTTCATATGATTGTTGCTCGTATTGTAAACGGCTCAATCCAAGTACTTTCTCGCTTAAAACAAAAAGTTAAACTCGCGGAAGGCTTAGATGAAAATGCGATGCTTAATCAAGAGGCTATCACGCGTGGCGTGAATTGCTTAGCCTTATTTGCCGAACGTTTACAAGGTTTTCCTATGGAAAACGTCAATGTAGTTGGCACTTACACATTACGCAGAGCCATCAATAATGACGAATTTTTACGTCAAGCAGCCAAGGTTTTCCCCTATCCTATTAATATTATTAGTGGGCAAACGGAAGCTAAAACCATCTACGCTGGCGTATGCCACACGCAACCAGAAAAGGGCAGAAAGCTCGTTGTGGATATTGGTGGAGGCTCGACAGAAATGATTATCGGCGATGATTTCACGCCGCTTATGGCTGAAAGCCGCCACATGGGATGTGTGAGTTTTGCGACTCAATTTTTTACCGATGGTGTCATTTCTCCAGAAAACTTTCAACGCGCGCGTCAAAGTGCGGTCAATAAAATCGAAGATTTAGGCTTTGAATATCGCAAATTAGGTTGGCAATCTGTGCTAGGTTCATCTGGAACGATAAAAACTGTTGCACACGTAATTGCCTCTAATCTTGATCCTAATGGAACCATTACTGCTGAGCGATTAAATGCTTTAATTGAGCAAACGCTACAAGCCAAGCATTTTACTGAGCTAAATATTAACGGTTTAAACCAAGACCGCGTAGATGTTTTTGTACCAGGTTTAGCCATTTTAAGTGCGGTGTTTGAAGTTTTTCATATTCAACAAATGCGCTATTCTGACGGCGCATTGCGTGAAGGTGTCATTTATAGCCTAGAGAAAAACTTTCAAGTAGCAGATATTCGAGCACGTACAGCTTGGGGATTAAGCGAACAATTCAATATTGACCAAGCCCAAGCCCACCGCGTTGCGGATAGTGCTAATTTACTCAGTGCAAAATATAAAGATTGGCAATCAACAGAATTTATTGAAGAAATGCGCGAAATCCTGCTTTGGGCAGCGCGCTTGCATGAAGTAGGCATTGTGATTAATCACAAAGGTTTACAAAAACATTCGGCTTATATCTTACAAAATATGGAATTACCAGGTTTTGATCGTGAACAGCAACGTTTGCTTACTGCGTTAGTGCGTTGGCATATTGGCACGCTTAAACCTGCTGAATTTTTTAAATTTGCACGTTATAGCGAGCAAGATGTGATGGCTTTAATGCGATTGCTTCGTCTTGCGGTTATTCTCAATAAATCCCGTCAAGCAACAGAAACTGCAAAAAATTTCACCCTTGAAATGCACCGCACTTTGAATGATTGGACATTGAATTTTGAAAGCGGATACTTAGACCGTAACCCATTAATTTGGAATGAATTGCGAGCTGAAAGTAATCTTCTGAAAGAGTTTGAAAGCAGTTTAGTTTTTTATTAATTATCTTTCTGCTCAATATTTATGGGAAAAAAATTTAGGGCAAGCGAAATACTTGCCCTATTTTTATAATTTGACGGTCTGAAATAATGCTTTTATTTCATCCAATGATAATAATCTAAATGAGCCATTCTCTAATCCATTAATAGATAATGATCCCATACTCACTCTCACTAATCGTAAAGTGGGGAAGCCAATATGCGCAGTCATTCTTCGCACTTGGCGGTTGCGTCCTTCACTAATTTTAATTTCTAACCAGCTTGTGGGAATATTTTTCCGTTCTCGGATAGGTGGATTGCGTTCCCATAAATTTGGTTCTGAAATTAACCGCACTTGAGCGGGTTTTGTCATGCCATCTTTGAGTTCTACACCTTTTCTGAGCTGTGCTAAATCGGTTTCTTCAGGGATGCCTTCCACTTGCACCCAATAAGTTTTTTCTGTTTTAAATTTTGGATCAGCCAAACGATGTTGTAATTCGCCATTATTGGTTAAAATCAATAATCCTTCACTGTCTCTATCTAATCGACCTGCCGCATAAACATTTGGAATTGAAATAAAATCTTTTAAGGTAACGCGCCCTTGTTCATCGGTAAATTGAGTGAGCACATCAAAAGGTTTATTGAATAACATAACCTTGGTTTCATCCAACGACAGCGTTTGAGGTTTTGATTTTGGCTTAAAAGTGCGGTGAAAATTAACCGCACTTTTTCCTTTAGACGGCAATTTTCCTGCCGAAAAATTTTTCTTCATTGAATTAGATTTCTATTTTGAAAGACTTGCAACATCATAGCAAAACTTCAAGCTGTAGTAATGATGATTACTTGAGTTAATCTAAAAAACTAAAAAGGCTAAGCCAGTAAAAACTGAGCTTAGCCCCAAAACTAAATTTTCAGAATCGATATTTAAATCGATTTTTTAATGGAAAATTATTTACCATCCCAAGCTTGTACTGCATCTAAACGAGCTTTGATTTTGCCTTTGGTATCTTTTTTGAAGTAGCTATCAGCTAAACCACCTTCCCAGCCACCGTAGTTTGCGTTAGGTAACATGATGAAAGTTTTACCAAATTTGCCTTGGTTTTGATCAACGAATGCACGACGGTCAGCGTTTAATTTGCCATATACGGTATCGCCAAAATCATCTAAGTTATCACCTACATAAAGCACGATTTCATAGCCTTGTTTTTCAATTTCTGCAAAACGAGCCGCTTTAGCTGATTTGTCTTTTTTCAAATAAAATGCAGATTCTTCCACGCCATTGAAACCTAAACGTTTCATATCATCGATAGTGCCTGCTTTTTCAGAGCTATCTTTGCGGTTTGTTACATAGAACATTTTACCTTTGTGGCTGTTTACGTAATTATTAAATTCTACCGCACCAGGAACTGCACGAGATTGACGCGCGTCTACCCAACGAGTCCAATCTTTACCATCGAATGGTTTGTTATTTTGAACTTGCCAGCCAGCATAAGGGCTGTTATCTAACATGGTTTCATCTAAATCAACCACAACTGCTTTTTTCTTACCTTTTGCCACTTTTGCGTGGTCAAATGCAACTTTTGCCGCATTGTACGCTTGATAAGCTAATGCTTTATATTCACCAGAATCTTGCATCCAGTTTAAGCCAAGAACAGCTTGTTGTTGCAATTGCATTTTTGCGTGTTCTTCTGATTTCATTTGGTGTGCACCACAGCCAGCTAAGACAAGAGCAGAAAGAGCAGCAAGTGCGGTCATTTTTAACGTTGTTTTCATGTTATATTCCTTTTGACTTTAGGGTTAGTAAAAACGGGGAGAGTATAGCAAGCCTTTTTATTTTTTGGGGCGATTTCTTGGTAATTCTATTAAATTTGTGATGTTCGTCACATTTTTAACGCGAAGTTTAGATGTAAAACTTACCGCACTTTCTTTTTTATCCTATCGCCTTTCCCCCCTTTTCACGGTAAACTAGCCGTAATTTTATTCATCACCAACATTTTTATGCGACTCCTTATTCTCATTCTTTTTGCCGTATTAGCTTTGTTCCAATATGACTTATGGTTTGGCCGTAATGGTTTCTTCGATTACCGCGACACTGCCGCAAAGATTGTAGAAAACCAAGCGGAAAATGAAAAACTGTCTCAACGCAACCAACGTATCAATGCGGAGATTCAAGGACTAACCAAAGGCTTTGAGGCCATTGAAGAACGTGCACGAATGCAACATGGCATGGTGAAAGAAAACGAAGTGTTTTATCACATTGTGAAAGAGAATAAATAATGGCTCGTTCAATTATTGCGGTATTGCCTGCTGCTGGTGTGGGCTCGCGAATGCAAGCGGATAAACCTAAACAATATTTAACGCTACTTGGCAAAACACTGCTCGAACACACGCTTGATGTTATGCTCTCTCATCCTGCTATATCTAAAATTCTTTTGACGGTGAACAAAGATGATCCTTATATTGCTAAGCTATCACTCCCTAGTAAAATTCAGTTAGTAGAAGGTGGCGCAACACGAGCTGAATCCGTATTAAATGGTTTAAACGCAATTGAGGAAAAAAATGCGTGGGTGCTTGTTCATGATGCTGCTCGCCCTTGTTTGCAACACGCTGATATTGATAAATTGCTAGCCATTGAAGATGAACATGGGGCAATTTTGGCAATCCCAGCAACGGATACGATTAAACGAGCGGATAATCAGCAATGTATCGTGAAAACAGAAGATCGTCGTCAACTTTGGCAAGCGATGACACCACAGTTTTTCCCAGTAGATATATTAAGAAATGCGCTTTCCACAGGGATTCAACAAGGTGCAAATATAACGGATGAAGCATCGGCAATGGAACTCGCAGGATTTCAACCGCACTTGGTGGCTGGGCGTAGTGATAATTTAAAAGTGACTCGTCCAGAAGATTTAGCATTAGCAGAATTTTATTTAACAAGGAATAAATTATGATCAGAATTGGACACGGTTTTGATGTTCATGCGTTTGGTGAAAATCGCCCATTAATTATCGGCGGCGTAGAAGTGCCTTATCATACTGGGTTTATTGCGCACTCTGATGGCGATGTGGCATTACATGCCTTAACTGATGCAATCTTGGGAGCCGCCGCTCTAGGTGATATTGGAAAGCTTTTCCCTGATACCGATATGCAATATAAAAATGCGGATAGTCGTGGGCTATTGCGTGAAGCATTTCGTCAAGTGCAAGAAAAGGGATATAAAATTGGTAATGTCGATGTCACTATCATTGCACAAGCACCTAAAATGCGCCCACATATTGATGCCATGCGTGCCAAAATAGCTGAAGACCTACAATGCGATATTGAGCAAGTCAATGTGAAAGCAACGACTACTGAAAAATTAGGCTTTACAGGAAGACAAGAAGGGATTGCTTGTGAAGCCGTTGCCCTTTTAATCCGACAATAATTGTTTATTCTTAAAAGTGCGGTGAAATTTTTAAAAGAATTTCACTGCATTTTTATTTTTGTGATCTAGATCACAGTTTTAACCTAGGAAAAGGCATACCATATTCCTGTACAGTGAGTTTGTAGCTGATAACACAGACTATAAATGAAAAGATTTGGGCGCAAGAATGGATGTTTGTGCCATTTGGCATTGCGCTGTGCACTTTGCCTATTGGGTTTGGCGGGCTGTTGTCTGACATTCCCGATTGTCCCTAATCAGTGATAATGGCAGTGGGTAATAATTCACCTTTGTTATTAAAGTGGCCATTGGTGAGAGGAAACGTCCATTTATGGACGAGGGAGCAATGGAGGGCTTCAGTTCGCCTTTTTGCTCACCAACCTTGTTGTTAGGTACTATGTTGTTAGTTGACGTTGACTAATGGAATATGTACGTTTAACGCAGATATTCCATTAGTTAAGCTATTTAGCGTGCTTAATTTTCTAAAATTCAAAAATCTTGTCTTATTACTAACTCAACCGTTCTTATTTATACGTTTAACCAAAACGTAACTGGGCCATCGTTGGTTAAACTCACTTGCATATCCGCTGCAAATTGCCCTGTTGAAACAGGTAATTTCTCGCCGCACTTTTGGATAAAGTATTCATATAATTCATTAGCCAATGCTGGGGGTGCACCTTTTGAAAAGCTTGGACGCAAACCTTTTTGTGTATCCGCAGCTAATGTAAATTGTGAAACAATAAGTAATTCACCTTGTGCTTGTTGAACATTTAAGTTCATTTTGTCATTTTCATCACTGAAAATTCGATAATTAAGCACTTTTTCAGCAAGTCTATCCGCTTTCTCTTGATTATCTTCTTTTTCTACACCAAGCAAAACCAGTAAACCTTTGCCAATTTGTCCTATTGTTTCACCGTTTACATCAACTTTCGCTTGGGTGACACGCTGGATTAAGGCAATCATTTTAATCCCTCAATAAAATTCGGTAACCATGCTTCGGCGTAGCCTTCTTGATCATCCACGTTTAGCACGTCAATTTTTAAAGTCTCGCAAATTTTTACCGCACTTTTTTCTTGAAGCGCTTGCTCCACTTTTTCCGCTGCATAGCAAAAAGTATCATAATCAGAATTACCTAATCCAACGACGGCAAAACGAACATCTGAAAAATCGCTTTGACTTTTAGCTAATTTATCAAATAGAGGTTTTAAATTATCTGGCAACTCGCCCGCACCATGAGTTGAAGTCACAACAAGCCAAATTTTTTCATTTTCGATATCGGATAAACTTGGTCCATGAAAAAGAGCGGTGGAAAAACCTTGAGTTTCTAAAACATCGTTTAAATGTTCGGCAACATATTCTGCGCCACCTAAAGTGCTGCCAGAGAGAATGCAAATGTGCATTTGATTATCCTGTATTTATTTTCTTCCCTAATTCGAGGGAAAAGTAAAAAATATTTTTGAAATGATTAAAATAAAAAGGCTTAGATTTTCTAAGCCTTTTATTACGATTAAACGTTATCAAATTTGCCAAGCAATGAACGAATATGTTCTTGCCAGTTGCGGTGTTCATTTTTCAGTTGTTCGTTTTCAGTTTGTAAACTTTCGATATTTCTGTGAGATTCTGCGTTTTTCTCTTTTAATTCTTCAACTTCTAATTGAAGCAATTGGATTGTTTCTACCGCTTGTTTAATTTTTTCTTCAAGCTGGTCTAAAATTTCTAAAGACATAATGATTTCCTTTTAAATATGGGTAAGTTTTAGAGTATTTTACCCAGTAAATTTGCCTTTTTAAAGCGTTGGAGAAAAAATTATTATGCAAACGATTACGCGGTGATAAAATAACGTCATTTTGCCATGATCTAGAAAAGTAAGCAGAAGGAGAATAATGATGAATCGTGCATTGGCTATTGAATTTTCACGAGTGACTGAGGCAGCTGCGTTAGCGGCTCATATGTGGCTTGGTCGAGGGGATAAAAATGCAGCTGACGATGCAGCAGTGAAAGCCATGCGTTATATGCTGAACTTAATTCATATGGATGCTGAAATCGTGATTGGTGAAGGGGAAATTGATGAAGCACCAATGCTTTATATTGGTGAAAAAGTCGGTTCTGGCATGGGAGAATTGGTTTCTATCGCCGTTGATCCTATTGATGGCACGCGTATGACCGCAATGGGTCAGTCTAATGCTATTTCTGTCTTGGCTGCCGGCGGTAGAAATACCTTTTTAAAAGCACCAGATATGTATATGGAAAAATTGGTGGTTGGTCCCGATGTTAAAGGTATGATTGATTTAACTTTACCTCTAGAACAAAATCTTCGCCGTGTCGCATCTAAGCTAGGAAAATCCCTTTCTGATCTCACCGTAATGGTATTGGCAAAACCTCGTCATGATGCGGTAATTAAACAAATGCATAACTTGGGCGTGAGAGTGATGGCAATTCCTGATGGTGATGTGGCAGGTTCCGTATTGTGCTGTTTGCCTGATGCCGAAGTCGATCTTCTTTACGGAATCGGTGGCGCACCAGAAGGTGTGGCTGCTGCAGCTGCAATTCGTGCATTAGGTGGCGATATGCAAGCTCGTTTACTTCCTCGTAACGAAGTAAAAGGTGATACGGAAGAAAATAAAAAAGTTGCTGACGATGAAATTCAGCGTTGTGAAGTATTAGGCGTAAAAATCAATGAAGTGTTAAAACTTGAAGATCTTGTGCGTGATGACAACCTTGTATTTACCGCAACGGGTATCACCAATGGCGATTTGCTTAAAGGTATCTCACGAAAGGGCAATTTGGCTAGCACTGAAACAATTTTAATTCGCGGAAAATCCCGCACAATTCGTAAAATCCAATCTATCCATTATCTAGATCGTAAAGATTCTGAAATTTATAAGATTTTGAATATTTAGTTGGGACAAACAAAAGTGCGGTGAAATTTCACCGCACTTTAGGTTAAAAAATAAAAAAACCGACGTTGCATTCACAAAGTCGGTTTTTAATTTGGTCTAATTCAGTATTAACCCGCAACAGCGATACGTTTCATATCAGTCATATAACCACGTAATTCTTGACCGATTAATTCAACAGGATAGTTACGAATTGCATCGTTTACATCGCAATAGCATACCTCATAAAATATCAGGACAACCATCTATGAAGCCTCACTATGCTAAAATGCATCCTCCACCTAAAACGGAAGAAAACCTATTACATTTAAGAATTTTAAACCTATCGTCAAATCTTGGCAGAAAATAGCATCATTCAAAATATGTCTAGAAAAGGGAATTACTCGAACAATACCTCTATGGGAAGTTTCTTTGGGCGATTAAAAATGGAATATTTTTATAGTCAGAAATTCAACACTAGAGGGGGAGGTAGTTGATACAGTTAGAGATCATTTGGATTACTATAGTCATCGACAGATTCAACTAAAATTAAAAGGACTGAGTCCGATACAATATCGAAAACAATCCTTTAAATCACAGTCTAACTTTTTGGAGTCAGAGCAATTTTTACCGCACTTTCGGCTTTTATAAACTAATTTCTAGCTGTTCATAAGCTTGTTTTACTTTTTCCAACGCTTTTTCAACGGATACATCACGCGCAAGTAAAACGCCTAAGCGTCGATGACCATTTACTTCACCTTTACCAAATAATCGAATATTAGTATGAGGTTGTGCCAGTGCTTTTTCGATTCCACCAAATTGCACATTTTGTGATTTGCCTTCCACAACAATAGCTTTAGACGCCGATGGGCTAATCAACGTAATTTCTGGGATTGGTAAACCTAAGATCGCACGAGCATGTAAAGCGAATTCAGAAAGCTCTTGAGAAATCAGCGTTACCATTCCAGTATCATGAGGACGAGGTGATACTTCATTGAAAATCACCTCATCACCACACACAAACATCTCTACACCAAAAATACCGAATCCACCCAATGCACCAGTAATCTTCTCAGCAATCGATTGCGCTTTTGATAATGCAATATCTGACATAGCTTGAGGCTGCCAAGATTCCCGATAATCACCATCTTCTTGACGATGACCTATTGGCGCGAGGAAACTTGTACCATTGATATGGCGTACTGTCAGTAACGTGATTTCATAATCAAATTTGACAAAACCTTCAACAATTACTCGACCAGCTCCCGCTCGCCCACCTTCTTGCGCGTAATCCCAAGCTTTTTGAATGTCATCTTTAGACTTTAAAATGCTTTGCCCATGTCCAGAAGAAGACATAATCGGTTTCACCACACAAGGAATACCAATTTTTTCGACCGCACTTTGAAAGCCTGAAAAATTATCCACAAATTGGTAAGGCGAAGTTGGTAGCCCTAACTCTTCTGAAGCTAGACGACGAATCCCTTCACGATTCATCGTAAGTTGAGTGGCTTTTGCAGTCGGCACAACATTAAAGCCGGCTTGTTCTAATTCAACCAAAGTGGCAGTTGAAATAGCTTCAACTTCGGGAACAATATAGTCAGGCTTTTCTTTCTCCACAAGCGCTTTCAATGCATCACCATCTAACATAGAAATAGTGTATGCACGATGTGCCACTTGTTGTGCTGGGGCATTTTCATAGCGATCAACTGCAATAACTTCAACGCCTAAACGTTGCAATTCAATCACTACTTCTTTACCCAGTTCACCAGAACCCAACATCATTACTTTGGTTGCATTAGGGGTTAATGCTGTGCCAATTGTTGTCATGATTTCTCCTATTTTAATAACGAATCATCGAGTGCCAAATCTTCATTTTTATTCACGCCTACACCGCGTGCGATAACATTTTTTGCAATTTCGTGTGCTTCTTCCAAAGAATGTTCGGTATAAGTACCGCATTGATAGATATTTAATTCAGGGATAGTTGTTTGATCTTGCACGCCTAAAATATCCTGCATTGAAGCCAACCAAGCTTGTGCGACTTGCTGTTCATTTGGCGTACCAATCAAGGACATATAAAATCCCGTGCGACATCCCATCGGAGAAATATCAATAATTTCAACGCTATCGCTATTTAAATGATCACGCATGAAACCCGCAAACAAATGTTCAAGAGTATGAATACCTTTTGGAGGAAGAATTTCTTTATTTGGAATACAAAAACGTAAATCAAAAATGGTAATGTCATCACCTTTTGGCGTACGCATCGTTTTTGCTACACGTACTGCTGGTGCATTCATTTTGGTATGATCCACTTTAAAACTATCAAGTAATGGCATAAAGTTTTCCTTATAAATCAGTAAATAAAAAATAAATTTGAATAAATGTTCATTTTTTGCAAATTCTAATGAACTTTATGGCAAGGCGCATTGTCTTATGTAACAAGCAACTTGCAGTTGTTTTAATAAAATTGGTTCCTTAGGTTATTTGCCCCACATTTATTGTGGGGCTTTTTTATCCCAAATTTTTATTTAAAAAATTTTCAGAAAATGTTGAACTTTCTTATAAAGTGCTAGTCTCATAGAACAAGCAACTTGCAGTTGTTTTAATAAAATTGGTTCCTTAGGTTATTTGCCCTGCATTCATTGTGGGGCTTTTTCTTGCGCATTTTATAATAAGAATGGTGCACTAAAAAACAATAACGCAACATAACGAACCAGTTTTCCAAGAAAGATAAAGAGACTACTTGCCACAAAATTTAATCTTAACCAACCTGCTATGGCACAAAATAAATCACCAACGACAGGCAGCCAGCTTAAAAGTAAAGTAATCGCCCCATAACGCCGTAGCTGATTTATTGCCCATAAAGTGCGGTGATTTTTTGGATCAAATTTTGGCATCCATCGCCCCATCCCGTAAGTAGTTAAACTCCCCAATCCATTGCCAAGCGTGGCGAAAAAAACGAGTGCCAATATATCTGTACTAAATAAAGATCCCAGCGCCAATCTAGGGACTGTAAGAGCAACAAACACAACTTCTGAATTACCTGGTAATACTGTTGCACTCAGAAATGCGCTGACAAACATAAGGCATAGCGCATGAGTTTGCCAAAAATCAGCGCTAAAAAATGAAAAAATATCCATTATCTTGGCGAGATAATTTCTCGTGTGCGAACATCAAACACGTCCATTCCCGCATTTAATCCCGCTTGCACACCTAAATCCGCATCTTCAAATACGATACAACGACTTGGATTTGCTTGAATTAATTCCGCACAACGTAAAAAAGTTTCTGGATGCGGTTTATGTTCTTTTACATCATCTGCACTGACAATGGCATTAAAGTAAGGTGCGATAGCCAGTTTATCCATCAACATATCAATAATTTTACGGTGTGAGCCAGATCCAAGAGCAATCGGCTTTTTCTGATGAAAAGATTTAACAATTTCAAAGGTTGGCAATAACTTTGATTGAGTCGGAATAAGTTGATAAGACAACTCGCGTTTTGCAGCCAACACATCCTCAATTCGATCAAGTGGCATATTCGCCGCTTTCATCATTTCTCCCGCAATGGTTCGAACCGTCGCTCCGCCGAAGTTATACATAATTTGGCAATCAAATTCATAGCCAAATCGCTCTCCCACCATCGTCCAAGCCTGTGCATGCACGGGCATGGTATCGATTAAAGTTCCATCCATATCAAAAATCAATCCTTCATATGGATTGAACATCTCATAATCTAACATTTTTACATCCTTACAAATTTTTTACCATTTTGCTACAAAACTGTGATCTGTGCACTGTTTTATTTCAGTAAAGTGCGGTAAATTAATGAACAAATTTTGAACTAACAAAAACAAATGCGGTTATTTAAGCAACTAGAACGTTGGAAAATTCGCAAGCAAATAAATCAATCTATTATTGATGTGGTATTTCGTTTACGAGATCGATTAACTAATTACTGGCAAGTTGATGTGAATACGCCTCAAGTGGATTTTATGCTACTCCACATTGCTTGCAGCTTAGGTCGAATAGAACGAGGGGCTTGCGTTTCACCACTTTATCCAGAAATGTTCGAAGAAATTCAAAGTGCGGTCATTTTTCCACAAGTTTTAGCCATCCATCAAGATTTGCTCAAGTTGATGCCATTTTCCATTCCTGAAGCAGAACAAACTTATTTTTTAGCAAACATTCATTCTTTGATTCTTGAACAGAAGCAATTAAGGCATGTGATGTAATATCAATAAGTCCACTTATAAAAAATGACCTAGCTTTTAAACTAGGTCATTTTGATATCTTAACGATATTTATCTAGAAATTTGTAATACTGCACACCAATCTTTGTCGCAAGATCTTTGATAATTCGACCACCATAAACAGAGGGGACTTTCAGGCTTTCAAAAATAGATAAACGTCCATCGTCGCCCAAAATCGCCTCCGCTACAATTCGTCCCGCAAGACCAGTCAAAGCAACACCGTGACCAGAATAACCATGAGCAAAATAAATGTGCGGAGAAATACGACCAAAATGTGGCGTTGAGTTTAACGTCATATCAATCGGGCCAGCCCAGCCATAATCGATTTTTACATGTTCAAGTTGCGGGAATACGCGTAACATATTTTTCCGCATAATTGCGACCATATCTTTTTCTGAGCTAGAATCACTACCAAAGAGCAAGCGATTGTCTGCACTTAAACGATAATAGTCTAATAATAAATTGTTATCGCACACCGACATTCCATTATTAATTACGGAATCAGCAACCGCTTGGCTTAGCGGCTCTGTGGCGATAATAAAACTTTCCACAGGTAATATTTTACGATTAATTCCGTGATGAATAGATCTCGGGAGAGCATCAATATAAGCATTGGTGGCTAAAATAACGTCTTGACAAATCACCGCACTTTTAGCTGTTTTAACCTCAATGCAACCATTTTTCTCAACCATATCCACTACAGGAGATTGTTCAAAAATTTGAACACCCAGATCAACACAAGCTTTCGCTAAACCTAAGCAATAATTAAGTGGATGCAAATGCCCTGAGTTACTATCAAATAAGCCGCCTACATAAATATCACTGCCTAAGTGCTGTTTTAATTTAACCTTATCCCAAAGCTGCATATTCTGATAGCCAAAATTCTCATGACTTTCTTTTTCAATTTCAATTAAGTCATCCATTCGGCGTTCATTTAATGCCAATGTAGCATAGCCTTTTTTCCAATCGCATTGAATGCCATATTTTTCAATACGCTCATCAATAATATCAATGGCTTCTAATGACATATTCCAAAGTTTATGCGCTTTATCTTCGCCAACTTGTTTAACGTATTCATCAATGCCTTCTTCAAAGCCATTAATTGCCTGCCCACCACTGCGACCAGAAGCACCAAATCCTACTCTTGCGCCCTCTAAGACAATGACTTTTTTTCCTTTCTCCGCCAGTTCTAATGCTGCAGATAAACCAAAAAATCCAGCCCCGATCACACATACATCAGCATGTTCAATTTGAGTGAGCGGTGGGAATTGAAAATCTTGGTTACGAGAGTCGAAATAATAAGAGCGAACGTGTTCTTGATAGGCAAAATTAAGCATAAAAAATCTCTTAGGAAAAAACTGGCAAAATCTTACCCCGAAAGGGAAATATGTCAAACCTTTTAGAAAAAATGCTATACTGCGCACGCGCAAAATTTGCGTGTTTTATGATGAACGATAACCCTCGGAGGTCAATAAATTGAAAAAATTCTTTGCTCACTCACTCAAAAATCTTTTCCTTTCCACCACCGCACTTTTCGCGGCTTCCGCTTTTGCCAATAACAAACTTTACGTCTATAACTGGACAGACTATGTGCCTTCTGATTTAGTCGCACAGTTCTCTAAAGAAACTGGCATCGAGGTAATTTATTCTACCTTTGAAAGCAACGAAGAAATGTACGCGAAACTCAAACTTACTCAGAATACAGGCTCTGGCTATGATTTGGTGTTTCCATCAAGTTACTACGTAAATAAAATGATTAAGGAAAAGATGCTTCAACCGATTGATCAAAGTAAATTGACCAATATTCATCAAATTCCTAAACATTTATTAAACAAAGAATTCGACCCAGAAAATAAATATTCATTACCTTATGTTTACGGCTTAACAGGTATTGAAGTTAATGCTGATGAGATTGATCCTAAAACTATCACCAGCTGGGGGGATTTATGGAAACCTGAATTTAAAGGCAAAGTTCTTATGACCAGTGATGCGCGTGAAGTGTTCCACGTAGCATTATTGCTTGATGGTAAATCGCCAAATACCACCAATGAAGAAGACATCAAAACAGCTTATGAGCGTTTAGAAAAACTTTTACCAAATGTAGCAACCTTTAACTCTGACTCGCCAGAAGTCCCTTACGTACAAGGTGAAGCTACAATTGGTATGATTTGGAATGGTTCTGCTTATTTAGCACATAAAGAAAATCCATCTCTCCAATTTGTGTATCCAAAAGAAGGCGCAATTTTCTGGATGGATAACTATGCGATTCCAACTACAGCAAAAAATGTTGAAGGTGCGCATAAGTTCATTGACTTCTTACTTCGTCCAGAAAATGCCAAAGTTGTGGTAGAACGCATGGGCTTTTCTATGCCAAATGAAGGAGTCAAAGCATTACTCAGCCCAGAAGTTGCCAACGATCCTAAACTATTTCCACCAGCATCAGAAGTAGAAAAAGGGATTATGCAAGGTGATGTTGGAGAAGCGGTCGATATTTATGAAAAATATTGGAGCAAATTAAAAACCAATTAATTTCTAAATTTAGAAAACAAAAAAGTTCGGTGAAAATTTGATCTGTACCCCAAAAGTTGGACTAACCAAACCAACAATTGAGGTGCAGATTTTATTATGGGTAAACACTACATAATCGAATTTAAATTACAGGTTCTTCAATCTATTCTTAATAGAAAAATGAGCATTAAGAAGCCACTAGTATTTATAATAAACAAAGCTAATGGTATCATTTTCTATCAGATGGAGGCATATCGTCGATTTCATTACTGAAAATGGCGGTATTCAAAGTATGTCAAGAAAAAGGAATTTCTTAGATATATGTGACATATAGAAAGTTTCTTTGGACTATTAAATTCACCGCACTTCTTATATAGCTAATATAAAAAAGGAGCATCAAATGATGCTCCTAAAATTTAAACCTGACTTAAGCATGTTCTTCTGCTTTTTCAACCGTTCCTTTGACAGTCAAACAAATTTCCGTTGAAATCAAATGAGAAAGCGTTGAAGCCAAATATTCTATTTTTTCAAGATTGCCATTGCCTGATTCATCAAAATAACCTTGCTCTCTTAAATTTGCAATGAACATAGAGAAGACGGCTTTATCAAAGAACTCTGGTGCATTAATACCATGTAACACAGATAAACGCTGTGCGACAAGTTGGCTTTCTTTTTCGAGTTCTGCACGTGAAATATCTGGTTGTTTTTGCAAAATTGTCACAGTAATGTAATAACGTTGCAAGATTTCACGCATTCCTGCAGACCAAAGTTGTAAAATACGTACTTTTGATTTATTGATAGATAAGAAATTATCATTAGAGTTAATCACCTGTTGGCGCGAAAATTCATCAATAATTTGGTGAATTTGAGTTTTTAACTCTTCTTCACTAAAGTGCAAGAATAACTCACCTTTTAAGAACGGATAAATCTTGCCGACAGCCTCCACTAATAAATCTTTTTGAATCGCCTCGTAATGCAAAATGATGCTTGCGACCAAAGACGGCAATACAAATAAGTGTTGAATGTTATTGCGATAGTAAGTCATCAAAACGGCCGATGCGCGTTCCAAACGCACAATTTCTCCAAAGTTATCCTTTTCGACTAACACGCCAACACGATCAAGCGTTAATACATGATTTAACATCATTTCAGGCGTAGCCGTTGGCAAGACAACATCTGCGGAATAAGGCACGTTTTGTAGTAATTGTTGGTAACTCGCCAATTGTTCTAAAAGTTGCTCACGAGAAAGTGCACGCTGACGAGAAGACAGTAATGCGGTTCCAACTAAATTCATTGCATTCACCGCGGCAGCTTTATTAATGTTTACCATCACCTGTTTTGATACAGAATCAACTGCGGGAGCAAACCACTGTGGTTTTTCTTCGTGATTTTGCTCTTTCCAATCAGGAAAATGTTGGCTCAAATAGTTTGAAAGCGTAATTGGCTCACCAAAATTCACAAAACCTTGACCAAGATTGCGTAATTTTTTTATTACTCGAATAACCAAACCTGCATTTTCTTTTTCTTTCGCTGCTCCACGCAATTCTTTTGCGTAAGTATCCACTTCTAATACATGCTCATAGCCTACATAAACTGGAACAACGGAAATTGGACGAGTTTGATTATGTTGCAACGCTTGAAATGTCATCGACATCATGCCTGTTTTTGGCGCAAGTAAACGACCAGTGCGCGAACGCCCCCCCTCAATAAAATATTCTACCGAATAACCACGATGGAATAACTCTGATAAATATTCGCGGAAGATTGCAGAATATAATCTATTTCCTTTAAAAGTGCGGCGAATAAAGAATGCGCCCCAACTGCGGAACATTCTACCCACAGGCCAGAAATTTAAATTAATTCCTGCTGCGATATGCGGTGGAACAAGCCCTTGATGATAAAGCACATAAGAAAGCAATAAATAGTCGATATGACTACGGTGACAAGGCACATAAACAATCTCATGACCTTCAAGTGCTAATTTACGTACGCGATCTGCATTTTGCACATCAATACCAGAATAAAGTTTATTCCAAAGCCAACGTAAAAAACGATCAGCCGCTCGTAAACTTGAATGGCTTACATCTGCAGCAATTTCATCCAAAATCTTATGTGCTTCTTTTTGAGCTTTTTCAATACTGATATTTTTCGATTTTGCTTCATCTTCAATCGCACGTTGAATCGCTTCTGATTGCAATAATTTATTAAACATAGCTTGGCGATTCGGTAAACGCGGACCAGTGGCAGAAATGCGCTGTTTAGCAAAATGCATTTTTGCAACTCGAGCTAGCTTTTGCGCAATTTTTTCATCGGAGCCATGCTCATTCACCATATAACGTAATGAAACGGCTTGAGAAAAACGTACAAAAGTATCACGCCCAAACCAAATAGCAGCAAAAGTTTTTTGCATGCCATTTAACAAACGCAAGTTAGGCAAGCCAGATTTATCTTCATGCCCAGGAGAACGCCCCCAAAGGACAGAAACTGGAATAAGTTGCACATCTAAACTCTCAGAAGTGCGGTGTAATTCGAGGTATTTATTGAAGATCGTGGTGGTTTCATCTTTCGCACCTTTCGATTTAAAAATGCGGCGTCCCTCATCTAAATAGACATAACGAGGCAACTTCACACCTGCAATTTCATTTTTCTCAGCAGGATCAGGCAAACCTAACGCCAAACAATTTCGACGGAAAATAACGAAATCGGTTTGAGAAGTATAAGGCAAAACATAAACAACAGGTTGGTGAATATTGAGGGAAAGCTCTTCTATCGGATTGGCTGGAATTGGATTATTTTTCACTAATAATGACAGAGGCAAGCTCAATAATTGGCGATACATATTTACAAAATTTGCCATGATAAATTTTCTCTTTGTTGTAAATTTGAAATATTTTAACACATCCGATCTCAACTACTTCAAAAAATTTGGTGACAAAATGTGACCTAAGGCACAGATTTAAAAAATAACTATTGCAACTTCACAAAATCTGTATACAATAACAGTTATCTGTATTTAAAAACAGGAGTGTATATGAGACCATTAACAGCACGCCAACAAGAAGTGTTGGATTTATTAAAACGTCATTTAGAAACAACAGGCATGCCACCAACACGAGCCGAAATCTCTCGAGAGTTAGGCTTTAAATCACCCAATGCGGCAGAAGAACATTTAAAAGCGCTTTCACGCAAAGGTGCGATTGAAATTATTCCAGGCGCATCTCGCGGTATCCGCATTTTAGACAATAGCGCAAATGAAGAATTTGATGGTTTACCACTTGTGGGGCGCGTAGCGGCTGGAGAACCGATTCTTGCAGAACAACATATCGAAGCAACTTATCGCGTAGATGCTGATATGTTTAAGCCACAAGCAAATTTCTTACTAAAAGTTTATGGTCAATCCATGAAAGACATTGGTATCTTAGATGGTGATTTATTAGCTGTACATAGCACCAAGGATGTACGTAATGGACAAATTGTCGTTGCCCGTATTGAAGATGAAGTGACGGTAAAACGCCTTGAGAAAAAAGGTTCTATCATTTATCTACACGCAGAAAATGAAGAATTTGATCCAATCGTGGTAAATCTTGAAGAACAAGAAAACTTTGAGATTGAAGGCATTGCCGTAGGGATCATTCGCAATAATGCTTGGATGTAATCTGAGTAAATCAGCGAATAAAGTGCGGTAAAAATTTCCTGTGTTTTACCGCACTTTTCTTAATCTAAAATTCTGAATTTGCCATTCTTTTTACCGCTCTCTATAATGCAATCAATCTTGAATTTAAATAAAGGATGGAAAAATGCAGTTTTCCAAAATGCACGGATTAGGCAACGATTTTGTTGTGGTTGACGGTGTTACTCAAAATGTTTTTTTTACGTCAGAAACCATTCAACGCTTAGCTGATCGCCACCGTGGAATTGGTTTTGATCAGCTTTTGCTTGTTGAGCCACCTTATGATCCTGAACTCGATTTTCATTATCGTATTTTCAATGCCGATGGAAGTGAAGTTTCGCAATGCGGAAATGGTGCCCGCTGTTTTGCTCGTTTTGTGACATTAAAAGGATTGACTAACAAAAAAGACATCGCGGTTAGCACGCAAAAAGGCAATATGGTTCTAACGGTAAAAGACGATAACCAAATTCGTGTGAATATGGGCGAACCTATTTGGGAGCCAGCAAAAATTCCATTTACCGCAAATAAATTCGAGAAAAATTACATCCTACGCACAGACATTCAAACCGTCTTATGTGGTGCCGTTTCAATGGGAAATCCTCATTGTGTTGTACAAGTAGATAATATTCAAACAGCAAATGTTGAACAACTTGGTCCTTTGCTAGAAAGCCACGAACGCTTTCCCGAACGTGTCAATGCTGGTTTTATGCAAATCATCAATAAAGAGCATATTAAACTTAGAGTTTATGAACGTGGTGCTGGAGAAACCCAAGCCTGTGGAAGCGGAGCTTGTGCAGCTGTTGCAGTTGGAATTATGCAAGGTTTATTGAACAATCGAGTTCAAGTCGATTTGCCAGGCGGTTCATTAATCATTGAATGGAATGGCGTTGGTCATCCACTTTATATGACAGGCGAAGCGACCCATGTATATGACGGTTTTATAACCCTTTAATCTTCTTATCCCCATCAAATTATTAAAGATGGGGATTTTATTTCCTATTCACGCAAACGTTTTCGTTTTAGTGTTTTTCCTTTATAATAGCCCGCGATTTTTACCTCAAACACAACTCAAAGGTACCCGTATGTTTCAAACTTTTCGTGGCTCTCCCGCCCTTTCTGAATTCCGTATTCAAGGCTTAATGCAAAAATTCCAACAAAATCAATTACCGGTGAAATCGGTTTATGCGGAATATTTGCATTTTGTGGAATTAAATCGACCGCTTGTTAGCGAGCAGGAAGCAAAATTAAAAGCGTTGTTACATTACGGTCCAACTTTGGCAGAACACGATGCCAAAGGCGAAACCTTTATCGTGATTCCACGTGTCGGTACTATTTCTTCTTGGTCTTCTAAAGCGACGGATATTGCGCATAACTGTGGTTTAAATGAAGTGGAGCGTATTGAGCGTGGTTTGGCGTATTATTTTGAGTTAAGCCAACCGCTTGATGAAAAAACAACTGAAAAATTGACCGCACTTTTACATGACCGAATGATGGAAACCGTGGTGCGCAACCCGCAAGATGCTGAGATTTTATTCCGTCATCAAGATCCGAAACCGTTTAAAACCGTGGATATTTTGAAAGGTGGACGTGAAGCATTGGTGACAGCCAACGTAGAATTAGGCTTAGCACTGGCAGAAGATGAAATTGATTATTTGGTGGAAAACTTCACCCAATTAGGGCGCAATCCGCACGATATTGAACTTTATATGTTCGCGCAAGCCAACTCTGAGCACTGCCGTCATAAAATCTTTAATGCGGATTGGATTATCGACGGCAAAAAACAGGATAAATCCCTGTTTAAAATGATTAAAAATACCTTTGAGAAAACCCCTGATTTCGTGCTTTCAGCCTATAAAGATAATGCTGCGGTAATGGAAGGCTCAAAAGTCGGCCGTTTCTTTGCGGATCAAGATGGGCAATATCGCTATCACAATGAAGATGCACATATCTTAATGAAAGTGGAAACCCACAACCACCCAACCGCAATTTCGCCATTCCCAGGTGCCGCAACAGGTTCAGGCGGTGAAATTCGTGATGAGGGTGCAACGGGTCGTGGCGCAAAACCAAAAGCAGGTTTAACTGGTTTCTCCGTATCAAACCTTATCATTCCAAACTTTGAACAACCTTGGGAAAATCCACTTTCCAAACCAAACCGTATTGCTTCAGCCTTAGATATTATGATTGAAGGCCCATTAGGTGGCGCGGCATTTAACAACGAGTTTGGTCGCCCTGCGTTATTAGGTTATTTCCGTACCTATGAAGAGAAAGTTAATAGCTTCAATGGTGAAGAAGTGCGAGGTTATCACAAGCCGATTATGTTAGCGGGCGGTATCGGTAATATTCGTGGCGAACACGTTCAAAAAGGCGAAATTCCAGTCGGTGCGAAATTGATCGTATTAGGTGGCCCAGCAATGAACATCGGTTTAGGCGGTGGGGCAGCGTCTTCTATGGACAGTGGTAAATCAAAAGAAGACTTAGATTTTGCCTCTGTTCAACGTGAAAACCCAGAAATGGAACGCCGTTGCCAAGAGGTGATTGACCGTTGCTGGCAATTAGGCGATGAAAACCCAATTCTCTTTATCCACGATGTGGGCGCGGGTGGTTTATCAAACGCGATGCCTGAATTGGTGCACGATGGTGAACGTGGCGGTAAATTTGACTTACGTTCCATCCTTTGCGATGAAAAAGGCATGTCGCCATTAGAAATTTGGTGTAATGAATCGCAAGAACGTTATGTCTTAGCGGTTGCGCCAGAAAAACTCGAATTATTTACCGCACTTTGTGAACGTGAGCGTGCGCCATTTGCGGTCATTGGTGAGGCAACGGAAGAGAAACATTTAACCTTGCACGATAGCCATTTCAACAATAATCCGATCGATTTGCCAATGAATGTGTTATTGGGAAAAACCCCGAAAATGACGCGTGAGGTTTCGTCAAAAACAGTCGAAAATCGACCGCTTGCAACAGAAAATATTCAATTAAAAGAAGCGTTCCATCGCGTCTTACGCTTACCGGTGGTGGCAGAAAAAACCTTCTTAATCACTATTGGCGACCGTTCGGTAACCGGCATGGTGGCGCGAGATCAAATGGTAGGTCCGTGGCAAATACCGGTGTCTGATGTGGCCGTCACAACTGCATCATTAGACAGCTATCACGGTGAAGCCATGGCAATGGGTGAACGTGCACCCGTGGCATTATTAGACTTTGGTGCTTCTGCACGTTTAGCGGTGGCTGAATCCATTACTAACATTGCGGGAACCAACATTGGTGATATTAAACGCATCAAACTGTCTGCAAACTGGATGTCTGCAGCGGGTCATGGTGGTGAAGATGCCGGGTTATATGAAGCCGTAAAAGCGGTGGGTGAAAAACTTTGCCCGGCATTAGGCATTACCATTCCAGTGGGTAAAGACTCCATGTCGATGAAAACTACTTGGGAAGAAAATGGCGAGAAAAAATCGGTTACAGCTCCGCTTTCTTTAGTGATTTCATCCTTTGCTCGCGTGGAAGATGTCCGCAAAACCGTGACACCTCAATTACGCACAGACAAAGGCGCAAGCCGTTTATTGTTGATTGATTTAGGCGAAAGAAAAAATCGCTTAGGCGCGACCGCACTTGCGCAAGTGTATAAACAATTAGGTGATAAACCAGCCGATGTCGTAAATGTGACTAAACTGAAACACTTCTTCGATGCAATGCAAGCATTGGTGGCAGAGCGTAAATTATTGGCTTACCACGACCGTTCAGACGGTGGTTTAATTACCACCCTTGCAGAAATGGCATTTGCGGGTAACTGTGGCGTGGATGTGGATATTTCTGCATTAGGCGACAATGATTTATCCGTGTTATTCAATGAAGAATTAGGTGCAGTGATCCAAGTATCAGAAAGTGAATTAAGCGCCGTGCGTGAGGTATTAAAAGCCCATGACTTGCTTGGTTTAACTTATGAACTTGGTTCTGTAAACTCAGAAGATCGTTTTGAAATCACGCGTGGTAGCAAAAAACTATTAAGTGAAAAACGCTCTGAATTACGCAGCATTTGGGCAGAACTCACTCACCAAATGCAACGTTTACGCGATAACCCAGAATGTGCCGACCAAGAATTTGAAGCGAAAAAAGCCACAGACAACAAAGGTTTATCCGCACATCTAACTTATGATGTGAATGAAGATATTGCAGCACCTTACATCAGCAAAGGTGTGAAACCGAAAGTGGCAGTATTACGTGAACAAGGCGTAAACAGCCACGTTGAAATGGCAGCGGCTTTTGACCGTGCAGGCTTTGCCGCGATTGATGTTCACATGAGCGATTTAATGACGGGTCGTTACAATTTAAATAACTTCAATGCGATGGTGGCCTGTGGTGGCTTCTCTTACGGTGACGTATTAGGCGCAGGTGGCGGCTGGGCAAAATCCATTTTATTTAACCCACAATTACGCGAGCAATTCAGCCAATTCTTCGCCAATGAAAACACCCTTTCATTAGGTGTATGTAACGGCTGTCAATTTATCTCCACCCTTGCGGAAATCATTCCTGGTGCAGAAAATTGGCCACGTTTCGTGCGTAATAAATCAGAACGTTTTGAAGCCCGTGCCGCGATGGTGAAAATTAACGACACCAACTCATTGTGGTTTAAAGACATGGCAGGCTCACATATGCCGATTGCCGTTTCTCACGGTGAAGGTCGCGTAGAATTCAAAACACCTGAAAATTTGACCGCACTTCAAGCCCAAAACTTGATTGTGGCGCAATACATCGACAACAACCTCAACCCGACAGAAGTGTACCCGGCGAACCCGAACGGCTCTGCCCTCGGCATCACTGCGCTTTCCAACACCAACGGCCGCGTTGCCATCATGATGCCACACCCGGAACGCGTTTTCCGCACCATGAGCAACTCATGGCATCCGGAAGAGTGGGGAGAAGATGGGGCTTGGATGCGGCTGTTTAGGAATGCGAGGGTGGTTTTGGGGTAGTTTAATTCATTTTTAGAATGGAGATGCTTATGCCTGTGAGCAAGAATAAAAGAAAAAAAGCTAAGTTTAAAAGTGGTAAAAACAGAACATCTATATTGGAACATAAAAAAATTGGTAAGGAGCTTCAACCTCCTTTTAACCAGTCTGTAGTTAGAGAAAAAATGGTTTTCTCCTCATGGCTAAACGAAATGCTTCCTGAAGTTTTATGGATTGCAATTATTAGAACGTCTAATACTCAAGAAGATGCAATTATTGAATTTAGACGGATTATAACATTTGTTAAAAAATATCAGGAAAAATCTAAGTTTAATGGAGTATGTTTCTCAGCTATTGCTAGTCTAGATGAAAAATTTAGGTCAGCTTTTATTGCTTGTTTAGTTTCAAATCCCAAGACTGCCTCAGCATTATCATCATTAAGACTAATTGATGGTTTGCCTGGGATGGAGTTTTGGGATAAGTACTTGCCTCAACTTGAAGATGATACATCAGCCTTAGATATATTAATGAGAGCGATTGGTTTATGTATTGATCATCAATCTCAGGAATCAACAGATTGTCGGTGGCTAATCGTAATGCTATATATTGCAAGCGGGAAATTTGCGTTACCTTATGAAATGCTAGAAGAATATGTACATTATCCAAATAAGGGAGACCAGAGAAAAGTTCGCCCATCAATTCGAGCTTGTGAAATGGCTCTTCGAGCGTCACTGAATTCTCAAAAGGATTTCAATTGGGCAGAGAAGTTTTTTCAAGAGTTTTGGAGAAAGTCTCCTTGTTTTGAATTAATAAAACATAAAAATGATATAAGTAGCACTGTTAATTTAGATGATATTAACAAGCTGGAAAATAAATTAAAGCTTCATTGGAAAAATACTCATATTACAACAGCTATAGATGCTAAACATGACTCTGTTTTTGGAATTGCCTTCTATTCCTTATCTATACTAAAAGAAATTATATCATCCAGTACAACAATTCTTTGTCGATTAGGGTTAAGGAGTATTTTAGAACTAAGAATAACCTTGAAATATATGTATTCTCAGAATGATGAGACAATTTGGATGAAATGGCGTCAGTATGGAGCTGGACAAGCAAAGTTAAATGCTTTGCGCTTTGATGAGTTGCTAGATGCTCCTAAATTTATAGATATTTCTACTATTGAAACTATTTCAAATGAAGACACTTGGGATGAGTTTCTAAATATTAATTTGGGTAATTGGAATAGCTCAGATTTAAGAAAAATGAGTACTGAAGCAGGGATTAAAGATATTTATGATAAATACTATTCCTGGTCATCAGGATATGTTCATGGTTCTTGGGGAGCTATCAGAGAAGCTTGTTTTGAAACTTGTGGCAACCCATTGCATAGATTACATCGTTACCCTAGGTATAGACCTTTACCGACACCAGTCAATGATATTTGTTATTTATTTAATTGTATTTTAGATGATCTAGATATGATGTATCCTAAATTCGAGCATCGGTTAAATGTATCTTAATTTTCTATAATGGCATAGATTTTCTAATCTCCACGATAGCACGCGTCTCCTGACGCGTGCTTTTTTATGCTCTGAATTTTGGACATGCGTCGGGAGACGCGCGCCAGCACTATACCAGCAGTATAGAATGTGTCATCTTTGTTTATAGAAATTAACTTTGTTTTGTGATCTGAGTTCCAAGGTGAGAGCTTTATTATTGAATATCATTTGGTGCCAATTCTAAGGTGTGATGCAGATAAAAAGTGCGGTCGATTTTTTCTGAGTTTTTTAACCCGCTTTTCTGTATGTAACTGTTTGTTGCTAGCCCGCGCTGAAAATACGCGTTATTATTAAGGCACCCCCTATGATAGCGCAAGCGTCCACGCTTGTGCTTTTTTCATTTTAGTTACGGGCACAAGCGTGGACGCTTGCGCCATCGTAGTTCCATCTGTGATGCCATCGTAATCCAATCATAATGTCATCATAACTCAATAGCTTTTTGATTTTTTGCTTCAGTAATTTATTTTTTTGCGATCTTCTTCAAAAATCTGAGTTAAATTTAGAGTGAATTTAGTCATGTCTACTATTTTACTTATCGGAGAATTTTAGAAGGTAGGAAGATGAGTAGAAAGTATAAATTTAATGATAATAATAGCGTTTATTTTATTAGCTTTGCAACCGTATATTGGATTGATGTCTTTGTTCGTGATTGTTACTTTGAAACGATGATAAGTGCATTGAATTATTGTCGTGAAAATAAGGGGATGAAGATCTATGGTTACTGTATTATGCCAAGTCATGTACATTTATTATTTCAGATAGAAGAGAAAAATCCTTCTGATGTCATTCGAGATTTAAAAACATTTACCTCTAAAGCACTACTGAAACAAATTGCAGAAAATCCTCAAGAAAGCCGCAAAGAATAGCTACTATGGATGTTCCGGCGAGCAGCGAAAAAGTATAGTTATGTAAAGCAATACCAATTCTGGCAACATCACAACCAACCCATCGAAATTCATTCCGATAAATTTTTCAACGAAAAGCTAGACTATATTCATCAAAATCCGGTGGTGAGCGGGTTTGTGTCTGAGCCGCAGGATTGGAAATATAGCAGTGCGAAAAATTATTGGCAGGCGCTTGATCCTGTTTTAAATATTGATGTGCTTAGCTAAAAGTGCGGTCAAAAATCAAAACGTTTTTTCACCGCACTTTGATCCCCCCCCCAAAAAAAACCGGACACCTAATTTGAGGTGCAGATTATGTCCTACTCTTATCAATTTCGTTTGAAAATTA
>NZ_LDVZ01000011.1 GCF_001276515.1 Haemophilus sp. C1
AATTTCTTCGTGAATTAAGACTGCCAAATCTCCCCTACCCCTCTTTGCTAAAGAGGGGAGTGGTTTTGTGGTTTAAATAAATTGTAACAGACTCATTTACTTTTATTATTCTCAAATAGCAAATAAAGCTCAGTACTCAAAATTCCCTCAATTCCTCCCTCTTTAGCAAAGAGGGGTAGGGGAGATTTGGCAGAAGTAAAAACGAAGAACATAATTTATAAGCGTTTCAGTTTTACTCACCTTTCAACACATTCGCAACATTAATACTCAATGCTCGACGTGTTGGAATAATAACAGCCACAAATGCCACTAATAACGAAAGTACAATCGTAATTGGCAATACAGGAAGTCGCATATCAATATAAGATTTGAATACGGTTATTCCCAATACTTGAGCTAATAAATAACCCAAGCCAAGTCCGATAATAATGGCACAAAACGCGATAATTAAAATTTCAGTGCTGATTTGGCGAATGATGTCTAATTTTCTTGCGCCTAGTGCTTTTTGTAAGGCAAATTCTCTAGATCGTTCGCCGACAATGGCAATTAAGGTGGTATTCACACATAAGGTTGCAAGCACTAAAATCACAAGGGAAATTAAGCCCATTAAGCCTTTAATTTTTTCTAAAATTTGCCCTTCTGAGGCGGAAACTTTACGGATCGGTCGAGCGGTTAAATCGGGATATTGTTGCATGATTTTTTCGGCAAATTGATCCACTATATTTGCGCCTTGCTCATTTTGCACATTGAGTAATGCGTTGTTTACTACGCCTTCTTTATCCAACCAATTTTGTGCAAATTCAACATTTACAATAAGCATATTGTCAGTTGCATCACCAGCTTCTACAATTCCTTTAATGTTGAAACTGTGTTTTTCTACGGCATTTTTAGACAGTTTTAGGCTGTCTCCCACTTTCACATGTAATCGTTCAGCAAGGGTTTTCCCAATCATTGCATTGCGATCGTCAAAGTTTACGTTGATTGCAGATCCTGTAATTTGCCAGTAAGGGGCGAGGATTCGCATCGCATCAAAATTTACGCCCATCAGAACAATTTTTTCTAAATCACTGCGTGCGACGCCATAAAGATAAGGACTGGCAGCAGTGATAAAACCATCAGGTGATTTTTGTAAAATTGCGTTTAATTCTGCTTGATTCATCATCCCGCCATCGGCTGAACCAATGTAGAAATTTGCTCCGAAAGTACGCAGTTCTTGGCTCATTTTGGTGTTGATGTCGAAGTAAACCGCAGCCATTGCAGTGACAATGCTTGCGCCCACTGTAAGTGCGGTGAAAATAATGAATACTCGTTGAAGGCGTAATCGCAATGCGCGGAAAATTAATCGCCAGAACATGCTTTGAGTATTTGCGCTTTTATGCTCTGCCATAAAGCACCTCGACAGGGTAAAGTTTAGCGATTTTATGTGCAGGGAACCAAGTGCCAATCACAGCAATAAGAATGGAGAGCACGAGAACACAAGGCACGACAATCCAAGCGAAATCAAGAGGCGCACCGAATAATGCGGCACCAATAAATTTGGCTAATCCCCATCCAGCTAAACAGCCAAATATTCCGCCTACTAATGCACTTAACACCGCTTCGCAGTAGAACAATAAGGTGATTTGCCATTGATAAGCGCCCAGTGCTTTCATTAAGCCAATTTCTTTTGAGCGTTCGATAATTCCTGCGCTCATTAAGGAAGCGATACCCATTGCCGCAGCGATTAATGCCGCGAAAGTAACTACCGCCAATAAGAGTTGGATTTTTCCAATGACTACACCTTCAGACGCGGCGACTTGCCAAATTGGGCGAACCATTGCACCAGAGATTGCTTCTTCTAATTGATGGGAAATTGATGAAACATAAGCGGTGCAATACCAACGGTCGTAGGCTTCCGCATCTAAGGCATCCGTATTGGCACGCGCTTTACGGGAAAGATCGTTTTCTGGCACGGTGAGGGCTGATACGCGGACGGATTGCACTTTGCCTTCTAAACTCAGCAAATTTTGTATCGCACTTAGGGGCATCACAAGCTGATTATCTTCTGTTCCACCGGTGCTTAAAATGCCTTTAATTTCTACCGCACTTTGTTGGCTTTCGCCGTTATCGTTTGTGTAGTTTAAGCTAAGTTTATCGCCAATTTTCAAACCATTACTTTTGGCTAGTTGTTCGCCAGCAAGTGCAGGGACGATGTCGCCAAAGTCATTGTTTAAATCATCAACCCATTCCCCTTCCACTTTCCAATAAGGACTAATGATTCGTTGCCCAGTGTGGTAATCTTCTTCATCGGGCACGGCAATATTATGATCAAAGAAGGTACCAAGCACATTAATCGTTTTCGGCGCTGAAAGTGCGGTGGAATTTGGTGAAGATTTTGTCACCTGTACGTTTGCTGAAAGCAACGGGGCAAAACCCACGATATTATTTCGCCAGAAAATATCTTTGATATTGGGAAGTTCTTTTTCATCTAAAAAATCTTGGCTAGATAAGGATGCACTATGGCTGAGTTCATCAGGCAATGCCGCATTGCTGGCTGGCTCCACTAAAATATTGGCACCGTAAGATTTCAGCTCTTTCGCCATTTTGTCACCAATATCAATGGAAACTGCAAGCAGCGCAGAGACTAAGCCAGCAGCTAAGAAAATAGTGATAATAGCGAGCAGTTTACGTTTAATACCAAATCGCCAAGATTGAAATAACATTCTAGCAAGCATTGTTATTCCCCTTTTGGATTTTCATTTTTGTTAATGCCGAGATAGTTATCGGGATTATCGCGGAATAAATCGAGATTTTTTTCGTTCTCAAAGAAATAAGTATGCCCTTCGTGGCTATATTTATATTCAGTTTTGGTGTTTTTGAGTTTGGCGCCACTAATCGGATCTTGTACTTCAATTTCCACAATCGTACTGAATAGATTCAAGCCATCTTCAAGGCTTTTACGAGAAATCACAATTTCATTTTCAGTTTGTTGCCAATTTTCAATCGGTACAGGGTTGCAACCGCCCGGTTTACCGATAGATGGAATAAAGAGATGCACGCCACAACCAACACAGACCACTTGATTGCCTTGCATGACATAGCCTTGATCGCCGCAGAGTAGGCAAGCATCGAATACTGCCGCCATACTGACTTTATTTGGTTGGCGATTGATAATGAAAAAGCGTACGGCTTTGCCATCATCAGCAATCCAAACAAAGCGGTGAAGTTTGCCATCTTTAAGTGGCTCGAGTGCTAAATGTACTTCATTTTTGTCATTAAGTTGTACTGGAACTGCTTCAGAAAGTTGTGGCGGTTGAGAGGCAACTTTTTCCCAATAAAGTTGGCTTGCAGCAACAAATAAAATACCTAATATACCCCAGTAAATGGTGCGTTTTGATGTTTGTACGAAAGCTAATTTTTTGCGTTTTTCAATCAGATCTTTTTCGGCTTTTGCTTCTTTTAAACGTTTTGAATGTGTTTGAATGGTAAAAATACACAACACAACGAGCATTAACACAACACAAATGATATTGAGCCAAGCGGTGATTTCCCCTGATTTTGCCACAAAACTTAACCGCACTTTGGTGAGTTCAATGAGTTGTAATTTCATTAAGGTAAGCAGTAGTTCTGCTACAAGTGGAAGAATTAACGCGATAAAAAGTAAAAAGCTGAGTGCAAAAAGTGCGGTGGATTTCCCTTGTGTTTTTTGTTGCTGTTTAAGTAAGAAATAGAGCCATGCACTTGAGGCTAAACTAAATATTACGCCAAAAATAACCGCACTTATATTTAAAATAAAATCAGTGTTGATGACATCTGTGTTGGTGAGTGCGGTGATATTTGGATCTTTCGCCCAAGTTGCTCCCGCGATAAGCATTAATGCAAATTGCCAGAATGCGGCAAGGTTTGATGATTTGCTCCATTGGCTCATTGCAAAAAGTAAAAAGATAATTAAAAAGCCGATGGTTAGAATAAGATTGCTGGTTTGTCCATTAGGAATATTTAGTCGTAGGACAACACCCAAAGCCAAGCCAATAAGGCTTAACCAAATAAGTATCTTAGGCGAAATATTGCCTTTTTTAATTGCCCAAGATGCACCGAGTAAAAGCGAAATTGGAAAAAGAGCTTGCAAAACAAAAATGAAAAAATAAGTCATAGAAAGCGAATTTTTAAATGGTAGGGTGGGCTTTAGCCCACCGTTTTTTCATGTCTGATTGTTAATTGGTGGGCAAAAGCCCACCCTACAGCACTATTATTTTAAACCAGTAAATTTAAATTCATAATTTACATCAAATGGTTTCCACCAACGACCTACACCAGTTTCTTCATCAGTGTGGCGGTGCATACCAGCTTTTGGTGGCGGATCGATATGATAAGTTAATTTATAGTTACCCACGCCCATCATTTTGATGTTTGCGCCATAGTGTGGGCCATCGCCAGCAACCATTGGCATGAAGGTACCTTCTTGTTTAGCACCTGTATCGGTATTGACTAAGGTATAGTTGATGGTTAAATAAGGCATCCATTCACCTTCACCAAAACCGTTTTTGTTACCTTTCACCGCGTGAATATCTGCTTCTAAGTGAATATCAGATTTTGCTGCAGGCAAGCCCATGCCGCGAGGTTCCATATCCACTGGTTTTAAGTAAACCGCTGCAATTTCCATGTCATTCATGGTAACCGCTTCACCGATTGGATATTCTTGGAATGCGTAAGCAGAAGTTGCTGCAAACATTCCTGCTAATAAACTTGCGCTAAGAAGTGCTTTTTTCATAGTTTCTCTCCTGAGATGAGTTTTGAGTTAATTTTAAACCGCTCTTTTGCTTTGATATTTCATAACAAACAAAGCAAAAATAGCAGCAAGAATTAAGATTGCTTGTGGCACAAGGGTTTCCACATAAGGATAAACACCTAACCACGAGATTTCTGGTACACCGTTAATTAATGTCGGTTCAAACAGTTTACCTTCAATAAGTTCAAGTACAGATTTGCCAGCGAACACAAATGCCATTAAATACATAAATGAACCAGTAAACATAAAGAATGGTTTTAATGGTAATTTAACCACGGTGTAACGCATTATAAAGTAGCAAATTGCGAGTAAAATCACCCCACAAATAAAGCCGGCAAAAAGATAGGCTAAACTGACCGCACTTTTCGCATCGCCAACTAGGGCATAATAGAATAATACGGTTTCTGCACCCTCACGATATACTGCGAGGAAACTGGTCAGCCATAAGCCGAATAGAGAGCCTGCTGTTAATGCCGTTGAAAGTTTACCTTCGAGATAGCGTTTCCAGTTTTGTGCTTCGACTTTAGAAAGCAACCAGTAACTCATGCTAAACAGCATGAAGACCGCAATAATCATTGTGAAACCTTCAAGCAATTCTCGGTTTTGCCCTGAGTTTTCAAAAATAAGTTGGAAGATGAATGCGGTAACGACGCTTGCCCCTAACGCCACATAAACGGATTGGCGAATAACTGGCAATTTATCGTGATGATTATTTTTCACCATATAAGCCACAATAGCGGCAACGATTAACAAGGCTTCTAAGCCTTCACGTAAAATAATAAGCAAGCTATATAAGAACATTGACCAATCACTTTGTTCGCCACCTTGCAATATTTGAACAGCTTTTGCTAAGTTTTGGCTTAAACCTGTAGCTTGTTCCTGTAATTTGTCGCCATTTCCCGCTTTCATCAGACTGACTAAACGAGTGAAATAACCTTCTAATTCTGCTTTAAAATTGCTATCGCGCGAGCCTACTTTGTTTTCCATGCCAGAACTTTCAAATACATCAAAGTAAGTGTCTTGTACCGCAAGCATGGCTTTTTTCGCATCGCCTTGTTCATAAAGGGCAATAGCTTGTTGAATACGTTGGTTGATTTCAGTCGTAATTTTTGCCCAATCTTGCTCTGCAACGTTATCTGAAGTTTGCGCTTGTGATTGTGTCGCTTGAGCGTTTTGTTCATCGCGAGTGGTAGGCAAATTAGGAAGCTGTTCTTCAATATCTTGCAAGAGTTGTGTGCTTTGGTAAGCAATTTCTGTCATTTGATCAGGCTGCTCACTCAAACGAATCAAATTATAGAATTGTTGATTGATCGCTGCTGAAATTTCAGAAGAGCGGTTAGTTCTAACCGACATTTCCATTTCAGAATTTTTGTAGCCGTCGTATTGAGCTTGTTGGAATGCTTTTTTAGCATTGGCAAAATCACCGTTTTCATAGGCGGTAATGGCTTGTGCAACGAGATCATCAATGGTTTTGAAACTTTGTTGCCAATAAGGCTTGATGGCTTGATTATCATAAACGCCGTGTTGACTATCAGCATTGAGTTGATGCCCTTCAACAAGAGAAGGTAAAACTTGCTGTAATTCATTTTTTAAACCGTTGATTTTGGCTTGAACCTCATTCATTGGTTTACCTTCGCCAATCATTTTGCGAATTTCACCAAATGTGGCTTCCATTTGATAGCTTTTTTGCGCAGAAAAATTAATGCGAATGGGGCCTTCTAAATTTTCAAACACTTCAAAATAGGCCATTTGAACTTCGGTTTTGGCATCATCAATTTTGTTTTCTTTAAGAAGTTGTTCAGTGTGATTCAAGCGTTGAGTGATGTCATCTACCCATTTTTGATAGTTATCGGCAAAGACGGCTTGAGAAAATAAAAATAGTAAAGATATGCTGATATAACGTAAAAGGCACGGCATAGAACTAATAACCTTATAAATGAAATCCATTCGTATTTGAAAGATATATCTAATGAGAAAAAATCTCAACAATAAATTTGAGTTTTTGCTACTTAGATCAAGTTTTATTTGAATATTTAAGATTTTTTAATGGCTGTTGTATAATGCAAGCGTTTTCCAATTGCCCTTTTAGGAGATTTTTATGACAGCACAAACGGGTATTTTGCTTGATGGTTGCAAAGCAGGCGTGTTTTTAGAAGCAAATATTTTAGATTATTCTCAGATCCCAGCGGCGGCTCGCCAATTCCTTACTCGCTTAGAACAGCTTCAACAAACTTATCCCGATGCACGTTTGGGGGTAGTAGTTGCTTTTGGTGATAAAGCTTGGAAAACCCTTGGTGGGCAGGACGCACCAGAACTTAAACCTTTTGTTACTTTAGGAAAAGGTGATTTAACTGCGCCAAGTACACAAACTGATCTTTTAGTGCATATTCAATCGTTACGCCCTGATGTTAATTTTTCTGTTGCACAAGCTGCAGTGAATTCTTTTGCTCAAGCTATTGACGTTCAGCAAGAAATTCATGGTTTCCGTTGGGTGGAGGAACGAGATCTCACGGGGTTTATTGACGGAACTGAAAATCCAAAGGATGCACAACGAGCAGAAGTTGCCTTAATTTCAAATGGCAATGATAAAGATGGGAGTTATGTGTTTACTCAACGTTATGAACATAATCTCGCTAAATGGGAAAAATTAAATACAGCAAAACAAGAAAATGTGTTCGGACGCACCAAAACGGATAGCGTAGAAATGGAAGATAAGGCGGATACTTCTCATGTTGGTCGTACAGATTTAAAAGAAAATGGCAGGGATTAAAAATCTTACGTCAAAGCTTACCTTATGGCACTGCGAGCGGTACGCACGGATTATTCTTTATTGCTTACTGTGCAACGCTTTATAACATTGAACAACAGTTACTTAATATGTTTGGTGAAAAAGACGGAAAAACTGACCGCATTTTAGGTTTTACGAAGGCTGTAACGGGCGCTTATTATTACGCACCATCTATTGAGCAGTTGAATAAACTTTAATTTATGAAAAACCTAAATTAAAAAAATTTAGGTTTTTTTATGTTTCTTAACTTTTTCTTAAGATTTATTTGTTTTAATACACACATCCAAGCAATGGTGCTTGAAATTAACTGACTTAAAAAGGAAACATTATGAAAAAATTTGCATTAGCAACAATCTTCGCATTGGCAACAACGTCAGCATTTGCTGGTTTTAATGGCAGCAATACGCAAGGCGGTTTTCAACAAGCAACCCCTTCAGCAATTAGTGTAAAACAAGCTTTATCTGCTGCAGATAATTCAATGATCACTTTAGTGGGTAATATCACACAACAAATTGATGACGATGAGTTTTGGTTTACTGATGAGACTGGGCAAATCAAGATTGAAATCAAAAAACGCGTTTGGAATGGTTTAAACGTAGATTCAAAGGATAAAGTGAAAATTTATGGAAAATTGGATAATGAGGTATTTGAGAAAGCGGAGCTTGATGTATTACGTATCGAAAAAGCAGAATAATCATTTTTAAAAATGGCGAGCATTAGCTCGCTGTTTTTGTTTATAAAGTGCGGTCAATTTTTATGAGAATTTTATTGATAGAAGACGATAATTTAATCGGTAATGGGCTACAAATCGGTTTAACTAAACTTGGTTTTATGGTGGATTGGTTTACAGATGGTAAAACAGGAATGGATGCCTTAGCGTCTGCGCCTTATGATACGGTGGTATTGGATTTGACATTGCCTAAACTTAATGGATTAGAGGTATTGCAACAATGGCGCTCCAAACATCAAGATGTTCCAGTATTGATTTTGACTGCCCGTGATACCTTAGATGAACGTGTCAAAGGATTGCAAAGTGGAGCAGATGATTATCTTTGTAAGCCTTTTGCTTTGGCTGAAGTTGCGGCGCGTTTGCAAGCACTTATTCGTCGTCGTTATGGTCATCATCATTCGGTGATTGAGCACGCAGGCGTTAAACTCGATCCAAATCAGCGTTTTGTTTGGCTAAATAATCAACCTATTTCTTTAACAAGCCGTGAATACAAATTACTTGAGTTATTTATGCTAAATAAAGATCGCGTACTGTCTCGCTCATCTATTGAAGAAAAATTATCAAGCTGGAATGAGGAAATTAGCAGCGGCGCATTGGATGTGCATATTTATAATTTACGCCAAAAATTGGGGAAACAATTTATTCGCACGGTGCATGGTGTTGGGTATGCTTTAGGACAAATTGAAAAATGAAAAATAGAAGTCTTACGTTGCGTCTTATCTCTGTGCTTTGTTTAACCGCACTTTTTGTTTGGCTTGGTTCTACGCTTGTCGCTTGGTGGCAAGTGCGCCACGATGTGAATAAAGTTTTTGATGCGCAACAAGTTCTCTTTGCTGAACGGCTCGCAAATTCAGATTTAAGTACTATTTTGTTGGAATCTAGCACAACGCTAAATAAAAATTCACAGTCGGCATTAAAAAAAAGTTATGACGATGATGCCTTAGCCTTTGCTATTTTTTCTAAAACTGGGAAACTTTTATTCAGTGATGGACGAAATGGAAAAGATTTTATTTTTAATAATAAAACGGGTTTTCATAATTCGCATACTTATGATGATGACGATAAGTGGAGAATTTTCTGGCATACGGCAGTGAATGGGGAATTGATTATCGCAGTAGGGCAAGAACTAGATTATCGTGAAGATTTAATTGAAGAAATGATCTTTGGGCAAATGTGGATTTGGTTTGCAAGTTTGCCTATTTTGATCATCGTTTTAGGATGGTTGATTCATAAAGAACTTCGACCGATTAAACGTTTAAGCCAAGAAGTACAAACGAGAAAATCTGGTGATGTGTCATTGTTAAATACTGAGGGGCTACCCGTTGAAATTTTACCCTTAGTAAAAAATTTAAATCAATTTTTTGACCGCACTTCGGCTATGTTACAACGCGAACGTCGTTTTACCTCTGATGCAGCCCATGAATTACGTAGCCCATTGGCGGCATTGCGTATTCAAACCGAAGTCGCTCAACTGGCTGGTGATGATGGGGAATTACGAGAACAAGCACTTTTGCATTTAACACAAGGGATTGATCGTGCATCGCAGTTAATTGAGCAACTTTTGACCCTTTCAAAACTGGATAATTTACAAGAATTGGAAGAATTACAGCCTATTGATTGGGAAGGTATCATTCAATCGCTGATCGCAGAGCGTTATTTTATGGCAGAAAAGCGTAAAATTACGTTGGCTTTTGAGAAAGAATCTGAACTAAAGCAAAAACAAGGGCAACCAATTTTAGTTTCATTGATGCTTAGAAATTTACTCGATAATGCCATTAAATATTGTTCTGAAGATACAACCGTTTCAGTGAAAATCGCATCTTCTCAGATTATTGTTGAAGATAATGGTGGTGGCGTTGAACCTGAAGATTTGAAAAAGCTTGGACAGCGTTTTTATCGTCCAGCTGGGCAAAATGAAAAGGGAAGTGGTTTAGGGCTTTCTATTGTTATGCGAATTGCAGAATTACATGGATTCAAAGTGCGGTTAGAAAACGTTATAAAAGAAGGGCAGCGAATTGGCTTAAAGGCACAAATATTTTTATAGATATTTCCTTTAAAAAAGAAAACCGAGCAAAAACTCGGTTTTTATTTTTTAGAATAGGTTGCTGATAAAAATGACTAAAATAATCACTGGCACAACGAATTTCACATAGTTAAACCAGATTTTAGTGAATGTTGAATCAGGTGTTGGAGACAGTTCTTTTTTTGCCTCATCTTTTAACACGAAACCAACGAAAATAGCACAACCAAGTGCGGTCAGCATAAAGAGAATATTTCCACTAACATAATCATAGAAATCAAAAATGCTTTTGCCGAAAATGGTGACATTTTTCCATACATTATCCCCTAAAATTGCTGGAATATTGCCTAATAGAAAGATCCCTCCAAGCGTAAAAATAATGGCTTTACCACGACGCATTCTGAGCTTTTCTTGCAATGCCGTGATGATTACTTCATAAATTGTGATGGAAGTCGTTAGTGCGGCAATTAATAATAAGCCAAAGAAGATAATCGCAAAGAATTTACCTGCCCATAAGTGAGAAAATACGATAGGTAAACTTTGGAATACTAATGTTGGCCCTGCGTTTGGTTCAATTCCAAAAGTGAAAAGTGATGGGAAGATCATAAAGCCAGCAAGTACGGCGATAATTGTGTTGGTGAAACCTGTAATAACTGCAGTATGGATTAAGTTTTCTTCTTTATTTAAGTAACTGGAAAGCGTAATTAACACGCCAAAACCAAGACTTAATGCGAAGAATACTTGACCTAAAACGAAGATAAATAATTGTGGCGTAATTTTGCTGAAATCAGGTTTTAAATAGAATGTAATTCCTTCCATTGCGCCCGGTAATGTTACGTTACGAATTACCATTCCAATGAGGAAGATAAATAGTAATGGCATTAAATATTTTACTGAACGTTCAATCCCACCAATGATACCCTTTGCCAAGATAATGTAATTCACGACAACAAATAAGAAGGTGTACAACATAATTTCATAAGGGCTATTACCGATATGAAGATCGTAGAAATTTTTGGCAATATCTTTTGTAATTGGGGTTGAAATGTCTAATGTACCGCTAATTAGGCTGATGATATAAGATATAACCCAACCACCAAGCACCATATAATACGCCATAATGCCAAATGCGCCGAGTAAGCCCATATAACCTAATATTTTCCAATATTTAGAAATGCCTTTTCCTTTGTCGAGAATTTTATCGCCGAATGCATCAATGGAATTTACACGTAAGCGGCGACCTATCACGTTTTCAACTAAAATCATTGGGATACCGATTACAATCATTGCGATGCAGAAAAGTAGAACGTAGGCACCGCCACCATTTTCCCCCACGAGATAAGGGAAACGCCAAGTTGCACCGAAACCGACCGTTGCGCCTGCGACCGTCATAACATAAGTGAGGCGGCTCGACCAAGTTTGTCGCTGTTTATTATTTGTTGTCATTTTTTATCCTATTTTTAATAAAAAGTGCGGTAAATAATTAGGCTGTTTTACCGCAAAATTAAAATTCAACTTTTTCTTTATATTCACAAAGATCTTCAATAATGCAAGATCCGCAGCGAGGTTTGCGTGCAATGCAAGTGTAGCGTCCGTGTAAAATCAGCCAATGATGAACATCTATTTTAAATTCATTAGGCACGACTTTAAGCAGTTTTTCTTCCACTTTTACCACATCTTTACCTGCTGCAAAATTAGTGCGATTGCAAACACGGAAAATATGGGTATCCACGGCAATGGTTGGGTGACCAAATGCTGTATTTAGTACAACATTGGCTGTTTTTCGCCCAACACCTGCTAATGCTTCTAAGGCTTCACGATTTTCGGGGATTTCGCCGTTGTGTTTTTCGATTAAATCACGGCAGGTTTTGATAATATTTTCTGCTTTGCTATTAAAAAGCCCGATAGTTTTAATATAGCTTTTTAAACCGTCTAATCCTAAATCTAAAATCGCTTGAGGCGTGTTTGCCACGGGGAATAGTTTCTCTGTTGCTTTATTCACGCCTTTATCGGTTGCTTGCGCCGATAGAATGACCGCAATTAATAATTCGAAGGGCGAATTATACTGTAATTCTGTGGTCGGGTGGGGATTTTGATCTCGTAATCTTGTGAGTATTTCGATTCTTTTTGTTTTATTCATATTTTGTAGAAATTAGCCTATTTAATTTATCGGAATTATCTGTTTAGAAGACTGCAAGCCCTCCTTCCGTCACTTCGTGACACCTTCCCCCGCAAGTAGGGGAAGGCAAGATTTGGTTGCCTTATTTTTTTACATTATCAATTCGATTTTTTATGGCGAGGAGTAAGCCTAATCCTATAAAGGCGCCTGGTGGCAGAATGAAAAGTAAAAAGCTACTTTCTGTATGGTAAATATGGAGCGTTAAAAATTTAGCTTGTTCGCCGAATAGATTTTCGATGCCATCAAAAACCGTACCTTGTCCAATGATTTCACGCAATGCGCCAAGTACTGTCAAGCTAAGCGCCATTCCTAATCCCATTGAAAACCCATCCCAAACGGAATGGAGTAAGCTGTTTTTTGAGGCGAACGCTTCTGCTCGACCAATCACAATACAGTTGGTAACGATAAGTGGAATAAAAATCCCGAGTGATTGATAAAGCGTATAGGTGTAAGCATTCATTAAAAGTTGAACGACAGTTACTGTCGTCGCAATAATCATCACGTAGATTGGAATTCGGATTTCATTCGGAATATATTTACGGAAAAGTGAAATAACCGTATTTGTGCAAGTGAGCACAAGCATTGTCGCTAAACCTAAACCCAGTGCATTGGTGGCCGTGCTAGACACCGCTAAAAGCGGACAAAGCCCGAGAAGTTGAACAACCGCTGGATTATTTTTCCAAATTCCTTGAGTAAAGATTTCTTTCCACATGGACTTTTGTTGATTTTCAACCGCACTTTCTATTTTTTCTTCTTCAAGTGCGGTATTTTTTTCAGTTAAATCTGTCATATTATTTTACTTGTGTTGAAAGCTGTTGTAACAAGGATTGGTTATTTAGCATGATTAATGCTGAGCGTTTAGTTTGATTAACCACTGCGCGAGGTGTAATGGTTGCACCAGAAAATTGATCAAATTTTCCGCCATCTTTTTTGACTGCCCATTCGCTTAAATTGTGTTCATTAATCGGTTGATTTGTGAAACCTAAAATCCAGTTAGAAATTCGGCGTTCAATTTTATCGCCTAAGCCTGGTGTTTCGTGATGTTCAATTACTCGTACGCCTAACACTTCGCCTTTCGGATCTAATCCTACAAGCAAGAGAATATCGCCAGAATAACCATCGGGCGCGGTGGTTTCATAGGCATAGGCAGAAACATTCCCATCTTTTTTCGCAAAATAAATTTTCTGAATGCCCACCAAATTTTTATCTTGAGGAATAACCGCACTTTCTAGCAAATTATTATTGAAATAATCTTGTGGAATAACTTGTAGAAGTAATTCTCGTTGTTGAGCCGCGATTACTGCATCAATTTTATCTTTTGTTAGGAAGAAAATCCCTGCAGAAATTGCTGTGCAAAGTAGGGCGACAAAGCCTAACAATATGCCGTAACGCGATGTGATTTTTACTGTACCCATTATTTTCTTCCTTTTATTGGATAACCAGATACGCGCGGACGTGTGTAATGATCGATAAGTGGAACGCAAATATTACTTAATAAAATAGCAAATGCCACGCCGTCTGGATAATTTCCGTGATAACGAATGAGATAGACAAATAATCCCACTAATGCACCAAAGATAATTTTTCCTCGTGGTGTAATGGAGGCTGTGACAGGATCTGTCGCAATAAAAAATGCGCCAAACATCATTGCGCCACTAACCAGTTGGCTAATCGCACTTAAATGCGTGAAACCAGTAAAAGCGGTCGCGGTGGCTAAACAGAAAAAGGTGACAATCATCGCCACTGGAATTTGCCAGTGAATGACACGTTTTAAAATAAGGAAAATTCCGCCCACTAAGAAAGCCACGTTTACTTGCCACCATCCTTGAGCAAAGTCGGTTCCATTACCCATAAAAATCGGCAGTTTAATCAATTCATAAAAATCATTTAATTGAGTGTGGCTTTTATAGAAAATTTTTGCGCTATCCAAAGGCGTTGCTTGGGTGATGCCATCAATGTTATGTGTAAGTTGCGAAAGCGTAAATCCATCAGTGGTTAAGCCTGAAAATATTAATGAAAAAGCATCTGAAAAAGTTGGTGTTTCCTGTAATAAATTAATTGGTGGCATCCAAGTTGTCATTTGTAACGGGAATGAAATTAGAAGAATTACATAGCCAATCATCGCGGGATTGAATGGGTTTTGCCCTAAACCCCCATAAACTTGTTTACCTAATAAAACTGCACAGAGTGTTCCAATGATGATGACCCAATAAGGTGCATAAGGTGGAATAGCCATCGCCAGAATTAAAGCAGTCAGGGATACGCTGAAATCTGAAAGATAATTTAACGGCTTTTTGCCGCGTAATTTTATTGCAATAAATTCCGCAATGATTGCTGTACCAATAGCTAATGCGGATTGGAGCACCACACCAAATCCAAAATAATAAATTTGTGTGAAAAAAGCTGGCATCATTGCCAACATTACCCAAAGCATAATACGCGCTGTGAGTTTCCCCGAATGAGTATGAGGAGAGCTAACCATTTTAAACATTATTTTATTCCTGATTGTTTTCTAATGTTGCTTGTGTTTTTGCCAGTTTTTTCGCTTTTGCTCGAGCAATAGCCGCAGCTACAGCCGCTTTTTTCGGATCGAGTGCGGTTGAATTTTCTTCTGTTTTTTCTACCGCACTTTCTACGGCTTGAGTGCTTGGCACAGATTCTTTTGTTCCATTCGCTTGAGCCAGCTTTTTTGCTTTTGCACGAGCAATCGCAGCGGCTACCGCCGCTTTTTTCGGATCAAGTGCGGTTGAATTTTCTTGTGTTTTTTCTACCGCACTTTCTACGGTTTGAGTATTTGAGACTGATTCAGAGGTTTCATTTGCTTGTGCAAGTTTTTTTGCTTTTGCACGGGCAATCGCTGCAGCTACGGCTGCTTTTTTTGGATCAAGTGCGGTTGAATTTTCGTCTGTTTTTTCTACCGCACTTTCTACGGTTTGAGTATTTGAGACTGATTCAGCGGTTTCATTTGCTTGTGCAAGTTTTTTTGCTTTTGCACGAGCAATCGCTGCAGCTACGGCCGCTTTTTTCGGATCAAGTACGGCTGAATTTTCGTCTGTTTTTTCTACCGAACTTTCTACGGTTTGAGTATTTGAGACTGATTCAGAGGTTTCATTTGCTTGTACAAGTTTTTTCGCTTTTGCTCGAGCAAGCGCGGCTGCAACTGCTGCTTTTTTCGCATCGGTTGGTTGAGTTTGTTGTTCTTGGTTTTCGACTTGAGATTCCGCTTGCTGACGAGCCAGACGACGAGCTTTACGTTGTGCCATTAAATCAGCGTTATCAGGTAAAACTTCCCCTTTTTCTGAGGTAATCGTTTTAACTTGTACTGATTCTGTTTCAGTGGATTTTTTCGCTTTCAAGCGTTCTAGCGCCGCTTTAACAGGATCTTCACCCTTGGTTTGCGCTAATTCTTCTCGACGTGCTTCTGCTGCACGTTGTGAACGTGCTTTACGCTCTTGTTCTTCACGTTCCATTCGCGCTTGTTTCGCTTCAAAGCGAATTTTGGCTTCATCTGATTTTTTCTGTTTTTCTTTTATTTGCCAAATTTTTGCTTTTTCTTGGCGGAAATATTGAATCAGCGGAATATGGCTTGGGCATACGTAGGCACAAATCCCGCACTCGATACAATCTTTGAGGGAGTATTCTTCCGATTTTTTGTGATCTTCACTACGCGCAAACCAGTAGAGTTGCTGTGGCATCAAGTTGACTGGGCAGGCATCAGAACAGCTAGAACAGCGAATACAAGCTTGTTCAGACTCTGGTTCTGCATATTCAAAATAGTCTGGTGCAAGCAAGCAGTTGACAATTTTTGTCACTGGTGCATTGAGATTGGAAAGTTCCAATCCCATCATCGGGCCACCTGCAAACACTGGATAACGTTCATCAAATTGATAACCAGCGTGCGTCAATACTTGAGAAATTGGTGTACCAAGTCGGACCCAATAATTACCTTTTTCAGGAATTTTATCACCTGTAAGGGTGACGACACGTTCAATTAAAGGTTCGTCATTTATAACCGCTCTTTTAATTGCAAAGGCTGTACCAACATTATGCATCAGTACGCCAATACTAGAAGAACGCGCACCACTTGGCACTTCCATTCCTGTAAGCAAATAAATAAGCTGTTTTGCGGCACCCGAAGGATATTTTGTTGGAATTACTCGAACGCTAATGTCATTTGCTCCCTGTAGCGCTTTGCTAATTGCCTCTATTGCTTCAGGTTTGTTATCTTCAATGGCGATGACTACGTTTTCAGGTCGTAGGATATAACGTAAAATACGAATGCCTTCTAAGATTTCATCGGCGCGTTCACGCATAAGACGATCATCACAAGTAATATAAGGCTCACATTCTGCACCATTGATAATTAGGAGTTTAACTTTTTTCTCTGCTGATTGAATTTTAGCGGCAGTCGGAAACACTGCACCGCCCAAGCCAGCTATACCAGCTTGATAGATTTTGTTAATGAGTTGTTCCGGCGAGAGTGTCAAAAAATCATCAATAGGATTACGTTCTAGCCATTGATCTAAGCTATCTGCTTGCAAATGAATTGCTGGTTCATCAAGACCAGACGGATGTGCAGCGACATAAGGTTTAATCGATTTAATTATGCCAGAAGTGGGCGCGTGAACTGGCAACATACGCAAGCCATCACCTTTTGTTAAGGCTTGACCTTTTAGTACGTAATCGCCCTCTTTTACCAAGAGATTTCCTGTTGTTCCTGCGTGCTGTTTAAGAGGAATGTAAAAATCCGTGACTAAAGGGTGATGACGTAGTGGTTGTGAATTAGATTGTGATTTCATTTCAGGCGGATGAATGCCACCTTTGAAATCCCATAATTTACCGGAATTGAAACGAGATAATACGTCCGCCATTTATTCCCCCACAACCAATTTTTTCTCAGTACTATTTACATTCATTACTGGAATGACTAATTTGGCATCAAACTTCCAATCCCAATTATCGATATTTTTTTTCACGGGAATCATTGATATACAATCTGTCGGGCAGGGAGCTACGCAAAGTTCACAACCTGTACAGAGATCTGGAATAATCGTATGCATGAATTTATTTGTACCAATAATGGCATCAACAGGACAGGCTTGGATACATTTCGTGCAGCCAATACACATATTTTCATCAATAAAAGCGACTTTCTCGATAGGTTCTTCTACGCTGTCCATAGCTGGCACATCAACCCCTAAAATCTCTGCAATTTTTACGATGGTAGGTTGACCACCAGGAATACATTTTGTGATTTCATCTCCATTACAAATAGCTTCAGCATAAGGTTTGCAGCCTGGATAACCACATTGTCCACATTGGCTTTGTGGCAAAATAGAGTCGATTTTTTCCACAATGGGATCGGCTTCGACTTTGAGTTTAAGTGAAGCAAAGCCTAAAATCGCACCGAAAATTAAAGCGAGTAAAGTGATTACGATGAATAGAAGGGTCATTATTTCTTTCTTGTTCCTGAAAAATACTGAGAGAACCCAATAAATAAAATCAAAATGGTAATAGTCATTAAAAGATAGATCATTTTATTACTTCACTAGTCCTGTAAATCCCATAAATGCGAGAGACATTAAACCAGCTGTGATAAGTGCGATAGATGAACCTTTGAAAGTTAAAGGTACATCGGCCGCTACAAGACGTTCACGAAGCGCAGCAAAAAGCACTAATACGAGTGCAAATCCAAGAGATGCACCAAAACCATAAACGACAGATTCCGTTAAATTATGAGCAAGATTTACATTTAATAATGCGACACCGAGAACTGCACAGTTTGTGGTTATCAAAGGTAAAAAAATTCCAAGCAAACGATATAGTGTTGGGCTAGTTTTATTTATCACCATTTCGGTAAATTGTACAACTACGGCAATAACCAAAATAAATACTAATGTGCGTAAAAAAATAGCATTTAAGGGAACAAGAATATAATGATCGACTAAATATGCACAAAGGGAGGCGACTGTTAAGACAAACATGGTTGCTAATCCCATTCCCACTGCGGTTTCAATTTTTTTGGATACGCCCATAAAAGGACAAAGTCCTAAGAATTTTACTAATACAAAGTTGTTAATTAATGCGGTTCCGATAATTAATAAAATATAGTGTGTCATTGCTTTCTGCCTTTTGTATAAGTGGGCTATTATCCTCATTTATAGGTGCGATAACAATAGAAAATTTGGGGTAGGAGAAAGAGAAAATTGAGATTTTCTCGTTTTGTTGAATATGAATAAAAAACGCAGCTAATCATTTAAATGATTAGCTGCATAATATTTGGATTAACAATACTCAACTTGACTTAAGTGAGTAGAGTACTGCTTGAAGTTATATATCAATTATTTTTGATATAATTTTGCTGGCCCTTGAGTACCACCGTTGGATTTGCTACCTTCTTGTGGTTTTAATTCAGAACCAGAGGCAATAATCTCAACACGACGATTGGGACGTAAACAATCTTTTAATGCCTTTCCATGAGGAATGCCATCACAAGATTTTATTTGTGGATTTTTACCGTAACCGATTGCAGTGATTTGAACTGCAATACCATCTTCAACTAAACGATTTTTCACACGATTTGCGCGACGTTGAGAAAGATCTAAGTTGTAAGCATCAGAACCTAAACGGTCTGTATAACCAGCAACCTTAACTTCTTTAGCTCTAGTAGATTTTAATTGAGATGCAACATTATCAACAACTTTTTTGCCTTTAGCTGTTAAAGTATCCTTATCAAAATCAAATAAGAAATCACCACTCAAATTGAATGCAGAATTACCATTACAACCGTTTGGATACCAGAAAAAGCTTTGCGCATTATGATTTTTGTCAAATAATACTTTATATTGACAAATTTTGTGGGTGCCATTTTCACGATAATTGAATGCATAATCCCATTCAGATACACCATACAAGCCTTCAGTAAAGTGTGGATCACCAATTAATTGACGAATTTGATCTTTATTCATTCCAGCTTCAATTGTACGAACATTGTCCCAATTTGGCCAAGTACCAAATTGGCTACCATCATGATTTAACTTCGCAGAATCAATTTTAGGCCATACTAATTGAGGAACTTGTTCGCCATTTACGTCTTTATATTCTGGGGTACCTGCGTCAGTCACTTTACTTAAGTTGCCACAAGCAGCAAGAGTTGCAATAGCAACGGTTGATAATAAAATACGAGATAATTTCATTTTTTTACCTTTTATTTGTTAAAACCCTTACAAAGGACATAATTAAACTTTATGGATTAAGTATTATAAAACTATAGAAGCTTAGGTCGCACATACTAAAGGCAAAAAATTGCCTTGTAAATACTAAAATTAGTGAACTAGCTTTCTTTTTTGTAAAGTAATGTAAAGGTATCTATTTTAGTGTATAAAATCATTTGACGGCTTTGTGGTATAACGATGAATAATATTTACCGCACTTTCTTCAGCTTGATGACCTAATTTTTTTATCAAGGATTTTTTCAAGCGGTACTTTACACTTACTACATGTTTTTCTTTTATTTTTTCCAAAATTAAATCATCACTGGTTGAAATTTCATCGACTAATTTCAAGTCAATTGCTTGTTGACCAAACCAATGTTCACCTGTAGCAATTTTATCAATATCTACACAAGGGCGATTTTGTGAGACAAATTGTTTGAATAATTGATGTGTTTCTTCCAACTCTTGTTGAAATTTTTGCTTGCCTTTTTCGGTATTCTCACCTAATACAGTTACTGTGCGTTTAAACTCACCAGCTGTCATCACATCTACATCAACATCATATTTTTTCAATAAACGATGAACGTTTGGAATTTGTGCTACGACGCCAATAGAACCAATAACAGCAAAAGGCGCAGATACAATTTTATCTGCTACACAAGCCATCATATAACCGCCACTTGCCGCAACTTTATCTACTGCAATTGTTAGTTTTATTCCTTTTTGTTTCAAACGAGACAACTGAGAGGCTGCAAACCCATAATCATGAACAATACCGCCTGGGCTTTCTAATCGCAGTAATACTTCATCTTCTGGTTTTGCTACATTTAAAATTGCTGAAATTTCTTCTCGAAGTGCGGTCGTTTCTGAGGCTGAAATATCACCGTGAAAATCCAAGACGTATACACAGCTTTTCTTTTCGTCATCTAAGGATTCACCTTTTTTTAATTTCTCTTTACGTTTTTTGGCTTTTTGTTTTTCAGTTTTTTTCTCAGCTTTAGCTCGTTGTTTTAGCTCTTCTTCAGAAAGATTAAAATCACGCAATACACGAACTTGATGATCAAATTCTTCAGATAAGTCTTTAATTTCTAATTCCCCTATTTTAGATTTGTTATGTTGACGATAAGAAATCACCAAACCAATAATAGCAAGAATGAGTAATAAAATTGTTAAAATTTCCAGAATAAAAATTCCATAGCCAGTTAAAATATCGTTTAACATTGTTACTCCTATTGATATTTAATAGATTACATTGTGCTTTTTACTAGTTGTGACTAGGCTAGACATCAATATGATAAAATATTGTGAGTATTTGTGCTATTACAACAAAGGTTTTTAAACCAATTCTCACTTTTTTATTTTCATTTTTCCTGATTTAGCATAGCATAGGCAAGAATTTCATTTATACCAAAGGAGCAATTATGAAATTACGTGCTGTTGTATTAGGTCTTGCAACATTATGTGCTAGCACTGCAACTTTTGCAGGCATGGTTTCTACTTCATCTAATCTTGAGCTTTTAGCAATTGATGGCCAAAAAGCCTCTAAATCTCTCGCAAAAGATGCTAAAACATTTACTGTAAATGATACCCAAAGCCATCAGGTTGTTGTTCGTTTAAGTGAAATTATTGGTTCTGGATCTAACCAAACTCTTTTTGAATCTAACCCAGTAATCGTTACATTCCAAGGCAATGCAGAGGATCTTGTTATTTCAGCGCCAGCTATTCGTGGTCGTTCAGAAGGTGATAAATTCAATGAGATGCCAAGCATTAGCGTAAAAACAAAATCAGGCAATACGCTTTCAGCAAAAGTGGATGTGTTAAAACAAGAAGGTTTATTCCCAAGTGCTAATGTGGTGAATGATCTTGCTGAATATAATGCATCTGGTGCAACTGCATCTGTTTCTGCATTTGCTGCAACCACAACTGCTAGCCCAATGGTCGCTACTCCAGCAGGTAATGCAAAAGCGAATAAAGGCAAAGTGGTTGTTCAAGGTGAAAACGTTGCAGAGCAACAGCTTCAATATTGGTTCCAACAAGCGGATAAAGAAACTCAAACACGTTTCTTAAATTGGGCAAAATCCCATAAATAATTACCGCACTTCATACAATAAAAAGTGAGCCTTGTTGCTCACTTTTCTATTTTGATAAGGATTTGAAATGAATATTCGGTTAAATGCCAAAGTAATCGCTGCGATTCCTGTTTTTATTGCCGTAAATATTGCGGCAGTGGGAATATGGGCTTTTGATATTTCTTCGCAATCAATGCCTTTGATTCTAGGGATCATTGCAGGTGGTTTGGTGGATTTGGATAACCGTTTAACTGGACGATTGAAAAACCTATTTTTCACGCTCATTGCCTTTTCTATTTCATCCTTTATTGTGCAGTTACATATTGGTAAACCTATTCAATATATTGTGTTAATGACGATGCTAACGTTTATTTTCACTATGATCGGTGCTGTGGGGCAGCGTTATAGTACCATTGCTTTTGGTTCATTAGTGGTTGCGCTTTACACCACATTGACTTATATCCCAGAGGGAAATGTATGGTTTATTAACCCTGTAATGATTTTATGCGGTACTTTGCTTTATAGTGTGGTCGCTATCATTGTTTACCTGTTTTTCCCAAATCGCCCAGTACAAGAAAGTGTCGCTAAAGCGTTTTGTGCGTTGGGAGAATATTTAGATACCAAATCCTGTTTTTTTGATCCTGACGAAGTGGCCGAGATTGAAAAAAAACACCTCAATTTTGCAATGAAAAATGCGAATGTTGTTACAGCATTTAATATTGTTCGTACCGCACTTTTTTATCGTATTAGAGGGCAACATCGCCATCCTCGCACCCAGAGAATGTTACGTTACTATTTTGCAGCGCAAGATATTCATGAGCGCGCTAATTCTACGCATTTTGATTATCAACAAATAACGGAAAAACTAAAAAATACAGATTTGATTTTCCGTATTCAACGTTTGTTAGAGCTACAAGCACAATCCTGTAAAGAAATCACGGTGAGTTTACGTGAAAATAAACCTTATCATTTTAATGAACGTGTCGAACGTGCACTTTTAGGCACCTTGCATTCCTTTGATCTATATCGAGTACAACATCTCAATGATCAAGATGAACTGATTGATATTCAAACCTTGTTAGATAATTTACAAAGTATTAATTGGCAACTTCGTCAGTTGGCACAAGAAACGACAGATACAGAACAATTAGCTCAAATTCATACGGAACAAATCACTGGGTTAAAAAATATAAGTGCGGTGATTTTTAGTCATTTTACTTTTGAGTCGCCCTTGTTCCGTCATGCGGTACGTTTATCTATTGTAGTATTTTTATGTTGTGCAATTGTTGAGTTTTTCCAATTTAATCTTGGTTATTGGATTTTATTGACCACTGTATTTGTATGTCAGCCAAACTATTCAGCAACTAAAGTACGTTTACGTCAGCGCATTATTGGCACGATATTAGGTGTAGTGGTGGGGTCATTATTACCTTATTTAAATCCAACCTTAGAATTAAAACTAGGTCTTGTGGTGCTTACAAGTACGTTGTTCTTTTTCTTCCGTAGTAATAATTATAGTTTCTCGACCTTTTTCATCACACTACAAGTTTTGCTGAGTTTTGATGTCATGGGATTTGATACGGCAGCTGCCTTAATGCCTCGTTTACTCGATACTTTGCTTGGTGCCGCGATTTCATGGTTTGCCGTATCTTACTTATGGCCAGATTGGAAATATTTGCAACTTGATAAAGTGAGTCATCAAGCATTGCGTAGTGATGCGGTGTATTTATTGCACATTATTAGCCAATTGCAATTTGGTAAAAGCGACGATCTTAAATACCGCATAGCACGTCGTAATGCACATCAATATGCGGCTGCACTGAGTACTACGCTTTCCAATATGAATAATGAACCAGTGAAATATAAGGCATATTTACAAAAAGGCTTTGATTTACTCAAGCTTAATTATTCTTTATTAAGCTATATTTCAGCATTGGGCGCTTATCGCGACAGAATGAAAAATTTGCAACAGACCACACAGTTTTTATCTGGTTTTTATCCCGTGGCAAAGAAAATTATCTATACCTTAGAACACATTGAAGAAATACCCGCAGATATTTTTAACCAACAGCAAGAAAGTATTGAAACACATTTAAAGGAATTAGAAAAACAAGACATGACTGCGGAAGAACGAGCCGTCTTTAGTTTACCGTATCAACAATTGAATTTGATTACCCAACTCTTACCGCAGTTCTATGAGTATTTTAGGAAAGAGTCTTGTTAAATAGCTAAACTATCAGAGCGTGGGATAGTTATAAATATAAAAGTGCGGTTGATTTTTGAGAGATTTTAAAACTCGTTGAAAATTAACCGCACTTTATTTTTTATTGAGCAATAACATTAACAAATGAGTTATTACTGCCCCATGTTTTTCACTGATTTTAGGAAACCTTGAGCGCTATCAAACACAGAAGATTTTCCCTGTGCTAGTAAAATCATATCGGACATTTCTCGAAAGGCACCTTTTCCGCCATTGGTGGAAAGTACATAATCAACAGCATTCTTCACATAAATAGGGGCATCCGCCACTGAAAAAGAAGTTCCACATGCTGCAAAGGCGGGGAGATCTACACTATCATCGCCAATATAAGCGGTTTGCTCGGCAGTGACGCCAGCTTGTTTCATCAGATCAAAACAAGCGGTTTCTTTTTCAAGTTTGCCAAGAAAGTATAATTTAATGCCAAGATCGGCAATGCGACGACGTAAAATAGGGGAGTCGCGACCAGAAAGTACTGCCACTTGAATACCTGCATCCATCAGCATTTTTATGCCTAAACCATCGCGAACGTGAAAACTTTTGATGGCTTCACCATTGGCATCATAATGAAGTTGTCCATCGGTGAGTACGCCGTCTACATCAGTAATGACAAATTTAATATTTTCTAATTTTTGTTGCATTGGGATTCCTTAGCTTGAAAATTCCACTAAACCCACTACGTGATTTTCATCATTAACAACGACTAGCGAGTGAATTTTTTTCGCTTTCATAAAGTCTTCTGCTTTTGATAAAAATTCGTCTTGATGAATAGTTTTTGGTGAACTTGTCATAAAATCTTTGGCTGTTTTATTCAGCGTTTCTGCACCATTGGCTGTAAGTGCGCGGCGAATATCGCCATCCGTGATAATGCCTTTAAGTTGCTCATTTTCCATCACTAAGGCAACGCCCATTCGCCCTTCATTCATGATAGTGAGGCAGTCAGTAAAATTGGTTGTGGGTAAAATTGTTGGTAGGCGAGTTTGCATTTGATCTTTCACTTTACATAATAAACGACGACCCAGACTGCCACCTGGATGGAATTTGGCAAAATCCGCAGGTTGGAAATTGCGTGCCGTAATGAGCGACACGGCGAGTGCATCGCCAAGCGCAAGTGTTACAAGTGCCGACGTTGTTGGCGCGAGATTATTTGGACAGACTTCACGCTCAACAGTAATATCTAAAACATAATCTGCGTGACGTGCGAGCGTAGAATTTTTATTGCTCGTCACGGCAATAATTTTATTACCGAAATTTTTTAAACTTGGAATGAGTTTATTGACATCATCAGTTTCTCCGCTATAGGAAATTAACATTACAATATCAATTGGTTTTAACATACCTAAATCGCCGTGAAAGGCTTCTGTCGGATGTAAAAAGAAACTTGGTGTGCCAGTAGAGGCAAAGGTAGCCACCATTTTTTTCCCAATTAAACCGGATTTCCCTATTCCGCCGATGACTAATCGACCTTTGCAGGCAAGGATTAAATCCACGACTTGATTAAAATCCTCGCCTAAACGCTGGCTGAGTTGCAAAAGCGCGTTGCTTTCAACAGAAAGGGAATCCTGTGCAATTTTTAGATAGTTCATTTTTCTTCCTAAAAGTGCGGTTGAAATTGGCGTTATTTTAGCGAAATCATAAAAAAATACGAATGAAAAATTAGGCATTATTGTTTATAAGATTGACGAGCAATATCTAAAAATTGGGGATTTTATTGACCGCACTAATTATTGCCCCTATACTACGCGCCGAGTTGGTTAGACAATCGCTGGTTTATTGAAGCCCTTAACCGTATTTATACGACCTAGTGGGACAAGTAAACGAGAGGAAAGTCCGAGCTACACAGGGCAGAGTGCCGGATAACGTCCGGGCGGCGTGAGCCGACGACCAGTGCAACAGAGAGCAGACCGCCGTGTAAACGGTAAGGGTGAAAGGGTGCGGTAAGAGCGCACCGTGCCTCCGGTAACGGTTGGCAGCAAGGTAAACTCCACTCGTAGCAAGACCAAATAGGAATCCAATGAGTGGCCCGCTCAGGATTCGGGTAGGTTGCTTGAGCGACAGAGTAATTTGTCGCCTAGAGGAATGATTGTCCACGACAGAACTCGGCTTATCGACCAACTCAAAATTTTTGTGGAAATGACCGCACTTTAGTTTGTTTTTCGGAATAGATTAAAGTGCGGTTATTTTTTGACGAATATTAAATTATTTTTCGTTTAATACACGTGGAAATAAAATATTATTTTCCAAATGAATATGGTGCATTAAATCATCAATAAATTCATTAATACCGCTATATAAGGCTTTCCAACTGAAACAAGCATCTGCTGGTGGCGTGCAGTTATTAGTAAGTGATTTGATCACTTCCACATCTTGCCCTGCTTCATCGTGTTCCATTTCCATTACACGAATTGGCATTGAGGCCATAGCATAATTTCCCATTTTGATCATTGGGAACAAAATTTGTTCTTCTTTCATTAAATGCTGACTAAGTTCAGCATAAATTTTTTCTAACTGTGCGGCTATGCCGACAGGGCAGTCATCATGATCACCATGTACATTTTCTACTTTCTCCGCCAATGTAATTAATTCAGGGAGTTGTTCACGGTGGCGATTATGAAAACGAGTAATAATGTGATCGATCATTTCTGCATAAGATGCCGAAGTCCAATCTTTATCATTATTTTCTGCTTTACTTTGTTGTAAATCAGTTAAACGTTTTTCAATTTCAGTAAGGTTAAGATTCTTTTGTTGTGCTGCGATTTCTAATAATACAGAACCTCCGCAGCAAAAATCTAAATCATATTCACGAAAAATTTTAGTTGCACCTGGAATTGAAACAGCGAGTTCGCTAAGTTTTTGTTGGGCAAAAGACATAAATCACTCCTATATTGATTAAGTAAAAATAAATCCGATAAAAATCGTAGGATATTTTTCTGGTTATGAAAAGTAGAGAGATTTATTTATTGATTAAATTATGATTTAAATCAATAAAAATACCTCATAATAATCAGCTAAAAATTTATGGTTATTCATATAAATAGGATTAATTATCACTAATGAGCCAGCTTTAAATTCATTATGTATTTTTTTATATAATTGATTTTTAAGAATTTAGGAAAATACTGATTTTCATCAATATTATTGATTGTGTTTACAAAGTGAAATCTTTTAGAATGGCGAAAAGTTAAATTTAACGCATAACTCCGAGCTTGTTTAGCCTAAGTTTCATCGAAATACGGCGACAAGCCAATAACGCCGTGTGTTATTCAGGGATACGCTGGAAACGGTTTATCCTCTCCGTATTTAGAAAGGTGTAAAATGCAATCCATTCCTATTAAAAACGTAGGAGAGTCTCGCTTAGTCGATCCTTTCCAACGTCAATATTACTATCTACGACTGTCGATTACCGATCAGTGTAATTTTCGTTGTACCTATTGTTTGCCTGATGGTTATCAACCCGAAGCCAACAAACCAAGTTTCTTAACCTTAAAAGAAATTACCTATCTTGCACAAGCTTTTGCTGAAATGGGCACTGAAAAGATCCGTTTAACTGGCGGTGAACCGACTTTACGCAAAGATTTTATTTCTATTGCTGAAAGCATCGCTAACATTGATGGAATTCGTCAATTAGCCGTCACAACAAATGGCTATCGCATGGCAAAAGATGTGGCTGATTGGAAGAAAGCAGGAATTACATCTATTAACGTTAGTGTTGATAGCTTAGATCCTAAAATGTTCCACCAAATCACGGGTATCAATAAATTTGATGACGTGATGCGTGGTATCGATCGTGCATTTGAAGTGGGCTACAACAAAGTCAAAGTCAATTCAGTTTTGATGAAAAATTTGAATGACAAAGAGTTTGAGCAATTCCTTGTTTGGGTAAAAGATCGTCCAATTCAAATGCGCTTTATCGAACTGATGCAAACAGGCGAAATGGATAGTTTCTTTGATAAATTCCATCTTTCAGGACAAGTATTAGCGGATAAATTGCTGCAAAACGGTTGGCAATTACAACATAAATCCCATACTGATGGTCCTGCTAAAGTATTCACGCATCCTGATTATGCAGGCGAAATTGGCTTAATTATGCCTTATGAGAAGAATTTCTGCGCAAGTTGCAATCGTTTAAGAGTGTCAGCGAAGGGAAAACTTCATCTCTGTTTATTTGGCGAAGAAGGCATTGAATTACGTGATTTATTGCAATCCCACGAACAGCAAGCTATTTTACAAGCGCGTATTTTTGCCGCACTGCAAGGCAAACGTGAACATCATTATTTGCATATCGGTGATAGTGGCGTAAGAAATCATTTAGCTTCTATCGGTGGCTAAAAGCAAAGTGAGATGAATGGTAATATTCATCTGCTTTCTTTTGTCGCTTATTTAAAACATTTAATATTTTAACCGCACTTTATTTTATTATGACTACATTTACGCATATCAATTCTCAAGGCGAAGCCAATATGGTGGATGTTTCTGCAAAAGCAAAGACTGTTCGTGAAGCTCGTGCTGAAGCCATTGTGACCATGTCAAAAGAAACTCTTTCCATGATCGTGGAAGGCAAACATCACAAAGGCGATGTATTTGCTACAGCACGTATTGCAGGTATTCAAGCGGCAAAACGTACTTGGGAACTTATCCCACTTTGCCATCCATTGTTACTTTCTAAAGTGGAAGTGAATTTAGAACCGTTACTTGAAAGCAATCAAGTTCGTATTCAATCTCTTTGCAAATTAACCGGAAAAACCGGCGTAGAAATGGAAGCATTAACGGCAGCAAGCGTAGCAGCCTTAACCATTTATGATATGTGTAAAGCCGTACAAAAAGACATGGTAATTGAGCACGTTCGCCTGTTAGAAAAGAGCGGTGGAAAATCTGGTCATTTTATTGCGGAGGAAAAATAAGATGTTAAATGTTTTATTTTTTGCTCAAACTCGTGAATTAATTGGCGTTGATGCCATTCAATTAGAAGATGATTTTGCGACAGCAGACGCGGTGCGTGAACATCTTGCTCAAAAAGGTGATAGATGGGCGTTAGCATTAGAAAAAGGGAAGCTTTTAGTCGCTATCAATCAAACCTTGATGTCATTAGAAAGTGCGGTCAAAAATGGGGATGAAATTGCATTTTTCCCACCGGTAACGGGGGGCTAAATGACGGATATTCAAATTTCAGTACAAGAACAACCTTTTGATCAAAATGCTGTTTATCAATGGCTTTCTGAGCAACATTCAGTTGGCGCAACGGTTATTTTTGTGGGTAAAGTACGCGATCTTAATTTAGGCGATGAGGTATCCAGCTTATATTTAGAACATTATCCCGCAATGACAGAAAAAGCCTTACGTGAAATTGTAGAACAAGCAAAAGCCCGTTGGGATATTCAGCGTGTGTCTGTAATTCATCGAGTGGGATTACTACATACTGGCGATGAGATCGTATTAGTGGGGATTAGTTCTGCTCATCGTGGCGATGCTTATCATGCCAATGAATTTATTATGGATTTCTTAAAATCCAAAGCCCCGTTCTGGAAAAAAGAACAAACCCATCAAGGTGAACGTTGGATTGAAGCAAGAGAAAGCGACAAAGAAGCGTTAGAGAAGTGGTAATGACAAAGTGCGGTTAAACTTAACCGCACTTTTGCTTTTTATGAATTACAGCACTTTCACAATACTTTCACACAAATAACGAATATTGTCTTCAGTGATACCAGCCACATTGATACGGCCAGAGCGAACAGCGTAAATCGCAAACTCATCTTTTAAGCGATCCACTTGTTCTGGTGATAAGCCGCTAAAAGAGAACATACCATTTTGTTCCATAATAAAGCTGAAATCTTGTTTTGCACCATATTCTTTTAATAACTGAACGAATAAATGACGCATTTTTTTGATACGTTCACGCATTTCAGTTAATTCATTTTCCCATTCTTGGCGAAGTTGAGCATCATTTAATACTGTTGCTACGGTCGCCCCACCGTGAGATGCTGGGTTAGAGTAGAGTGTACGAATAATTGATTTCACCTGTGTTAATGCGGTTGAAGCAATTTCTGCATTTTCAGCCACAAGGGTAAAGGCGCCTACACGCTCATTGTATAAACCAAAGTTTTTAGAGAATGAACTCGCGACTAATAATTCTTTATGATTTGCCGCAAATGCACGTAAACCGTAAGCATCTTCATCTAAGCCATTGGCTAAACCTTGATAAGCAAAGTCAAAGAGTGGCAACCAACCATTTTTATCTGAAAGTGCGGCTAATTCTTGCCATTGTTCAGGGGTTGGGTCAATACCCGTTGGGTTGTGGCAGCAACCGTGTAAAAGCACCACATCACCTTCGCTTGCTTGGCTTAAATCTTCGAGTAAATGTTCCCAGTCAAGGGCTTTGCGTTCAGCATCATAATAACGATATTCACGAATCGTCATGCCCACAGCATTAAAAATAGCATTGTGATTTGGCCATGTTGGTGTACTGATCCAAACATTTTGTGCTTTGGTTTGACGTTTAATAAATTCAGCCGCAATGCGTAATGCGCCTGTTCCACCTAAACTTTGTACTGTTCTCGCACGATTAGATTTAATTACTTCAGAATCTTTACCGAAAAGGAGTTCTTTTGTTCGTTCGTTATAATCAGCAATACCATCGATAGTCAGATAATTCTTCGTTTTTTCCTTATCAAATAAGCGTTTTTCTGCTTCTTTTACCGCACGCATAATTGGGGTTGTGCCTTGCGCATCTTTATAAACGCCAATACCCAAGTTGATTTTATTTTCGCGAGTTTCAGATTTGAATGCTTCGCCTAAGCCTAAGATTGGATCGGCTGGTGCCGCTTTGATATGTTCAAACATAGCTTTTCCTTATGTATGTGTTGTGTGGTGGATAATTTTATACTTCAGCCGTTTTATTTTATCAAGAAAGATTTTTATAAAAATTAACCGCACTTTGATATTTTTAAATATTCATCAAAAAGTGCGGTTATTTTTTATATTATTTTAGTTTTTCAATCGCCCAATTTAATCCAGATTGATAATCTTCTGGTAACTCAGCGCGGAGTTTTTCTAATTGTTGAATAATGACTGCTTTGTTAGGATGAGAAAGATTGATATGCCCAACTTTACGCCCAGTTCTCACCTCTTTACCGTACCAATGAAGTTGTGCAAAAGGTGTATTAAGCCATTTGGGGTTATGGTTTGTGCCGATTAAATTCACCATCACACTAGGGGAGAATGTTTGTAATTCAGGCGTTGGCAAATCGAGTAGCGCACGTAAATGTAATTCAAATTGGCTAATCGAGCATCCTAGTTGTGTCCAATGTCCACTGTTATGTACGCGAGGCGCAAGTTCGTTAATCAGCAATTTATCGCCTACAACAAAACACTCCATTGCCATGACACCCACATAGCTTAGCTTATCCATAATTTTGCCGAGCATTGCTTCCGCTTGCTTTTGTTGTGCAGATTGTTGAGGAAACGCAATATCAACCACACTGTAACGCAAAATACCATTTTGTTGCAGGTTATGCGTAACGGGATAAAAACGCTTTTCGCCATTTTTAAATCTTGCGCCTACAATAGAAACCTCATAATCGAAAGGAATAAATTTTTCTGCGATCACTTCACCGAATAAGTCATCAGTGATGTCCGCTTTATTTTCATCGCTGATAATCCATTGACCTCGTCCATCATATCCGCCGGTTCTGCGTTTAACGACGACTTTCTCGCCAACGGTTTGGAAAACATCATTCCATTGTGTTTTATCTTTTAATAAATACCAAGGCGAGGTAGAAAGATTTAGTTCATCAAGCAAGGATTTTTGAGTAAAACGATCAGCTAATAATCCAAATACATGTTGATTAACGAAGTTTTTATGATTGCCGAGTAATTCAGTCAAAGGCGTTTTTTCCCAGCGTTCAATTTCCGCCGTGATGATTGCATTTTCAGGTAAGTCAAAAACTGGCGCATTGAAGGCTAAGGGTTCAACATAAATATCTAAAGGTGCGCCCGCGTAACCTAACATTCTGCCGAGTTGTCCGTTGCCGAGTACATAAACCGTTGGGTATAAGGTGGAGTTTTGCATAATATTTCTCGTTAAATTTACGAAAAAAACAACCGCACTTTTAAAGTGCGGTCAGATCTAAAGATGTTTTTATGTGCGTGGATCGGGATTATCCAGTACAGCACGAGTTTGGCTTTCACGGAAAGATTGCAAGCGTGAAAGCAATTCTGCATCCCAACCCGCTAGAATTTGGGCTGCTAATAATCCAGCATTTGCCGCGCCCGCAGGGCCAATTGCTAATGTTCCGACTGGGATTCCTTTTGGCATTTGCACAATTGAATAAAGGCTATCTACGCCACTTAACATAGAACTTTTTACTGGCACACCCAGCACAGGTACAAGTGTTTTGGCTGCGATCATACCGGGTAAATGTGCCGCACCGCCCGCACCAGCAATAATTACTTTATAGCCATTTTTTTGTGCATTTTCGGCAAATTCAAAAAGTTTATCAGGTGTACGATGGGCCGAGACGACTTCCACATGATAAGGTACTTTTAATTCATCTAAAATCTGAGTTGCCTCTTGCATGGTAGCCCAATCGCTTTTTGAGCCCATTACAACGGCAATTTGTGCAGTGTTTGACATGCTATTTTTCTCAATTTTTTAATTAAAAACGTGGTGTAGAATAGCATATCTTATATACATCAAGCAAACGTTTGCCATCTAACTGGGTACTACCTAGTCTTATCTTATAATTATTTGATTTTTAAATTTTAGTAACTATACTTGATACCAAATTAATGGGCGATAGTTTATATGGGACGAACTGAAAAATTATTAGATAAGCTCGCACAATCAAAATCTACATTTAATTGGAATCCTGAAAATTATATTAAAGTCAGTGAAAGAATCATTAAAACAGGTAGGTATTCTATGAAGTTATTAAATTATAAAGGTTATGTTGGCACGATTGAGGCGGATTTAGAAAACAATATATTATTTGGCAAACTTGCTTACATTCGTGATTTAGTAACTTACGAAGCAGAGTCATTATCTGAGCTAGAAAAAGAATTTCGTCAATCTGTTGATTTATATTTACAAGATTGTTTGGAATTAGGTAAAGAACCGAATAAGCCTTTTAAAGGTGTGTTTAATGTACGAATTGGTGAGGAATTGCATAGAGAAGCTACGATCATAGCAGGCGATCGTTCTCTTAATGCTTTTGTTACGGAAGCGATTCAAGAAAAAATTTTTCGTGAGAAACCAAGTTTAAGATAACAAAACGTAACGATATCATATTCACATTTTCTTTCTTCAAAGTAGGGCAAATTATGTTAGCCAAAGCAAAATATAGAAAAGATTACAAACAACCAGATTTTACTGTCACAGACATTTATTTAGATTTTCAACTTGATCCTAAACATACTGTGGTGACTGCAACCACAAAATTCCAACGCTTAAATGATGAAGCGACTTCTTTACGTTTAGATGGGCATAGTTTCCAGTTTTCTTCTATTAAATTTAATGGTGAGCCATTTTCTGCTTATCAACAAGATGGCGAGAGTTTAACGCTCGATTTAAAAGGCAAAAGTGCGGAAGAATTTAAACTTGAAATTGTGACCTTCCTTGTGCCTGCAGAAAACACTTCATTACAGGGGCTATATCAGTCTGGTGAGGGCATTTGTACGCAATGTGAGGCGGAAGGTTTCCGTCAAATCACTTATATGCTTGATCGCCCTGATGTGCTGGCGCGTTACACAACCAAAATTACCGCAGATAAGACTAAATATCCATTCTTACTTTCGAATGGTAATCGTATTGCAAGTGGCGAATTAGAGGATGGTCGTCATTGGGTGGAATGGAACGATCCTTTCCCAAAACCAAGCTATTTATTTGCTTTAGTGGCAGGGGATTTTGATTTATTACAAGATAAATTTATTACTAAAAGTGGTCGTGAAGTGGCTTTAGAGCTTTATGTAGATCGCGGTAATCTTAACCGCGCAACTTGGGCAATGGAAAGTCTGAAAAAAGCGATGAAATGGGATGAAGATCGCTTTAATTTAGAATATGACTTAGATATTTACATGATCGTTGCCGTGGACTTCTTCAATATGGGTGCAATGGAAAACAAAGGGTTAAATATCTTTAATTCTAAATTTGTATTAGCCAATCCGCAAACAGCAACAGATGAAGATTATCTTGCCATTGAAAGCGTGATTGCGCACGAATATTTCCATAACTGGACAGGCAACCGTGTTACTTGTCGAGATTGGTTCCAATTAAGTTTGAAAGAAGGTTTAACGGTTTTCAGAGATCAAGAATTTTCTTCAGATACAGGTTCTCGAGCAGTCAATCGTATTAATAACGTGAAATTCTTACGCACCGTGCAATTTGCCGAAGATGCAAGCCCAATGTCACACCCAATCCGCCCTGAAAAAGTGATTGAAATGAATAATTTTTATACAGTCACAGTGTATGAAAAAGGGGCGGAAGTGATTCGTATGTTGCATACTTTATTATGTGAGCAAGGTTTCCAAAAAGGCATGCAACTTTATATTGCTGAAAATGATGGCAAAGCGGCAACCTGTGAAGACTTTGTTTCTGCTATGGAACGTGCAAATAACCTCGATTTAAACCAATTCCGCCGTTGGTATAGTCAATCGGGTACACCAGAATTATTGATTAGTGATGCTTATGACGAAAAAACGCATACTTATCGTTTAACGGTTTCACAATCCACACCGCCAACCGCCGATCAAATGGAAAAAGTGAATTTACATATTCCATTAAAAGTGGCGCTTTATGATGCGAATGGCACGAAACAAATGCTACAACATAATGGCGAATTGTTGAGTGATGTATTAAATGTTACTGAAAAAGACCAAGTCTTTGAGTTTCATGGCATTTACGGTCGCCCCGTTCCCGCATTGCTATGTGATTTCTCCGCGCCAGTAAAACTGGATTATGATTACAAAACCGAGCAGTTATTAGGCTTGCTTAAATTTGCAGATAATCAATTTATCCGTTGGGATGCGGCTCAGATGTTATTTGCGCAAGAATTACGTCGTAATGTTGTGCGTTTCCAACAAGGCGAGGCACTAGAAATTTCGCCTGAAATTTTGACCGCACTTTCTTATGTTCTGAACCATTATGAGAAAGATATTGAATTGGCAACGCTAATTCTCACACTGCCGAAAGAAATGGAATTTGCTGAAGGTTTCAAAACCATCGATCCTGATGGCATTTCAGCCGCAAGAACATTTATGCAAGCGCAAATTGCCGAGACTTTAAAAGATGATTTCTTGCGTGTTTATACCCATATTCGTCTTGATGATTATCAAGTTACGCAACAAGACATCGCCTTGCGTGCAATGCGTAATCTTTGCTTAACTTATTTGGCTTACACCAATTTGGGTAACAACCTAGTGCAAAAACACTACAATAATGCGAATAATATGACAGATACATTGGCTGCATTAAGTGTTGCAACTAAAGCGGCATTACCTTGCAGAGATGCGTTATTAGCTGATTTTGAACAAAAATGGCAACATGATGGATTGGTGATGGATAAATGGTTTGCATTACAAGCCACTCGCCCAGATGAAAATGTATTGGAAATTATTCAGTTATTAATGGATCACCCAAGTTTTAACTTTAATAATCCAAACCGTTTACGTTCATTAGTAGGTAGCTTTGCAAATCACAATTTAAAAGCATTCCATAACGTAAGCGGATCAGGCTATCGTTTCTTAACGGATGTGTTAATCCGTTTAAATGAAAGCAATCCGCAAGTGGCGGCGCGTTTAATCGAGCCATTAATTCGTTTTTCTCGCTTTGATGCCCAACGCCAAACGCTGATGAAACGTGCTTTAGAACGCCTAAGCGTCGTAGAAAATCTTTCAAAAGATTTATTTGAAAAGATTGAGAAAGCGTTGCAGTAGGTGGAGTAAATGTGCGTAAAAGAGAAATGAGTTGGCTACAATTTGTAGCCAACTGAAAATCAAATCACCTAAAGCCAGATCTTTAAAATATGGTTAAAAGGGCGGTAAATTTTCAAATAGTTTTGGGGCATTGATATGCCCCTTTGTTTTATATCTGGCTTTAATATTAATTTATTTCATACAAATACTGAAAATAATAAGTTTGCATAATATATTGATATAGCGCATTCTATACTCGTACAGACGTTTAGCCGTCTAAATGATTAAGAAAATTACTTTAAAACGGGAGTTATTATGACAACATCACATATTTTAGGCTTTCCTCGTGTGGGTGCGAAACGTGAATTAAAATTTGCACAAGAACGTTATTGGCGTAAAGAATTAGCAGAGCAAGATTTATTAGATTTAGCGAAAGCATTGCGTGAAAAGAACTGGAAACATCAAGCAGCGGCGAATGCGGATTTTGTTGCCGTGGGCGATTTCACGTTTTACGATCATATTTTAGATTTACAAGTGGCAACAGGGGCAATTCCTGCTCGTTTTGGTTTTGATAGCCAAAATTTAACCCTTGATCAATATTTCCAACTTGCACGTGGTAACAAAGATCAATTTGCGATTGAAATGACCAAATGGTTCGATACGAACTATCACTATCTCGTGCCAGAATTTCATAAAAATACACAATTCAAAGCTAACCCAGCACATTATGTAAACCAAATCCGTGAAGCAAAAGCCTTAGGCTTAAACTTCAAACCAGTAATTGTTGGTCCATTAACATTCTTATGGTTGGGTAAAGAAAAAGGCGAAGCATTTAACCGTTTCGATTTATTAAATCAATTAGTGCCTGTTTATGTTGAAATCTTAAATGCATTAGTGGCTGAAGGGGCAGAGTGGATTCAAATTGATGAACCTGCATTAGCATTGGATTTACCTGCAGAATGGATTGAAGCTTATAAATCTGTTTACGCTGAATTAAGCAAAGTGAATGCAAAATTATTATTAGCCACTTATTTTGGTTCAGTTGCACAGCACGCTGAGTTATTAAAAGCTTTACCTGTTGCGGGCTTACATTTAGATTTAGTGCGTGCACCAGAACAGCTTGCGGCATTTGAAGATTACAGCAAAGTGTTATCAGCTGGTGTGATTGAAGGTCGTAATATCTGGCGTGCAAACTTAAACAAAGTGTTAGATGTATTAGAGCCATTAAAAGCAAAATTAGGCGAGCGTTTATGGATTGCACCAAGCTGTTCATTATTGCACACCCCATTTGATTTAGAAGTGGAAGTACAATTAAAAGAAAAAAATGCCGCACTTTACAGCTGGTTATCTTTCACACTACAAAAAGTGGAAGAATTAAATGTATTAAAACAAGCCTTAAATCATGGCAGAGCTTCTGTACAAGCGGCATTAGATGCAAGCCAAGCGGCAGCAGATGCTCGTGCAACGTCAAAAGAAATTCATCGTCCTGAAGTGGCTGAGCGTTTAGCAAACTTGCCAAAAGGTGCGGATCAACGTAAATCGCCATTTGCAGAGCGTATTGTTAAGCAAAATGCGTGGTTAAATTTACCGCTTCTGCCAACTACAAACATTGGCTCATTCCCGCAAACGACTGAAATCCGTCACGCCCGTGCAAGTTTCAAAAAAGGCGAGTTATCTCTTGTAGATTACGAAGCGGCAATGAAAAAAGAGATCGAATATGTAGTGCGTCGCCAAGAAGAATTAGATTTAGATGTGTTAGTTCACGGTGAAGCAGAACGTAACGACATGGTGGAATACTTCGGCGAATTATTAGATGGTTTCGCGTTCACTAAATTTGGTTGGGTACAAAGCTACGGTTCACGCTGTGTGAAACCGCCTGTGATTTACGGTGATGTTACCCGCCCAGAGCCAATGACGGTGCGTTGGTCTCAATATGCACAAAGCCTCACAAACCGTGTAATGAAAGGAATGCTTACTGGTCCTGTAACTATTTTACAATGGTCATTTGTGCGTAACGATATTCCACGTTCAACCGTATGTAAACAAATCGGCGTAGCATTATCTGATGAAGTGTTAGATTTAGAAGCCGCGGGCATTAAAGTTATCCAAATTGATGAGCCAGCAATTCGTGAAGGTTTACCACTTAAACGTGCAGATTGGGATGCATACTTGCAATGGGCAGGCGAAGCATTCCGTTTAAGCTCAATGGGCGTGCAAGATGATACACAAATTCACACGCATATGTGTTATTCCGAGTTTAACGACATCTTACCAGCGATTGCTGCATTAGATGCAGACGTGATTACCATCGAAACTTCACGTTCAGATATGGAATTATTAGATGCCTTCGTGAAATTCAACTATCCGAATGACATCGGTCCAGGTGTGTATGATATCCACAGCCCACGTGTACCAACCGCAGGTGAAATTGAACACTTATTACGCAAAGCGTTAAAAGTAATTCCAAAAGAACGCTTATGGGTAAACCCAGACTGTGGCTTAAAAACACGTGGTTGGACAGAAACTATCGATCAATTAAAAGTGATGGTGGATGTAACCAAAAAATTACGTGCGGAATTAGCGTAAGTAATAATACTGAAAGCATAATTTTCAAACACAACATAATTAAAGCCGAACCCGATTGGGTTCGGTTTTTTATATAGCCAATTTTCTTTGAATTATCAACCGCACTTTTAGAGCGTTTTTCCTGAATAAAAAACTCAGCAGAAATATCTACTGAGCTTTCTTTAATGTTTTTTCAATTTAAACTTTTTATCAAGATAAAGTATTATTTTCTATTAGGATTAATAAAAGCTGGTGGATTTGCTGGTTTAACAGAAAGATAGCCATAATCACCAGTAATCATGTGTGAATTAATGACACCATTTTCACAACTAGATATAGGCATATCAAATCCCATAATATTGATAACTAAAGTTGAAAGTTGTTGATGGAATAATCGCTTACACTGATCGAATTCTTTTAATTTTTGTTGGATCTTTTCATTTTTTGTATAAATAAATACTGGTACAAGATATTGATCTTCTGCCGTTGTCCCTTGATTGTAATGATTTTTGGTAACAAATTGCCCGTGATCTGAGGTATAAATTAAAACATAATCATTTTTTCCTCGTTGTTTGAGATAATTAAATACTTTTTGAATAAATTGATCAGTATTATAAACTGTGCTGTCATAATTATCTAATGGTGAACCATCTTTAAATATTTTTTCTTCTTCGGTTAGGTATTCAGCATAAGGACCATGTGAACCTCTCTGATGTAATACAATAAAATTCTTTTCTTTGTTAAGATCAATCTTCTGTAATAGAGGAAAAAGTTTATGATCATTCATTCCTTGCTCTGGTGATAAACCTAGCTGTGTTGGGGTGATTTGGTGATTCATCCAACTTTTTCCCATAATACTCATAATCATCATTGCACGTTCTGGTTGTGCAGTATAAAAATGAGTATCAAATCCTTGAAGTTTTGCTAGTTTGAAGAAATTCGTATCGCCTTTCATTATTTGTTTTAGTCCATTTGGACGGGGAATTGCATTGAAAAGTGCAGGTACAGAGATGGCGGTCATTAAGCCTGCACTATACGCTTCTTTTAATAAAACATTAGGATTTTCGTTGGCTAATTGTCGAATAAAAGGCATAGTTTCTCGTTCATAACCGAAATAATCGACGTGTTTTGAAGTTAAACTTTCTCCCATAATAAAAATAATATTTTTTACATCAGGTGAAGATATAATTGAGGGCGTTGGGTGTAAATAGTCTTTTACTTGACTTAAGTTGAATGTTTCATAAGGAATAACTTTTCCGATGAAATTACCTACAGAAAAGAAATTACTTTTTACTCTAGAGTAAGCAGGATTTGAAGTAACGCCTAATTCTTGCGTAGAATAAAATGATCTACTAAATAAGTAGAGGAATAAGCAAATAAATAAAATATCAGATATACAATACTTGCTTACTTTTCTTGTAGGATATAAAAATAATGCAGAAATAAAAATAATAGTTTCCAATAAGGAGTAAATTACAGGTGGTCCAACGCGATCCAACATTGTAATACCAACATGAGAGACTTCCCCAATTTCTTTGAACATCAGGAAGTAATTTGTGCCATTGATCCAATTATCATATACTGCGTAATGTCCAGAGTTAATAATAACAGAGGATGCAAAAAATAAACAAACAAAGAATTTAGTGATTTTATATTTTGAGAAAAGAAGAAAAATGATAAGTAATAAGTTAATGCTGTAAGTTTCAATATAACGACCAAGTGGAGGAATATTAAATATATTTCGATAAATTATTTCGCTAATCAATAGTATTAGGGGATAAGCTAAGATGATAAATGATTTGAAACTAGACTTCATTATTTCTCCAATTGGTTGAGCTCTTTTACTTTTCAACTATAATCATTACCAATAGAAAAATCAATATTAATTTTTTATAAAAAATATATAAAATTTTATGTGTTATGATAACTCTAATGAGAAATAGGATGATTTTTTATTAATTAGATTTTTTATTATTTGCACATCATCTTTGTTCCTCGTAGAATACGAGCAACCTTACCTTTATAGTGCGGTAAAAATTAACCGCACTTTCTTACAGTCAACTATCCCGAGAGATAAACGAGTATGTATCAATTGTTTCGTCACGGCATTTTCCAAATGGATGCTGAAAAGGCTCATAATTTCACGATTCAATGCTTGAAATTAGCCGGTAATCCTTTATTTCAACCGATCTTAAAATCTCTTATTCATGCACCCAAAGGCTTTCCTAAAACGGTAATGGGGGTGAATTTTCCTAATCCTATTGGATTGGCTGCAGGGGCAGATAAAAATGGTGATGCGATTGATGGCTTTGGTGCATTGGGTTTCGGTTTTCTGGAAGTAGGAACTGTCACGCCCGTTGCACAAGATGGGAATGCAAAGCCACGTCAGTTTCGTTTGATTGAAGCTGAAGGCATTATTAACCGTAATGGCTTTAATAATAATGGTATTGACTATCTTATAGAAAATGTGAAAAACGCCCGTTATCAAGGCGTGATTGGTATCAATATTGGTAAGAATAAATTCACACCTTTGGAACAAGGCAAAGATGATTATATTTTCTGTTTGAACAAAGCCTATAACTACGCTGGTTACATTACGGTGAATATTTCATCCCCCAATACACCAGATTTGCGTCAGTTACAATATGGTGATTATTTCGATGATTTATTGCGAAGCATCAAGGATCGTCAAGCTATTTTGACAAACCAATACAATAAATATGTGCCGATTGCAGTAAAAATTGCACCAGATTTAACGGAAAGTGAATTAGTGCAAATTGCGGATACATTGGTTCGCCATAAAATGGATGGCGTTATTGCAACGAATACCACGATTTCTCGTGATACTGTTATGGGGATGAAAAATGCGGAACAGCAAGGCGGATTAAGTGGAAAGCCGTTACAGCATAAAAGCACAGAGATTATTAAGCGATTACATCAAGAACTGAAAGGTCAGATTCCGATTATTGGTAGCGGCGGCATTGATGGCTTGCAAAATGCGCAAGAGAAAATTGAGGCTGGCGCCGAGTTGTTACAAGTTTATTCAGGATTGATTTATCATGGTCCAAAATTAGTAAAAGAATTAGTAAAAAATATTAAATAATGACAAAAAAATACGACTTACATTGCCATAGCACCGCATCAGATGGGGTGTTGAGCCCAACTGAATTAATGCATCGTGCTTATGCGCAAGGCGTGAACGTGTTGGCATTATGCGATCATGATACGATTGCGGGTATTGATGAAGCTGAGACTGCAGCGAAAGAAGTAGGCATTGAATTGATTACTGGAGTAGAAATCTCCACAAATTGGGAAGGGCGAGGGATCCATATTGTAGGATTAAACTTCGATAAAACTCATCCCAAAATGACCGCACTTTTGCAAAGCCAAAAAGCATTACGCGAAAAAAGAGCGGTGGAAATTGGCGATAAATTAGAAAAAGCAGGGATTCCTCATGCTTATGAAGGGGCTAAAGCTTTAGCTGATGGTGAAGTTACGCGTGCTCATTACGCACGTTATTTGGTGCAGATTGGTAAGGTATCTAATGATGGTCAAGCCTTTAAACGCTATTTAGGGCAAGGAAAATCGGCATTTGTCAAAGTAGAATGGACTGATATTCCCACCGCGATTGAGACAATCCATGCCGCAGGCGGTATAGCCGTTATTGCACATCCATTACGTTATAACATGACGGGGAAATGGGTGCGTAAGCTGATAACCGATTTTAAGGCTTGGAGCGGTGATGGCATGGAAATGGCGGATTGTGGTCAGACAAAAGATCAACGTCAAATGCTTGCTCATTGGGCAAAAGAATTTGATCTGCAGGGATCCGTTGGTTCTGATTTTCATTTCCCTTGTGGCTGGATTGAGTTAGGAAAAAATTTAGATTTAGTTGAGGGAGTTATCCCTGTTTGGGAAAAATTTTAACAAGCCATAATGCATAAATACCTGTTTCCTTGATTATAAAATTTATTTGGAAACAGGTATTTTTTATGGTTCAAAATATAAAAACTGAATTTATCCTTCAGATTTTTTCTGATTATCTAATAAATAATGTGGCGGCAATTCAGGCATTGAATCTTGTTCATCAACGGATTCACTTTCAGGTTTGAGATAAAATTCAGCCGCTTCATGATTGCTTTTCGTTTTGCCTAATAATTGTGGCTGAAGTTTTACAAAAGTACTATTCGGTGCAAGCCAGATGCCGATAAATGCTTGATTAAATTTAGCATCAAAATCATGTTCCAAAACAGTATCATTTAATACAAAGTAGCCTCTATCTGGTAAGGCAATATAGTTCAAGATATCGTTAGGGGAAAAATCAGGAAAGGTCGCTTGCATTTCTTTAAGCCAACTTTGAGTATCGCCATCATTAAGTTTTAAGGTTTCGATTTCTTTAATAAGGGTAATCGCGAAATTTTTTCCTTCAATGGGTTTTTCATATTTGAAAGAGAGCATTAATGGGCGTTCATTTTCTTGATAAGTGCCAGTTTCGGAAAATAAACCAATGGTATAAACATGGAACGGTCCCCATGTGTATTCGGCATTTCCGATGGGTTGCCAATGAGCAAAAGGTGCGGCAGAAAAAAACGTGATTATTGCCACAAAAAGGGATTTCATTTTCATAATAAATTGCCGTGAATAAAATTGTGTTGATTATAACAAACCGCATTAAAAAACAAATGAGAAACGAGTAAAAAGGCGAGTAATTTTACTCGCCTTTAATATTACTGATGTTAATTTGTTCGGTGAATTATTTTAGGCTACCGACCATATCTTCTGGGCGAACCCATTTATCAAAATCTTCGGCAGAAACTAAACCTAAATTAATCGCTTCTTCACGCAATGTGGTGCCATTTTTGTGAGCCGTTTTTGCAATTTTAGCTGCGTTTTCATAGCCAATATGCGTATTAAGTGCGGTCACCAACATCAATGAATTTTTAAGTTGTTGTTTAATTCTTGGATAGTTTGGCTCAATACCCACTGCACAGTGTTCATCGAAAGATACGCAAGCATCACCTAATAATTGAGCAGATTGTAAGAAGTTTGCAATCATTACAGGGTTGAACACATTTAATTGGAAGTGACCTTGTGAGCCCACAAATGCGATAGTGGTGTCGTTACCAAATATTTGTGCGCAGACCATTGTCATCGCTTCGCATTGAGTTGGGTTTACTTTACCTGGCATAATTGAAGAACCTGGTTCATTTTCAGGAATTAAAATTTCGCCAATTCCTGAACGAGGGCCTGATGCTAATAGACGAATATCGTTCGCAATTTTAAATAAACTCATTGCTAATTGACGTAATGCACCGTGAGTTTCAACAATTGCATCATGAGCGGCTAATGCTTCAAATTTATTATCTGCGGTGACAAACGGAAGTGCGGTGAATTTCGCAATGTAATCTGCCACTTTCACATCATAGCCTTTCGGCGTGTTCAAACCTGTACCAACCGCAGTACCACCCAATGCTAATTGACTTAAATGTGGAAGGGTGTTTTTTAATGCTTTTAAGCCGAAATCCAATTGAGCAGCATAAGCCGAAAATTCTTGACCTAATGTGAGTGGCGTTGCATCCATTAAGTGAGTGCGGCCAATTTTTACCACGTTTTTGAAGGCTTCAGATTTTACCGCAAAAGTTTTTTGTAAACGTTCAACACAAGGAATGGTATGTTCAACTACTTTTTTATATGCTGCAATGTGCATTGCCGTTGGGAAAGTATCATTTGAAGATTGTGATTTGTTCACATCATCATTTGGGTGAATAATGGATTTTTCACCTAATTTTCCACCGTTTAGCACATGCGCACGATTGGCAACTACTTCATTCACATTCATATTAGATTGTGTACCAGAACCGGTTTGCCAAATAACAAGTGGGAATTGATCATCTAATTTATTTGCTAAAATTTCGTCACAAGCCTGAGCAATTAAATCACGTTTTTCAAGAGGTAATACACCCAAATCATGATTAGCAAATGCGGCTGCTTTTTTCAAATAGCCAAAAGCCTCGATAATTTCATGTGGCATTGATGCGGCAGGACCAATTTTAAAGTTATTGCGTGAACGCTCAGTTTGTGCAGCCCAATATTTATCTGCTGGAACTTGAACTTCACCCATTGTGTCTTTTTCAATACGAAATGCCATTCTGTACTCCTATGAATTGAATGAAAATTAAAATGCAAGTGATTTTAACACTTCCGAGTTATGAGTGGAACGTAATAAAAACGTTAAAAATCAGTTTTGTGACATAGATCATAAAAGTGCGGTGGATTTCTACGCATTTGTAATAATGTATATTTAATTATTTATTTTTTAGGGTTTTTTCGTTAAAATTTTACCCTTTTTATAGGGCAAGATTGAGAAAATAATGGGGCTAAAATGGCAAAAATTGCACAATTTTACATTCTTACGGAAGATTGTACGTTAACTGTCGAAGAAATAGCCTGTAATCTTGCTGCCTCAATATGGCGCTCAGGGAAAAAAGTATTAATTAGCTGTGAAAGTGAGGCTCAAGCGCTAGAGATTGACGAGCGTTTGTGGCAACGAGATCCCAATGAATTTGTTCCGCATAATTTATCGGGTGAGGCAACGCAATATCCCACACCGATTGAGATTTCATGGCTTGGGAAACGAAATTTACAACGTCGTGATGTATTAATTAATTTGCAACAAGAAATCCCCGATTTTAGCCATAGTTTTACCCAAATTATTGATTTTGTACCGAAAGATGATGCCTTAAAAACACAAGCTCGAGAACGTTATAAACAGTTAAGAACCTTGGGATGGGTACTTTCTACAGAAAATATAGCATAACAGAATGGAGTAATTATGAAGAAAACCAAATTTTGCTTAAATTTATTATTAGGAACAGCTGTATTGATGATTTCAGCTTGTGAGAAACAGGAAAATAAAGTTGAAGCAACACCTAAAGTTGAAGCAACTCAACAAGTAGCAGAACAGGATGTTAAAAAGGAAACAGTTCTTTTAGAGGAAAATAAAGAAAAAACTTCTGTTGTAGATCAGAAATCTGAAGCGGTTGAACAAGAAAAAATGGTTGAAGCTGAAAAAACGGTAGAGATGACTACTCAACAAAAAACGCAAGAAGCTCAAGTTTCATCTAAAGTATCGCTGGCTCCAGCTAAAATAAAACAAAAGAATGATCCAAATACAGAAAAACGAAAAATATTACAAATACTAGAACAACAATATCAGCAAGTTCTCTGTACCCCTGAAGGCGAAAAACTCGGCCCTGCGAGTTTCTGCCATCAAGAAGAATATCGCTTATTAAATGAAATTGATCGTTTAAAGAAAGAATTGAGATAGTTTTTGTAAAAACTTTCTAAATCCTAACCGCACTTTAAGGATCAAAATGCAATCCAACGACATCACCTTCTACCAACGCTTTGAAGCCGATATTCTCGCGGGGCGTAAAACCATCACCATTCGAGATAAATCCGAAAGCCATTTTAAAGCTGGTGATATTTTAAGTGTTGGTCGATTTGAAGATAATCAATATTTCTGCACTATTGAAGTGTTAAGCGTTTCACCGATTACTCTTGATGAATTGACAGAACAACATGCGAAGCAGGAAAATATGGGGTTAGATGAGTTGAAAGACGTGATTCGAGGGATTTATCCGAGTGAAGAACGGTTTTATATTATAAAATTTAAAATAAATAATTATGGAAAATGAAGAAATAGATTTTGATGAATTTGATAAAGAGCTAGATAGTATAATATCTGAGTTAGATCATCTTTTTAAAGGTTTGGATAAATTTTTTAATTTATTAGATCTTGCTGAAGAATTAGAACCTAAGCTCCATGAAACAGAAAATAATCTTAATGAAATTAACGTATTGATTGAGTTCATAAAGAATGAAGCCACTGATAAAAATCAGTGTTGTGCAGCAATATATTGCTCAATTCTATCAATATTTGAAGGGTTTATTCATGAATTGTTACTTATATTAAACAAATATGAAACTAGTAAAGATGAAGCCTCTTTTGTTAATAGAGTAAATCATTTTGAAAATAGAGTTAGAAACAAATTCTCTAGTGCCTCAGAAGTTTTTGATTATTATTTAAAAAAAACTGTAAATAATCCAGATAAAATTATTTTATTATTTAATAAGTTGTTTGGCTTTAATCTTAAAAATTCCTATGTAGACAGTGAAAAAATTATAAAGTATAGAAATGCTTATACTCATAGAAATGGCTACGACGGAGAGCATAAAAAAATTATCTTTATCCGCTACGGATGTTTTTGACTTATATCAGAAACTATATAAATTAATTTCTGAGATTAGCAAAAATATGAGATCATACCTCGATAATCACATAAATGATATTTATCAAATTTACGATTTAAATAACAAAGAAGAAACAACAATGACACAAAAATTCGAAATGGCAGACCGTTTTAATCCGTCTGCGGTAGAACAAGCCCTTTATCAACATTGGGAAGAGAGCGGTTACTTTAAACCGTCTGAAAATGAAAACGCGCCGAGCTATTGCATTGCAATTCCACCACCGAACGTAACGGGTTCCCTACACATGGGGCACGCTTTCCAACAAACTTTAATGGATACCTTAATCCGTTTTAACCGTATGGAAGGGCATAACACCTTATGGCAAGCGGGAACAGACCACGCGGGTATTGCGACCCAAATGGTGGTAGAGCGTAAAATTGCTGCAGAAGAAGGCAAAACTCGTCATGATTATGGCCGCGAATCGTTCATCAACAAAATTTGGGATTGGAAAGCCTATTCAGGGGGCACAATCAGCCAGCAAATGCGTCGTTTAGGTAACTCTATCGACTGGGAACGTGAGCGTTTCACTATGGATGATGGTTTATCTAACGCGGTAAAAGAAGTGTTTGTTCGTTTGCACGAAGAAGGTTTGATTTACCGTGGTAAACGTTTAGTAAACTGGGATCCAAAACTTCATACCGCAATTTCTGATTTAGAAGTGGAAAATAAAGAGAGCAAAGGTTCTCTTTGGCATTTCCGCTATCCGTTAGCAAACGGTGCAAAAACGGCAGATGGTAAAGATTATTTAGTGGTGGCAACCACGCGTCCAGAAACCATGTTAGGTGATACGGCGGTGGCGGTGCATCCGGAAGATGAGCGTTATCAATCTTTAATCGGAAAAACGGTGGTTCTGCCATTGGCAAACCGTGAAATTCCGATTATTGCCGATGAATATGTAGATCGTGAATTCGGTACCGGTGTGGTGAAAATCACGCCTGCCCATGACTTCAACGACTATGAAGTGGGTAAACGTCACAGCTTGCCGATGGTTAATGTCTTAACCTTAAATGCAGATATTCGTGATGAAGCGGAAATTATCGGTACCGATGGCAAACCGCTTGCCGGCTATGAAGCGACTATTCCTGCTGATTTCCGTGGTTTAGAGCGTTTCGCTGCCCGTAAGAAAATCGTGGCAGATTTTGAAGCGCTAGGTTTATTAGACGAAATCAAACCACACGATCTTAAAGTGCCTTATGGCGACCGTGGCGGTGTACCGATTGAGCCGATGTTAACCGACCAATGGTATGTAAGCGTGAAACCGCTTGCTGATGTGGCGATTAAAGCGGTGGAAGACGGCGAAATCCAATTCGTGCCAAAACAATATGAAAATCTTTACTTCTCTTGGATGCGTGATATTCAAGATTGGTGTATTTCCCGCCAACTTTGGTGGGGACACCGCATTCCAGCGTGGTATGACGCGGAAGGTAACGTGTATGTTGCACGCAATGAAGAAGAAGTGCGGTCAAAATACAACTTAGATTTTGCGGTTGAACTCAAACAAGATGAAGACGTGTTAGACACGTGGTTCTCATCAGGCTTATGGACGTTCTCTACCTTAGGTTGGCCAGAGCAAACTAAAGAGCTCAAAATGTTCCATCCAACGGATGTGTTAATCACTGGCTTTGATATCATCTTCTTCTGGGTTGCACGTATGATTATGTTTACGATGCACTTTGTGAAAGATGAAAACGGCAAACCACAAGTGCCATTTAAAACTGTGTATGTAACAGGCTTGATCCGTGATGAGCAAGGTCAAAAAATGTCGAAATCAAAAGGTAACGTGCTTGACCCAATCGATATGATTGATGGTATCAGCCTTGAAGATTTACTTGAAAAACGCACTGGCAACATGATGCAGCCGCAATTAGCAGAGAAAATTGCCAAAGCAACCCGTAAAGAATTTGCGGACGGCATTGCTGCTCACGGTACAGACGCATTGCGTTTTACATTAGCGGCGTTGGCTTCAAATGGTCGTGATATCAACTGGGATATGAAACGTTTAGAAGGCTACCGTAACTTCTGTAATAAATTGTGGAATGCAAGCCGTTTCGTATTAACGAATGACAAGTTAGATTTAAGTGAAGGCGAGATCGAGTTTTCATTAGCCGATCGTTGGATTCAATCGGAATTCAATCGCACAGTAGAAACTTTCCGTAATTCATTAAGCCAATATCGTTTTGACCTTTGTGCCAATGCGATTTATGAATTTACTTGGAACCAATTCTGTGACTGGTATTTAGAGCTTACCAAACCAGTATTTGCAAACGGTAATGCAGCACAAATTCGTGCAGCAAGCCAAACTTTGGTTCACATATTAGAAAAATTATTACGTTTAGCACATCCGCTCATTCCATTTATTACCGAAGAAATTTGGCAAAAAGTGAAAGGATTTGTCGGCATTACGGCTGACAGCATTATGTTGCAACCTTTCCCACAAGTGGAAGAGAACGGCTTTGATCTAGAAGCAGAAGCTGAAATTGAGTGGTTAAAAGAAGTGATCGTTGCGGTACGTAATATTCGTGCAGAAAGCAACATCGCACCAAGCAAAGGCTTAGATCTGCTATTCCGTAATTTAAGCGCAGAAAACGCAAAAATTCTCGAAAAACAGACCGCTCTTTTAAAAGCCATGGCGAAATTAGACAACGTTCAAGTATTAGCTGCAAATGAAACCGCACCGCTTGCGGTAGCGAAACTCGTTGGCAATGCTGAATTACTCGTGCCAATGGCTGGCTTTATCAATAAAGAAGCAGAGCTTGTGCGTTTAACCAAAGAGATTGAAAAATATCAAAACGAAGTTAAACGTATCGAGAACAAACTCAGCAATGAAGCTTTCGTGGCTAAAGCACCTGAAGCAGTGATTGCGAAAGAACGCGAAAAACAAGCGGAATACCAATCTGGATTAGAAAAAATCCAAGAGCAGTATAAAGCGATTGAGGGGTTATAGCTAAATATAAAAAGTAGGCATTATGCCTACTTTTTATTTTTGATTTAATCCTAAAAAATCCCCAACTTCGTGTTCTAGTTGACTCATGGCGAGTAGGGCTTCTTGGGTTTTCTTGGCTTCATCTTCATCAATAATACTCATTGCAAAGCCAACATGAACGAGAACCCATTTGCCAAGTAAATCGACAGGATCTCCACTGCAGACTAGAGAAATATTCACATCACGTTGTACGCCACATACATCCACGGTGGCAAGTTGAAGAGCGCTTTCGCCAATCTTAACAATTTGGCCTGGAACACCTAAACACATAATACTTTCACTCCTATTGAAATTTGTGTCTATTTTACTATCGCGCGGAATAAATTACGTCGATCTGGATCAAAAGTTGTTGCTTTTGTTGGCATAGATAAAATCATTCTGAGGCAATCTTGCGCGAGTTGAGCTGCTTGAGTATTTGTCATTGCAGGAGCAATCGGAGAATGAAGGGAGCAACTAAGATATTGTGGAATATTTTCTAAACTACTCACTGTGAAGGTGAAGGTTTTATAGGGCAGTTGCACTGAAAGTTTATCTCCAATTTCACGCGGTTCCCATTCTTGATCTTTGCCTGGCAAAATGACAATACTTAACATCCAAGGTGTCACAACTGTACCTATCCATTGGTTTTCAAAAAGTACAAATTTAGGACAATAACAGTCGATACTTTTTCGATAGAAAGGAAGATCTTTCATTTCTTCTGCAACTTTTCGCATTTCGTTTTGGAAGATTGAAGATGGCTCTTCGGAGAAGCCTTGAATAACTCCTTCAAGTGCGGTGGTATTTTCTGGTGTTTTTTCGTGTCGATACATAATTATTAAAATTTATAGCGAGTTGAATTTCAACAATTCAAGCATACCATAAGAGCAAATATGGCGTGCGTGAAATGTGTTATTTCTCATCTACATTTGAACGTGAAGTCCATACTCTTTTAAAACGTTTTCTAATGTTTTAAAAATTTCTGGAAATTGTTTTTGAATTGTTTCACTTAATGCAATCTGCGGCTCAAAAGTTTCTGGTTGAATCCCAATTAAACATAGGTTTTTAGGGAATTCATCCGTTAATTTTAACGCAGAAAGCACATCACAAATACCAAGTTGATGTGGTGAAATTTTACGCGAGAAAAATACTGGCACTTGCTCATCATGAAGCACAATGATTTCTCCTGGCTGTTTATTGGCAAGTACGGCATCGATGATGATGATATGCTCACGATTTGCCATTTCATCTAGTAATTCCATGCCACAAGCGCCACCGTCAACCACGTCAAAGTGCGGTAAAATTTCAAAGCGATTTTCTAGGGCTTGGGCGATTCGTACGCCCACGCCTTCATCGCCGAGTAAAATATTACCAACGCCTAAGATTAATGGCTTCATTAGAGCACCTTCACTTGTGTGACTTCACCATTTTCTGTGTTCACAACATGCACTGCGCATGACATGCAAGGGTCGAAAGAGTGGATGGTGCGTACAACTTCTAATGGTTTTGTTGGATCTGCCACAGGTGTACCGATGATGGAAAGCTCATAAGGCCCCATTTCATCATTTTGGTTACGAGGGCCTGCATTCCAAGTCGATGGGACAACAGCTTGATAATTTTCGATTTTGCCATTTTTAACAACAACCCAGTGAGAGAGCATACCACGAGGTACTTCACCAAAACCAACACCTTTAAACTCACCTGTTTGTGGAATGTCTGTTTTGAGATAAGCAACAGTATCGCCAGTGCCAATATTATCAACAAGTAGTTTCCATTGTTGTTCAAGAATATTATTTAGCACGCAACAATGTACGGTACGAGCAATAATACGCCCTAAGGTTGAATGTAAATGATCAACAGATAAGGTATTACCGCTTAGTTCTTCATACAACCCTTTAATATGGTTAAAGTGATGTAATGTATCTTTATTTTCATTGGCTAAGTTACACATTAAATAAGCAAGAGGGCCCACTTCAACAACTTTTCCGTAGAAACTTGGCGCTTTAACCCATGAATATTTTCCTTCATCTTGCCAGCCTGTATATTTTGGACGTGTTAAACCAGCCCAAGGTTCAAGCGGTTCATCGTCTTCATACCAAGCGTGTTTACCACTTTCTTTAATGCCTTTTACAACAAATTCATCTTTTTGTTGGGTAATTGGACGGAAGGTCGACATATCGAAGTTTTCAATATAGCCACCCGTTAAAGCAAATTTAGAATTATCTCCGTCAATTGGATATTCAGGCACAGAAAGGTAGTTACCTGATGTTTTACCAAGATTGAGCCATTCTGGGTAATAAGCCGCAATGATAGCTGCATCAACACGATAAACTTGGGTAACAAAGTCATTTAAACGATCAATACAGGATTTTACAAACATTAAACGTTCTAAGTTTAATACTGATTGAGAGTCTAAGTTGATTGGATTTGCTACGCCACCAATTGCTAAGTTTTGAATGTGCGGTGTTTTTCCGCCGAGTAATGCCACAATACGGTTACAATCACGCTGACATTCAAGTGCTTGTAAGTAGTGAGCCACCGCGATTAGGTTTACTTCTGGCGGTAATTTCATTGCAGGGTGACCGAAATAGCCATTTGCAAAAATACCAAGCTGACCGCTTTCAACTAAAGATTTGATTTTATTTTGGACGTTGCGGAATTCATTTGCACTATTTAATCCCCATGTTGAAACACCTTTAAGCATTTCAGCAGCTTTATCGGGATCGGCGTTCAGTGCCGCAGTGATATCCACCCAGTCCATCGCAGAAAGTTGATAAAAATGAACGATATGGTCGTGCATGCTATGAGCAGAAAGAATCATATTGCGGATATATTGTGCATTTACTGGCACTTTGGCACCGAGAGCATCTTCCACTGCACGCACACTTATAATGGCGTGAACAGTTGTACAAACGCCACAAATACGTTGCATAATCATCCAAGCATCACGCGGATCTGAACCTTTCACGATATTTTCCATACCACGCCACATTGTGCCTGATGACCAAGCGTTTGTAACTACGCCATTTTCAATTTCGCAATCGATACGCAAATGGCCTTCAATGCGAGTGATAGGGTCGATTGAGATACGTTTTTTTTCAGTCATTATTCTGCTCCGCTCATTTTTTTACTGAATTGTGCTTTTTCGGCAATAATTTGTTCCGAGTCTTCATGATATTTTTCTTTCAAAACAGGTAAGACAGGGAATAGACGAATTATTAAAATATAGGCGCAAATTTCGATGGAAACGAAACCAATAGAAATTAGCAATTCTTCTGCTGATGGGAAGTAACGATAGCCATTACCTGGATCGTACATAATCATTGAATAATTTAAACGCCATAGGGCTGCGCCGAGTAACATGCTCAAGGCTGAAATAAATAGCCAACGTGAATCAGATTTTTTCTCACCAAGGAATAAAGTGAGTAATGGCAATGTCATTAACCATACTTCCATCCAAAACATCCAAGCTTCAAATTTACCAAGTTTATCGAATCCGAATACATAATGGAGTTTGTCATGGTAAATCAACTCGCCAAAGCGTACTACAAGGAAAAGTGCGATTAATCCAGCGGTCACTTTTGCAAGTTGGGTAAAGAGTGAACGCTCATCTGGTGTTTTTCCTGCTAAACCTGCGCGCACTAAACAACCTTCAAAAATGACGATAGAAAAGCCCATAATAAATGCAGTGAGTAAGGATAAGATTGGTAATGCCTCATAGCTTTGCCATACTTGATGCACTTTATGACCTGCGGCGATCATTAATGATCCCATAGATGATTGGTGCATCATCGGCAATAGTGCGCCAAGTGCGATGACAAAGAACATAATTTTGTTGAGCTTATTAAACCATTTTTTCAATCCTAAGAACCCGAGCCAAACTGGCGCAAATTCAAGGGTGACCACAATGATGTAAATCGTCATACAAAATGCAGTTTCAAATAACACCGAGTTTGTATTGAATTGACCTGGAATATAGAAGTAAGGCAAGTGCCAGTAACGTCCCATATCAATAGTGATGGAAAGACCACCTAATGAATAGCCGAATAAGCTGGCAAGCAATGCGGGACGCACAAGAGGGTGATATTTCCCTTTGTTGAAAATATATACTGTCCAAGCTAATGCCCAACCACCACAGGCAAAACCTGTACCTACAAGTAAGTCAAAGGAAATCCATAATCCCCAAGGATAACCGCCGTTAAGTGCGGTGACGGAACCGATACCTAAGAACAAACGTTTGATAATTAATAAGATACAAATTACAGCCAAAGGTGCAAAAAAGAGAATACTGGCGGAAACTAATCGACCGCCCACTGGACGTGGATTACCCATGATGTTCATTCTCCGCTTCTTCCATTTCTTTACGCGCTTGGCGCATTGCTTCTTTTTGCGCTTCAATTCGTTCACGAATCTTATCGCCGTGCATATTCTTATAAGTCATCATTGTTAAACCAGCTAATGCCACCAGTGGCAATGCCAAACCGCGATACAAGAAGTGTTGTAAATGCGCTGCGCGTGCACCTGTAGCAATATCATCTAACTCAGGGAAACCTAAATTTTCTTGTGGAACTGCACTTAACACTAATACTTGTGTACCGCCACCTTCTTTTTCACCGTAAATACGATATTGATAGGCTGGCACCGTTGCGCGATAAGTGTCTTTGCTGTTTACATGTTGGCGAGGATAGTCATATTCGGTGCCACGTAATAAACTTAAACGACGTTTTGCTTCCGCTAAAAGTTCTTCACGGGTACCAAAAATAATTGCCCCAGTTGGACAAACATGACAACACCCTGGTAATTCACCTTTATCTAAGCGTTCCACACCTTTTTGGTTGCAAAGTTCACATTTGCTGATTTGACCAAATGGATTGTCGTAATCATATTTTGGCACGTCAAACGGACAGCCCACCATGCAATAACGACAACCAGTACAAATATCAGGATCATATTTAACAATACCAGTTTTAGGATCTTTGGTTAAAGCCTGTACCGGACAAACAGAAACACAGTTTGGATCAACACAGTGCATGCATTGTTTTTTAACATAAGCATAACCGTTTTCGGTTTTATCTTTATTTTTGCCGTCGCCATCGCTCCATACTTGAATCACATTGCGTGTGAACGGCGTGAGTTTGTCGTTGTTTGCCCAAGTTTGCTCACCTTTTGGATTAACAGGTGTTTTGTTCACTTGCTGACATTCTGCGACACAAGCCTGACAGCCAACACAAAGTGTGGAATCATAAAGCATTCCAAGTGCGCCAGGAATTGGCGGAAGATTTTCCACCGCTTCGGCTTTTGCAACGGGCAGACCTGATGTGACAGTTCCCAGCAGACCTGCTTTAAGGAAATTTCGTCTATCCATCTTTAGTGTCCTTGATCTTGATTGGCTTGATTTTCTGCTGCTTTGTTCGCTTTATGTTGTTTGCTCAATTCTTTCAATGTTACAACGCTGACACCCGCTAAAATGGCTGCAGCTCCGCCTAATAAGCCAATCGCCGTCATTGAGGCACCTTCGCCTTCAACATTGTTCACATCTGGTTTTTCCACCCGTGGTGTTGGATTTTCGACGTTCGCTAATTGGAAAATGCCTTTGGTAAAACCGATACCTTGATCGTTACAGCCATAGCAAGGATGTCCGATACCCACAGGCCAGTTATTACCACCAACATCACAGAATTCTAGTGTCGAGCAGTTGCCGTAAGTTTCTGGTCCTTTACAACCTAAATGATATAAACACCAGCCATGACGATGACCATAATCGCCAAATTCTTTTGCAAAACGGCCTGCATCAAAGTGCGGTCGGCGATAACAGTTTTCATGAATTAGACGGTCATAAGCAAACAATGGACGATTTAATTTATCCATTGCTGGTAATTTTTTATAAGTGATGATATAGGCAACGGTTGCTAAGAAATTATGTGGGTTAGGAGGGCAACCAGGAATGTTAATAATTGGAGTGCCTTTTGGTAAAACTTCAGAAAGACTGACCGCACCTGTTGGGTTGCCACCGCAAGATGGAACACCGCCCCAAGATGAGCAAGATCCAATCGCAATAATAGCTGCGGCACCTTTTGCGGCTTCACGAATATGTTCCACAATTGGTTTGCCTGCCACCATGCAGTACACACCGCCGTCTTTAATTGGAATGGAACCATCCACTACAAGCACATATTTGCCGTAATAGTTATGGATAGCATTATGTTTATTTTCTTCCGCTTGTTCACCAAATGCAGCAGAAAGTACCTCATGATATTCAAGAGAAATTAAATCGAGCACGAGATTTTCAACAGTTGGGTGGGTTGCACGCAGTAAAGATTCGGTACAGCCAGTACATTCTTGTGCGCCAATCCAAAGCACTGGTGGGCGTGCTGGACTGGTCATTGCTGCCGTCATTTCTGCGCCAGCTTTAGAATTTAGCCCCATTGTAGCCGCAAGTGCGGTACATAATTTCATAAAATCTCGGCGAGAAACATCTGCCAACGCAGAAAAAACGCCATCCGGATTATTCATAGTATCACTCCAAAGACACACATTTATTGTGGAAATTGCGCAATGATAAATGTTTTTATCAAAAATAATTTGACTAGAATCAAAAAATGAAGAATTTATAACAGAAGTATGTCCAAATTGTGAACGGAATGTTATTGTATTTGAGAGGAGTTCTTATTTGATTGAAAAAGAACAAAAATAAAGGCTGTAGAACACAGCCTTAGATTGGATTAAGAACAAATTTTTTCAAAAACTAACCGCACTTTTTCTTGATCTTTTACACCCGCGGAACTTTCTACTCCTGAATTAAGATCCAAGCCTAAGCAGTTTTGCTGAATGGCTTGTTCTACATTATTTGGCGAGATGCCTCCGGCTAAAATAATCTTGTGTTTAAGATTTTCAGGAATTAATGACCAATCAAAGATTTTACCCGTGCCACCTTGTTGTTTCTCTGTTTGACTATCAAAAATATAACGATCCACATTCAAATCATCAGTAAAATCGACCGCACTTTGGGTTTCAGTATTGACAGAAATCGCTTTCCAGATTTGCGTGTTTTCTGGTAGTTGTTGGCGAAGTGCGGTAATAAATGCTTCAGTTTCTGCACCGTGTAATTGCACCGCATAAAGCTGTAACTGGCTCGCTATTTTGGCGATGAAATCAATTTCTTGATTCTGAAATACACCAACAAATCGAAGTGGGACAGTAGTTACCAATTCTTGTGCTTGGCGTAAACTCACACAACGTTTTGAATGTTCTACGAAGATTAATCCACCGTAAAGTGCACCGTTTTCATAAACGATTTTGACATCTTGCACGCGCGTTAAACCGCATACTTTATTTTCTCCAAAAATCACCGAGCGAACCGCATTATTCAAATCTTGGTTGCCCATTAAGCTGCTCCCAATTAAGAAACCATGCGCCACTTTTTGTAATTGACGAATTTGCTTGTGATTGTAAATGCCTGATTCGCTAATAATACGTACATCAGCAGGGATACGGTCAGCATATTTTTCGGTGAGTTCAACAACACGATTTAAATCCACTGTCAAATCATGTAAGTTACGATTATTAACACCAATAATTTTTGCACCAAGTGCAAGGGCGCGTTCAAATTCTTCTTCATTGCTGGTTTCAGTCAATACGCCCATACCAAGAGAATGTGCAAGATCTGCCAGTACACGATAAGTCTCATCGTTTACCACAGAAAGCATTAATAAAATCGCATCCGCTTGATAGTAGCGAGCAAGGTAAACTTGATATTCGCTAATCATAAAATCTTTGCAAAGCACAGGTTGGCTCACGATACCGCGAACTAAAGGCAAGAACTCAAAATTACCTTGGAAATATTTTTCATCTGTCAGAACAGATACAGCAGAGGCATAATGTTTATAGACATTGGCGATTTCTTCTAAATTAAATTCAGCACGAATTAATCCCTTGGAAGGGGAGGCTTTTTTACATTCCAAAATATAGGCGGGCTTTTGATGCGTGCCTTTTGCTAACGCTGCATAAAAAGAGCGGTCAGATTGTTGAATCTTTTCTTTAAATTGTGAAAGCGGAAATTCAGTTTCCTTTTCTTTAATCCATTGTGCTTTATCAAGCACAATTTTTTGTAGCACTGTAGCAGAATCAATGGGTTTGGTAAAATCTTGAGTGATCATCATTTTTCTTCTTATTGTGGCGTATCAAATTAGCTTTTTATTAATATGTGGTTAATTTCTGTAATGTTTCAAAGGCCTTACCTGATGCAAGATGCGCCAATACATTTTGCACATTTTGTTTTAAGTCATCATGCCCGAATAATTTCAATAATAATGCCGTGTTTGCCGCCACCGCATTAGCGTGTTCAGCCTTTCCTTTACCTTGTAAAAGTGCGGTCAGATACTGAGCATTTTCTTGTGGTTCGCCGCCGCGAAGGCTTTCTAGGGATTGTGTTTTTAAGCCAAAATCTTCAGGCGTTAAAGTGAAATATTCAATTTTGCTATTTTTAATTTCTGCCACTTGTGTTTCGCCGTGTAATGCGACTTCATCTAAGCCAGAACCATGTACAACAAAGGAATGTTGATGTTCTAAGGCAACTGCGGTTTCAGCATAGGTTTTTACTAATTCAGGCGCATATACGCCAAGTAAATGATAAGTCGGGCGAGCAGGATTGATAAGCGGCCCTAAAATATTAAAGATAGTACGCGTTTTTAAAGCTGCACGGACTGGCGCAACATGGCGGAAACCAGAATGATATTGTTGAGCAAATAAAAAGCAGACACTAATTTCATCTAATGCTTGTCGAGCTTGCGCTGGTGTGACGTTCACATTCACGCCAAGTGCGGTTAATACATCGCTAGCACCTGATTTACTTGACACGCTTCGATTGCCATGTTTTGCTACTTTGGCTCCCATTGATGCTGCCACAATCGCACTGGCGGTGGAAATATTAATGGTGTTTTGCCCATCACCACCTGTTCCTACAATATCCGCAAAAGAATAATTTGGATGTGGGAATGCTTTGGCATTTTGTAATGAGGCGGCAACCGCCCCCGTAATTTCCTCAGTATTTGCTCCCCGCACTTTTAAAGCGATAAGCATTGCAGCAATTTGTTCATTGGAAAGCTCACCTTGGATGACTGCATTAAAAAGTACGGTGCTTTCTGAGGTTGAAAGTGAATGTCCGCTATAAAGTTGTTCTAATAATTGGTTGTGTTGCATAGTCTATTCCTGTTTTTCTTTGTATATGGATTTGCTAATTTTCTATATTTTATTAAACATAAATATCGTAATCTAAATCGCGCGCCTCATCGCCTGTCATTCCGCGGAAACCCCAGCAATGCGCAGATTGTTCTTTAATTGTAATTTCCACATCGTGAGCACGGATGCCGAGCTTATACTCCAATTCGCTAAATAGCATTTTTATCAAGCGTTTTTTCGTGCCTTCCATACGACCAGCCATCAGGTTAATTTCGATGACTGTGTAATCATCGCTACGATCAAAAGGGTAGTAAAAATCTTCTTTTTCTAAACACAAAAAGCGAATCGCGTGTTTACCTTTCGGAATATCTAAGCCAAGGTAGAGGCTGTTATAAATTACTTCTGCCAGTTGCTCACGACGTGGTGCGAGTTTGGATTTAAGTCCGAATACGGTGATCATTTTTTCTCCTTTAAAGTGCGGTTAAAAATCACCGCACTTTTTAATGTCTTATCTATTTAACAACCATTCAATTGATTGTTGTAATAATTGCGAACCTTGCACAGTTAAAATACTTTCAGGGTGAAATTGGAATGAGCAAATAGGTAAATCGCGATGACGAATTGCCATGATAATGCCATTATATTCCGCATTGACGATAAATTCTTTTGGTAAATCTTGTCCCATTAAAGAATGATAACGCGCCACAGGCATTGGATTAGCAAGATCTTTAAACATGGCTTCGTTATCATGAGATATACGAGAAACTTTACCATGCAATACTTCGCCAGCGTGAACAACCTTACCTCCGAAGGCTTGAATCAATGCTTGATGACCTAAACAAATTCCAATAATCGGCACTTGATTTTTTAAGCGTTCGATCAATGGCAGCAAAATCCCCGCTTCTGATGGTGTTCCTGGACCGGGAGAAAGTGCAAGAATGGTGTCAGGTGTATTGAGTGCGGTTTCTACCAGTTTTTCTAAATCACAATCATTGCGGTAAATTGTGACGTTGTGACCCAACACACGGAATTGATCCACAAGGTTGTAAGTGAAGGAATCGAAGTTATCTAAAAATAAAATATTAGCCATAAAATTCTTCCTTATTTTGCTTGTGTATTAACTTGACGAATTGCTTTTAAGACAGCCGCGGCTTTATGGCGTGTTTCATCGGCTTCCATTTGTGGATCAGAATCCAATACTTCGCCGCAACCTGCTTGTACATGGGCTATCCCATTTTGTACGAAAGCAGAACGGATCACGATACAGGTATCAAAATGACCATCAGAGGTAAGATAGCCCACCGCACCACCGTAACTATGGCGTTTTTGTTGCTCAAATTGATAAATAAGCTGCATTGCCTTGATTTTTGGTGCACCAGTTAATGTGCCCATATTCATACAGGCTTGATAGGCGTGAAGTGCATCTAACTCAGGGCGTAATTTACCCACTACGCGAGAGACCAAATGCATGATGTGAGAATAGCGATCTACCTGCATTAATTCAGCGACTTTACGGGTACCGCTTTGGCAAACTCGAGCAATATCATTACGCGCTAAATCAACTAACATTAAATGTTCCGCTTGTTCTTTATGATCAAGGCGAAGTTCCAGTTCTAAACGTGCATCTAATTCAGGATCAATGTTGCCGTGAGCATCAAAACCACGAGGGCGTGAACCTGCGATTGGGTAAATTTCTAACTGACGATTTTCTGGCGCATATTTCAGCGCACTTTCTGGCGATGCACCAAACAAAATAAAGTCTTCATCATTCATATAGAACATATAAGGGCTTGGATTATTTTGTTTGAGTTGAGCGTAACTGGCTAATGTATTCGGGCAAGCAAGGGAGAAACGGCGAGAAGGCACAATTTGGAAAACATCACCAATGTTAATATGGTGCTTTAAGGCTTTCACGATGCCGGTAAATTCAGGATCGTCAAAGTTTGTTTTAACTTCATCACTTGCCGCTTTAATAGAAAGAACGTTATCAATATTTTTTAGTTTTTGTGCGATAGAAAGCGAGGTTTTCGCAATATTGACTTGTTCTTCTTGAGCAAAACAGAAACTTTTGAGTGTTGCTTGTTGATTTTGATGGTCGATAGTAATGAGGTGATCGGCAAGATAGAAACTGTAATCAGGGCAGTTGATACCATCATTTTGCAATGTAATGCCATCCATTGGAATAAAATTTGCGACGAGATCGTAAGCAAACAATCCACCTAAGAAAATAGCCGTTTGGCTATGTTGATAAAGAGTAGAAACAACACGCAGTCCATCAAAAATAGTGGCAGATTGTAATTTGCTATCTTCATCGAGTTGATTATCAAGTGGCGAAAATTGTACGGAAAATTCATCATCAAAATTAACCGCACTTATTTTTCCAAGTGCGGTCAATTTTGGATGAATTTCTTTTAAAACTTGTTTTCCATTCTCATTCAATGCTTTAAATGTGACGTTGTGACCTAAGCACGTTATTTTAACCGCCGCATTGACTAAGATAAGGCTTTGTAAGCTGTTTTTACTCCCGATTTCGGCAGAGTCGAGTAGAAGAAAATTTGAATTAGGTTGGCAAAGTGTATTAAAAATAGCAGTAGTGTCAGCATAATAAGGAACGGGTTGAGCTGTCACCGCAATAAAGGCTTGAGTTTGCATATTGATATCCTTTAGAAAATTTTTGTACTATTAAACTAGTACAAGAGAAATAAGTCAAGCCTGAATTAATATTTTTTATGTTTTTTGATGAAAAATGTTTATTTTTATTCCTTTGCCCAAGGGCGACCTTCGTAATATTCAATATTTTGTTGATTAATTAGCTTTAATATGCCGGCAGAAATATGATCATTAATTTCATCTGAGAGTGTTAATTGAGGGAAGAAACGACGAACTGCTATCATTTTATTAAAATCAACCGTGTATTTTACGGTATATTTTCCTGAGGTTTGTCCCATTAACCCCAAATTTTTTAAAGCAGACAAAAATCCTCGATCACCGATAGATGGAGTATGCCAACCATGTGCAGCTTTCTGCGCTATTTCGCGAGGCACAGCATAACAATTGGTATCGATATGAGCATTGATTCCGTTAAAATTAAAATGTATTTGTTGCTGAATATCTTCTATTTTAACATCTACGAAAATATCGCTTTTTGTATTCCAATTTCCTAGAGATTCAAAATCATCATGGCAAATAAATTGATGATTTGAATCGTAAAAAGAGCGTAAGGAATAAGCAAAATCAGCACCTTGTTCAATCACATTTACTAAGCTTTTCACGTGATCATCTCGTAGCTGATTGTCATCATCGAAATAACAAATAATATCTTCTTCTACAATAAAAGCAGCTGCAGCGTTAATTGCACCGTTAAGAATTCCGTTTTTTCCTGTATTCATTGGTAAGTAAATAGGAATTACATCAGGGAATTGTTCTAATATAGATTTAGCCTTATCCCAGAAAATATTGCCATCGACAAATACATAATGCTTACATGGATAAGTCTGATTTTGTACGCTTTTAATAGCAAAAGCTAATTCTGGACGACCAATTGTTGAAGTAACTACCGCAACGGTTTTATTATTTTGGTTGGTTGGTTGGTTGGTTGGTTGGTTGGTTGGTTGGTTGGTTGGTTGGTTG
>NZ_LDVZ01000010.1 GCF_001276515.1 Haemophilus sp. C1
TCGAACCTAGGGATGCCGAGATCAAAACCCGGTGCCTTACCGCTTGGCGATACCCCAACTACTATTTGACTTACAAAGCGATAAATGGTGCGGGACGAGGGACTTGAACCCACACACCTCTCGGCGCCAGAACCTAAATCTGGTGCGTCTACCAATTTCGCCAGTCCCGCAAATTTGGTGGCTACAGCGAGATTCGAACTTGCGACCCCAACATTATGAGTGTTGTGCTCTAACCAACTGAGCTATGTAGCCATTACCTTAATTTGCCTAACCATATCGGCTTTGCGGGGCGTATTATGCTGATTTTGACTATACTCGTCAAATACTTTTTTTAAAATATTTGGATTTTCCTTTTCATTTGATTATTAATAAAACACATCAACTATTTTTTATACATTTCTACAATATGATATTGGCTTTTTTAGCACTTTAATCGCTATTTCTCTTTTACTCACTTATCTATTCATTTTTAATTAAAATTTATTTGACAAAAAATGTCTAAATCGTTATTTCTAATGTTCATTATTCTAAAAACACAACATCAAGGAGTATCTTATGTCCCATCTCTCAGTCGCCAAATTTGGCGGAACATCTGTAGCCAATCATGCAGCGATGACGGCTTGTGCAAAAATTGTCATCGCTGATCCAAATACACGCGTAGTCGTGCTTTCTGCATCAGCTGGGGTGACGAATTTATTAGTCACGTTAGCAAATGGTGTAGCAGCGACAGAACGTGAAAAATTAATCGGTGAAATCCGTCAAATTCAAGAGAATATTTTGAATGAGTTAAAAGACGACAGCCGTGTTCGTCCGATTATTGAAAAATATCTTGAAAATATTACCGCACTTTCTGAAGCAGCTAGTCTTGCAACCTCTCCCGCATTAACCGACGAACTCATCAGCCACGGTGAAATGATGTCAACTCAAATCTTTATTGAGATTTTACGTGAACAAAACGCATCGGGCACTTGGGTTGATGTACGTACAATTGTTGCAACCAATAACCATTTTGGTAAAGCCGCACCGAATGATGAACAAACCCAATTAAACAGCGATAGCATTTTAAAACCATTAATAGACCGAGGCGAATTAGTCATTACACAAGGTTTTATCGGACGTGAGCCAAGCGGTAAAACAACCACATTAGGCCGTGGCGGTAGCGACTACTCTGCTGCTTTGTTAGCCGAAGTATTAAATGCAAAAGACGTTTTAATTTGGACTGATGTTGCGGGTATTTACACAACTGATCCACGCATTGTTCCTGCTGCACAACGTATTGACACAATGAGCTTTGCTGAAGCAGCTGAAATGGCAACCTTTGGCGCAAAAGTGCTACATCCAGCCACATTACTCCCCGCAGTTCGCAGTAATATCCCCGTTTATGTAGGTTCAAGTAAAGCACCAGAAGCGGGCGGAACTTGGGTTACTCGCGATCCTCAACCTCGTCCAACTTTCCGTGCAATTGCATTACGCCGAGATCAAACTTTACTCACTCTTTCAAGTTTAAGTATGCTGCATGCGCAAGGTTTCTTAGCGAATGTATTTAACATTTTGGCTAAACACAAAATTTCAGTGGATACTATCACTACATCAGAAGTGAGCGTTGCATTAACATTAGATAAAACAGGCTCCGCATCTTCAGGAGCAGAATTGCTTTCAACCGAATTGTTAGATGAACTTCGCCAATATTGTTCAGTGAAAGTCGATACTGGATTATCATTAGTCGCATTAATCGGCAACGACTTACATATCGCTTCCGGTGTAGCAAAACGTATTTTTGATACGCTTCAATCTTACAACGTGCGCATGATTAGTTATGGCGCGAGTACCAACAATATTTGTATGCTCGTGCAAAGTGAACATGCTGACGAAGTCGTTCGTTCATTACACAAATCTTTATTTGAATAAAGTAGAAAGCCTAAAGTGCGGTGAAAAATCAACGCACTTTTTCTTTTATATCATTGAGATTAAAACCGAAAAAGAGTAAAGTAGACGGCTGTTCATTTGACTAATTTAACCGAATAAAAGGCGGAAATTATGGGAAAAAGTGTTGTTATCTTAGGCGCTCAATGGGGCGATGAAGGTAAAGGGAAAATCGTCGATCTTCTAACGGATCGCGTAAAATACGTAGTTCGTTACCAAGGCGGTCACAACGCAGGTCACACACTTATCATCAATGGAGAGAAAACAGTATTACGTTTAATTCCATCTGGTATGTTACATCCAAACGTAACTTGCTTAATTGGTAATGGCGTTGTGGTTTCACCTGAAGCATTAATGAAAGAAATGGGCGAACTTGAAAGCCGTGGTATTAAAGTTCGTGAACGTTTGTTAATTTCAGAAGCTTGTCCTTTAATCTTGCCTTATCATGTGGCGATGGATCACGCCCGTGAAGCAGCACTCGGCAAAAAAGCTATCGGTACGACTGGTCGTGGTATTGGGCCAGCTTATGAAGATAAAGTAGCTCGTCGTGGCTTACGCGTAGGCGATTTATTTGATAAAGAAGCCTTTGCCGAAAAACTCAAAAATATCCTTGAATACTATAATTTCCAATTGGTGAACTACTACAAAGTTGAACCTGTCGATTATCAAAAAACCTTAGATAATGTGATGGCAATTGCCGATGTAATCACAGGTATGGTGGCAGACATCACTACAATTCTTGATACTGCACGCAAAAATGGTGAGCACATTTTATTTGAAGGTGCACAAGGTACCATGTTGGACATCGACCACGGTACTTATCCGTATGTAACCAGTTCAAACACAACAGCTGGCGGTGTTGCAACAGGTTCTGGTTTTGGCCCTCGTAACTTAGACTATGTACTTGGTATCATCAAAGCTTACTGTACTCGTGTAGGCGGTGGCCCATTCACAACGGAATTATTTGATGATGTGGGTGCTGAAATTGCGCGTAAAGGTAACGAATTTGGTGCAGTAACAGGCCGTCCACGTCGTTGTGGTTGGTTCGATGCCGTAGCCATTCGTCGTGCAATCCAACTCAATTCCATTTCAGGTTTCTGTATGACCAAACTAGACGTGTTAGATGGTTTTGATGAAGTAAAAATCTGTGTTGCATACAAAATGCCAAATGGTGAAATCGTTGAATATGCACCATTAGCAGCGAAAGATTGGGAAGGAATAGAACCAATTTATGAAACATTACCTGGCTGGAAAGAAAATACTTTCCGCGTCACGGATGTAAATAAATTACCACAAAACTGCATTAACTATATTAAACGTATTGAAGAAGTGACTGGCGTACCAATTGATATTCTTTCAACTGGTCCTGATCGTGTAGAAACTATGATTTTACGAGATCCGTTCGCAGCTTAATTTCTTTTGATTTTCAGACCGCACTTTCAAAAGTGCGGTCTTTTTTTACAGCATTTTAATTATTCTTCGATAGAACGTAATAATTCGTTAATACCCACTTTACCTAAAGTTTTTGCATCCACTTTTTTCACGATTACGGCGCAGTATAGGCTATATTTTCCACATTTTGATGGAAGGCTACCAGATACCACTACAGAACCTGCTGGTACACGGCCGTAGTGAATTTCACCAGTTTCACGATCATAAATTTTGGTTGATTGACCGATGAATACGCCCATTGAGATAACACAGCCATCTTCTACGATAACGCCTTCCACCACTTCTGAACGTGCGCCAATAAAGCAGTTATCACCGATAATGGTTGGATTAGCTTGTAATGGCTCTAATACACCACCGATGCCTACACCTCCCGATAAATGCACATTTTTACCAATTTGCGCACATGAACCAACCGTTGCCCAAGTATCTACCATGGTGCCTTCGCCAACGTATGCACCAATATTTACATAAGATGGCATTAATACGCAGTTTTTAGAAATATACGCCCCTTTGCGCACCGTTGCTGAAGGCACGACACGGAAACCTTCTTGAGCAAAACGCTCTTCGGTGTAATCCGCAAATTTTAATGCCACTTTGTCGTAATATTTGGTTTCTGCACCATCAATGATTTGGTTGTCATTAATACGGAATGAAAGTAAAACCGCTTTTTTTAACCATTGATGTGTTACCCATTCGCCATCAATTTTTTCTGCAACACGGTATTTACCAGAATCTAATCCTTCGATTACTTCTTCAATTGCTGCGCGCGTTGCTGCATCAACGGTTTTTGGTGTAATTTCTGCACGTTTTTCAAATGCAGCTTCAATAATTGCTTGTAAATTTGACATAGAACTTCCTATATATGTTGTGAATAAAACGGCGTTAGTTTTACCATATTTTAAACAGGCAAGCAAAACACCGAAAAAAAATCACCGCACTTTGTCTTAAAACAAACTGCGGTGATCCTAAAACATCATAGATTAAAAAATAGAAAGCGCCAAACCACAAACGACTGACATACTCAATACAACTGCAATCATTGCATAACCAAAATCACTCATGTTTTTCTCCTCACTAAAAATGATGGCGCATTGTAGCAAGATTTTAAAAAAAAAATCATCCCTTTTACAAAAAAATCTCAATAAAAGTAACGAAATTTTCTACAAACCTTTATAATGAGCAAAATTTTTTGGGAGCGGAATATGGCAACAATTAAAGATGTGGCAAAAATGGCTGGCGTGTCCACCACAACAGTATCTCATGTTATTAATAAAACCCGTTTCGTAGCAAAAGATACGGAAGAAGCCGTTCTATTGGCAATTAAGCAACTTAATTATTCACCCAGTGCCGTGGCGCGCAGTTTGAAAGTTAATACCACAAAATCCATTGGGATGATTGTGACGACCAGTGAAGCACCGTATTTTGCGGAGATTATTCATTCTGTTGAAGAACATTGCTATCGACAAGGTTATTCGTTGTTCTTGTGTAATACACAAAATGATCCTGAAAAAGTCAAAAATCATTTAGAAATGTTGGCAAAAAAACGGGTTGATGGCTTACTTGTGATGTGTTCTGAATACACACAGGATTCATTAGATTTACTTTCGTCATTTTCCAGTATTCCAATGGTTGTAATGGATTGGGGCCCAAATGCGAATACCGATGTAATTGATGATCATAGTTTTGATGGCGGTTATTTAGCAACCCAACACCTCATTGAGTGCGGTCATAAAAAAATTGGGATTATCTGCGGTGAACTCAATAAAACTACAGCAAAAACTCGTTATGAAGGCTTTTTAAAAGCGATGGCAGATGCAAATCTTGAAGTGCATGAACCTTGGATTTTCGAAGGTGCATTTGAGCCTGAAGACGGTTATGAATGTATGAATCGTTTACTGGCTCAAGAGGAATTACCAACCGCCCTATTCTGTTGTAACGATGTGATGGCACTCGGTGCAATTTCCGCTCTGACAGAAAAAGGCTTGCGTGTGCCAGAGGATATGTCGATTATCGGCTATGATGATATTCATGCCTCACGTTTCTACGCACCACCATTAACCACCATTCACCAATCGAAGCTACGATTAGGCAGACAGGCGGTGAATATTTTATTAGAGCGCATCAGCCAAAAAGATCAGGGCGTTCAGCAATATAGCCGTATTGATATTGGCCCTGAACTTATTATTCGAAAATCCGTTAAATCAATTTTATAAAACTTATTAAAAATAAACCGCACTTTTTAAACAATCACTAAAAAGTGCGGTTCTTTTTTAGCTATTTTTTCGCTTTTCTTGATTATCTTCAATGTTTCTATAAATAGCATTTGCCCTCCACCCTATTTTTAGTTATATCTATCGCCAACTTACGAGTTTTATTTTTTACTTTTAGGAGTTCCTATGACACAAGAGTACACCACTCTGCGCAATAACATTAGTATGTTAGGGCGTTTTCTCGGAGAAACAATCAACGATGCACAAGGTGCCGATATTCTCGAGTTAATCGAAAATATTCGTAAACTTTCTCGTAATTCTCGTGCGGGTGATGATAAAGCAAGACAAGAATTGCTCGACACGCTCGGTAGTATTTCTAATGAAAATATTATTCCCGTCGCACGCGCTTTCAGCCAATTTTTAAACCTCACGAATATTGCGGAACAATATCAAACGATTTCGCGTGAACATTCTCTAGCACAAAGTTCTTCTCAATCCTTAAGCGAACTTTTCAAACGCTTAAAAGAACAAAATGCCTCTGTAGAAGAGGTGCATAAAACCGTTGAAAAATTATTAATTGAGCTTGTTCTGACCGCACATCCAACAGAAACAACACGTCGTTCACTCATTCATAAACACATTGAAATCAATAAATGTTTAAGCAAGCTAGAACATCATGATTTAACGGAAAAAGAACGCAATATTATTGAGCGTCTATTACTTCGCTTAATCGCTGAGGCTTGGCATACCAACGAAATTCGTACTGTTCGTCCAACGCCATTTGATGAAGCAAAATGGGGATTTGCAATGTTGGAAAACAGTTTGTGGCAAGCTGTACCAGAATTTTTACGCCAACTCAACGAAACCGCTCGTGAATTTTTAGGTTACGATTTGCCAGTAGGATTAAAACCTGTGCGTATTTCCTCTTGGATGGGTGGCGACCGTGATGGAAACCCATTTGTCACCGCACAAATCACCAAAAAAGTACTTTATTTTGCCCGTTGGAAAGCAGCAGATTTATTCTTGCAAGACATCAGCAAATTAGCCGATGAACTTTCAATGGTGAAATGTAGCGATGAATTTCGTGATAAATATGGCGAGCATTTAGAACCCTATCGCTTTGTGGTGAAAAATTTACGCAATCAACTTACGGCAACATTAGCTTATTTTGATGATCACCTATCAGATCGCACACCGCGCGTATCCGAAAGCGAGATTATTTTAGAAGATAGCCAACTTTGGGAGCCGCTTTACGATTGTTATCAATCTTTAATTCAATGCGGAATGCGCATTATTGCAAATGGTTCATTGTTGAATATTTTGCACCGTATTAGTTGTTTTGGCGTGACGCTTTCTCAAATGGATATTCGCCAAGAAAGCACACGTCACACCGATGCCATTGCAGAAATCACACGCTATATTGGTTTAGGCGATTACTCTCAATGGACGGAAGACGATAAACAGGCTTTCTTAATTCGGGAATTAAGCTCGCGCCGTCCATTAATTCCGCAAAACTGGACGCCATCGCCTGAAACCAAAGAAATTTTAGATACTTGCAAAGTCATTGCGCAACAAAAACAAGGTGTTATTGCTTGTTATGTTATTTCGATGGCACGCAGTGCCTCTGATGTTTTAGCCGTTCATTTACTCTTAAAAGAAGCAGGCGTGCCATATCACATTCCTGTTGTGCCGCTATTTGAAACCTTAGACGATTTAGATGCAGCCGAAAAAGTGATGACTCAACTTTTCAATGTGGGTTGGTATCGTGGCGTGATCAATAATCGTCAAATGGTGATGATTGGTTATTCAGATTCCGCCAAAGATGCTGGAATGATGGCTGCCTCTTGGGCGCAATATCGTGCGCAAGAAGCCTTAGTGAATTTAACGGAAAAACTTGGCATTGAACTCACTTTATTCCACGGACGTGGTGGCACCATTGGTCGTGGTGGTGCGCCAGCTCACGCGGCATTACTTTCTCAACCGCCTCGTTCACTAAAAAATGGTTTACGTGTGACAGAACAAGGCGAAATGATTCGCTTTAAACTGGGTTTACCGGCTGTGGCAGTAGAAACCTTTGATCTCTACGCCAGCGCCATTTTAGAAGCAAATTTGTTACCGCCACCAGAACCAAAACCAGAATGGCGCACTGTAATGGACGAACTTTCCACTATTTCTTGCGATATTTATCGTGGCGTGGTTCGTGGCGATAAAGATTTCGTGCCTTATTTCCGCAGTGCGACGCCAGAACAGGAGCTCTCCAAATTGCCACTTGGTTCTCGCCCTGCAAAACGCAATCCAAATGGCGGCGTGGAAAGTTTACGCGCCATCCCTTGGATTTTTGCCTGGATGCAAAATCGCTTAATGCTACCAGCTTGGTTAGGGGCTGGTGCCTCTATACGTCAAATTATCGAACAAGACAAAGACGATATTATTCATGAAATGTGCGAAAACTGGCCGTTCTTTTCAACGCGAATTGGTATGTTGGAAATGGTCTTTAGTAAATCAGATGCTTGGCTTTCCCAACAATATGATCAACGATTAGTGAAAAAAGAACTTTGGTATTTAGGCGAAAATTTACGTAAGCAACTTAAAGATGATATTCAAACTGTGCTTTCACTTTCTCACCAAAGTGAATTGATGTCTGATTTACCTTGGATTGCAGATTCAATCGCATTGCGTAATATCTACACGGATCCACTCAACCTACTGCAAGTGGAATTACTTCACCGTTTCCGTGAAAATCCTGAGCAAGTGAACCCCGATGTGGAACAAGCATTGATGATTACCATCACAGGTATCGCGGCAGGGATGCGCAATACGGGCTAGAAAGATGAAAAAAGTGCGGAAAATTTTCCGCACTTTTTTATTCAAATCGATCACTTAATAAAAATTGTAAAACCGCATCCATTCTCAAATGAGGAATCGTTTCGCCTTGTTCTAAAGGCTGAGGTTCAAAACTATCAAAATCAAAGTGCGGTTGTTTTTGCCAGAATTCTGTTTTTGGTAATTTACTTGGTACTGTTCCTGGATAAAGCGTAATCGGTTGTTTATCAATAGAACGAATCCCTTGAATCGCTTTTATTTCTTTTCCTTGCTGATTCACAATCACTTGCTTTGTGGTACGAACAGCAGCAATAGCGGTATATTCCGTATCGATTCCTTCAAATTCCACATGGCGACCACCCTCTTGCACAATTTGACGCATTAAACTCACTAAATTAGGAATTTGATCACGAGTAATATGATCCGCCTTCGTCGCAACAAACATTAATCGATCAATTCTCGGGAAAAACAAACGATGAAGAAAATTTCTGCTGCCATAATGGAAATTATTAAATAACTGGTTTAAACCCATTTGCATATCTAAAAAGGCTTGCTGACTATGATTTAAAGGCGTTAAACAATCCGCCAAAATCACTTGGCGATCAAAGGTAGAAAAATAATTTTCGTAAAAACCTTTCACAATTTTATTGCGATAATAATCATAACGTTTTGTCAACACGGCAAAATAGCTATTTGATTTAGCTGTTTTTTTCAAGGTTTGCCAATGTTCTTCCGAAAGATGAATTAATGGAAAAAATTGTAATGCTGGCGCACCCTCTAAATCACTTGGCAATACAAATCGCCCAGGCTGAATAAATTGCATGCCTTGCGACTTACATTGGTGTAAATAATCCGTATAACTTTTCGCTATCTTAGCTAAAACATCTTCATTTGCGACTGCACTTAAATCCAAATCCTGTAACATGGAAAGCCAATTCTGCGCCAATTCTTCACGAACGCCAGTGGTAACCTTGATTTGCTCTTGTGACCATTGTTGAAAATCTAGATTTAACAACGGTAAATCGAGCAGCCACTCCCCTGGATAATCAAAAATATCCAGATAAAGCGTGCCGCGTTCTTTCAAATGACGTAGCAAGCCAGATTGGCGTTGAAAACGAATTGCTAAACGCGTTTCACTCACACCCCGAGTAGATTGAAACCATTGCGGCGGATTTTGTGACAAATCATTTAAATTACTTTCATAATCAAAACGTGGCACGCTGAGATCTTGTTGAGATACTCGTTTCACCGACAAGATCGCACCATTTCTAGCTGCTTCAAACAAGGGCAAATGCTGTGATGAATTTTGATTAATGGAGAGAAGTTGATTGATTAAACTTGTAATAAACGCCGTTTTTCCACTCCGACTTAACCCTGTTACCGCCAAGCGCAAAGTGCGGTCAAAACCACGATTAATAATTTGATTGATTTCGTTTTGAACCCGATTAAACATTCAATATCCTAGCCATTTTTACTAATATGCCTTACAATTTGACACATAATTTATCACAATGCATTTGTTATGTTACGCAAAAATCTTACGTTTTTCTGTTTTCTATTTGGTATTGGCTTGAACTCCCAATTTCAAGCGGCCCCGCGCGTACCAGAACACCTAACAGAAAACGGATTAACTTATTGTACTAATGCCTCTGGATTTTCTTTTAATCCACAAACTGCGGATGCAGGCACCAGTATGAATGTCGTCACAGAACAAATTTATAACAAACTTTTTGAAATAAAAAACCATAGTGCGAACGTTACACCAGTGCTCGCACAATCCTATTCAATTTCACCTGATAACAAAGAAATTTTGATTAATTTACGCCGCGGGGTGAAATTTCATCATACGCCTTGGTTTACCCCCACTCGTGATTTTAATGCGGAAGATGTGGTGTTTTCAATTAATCGTGTCTTGGGTCATGACACCTACTTGCCAACCCTAGCAGAAACAGCAATTACCTATAAAAATCCACAATATAAAGTGTTTCACGAGCAAGCAAGAAAAGTTCGCTTTCCTTATTTTGATAGCATTAAACTTAATGAAAAAATCAAATCAGTGACCGCACTTTCACCTTATCAAGTGAAAATTGAATTGTTTGAGCCTGATTCATCGATCTTGTCGCATCTTGCCAGCCAATATGCCATTATTTTTTCACAAGAATATGCCTATCAATTAAGTGCTGACGATAATCTCACTCAATTAGATACTCACCCCGTGGGCACTGGGCCTTATCAAGTAAAAGATTATGTGTATAACCAATATGTTCGCTTAGTGCGTAACGAAAACTATTGGAAAAAAGAAGCAAAAATTGAAAATATCATTGTGGATTTATCTACCGATAGAAACGGGCGACTCGTCAAATTTTTCAATAATGAATGTCAAATAGCCTCTTATCCTGAAGTGAGCCAAATTGGCTTATTAAAGAGCAATGATAAGCACTACTATATGCAATCCACTGACGGAATGAATTTGGCATATCTTGCTTTCAATTTTGAAAAACCATTGATGCAGGATCGTAGTATTCGAGAAGCCATTTCACAAAGTTTGAACCGCGCACGCATTATTCACAACATCTATCACAATACTGCGACAGTGGCGAATAACATTATCCCTGAAGTATCTTGGGCTTCTAGCGTAAACACGCCAGAATTTGATTTTGATTACAGTCCAAAAGTCGCGAAGAAAAAATTAGAAAATAAACATCTTTCGCTCAATTTATGGATGATTAATGAAGAACAAATGTATAACCCAGCTCCTTTTAAAATGGCGGAAATGATTAAATCCGATTTAGATCAAGTCGGTGTGAAAGTGAAAGTGCGGACAGTGACACGCACATTTTTGAGTGAGCAACTTCGTAATAAATCAGAAAATTATGATTTAATTTTAGCTGGATGGTTAGCAGGAAATCTTGATCCTGATGGATTTATGCGCCCTATTTTGAGCTGTAATACGCAAAATGAAATCACAAATTTATCTAACTGGTGTAACGAAGAATTTAATCATTTAATGGATCGCGCGATTGCTACATCTAATTTATCTGAACGAGCGCGTGCTTATAATGACGCTCAAGAACTGATTCTACAGGAATTACCAATTATCCCTATCGCAAATGTGAAACGTATTTTAGTAGCCAATAGCCAAGTAAAAGGTGTGGAAATGACACCTTTTGGTAGTCTTAACTTTTCTGACTTACGCTTACACAAGGAGAAACCCTAATGTTGTGGTCTGTTATTCGCCATTCCCTTTGGGTAACGTTGCTCTTGCTCGTATTATCTTTGCTAAGTTTCGTGATTTTATTACGAGATCCACTTAATGCTGATCTCGTCACTCACAATATTTACACCAGTTATTTTAATTATTTAAGCACCTTATTACATGGTGATTTTGGGATTACTTATAATGGTGGAAAATCGCTGATAGATTTGATTCTAACAGTGCTTCCACCCACATTGGAACTCTGTTTTACCGCACTTTTATTGGCATTCATTCTCGGTGTGCCGCTTGGCATTATAAGCGCGGTAAATTCTCAGCATATTTTTGCAAAGAGTTTAAAAAGTTTATCTTATGTTGGTTTGTCGATCCCAATATTTTGGCTCGCGCCGATTTTGCTTTATGTCGCAGCGGTAAATCATTGGGAAATTGCGTCTATTGGGCAATACAATTTACTCTATGAAATAAAACCGATTACTGGTTTCCCTGTCATTGATGTTTGGTTTATAGATGTGCCTTATCGCACCAAAATTGTACAAAATGTTTTACAACATTTAGCCTTACCAACACTGGTGCTTTGCATTTTGCCAACAATGGAAATTATCCGAATTATTCAACAACGAGCAGAATATATTTTGAACCAAAATTTTGCCAAAGTTGCCACAACACGCGGTTGGTCAAAATGGAAAATTCTCCATCAATATGTATTCCGTAACACGTTTCCTCTGCTTGTTCCACAAGTACCGCGTGTGTTTACCCTAGTATTAACTCAATGTATGTTGGTAGAAACGGCTTTAGGTTGGCCTGGAATTGGTCGATGGCTGATCGATGCCGTAACGCAACAAGATTACAATAGTATTTCTGCGGGGGTAGTTGTCATTGGCGTTTGCATTATTTTGATCGACACTTTAATTAAAGCGATAACATTAGTGCTTGATCCATTTAAAAAGAAAGGTTGGTATGCAAGATAAAGAACCTGAAGAATTTCGAGAAAATACTTCAATATTCCAAATCTGGCTGCTATTTCGCAAAAATACCATTGCGTTGTTCAGCTTTTATTTATTAACGTTGTTAATTCTAACCGCACTTTTCAGCGGTTGGATCGCGCCTTATGCTCATAATATGCAGTTTGTCGGGCAAGAATTAATGCCGCCATCTTGGGTCGAAAAAGGGCAAATTGCCTTTTTCTTTGGTACCGATGATTTAGGCCGTGATGTACTAAGCCGACTAATTATGGGCACAAGTTACACTATTGGATCATCGTTGATAGTCGTACTTGCCGTTGCCTTAATTGGTGGAACGCTTGGCATTGTTGCTGGTATGTTGAAGGGCTTAAAAGCGCGTTTTGTTGGCCATATTTTCGATGCTTTTTTATCGCTCCCTATTTTGCTCATTGCCATCGTGATTTCCACATTAATGGAACCGAGTTTATTAAATGCGATGTTCGCAACACTTTTAGCGATATTACCGTATTTCATCCATGCAATTTATCGAGCAATTCAACAAGAATTGAAAAAAGATTACGTGCTGATGTTAAAACTCGAGGGAATTTCTAACTGGGAATTATTAAAAAGTACGATTTTGCCGAATATCACCGTAATCTATGTTCAAGAAATTGCACGCGCATTTGTTGTCGCTATATTGGATATTAGCGCCTTGAGTTTTATTTCCCTTGGCGCACAACGACCAACCCCAGAATGGGGAGCAATGATTCGAGATTCTTTAGAACTACTCTATCTTGCACCTTGGACAGTATTACTCCCAGGCTTTGCAATTATTTTTACCATTTTATTAAGCATTATTTTTAGCAATGGCTTAACTAAAGCTATCAACCAATATTACGAATAATTTATGGCACTACTAGACATCCGTAACCTAAATATCGAGATACAAACCTCAAACGGCCTCGTTAAGATTGTAGACGGCGTAAACTTATCGATCAATGAAGGGGAAATTTGTGGGCTTGTTGGCGAATCAGGTTCTGGCAAAAGTTTAATCGCTAAAGTAATTTGTAATGCCATCAAAGAAAACTGGATTATTACCGCCGATCGCTTTCGCTTTCATGATGTAGAGTTACTAAAACTTACTCCCAATAAACGCCGAAAATTGGTCGGCAAAGAAATATCCATGATTTTCCAAGATCCCCTTTCTTGTCTTGATCCAAGTCGGAAAATTGGTAAACAATTAATCCAAAATATCCCGAATTGGACATTTAAAGGCAAATGGTGGCAATGGTTTGGTTGGAAAAAACGCCGTGCCATTGAATTATTGCATCGTGTAGGGATAAAAGAACACAAAGACATCATGGCAAGCTATCCTAATGAATTAACGGAAGGAGAAGGGCAAAAAGTCATGATTGCTATTGCAGTAGCAAATCAGCCTCGCTTGCTTATTGCCGATGAACCGACTAATGCATTAGAAGCGACAACAGCATTACAGGTATTTCGATTACTTTCTAGTATGAACCAAAACCAAGGCACAACCGTTTTATTGGCTAGCAATGACATCAGAAGTATTAGTGAATGGTGCGATCAAATTTCTGTACTCTATTGTGGGCAAAATACGGAATCAGGCCCAACACAAATGTTGCTTGAAAGTCCTCATCATCCTTACACGCAAGCATTAATTAATGCCGTGCCTGATTTTACTCAGCCCTTAGGATTTAAAACCAAGCTAAGCACCTTAGAAGGTAGCGTGCCAATTTTAGAACAAATGCCTATTGGTTGCCGTCTTGGTCCTCGTTGTCCTTTTGCACAGAAAAAATGTATTGAAAAACCAACTCGATTCAAAATAAAACAACATGAATTTTCTTGCCATTATCCAATTAATTTACGCGAGAAAACCTTCAAAGAAAAAGCAACGAGTGCACCATTAACACTTGCAAGCAAAGGAAATGAATAATGCCGTTATTACAAGTAGAAGATTTAACGAAAACCTTCAAAGGCCGCAAGCGTTTATTTGGTACGAGTGACTTTAATGCGGTAGAAAATGTAAGTTTTTCTCTTGAGCGCCAACAAACCTTAGCAATTATCGGCAAAAATGGTTCTGGGAAATCAACGTTAGTAAAAATGATCGCGGGCATTACTCAGCCCACTTCTGGCAGAATTTTATTTAACGATCATGAATTGCAATTCGAGGATTTCCAATACCGTGCACAACATATTCGAATGGTGTTCCAAGATGCGAATTCAGCGTTTAATCCTCGCTTAAATATCGGTGAGGCATTAGATGCGCCGCTACGTTTAGCAACAGATTGGGATGAAGAACGTCGCAATCAAAAAATCTTTGAAACACTGCTACTTGTAGGGCTTTACCCTGATTACACAAATCTAAAAATTAAAAATCTTTCTATCAGCCAAAAACAGCGTGTCGCTTTGGCACGCGCGCTGATTTTAGAACCTGAAATAATTATTATAGATGATGCACTAGGTAATTTAGATGCCTCAGTGCGCATTCAATTACTAAATTTAACTCTTGATCTGCAGCAACGTTTAGGTATTTCTTATATTTATGTGGGACAGGATCTCGGTGTAATTAAACATATTGCAGATACGATTATCGTAATGGATGAAGGAAAAATGATTGAATATGGCAGCCCTCAAAATCTTTTTACTGATCCACAAACTGATGTTACTCGTCGCTTAGTCGAAAGCTATTTTGGCAAAATTTTAGATGAAACCGCTTGGGTAAAAGACAAAAACACTCACTAAGGAGAGAAAAAATGAACACACGTCCCTTTTATTTCGGACTTATATTTATTGCGATTATCGCTATACTTGCTAACTATTTAGGAAACACTGATTTTTCCCATCATTATCATATCAGTGCTTTAATTATTGCTATCTTGCTGGGAATGGCAATCGGCAATACCATTTATCCGCAATTTTCAACACAAGTGGAAAAAGGCGTGTTATTTGCCAAAGGCACGCTTCTTCGCACTGGCATTGTGCTGTATGGTTTTCGCCTCACTTTTGGCGATATTGCCGATGTAGGATTAAATGCGGTTGTCACTGATGCAATCATGCTAATTTCAACCTTCTTTTTTACCGCACTTTTAGGCATTCGTTATCTAAAAATGGATAAACAATTGGTTTATCTCACTGGAGCAGGTTGCAGCATTTGTGGTGCGGCAGCGGTTATGGCGGCAGAGCCTGTGACCAAAGCAGAATCCCATAAAGTTTCAGTGGCGATTGCCGTAGTGGTCATTTTCGGGACGCTTGCTATTTTTACTTACCCCTTGTTCTACACGTGGTCACAAGATTTAATTAACGCTCATCAATTCGGTATTTATGTTGGCTCTAGCGTGCATGAAGTGGCTCAAGTTTATGCGATTGGGGGAAATATTGATCCTATCGTGGCGAATACCGCCGTCATTACCAAAATGATCCGAGTGATGATGCTCGCACCATTTTTATTAATGCTTTCTTGGTTATTAACACGTAATGATGGGGTATCAGAAAATACGTCACACAAAATTACAATTCCTTGGTTTGCTGTACTTTTTATTGGCGTTGCCATTTTTAATTCTTTTGATTTATTACCAAAAGAACTTGTGAAATTATTCGTTGAAATCGATTCTTTCTTATTAATTTCAGCGATGACTGCCCTTGGATTAACGACGCAAGCAAGCGCAATCAAGAAAGCAGGATTAAAACCGCTTGTTTTAGGAACTCTGATTTATTTATGGCTAGTGATTGGTGGATTTTTAGTGAATTATGGAATATCAAAATTAATATAAAATTCACTTAAGATTGACCGCACTTTTAAAGTACGGTCTTTTTTTATGAAGAATATTTTCAGATATGATTATTTAAAACATGAAATTACGCTTTACTTCAAAGTACGATTTAATAAACCATCCTCTAAAAATAAAGGACCAATTGGGCGTTTAGGAATATCAAACTTCTGCGGATAAATCACATCAACCAAATACAATCCATCGGGTTTTGCTGTTGGTGCGGCAAGCTGACGATTTTTCTGCTCAAGTAGCCATTGCATCCATTCAATCGGCTGATTTCCAGCACCGACCTCCATCAAACTGCCCACAATATTGCGCACCATATGATGCACAAAAGCGTTTGCCTGAATATCAACAATAATATATTTTCCAATACGAGACACATTCAAATGATGCACATTACGCCAAGGGGTATGAGACTGGCATTGCGCCGCACGGAAAGAGGAAAAATCATGTTCCCCTAATAAACATTGCCCTGCCTGATACATTTTTTCGGCATCTAAATCTAAATGACAATGAGTCATTCCTCCTGCTAAAATCGCAGAGCGTAATTTATTACAATAAAGAATATAACGGTAACGGCGTGCTATTGCGGAAAATCTGGCGTGAAATTCATTATCAACTTGTTTTGCCCAAGCCACCGCAATGTCATCGGGTAAATGAGCATTAGTGCCAAAAGCCCAAGCCTTCTCTGGGCGAACCGCATTGGTTTCAAAATGAACAACCTGCCCCGTTCCACTTACGCCAGAATCCGTTCTGCCAGCACAAAATATTTCAATTTTTTCATTTGCAATACAAGAAAGTGCCTTTTCTAATTCTTCTTGTACACTACGGACTTTTTCTTGTCTCTGCCAACCATAATAATTTTGCCCGTTATACTCAATGCCTAATGCGATTTTCATTTTTTACCTTTTGGCTTAATAAAGTGCGGTTATAGTAGCTCAAGTTTATTTGGAGCGCAAATTCATAAAAGCACTCCAAAATTTATTCAAAAATAAGCGATAGTTTCTAAAAATTGCAGTAATAAATGTGAATTTTTTGTGATAAAGATCCCATTCTGATAATCTGCCATTAGAGTTTATACGCCAAACTCCCTATAATTAACTTACGCATTATGAAAAACTAAAAGGAAAATTATGAAAACATTGAGTGAATTTATCGTTGAACGTCAAGCTGAATATCCAAACGCAAAAGGGGAATTGAGTGGTATTTTGTCGTCAATTCGTCTTTTAGCGAAAATTATTCATCGAGATATTAACAAAGCAGGCTTAACAAATATTCTCGGTCAATCTGGTGTTGAAAATGTACAAGGCGAAAGTCAGATGAAACTTGATTTATTCGCCCATAACACGATGAAAGCGGCATTAATGGCACGCGAAGAAGTGGCTGGTTTTGCATCTGAAGAAGAAGAAAGTTTTATCGCATTTGATACGGAACGTGGACGCAATGCAAAATACATTATTTTAACGGATCCCCTTGATGGTTCTTCAAATATTGATGTAAACGTATCCGTCGGTACAATTTTCTCCATTTATCGTCGCGTATCTCCAATTGGCACACCTGTCACCTTAGAAGATTTCTTACAACCAGGGAATAAACAAGTTGCCGCGGGTTATATTGTTTATGGTTCATCAACTATGTTGGTATATACCACTGGTAACGGAGTAAATGGGTTTACTTATGATCCATCAATCGGTACATTCTGTCTTTCTCACGAAAACATGCAAATGCCAAAAACGGGGCGTATTTATTCCATCAATGAAGGACAATACCTTAAATTCCCGCAAGGTGTGAAAAAATATATTAAATATTGCCAAGAAGAAGATAAAGCAACCAATCGCCCTTACGCCTCTCGCTATATTGGTTCACTTGTAGCAGACTTCCACCGCAACTTATTAAAGGGTGGCATTTATATTTACCCAAGTGCAACCAACTATCCAAATGGAAAACTCCGTTTATTATATGAAGGCAATCCAATTGCATTTTTAGCGGAGCAAGCTGGTGGTGTGGCAACAGATGGTTATCGCCGAATTTTAGATATCGAACCAACCGCACTTCATGAACGTGTTCCACTATTTGTTGGTTCTGAAGATATGGTGAAAAAAGCGCAAGAAATGATGGAAGAATTTAAAGAATAATAAAAATCCCCTCGACTAAAAGAGGGGATTTTTTATCAATAAACTGATCAAAAAAACCGAACTTAATGTTCGGTTTTCTTTTTTATTACATGATACGGCGCGATTGAGTGTAAGTTCTAACCCAATATTCTTCATCAAGGGAACTTATTGTCACACCTTGCCCTGTACTTGCGTGCATAAATTGGTTATTACCAATATAAACACCAACGTGATTATTTTTACGGAAGAAAACTAAATCGCCTTTTTTAAGTTCTGATTTATTAATTTTTCTACCTAAATGACGCTGTTCAGCCGTAGAACGAGGCAATTCAATACCAAAAACTTCAGAAAAAGTCGTTTGCATAAATGCAGAACAATCAATACCACGTTTGGTTGTACCGCCCATACGATAGGCGGTTCCCACCCATTCATTATACACACCAGCTAAAGCCTTATCCCCCATTAAAGCTGATGAACGGTTTGTTCTCACTTTATGGAAAATCCCTGAACGATTACCTTTTTCTAAACTACTAATCAAACCCGTTAATTGAGCATCATCACTTTCAGAAATAGCCTGATGATTTGCCGTTCGAGGGCCATTAGAACAAGCGGTTGCGAGTGTCGCTAAACCAATAATAACTAAAATTCTTTTTAACATAATTTAAAATAATTAAAAGATATAAAATAAAATTCTGCCCGAGACTATCAAAATTTGAATAAGATTGCCAGTAAAAATCCAATTTTAATGGGATTTTTGTGATCTTTTGCGCAATTTTATGTTTAATTTGTACCACCAACAGTAATTTCATCAATTTTTAGTGCGGGCTGTCCAACGCCGACTGGCACACTTTGCCCCTCTTTGCCACAAACCCCGATACCTAAATCAAGTTCTGATTTATCTGCAACCATAGAAATCTTTTGCATCACCTCAATACCACTGCCAATTAAAGTTGCGCCCTTCACAGGTTTCGTTATTTTTCCTTTTTCAATTAAATAAGCTTCTGAAGTAGAAAATACAAATTTACCAGACGTAATATCCACTTGCCCGCCACCAAAGTGCGGTGCATAAATCCCCTGTTCTACAGAAGCAATCAAATCATCAAAGTGACTTTGTCCCGCAAGCATATAGGTGTTGGTCATTCTAGGCATTGGCAAATGAGCATAAGACTCACGTCGTCCATTTCCCGTTGGAGCCACGCCCATCAAACGGGCATTCATTTTATCTTGCATGTAACCTTGCAAAATCCCGTCTTTGATGAGTACATTGCACTGGCTTGGCACACCTTCATCATCAATAGTCAATGATCCTCGACGATTTTCAATCGTGCCATCATCCACAATCGTACATAACGGTGAAGTCACTTGTTCGCCAATCTTGCCTGTAAAAAGTGAACTTTCTTTACGGTTAAAATCCCCCTCTAAACCGTGACCTACTGCTTCGTGTAGCAACACCCCAGGCCAACCAGCACCTAATACAACAGGCATTAATCCCGCTGGTGCTGCAACTGCACTAAGGTTTACTAAGGCTTGACGAACCGCTTCTTTAGCAAATCTTACAGCTCTAATATCGCCATCAACAATTTCAAAGAACCAATCTAAACCGAAACGCCCACCTGAACCACAGCTGCCGCGCTCACGTTTGCCATTTTCTTCTACTAACACTGAAATAGATAAGCGAACTAAAGGACGAATATCTGCTGCTAGTGTACCATCCGTCGCCATGACTAATACTTCTTCATAAACGGAACTAAGACTTGCTGAAACCTTGGTTACACGATGATCTTCAGCTCGAGCTGTACGATCAACCAAATGTAATAGCTCAATTTTTTTCTCTTTGGTTAAACTTTCCAAAGGATTAATCGCCGCATAACGAGCAATAGGATTTACAACATTAAAAGCGGATGGCGAAATCAAATTCCCCTGTTTGACTTGCGCAATTCCTTTCACTGCTTCTGCACATTGCTGCAAAGAAGCAAGATTAATTTGATCGGCATAAGCAAAGCCTGTTTTCTCACCAGAAACTGCCCGCACGCCAACACCACGATCAATATGAAAACCGCCTTCTTTTATAATGCCATCTTCCAATACCCAACTTTCATCTTGGCTAAGTTGAAAATACAAATCAGCATAGTCAATATTACGATGCGACATCATGTCGAAAATATTGAGCAATGCTTTAGTTGAAAGATTACTTGGTGTCAGTAATGTATTTGAAACTTGGTTTAACATATTTTTTCCAGTCTAAAGTAAATATCTTGTGAGTGCTTGTATCCGTTTAATACAACAGCACAGATTAAAATCGGATTAATAAAGTGCGGTTGATTTTGAGGTTATTTTTCCAAATGCGCTAATCCAAATTGATACAAAGCATTCTTCTTATAACCATACAACTCAGCAACTATAGCTGCTGCTTTTTTAAGTGGCAATTCTTCTGCAATTAACTCAAGTGCCTTCACCGCTTGTGGGGAGATTTCATCGTTATTGTCAGACTTTGGTTTTCCTTCAACAATCAAAACCATCTCGCCTTTTGTACGATTTGGCTCTTCTAACAGCCATTCTCGTAAATTTTTAATCGTATTCCCCGTAATCGTTTCCCAAGTTTTAGTAATTTCGCGGGCTAACACAATATATCGTTCTTCCCCTAACACCGATTGCATATCTTCTAATGTATCTAAAATACGGTGAGTGGATTCATAAAAAATTAAAGTGCGGTCTTCTTCTGCGATATTTTCTAATTTATCTTTGCGCGCTTTACTTTTCGCAGGTAAAAAGCCTTCAAAACAAAATCTATCAGAAGCAATTCCCGATGCGCAAAGTGCGGTAATTGCCGCACAGGCTCCTGGTAAAGGAACAACACGAATGTTTGCCTCACGGCATTGACGCACTAAATGAAAACCAGGATCGCTAATTAATGGCGTCCCCGCATCAGAAATCAAAGCAATATTGCTACCTTGCTTGAGTTTTTCCACCAAAATATGGGCTTTTTCTTGTTCATTGTGATCATGCAAAGCAAAAAAGGGCTTTTTAATACCGTAATGACTTAATAAAAGGCCACTATGACGGGTATCTTCTGCAGCAATTAAATCCACTTGCGCAAAAGTCTCTAAAGCACGCTGGGTAATATCTTGTAAATTGCCAATCGGCGTGGCAACAATGTATAAAATTCCGGTTAAATCAGTCATTTTTGTTTGCTTTTAAGTTATGAGATAAGTAAGATCTGCTACAACTATTGTCTGTTTATTATGATGGAGCGAAGATGTCTATTCTATTACAAGGCGGACGTTTTAAAAAACGTTTAATGCCAATTTTATTGTCAATGGCCTTAGCTGGCTGTTCAAATCTACTTGGTAGCAATTTCACACAAACTTTACAACAAGATGCGAATGCAAGTTCCGAATTTTATATGAATAAGTTAGGACAAGCACAAGAACTTGAAGATCAACAAACCTATAAATTGCTCGCAGCTCGTGTGTTAATCAGTGAAAATAAAGTTGAACAATCAGAAGCGTTATTAAGTGAATTAGGTGAATTAAATGATGCGCAAAAATTAGATCGTGCATTAATTGAAGCGAGAATTTCTGCTGCAAAAAATGCTAATGAAGTCGCTCAAAATCAATTACGTGCGTTGGATTTAAATAAATTAAGCCCGTCACAAAAATCTCGTTATTACGAAACCTTAGCTATTGTTGCTGAAAACCGTAAAGACATCATTGAAGCCGTAAAAGCGCGGGTAGAGATGGATAAGAATTTAACAGATGTACAACGTCGTCAAGATAACATTGATAAAACTTGGGCATTGTTACGTTCAGCAAATACTGGCGTAATCAATAATGCTTCAGATGAAGGCAACGCGGCTTTAGGTGGTTGGTTAGCGTTAATCAAAACCTACAACGATTATATTCGCCAACCAGTTCAATTAAGCCAAGCATTACAAAGTTGGAAAAATGCTTACCCAAATCATGCAGCCGCAACGTTGTTCCCAAAAGAATTGCTTACATTGCTTAATTTCCAACAAACTAATGTGTCACAAATTGGTTTACTCTTGCCATTAAGTGGTGACGGACAAATTCTTGGTACAACTATTCAATCTGGTTTTAACGATGCAAAAGGCGATTCTATGATTCCAGTACAAGTATTTGATACCTCAATGAATTCTGTCCAAGAGATTATTGCACAAGCCAAACAAGCGGGAATTAAAACCTTAGTCGGTCCATTACTAAAACAAAATCTTGATGTGATTTTAGCGGATCCTGCACAAATTCAAGATATGGATGTGCTTGCATTAAATGCCACACCAAATTCTCGCGCTATTGCTCAACTTTGTTATTACGGACTTTCGCCAGAAGATGAAGCTGAATCTGCTGCCAATAAAATGTGGAACGATGGCGTGCGTAATCCACTTGTCGCAATGCCACAAAATGATTTAGGGCAACGCGTAGGCAATGCCTTTAATGTACGTTGGCAACAATTAGCAGGTACTGATGCGAATATCCGTTACTACAATTTGCCTGCGGATGTGACCTATTTCGTTCAAGAAAATAACTCAAATACAACCGCACTTTACGCCGTAGCAAGTCCAACTGAACTGGCAGAAATGAGAGGTTATTTAACAAATATCGCGCCTAATTTAGTGATTTATGCCAGCTCACGAGCAAGCGCAAATGCGACAAACACCAACACGGACTTTATCACACAGATGAACGGTGTACAGTTTAGCGATATTCCATTTTTTAAAGATACCAATTCACCACAATATCAAAAACTAGCCAAAACAACTGGCGGTGAATATCAATTAATGCGTTTATATGCAATGGGTGCGGATGCTTGGTTACTCATTAATCAATTTAATGAATTACGCCAAGTGCCAGGCTATCGCTTAAGTGGCTTAACCGGTATTTTAAGCGCAGGCACTAATTGTAATGTTGAACGTGATATGACTTGGTATCAATATCAAAATGGTGCAATTGTACCAGTTGCAAACTAATGTTTTCTTTAAAACGTCAGCAAGGGGCGAGCTTTGAGCATCAAGCTCGCCTTTTTTTAGAATCAAAAGGCTTAACATTTATTGCGGCTAATCAAAATTTCAAATGTGGTGAACTTGATCTAATAATGAATGACAAAGAAACTATCGTTTTTGTTGAAGTTCGCCAACGTTCTAATAATGCCTTTGGCTCAGCAGTAGAAAGCGTAGATTGGCGAAAACAACAAAAATGGTTAGATGCCGCAAATTTATGGCTTGCAAAACAAAATATGAGCTTAGAAGATGCCGATTGTCGTTTTGATTTAATCGCCTTTGGCAAAACGCCCCAAGATATTCAATGGATTCCTAATTTTCTCGATTAACGGCTTTTTATAATGTTACAAAAAGTAAAAGATATTTATAGCGAAAGTATTCAAATTCAAATTGCAGCGTCTAGCATGCTTTCGGAAAATATTGCTAACGCTACCCAAATGGTGATGCAATGTTTGCTAGGCGGAAATAAAGTGATCGCTTGTGGCGTCTCGCGTTCTTATGCCAATGCACAGTTTCTCGTATCTAACTTACTTAATCGATACGATTTAGCAAGACCAAGTTTTCCCTCAGTGCTCTTAAGTTTAGAAAGTGCGGTGGGTTCTTCTCTTGTTTTTGAACACTCGCCTGAGGAATTGTATTGTCATCAATTTAATGCCGTTGCCAAATCGGGTGACTTACTTATCGCTTTTGCGCCTTTGGGAACAGAGAAAATTGTACTAAACATTATTTCTCATGCAGTAAATAAAGAGGTTAATGTTATTGCACTCACTGGCTCTAATAACGATGCTATTCAGGGAATTTTAGCAGACAATGACTTGGAAATATCCATTCCTGCCACCAAAGAAAGTCGAGTCTTAGAAAACCATCTTTTTGTTATCAATGCCCTTTGTGAATTAGTTGACCATACCTTGTTCCCAAGTGCTTGACAGAAAAATAAATCAATTTCAAACTAGCAGTAATTTCATCTAAAAAGGAGTTAATTATGACATTATCCCCATTAAAAAAACTGGTTATCGTACTTGGCACAACAATCTTTTTACAAGGATGTGTTGCCGCTGTGATTGGTGGTGGAGCTGTAGCGGCTAAAGTAGGTACCGATCCTCGAACCACAGGGACACAAATTGATGATGAAACCCTAGAATTTAAAGTAGAAAATGCTGTAGAAAAAGATGCCCAAATTAAGGCTGAAGGCCGTGTAAATGCCGTATCTTACAATGGTCGAGTGCTTTTAATAGGTCAAGTTCCTAATAGTGGTGTAAAGGAAACTGCCACAGCTCTTGCAAAAGGTGTTGAAGGTGTCAATGACATTTATAACGAGCTGACTGTTGGCCCGAAAATCTCTTTTGCACAAATCAGCAAAGACAGTTGGATTACCACTCAGGTCAAATCAAAAATGTTAGTCGATGGTCGAGTTAAAGCGACAGATGTAAAAGTTATTAGCGAAAATGGAGAAGTTTTCCTACTCGGTACAGTGACTCATGCCCAAGCTGATGCGGCCGCAGACATTGCGAGTAAAATCAGTGGCGTGCAAAAAGTAATTAAAGTTTTCAAATATCTCAACTAATCTTCAAAGTGCGGTAAAAACTCACGGTATTATGTAGCAGTTGCACAAAGATTTAATTTGTTGTTTCTGCTACATTTTCTTATCTTTTATGTACAAAAGGTAAGAATAGTCAATGACAAAACAAAAATCAACTTTGGAAAATGCGCTTGAAGAAGCGATTGAAGAAATTGAAACCGAAAAGAAAGAAATTGCAGCGCAAATCAAGCAACTCCATAAAGAATTAAAAGATCTTGATCGGAAGATTTCAGACTATCGTATGGCATTAAATCACGCAAAAGGTCGGGAAGAACCGCCTTTACCGTCAAACCCAAAATTTAGAAATCTTCGTTTTCAAACTTCGCCTCAACAGTTGATTGCTCAGGTACTAAAACAAGAGCCTTCAAAATGGTTAAGTGTGAAGGAGATTACATATCTAGCGATGAAGTTAGATGGGCAAGAGATTGAAGAAGTCATACCGTATAAACAATCACAAACGATTGCTTGTACATTAAACTATTTAAAGTATAAATCGTTAGTGGAAAAATGCTTAATAGATAACTCACAACATTGGCGATTGAGAACACTTGAGCAAGGATAGTAAATAGCGGTAGAAATACCGCTATTTTTGTTTCCATTGCCAGTGAACCTCATTTCGGCTGATTTGAATTCTATCAATCCATTCTCTTTTATAAAACTCATTCAGTTGTTTACGAACGGAATCAAGATGTTTTTCGGATGGTGTATCAGGATTTTGTTCAATCTCAAAAATGCGTTGCATGAGTTCGGCAATTGTAAAGGCTTTGTTGGGGGATTCTCGCATCATTTGCACGATGTATTTACGAATTTTCCCTTTAAAAAGCTTATATTTGGAACGGTACACAAAGTTGTCCGTATTATAAAGGGCTACATCACTTTCCTGTTGAGTAAGCTCAATAGCACGTTTTAATGTGGTAATGTTCACATCAAGTAACGCAAGATGATGCAATACCTGTTTACGTTCAAACTCAAATTCTTTGAGCTTCTTATCTAAGTTATATGCCATAATCTACTGCCAAATCACTTCTTGATGAATAATTTTACGTTGCCAATAACCGCACCATTCATTGTTATTGTTGGTGGTTTTCAAACATCGGCTTAATACATCAATAAACTGCGCTTTATTTGAGGTACGGTGATTGTCCTCACTGTACGCAATTTCATTAGCATAGTTAAGTAAGTATTCGTTGCTGATACGGTGAACTTGTCCGTAGTACATACGTTTAAAACGACTAAACAAACTTTCTGCCTGATTGTTTGTTACACCTAAGTCACTACGATATTCTTCCTTATGGTTTACCGTTCTCAAATCATAGTAGGGCAACAAGACATCATAAGCCGTGCTTTCATCCGTATTGATTTGCGTATTAGGTTTAATGAATTTGTCAGCAAAACTTTTTATCACTGATTGCGATTCCGTATGTACCACAAAAACGTGAGAGCGTTTTGCCCCACAATGCAGCACATTACTGGCTTTTGCTTCTGGCGAATAATGCTCACGAGCAACCATGACACAACGTTTATCAGGATTCTGATTTTCTTTTAAACGATAGTCAATGCGGTCAGATTTCTTATTTGCTTTACGTGGTGCAGGATGAACATAAGTACCGTCCATATCCACTACACCTGAAAGTGGTTTCATATCACGACTTTCCAGTAATGCCTTGCGGAATTTATGTGATAAAACAAATGCCGTACGAGGATTAAGTTTTGCATTACGGGCTAATTGAAGGGATGATAAGCCTTTGACAGCATTTACCCATCCCATTAAAGCATAGAGATAAACCTTAATTGGTTTCTTGCGATTGGCAAAAATTGTACCTGAAGTGACGCTAAAGGTATGATTACAATGTTTGCAGAGCCATTGTTTACGTGTAGAAATATAATAAGGCTTGTGTTGTACCCCACATTTAGGGCAAGCGATAAACTCTCTGCCACCCCATCTTAATTCACAAAGCAAATCATACGCTTCTTCTTCCGAGAGTTGTGCAATCTCGTAGGAAGAAAGCGTGCGAGCTTTGCTAGATAGAAGAAAATATTGGGGTATAGTATTGAAATCACACCTTGATTAAACTAAGATATGAAACACTATTCATAGTGATTGTACATAATGTATCACGATCATTTACTTTTTTCAATAGGAATGTGAAATCATGTGCATGTCAGAGCGCTTAAAGCTGGTCTTAGATGCTAAAAATATGACCGTCACTGAATTTTCTAATGTAACGGGAATCTCATATCGTTCGGCAATGAATTACTTGAATGAGGGGCGCGATCCAAGTGTGGATGCTCTAATCAAGATCTATAATGGATTAGGAGTTAGCATTACTTGGTTACTTACTGGGAGTGGAGCAATGTTCCAAATTGAGAATAAAGAGAGTGATATTTCAGAGCAGGAAAAGAAACTAATTTCTCATTACCGAACTATGCCAATGAGTTTAAAAGAAGCTTTTGATGTTTCTTTTAAAGAAATTTCAGATAAAATAAATTATTTAATATAGAGGTCTTTATGTATTATGCTAATCCTAGTACCGTTGGTAGAGGTAAGAGGTTTGAGATTACTAATAAGCAAAAAAATGGTGATCATTTTTTTAAAAATGGTATAAATTTGCATTTTGGAGATAGCTTAGATTTTTATCAAGATTGGTCCACTCCAACCGTTATAATTTCTGATGGAGCTTACGGTATTTTAGGGTTTAATGGTGATACAAGTAACCATCTATCTATTGCTGAATGGTATGAACCACATATATTAGAATGGACAAAAAAAGCCACTAGAAGAACAACTCTATGGTTTTGGAATACTGAAATTGGATGGGCTTGTGTGCATCCTATTTTAGAAAAGTTAGGCTGGAAATATGTTAATGCTAATATTTGGAATAAAGGCAAAGCTCATATTGCAGGCAATGTAAATACTTCAAAAATAAAGAGATTTCCAGTTGTTACTGAAGTTTGTGTTCAATATGTATTTGAGCCTCTAATAGATGGAAAGAATTTACAGGAATGGTTACATCAAGAGTGGAAAAGAACAGGATTATCTCTTAAATCCGCTAATATCGCTTGTGGTGTTGCTAATGTTGCCTCAAGAAAATACTTAGATAAAGGACATTTATGGTATTGTCCTCCTGATGAAATGTTTGAGAAATTATCTAATTATGCTAATTTACATGGCAATATTGAAGGAAAACCATATTTTTCTTTTAATGGAGTATCACCATTAAGTAGGCAAGAATGGGAAATGATGAAGCCTATTTTTAATTGTCCAATTGGATTCACCAATGTATGGAATAGAAATCCATTAAAAGGTAAAGAACGAATAAAGGTTCCAAATTCTCAAACTGCATCCGCTCATTTGAATCAAAAACCTTTAGATTTAATGATGTTAATTATTGAGGCTTCTAGTTATGAAAACGATGTCATCTGGGAACCTTTTGGGGGGCTGTTTTCAGGTTCATTAGCAGCAATGAACCTGAAAAGAAGAAGTTTCGCAGCCGAAATAGATAAGGATTACTTTTTGATCGGAGTAGAACGATTTAATACCTAATATTAAATGTTGATGAGAATGCTCTTGCAATATCATCAACATTACCTTTTGATAAAAGTTTTGACCAATAAGATACTGTTTGATTACAAATTTTTGAATTTAAAACCCTCTCTTTAAATGCTTCTATTTCAGGATGATTAATCCTATCTATTTTAGCGAAATTTGTATCCAACCTATATGGAAATCTAGACATTAAATCTTGTATCATTTCCTGATATATTGGTAATGTTGGATTATGTTTATTGAATAACCCTTTCATCTCCCAATAATTGCATATATTCAAAGCCTCGTTAAATTGTGATGAAGAACCTTGAAATTTATATCCATTAGTATTGCTTTGTTGCAAATTTACAGTGCGATTAGATGTATCTCTAGGTTCAACAATAAGATAATCAGGTGGGTTACTATAATGAAGATCTCTCATATAAGCTACTGATTTCGCAGTTATAACAACAATATCAATTATCTTGGGATAGCCAAAAATTATGTATTCAGGTAGCCACGCGACTAATACAACATTAGTCTGCCCTTTTGTGAAATAAGATTGGCTATCTTTAAATCTAGCTGTAATTTCTGTTGATAATGGAAACCAAGCTTTAATTTCTATCCCTGGTTCGGGATATATATGACTACGGAAAATAGTATCTGGAAATCCAGGATCCTGCCTATACCATCTACCTATAGTGTTAAATGTTTGGATAGAGTTTAAATATTCACATATACTAAATTCTATTAAGTTACCCATCATAGGAGATAGTTTAGAAACAATTTTTGTTAAATTAATTGCGGAGTCAATATTGTTAGGCTTAGCCAAATGTATTGCGTCAAAAGATTTATCTTTTAACAACTTTAGATTTTCAGTTGCAATATTGAGAAGTTTGATAGTATCAGACATTTTTAATTATTTTAATTAATTCTACAGGGTCAATATCTAAAGCTTCACATATTTCAATAAACTCAGTGACTTTCAATGACCTTTCATTATTTTCATATTTTGTCACATAAGACTGGCTTCTAACTATCCTAGAAGAAAGTTCAATTTGAGTCATACCTTTATCCTCTCTAGCTTTTTTAAGTAGAGATACTAAGGCTAAATTCTTGGATGTGTATAATGCTTTACTCATAAATTAATTTTATAACGCCAAGTAAAATATTCCATTTTGGACTATTAATGCTAAGAAATTTGATACACTTGGAAAGGCTCTTGTTGGCAAGTTGCTTATTTTTGATAGACTGAACCATTGCTTGATATTGAAGTCTAGCGAGTTTTTCTTGTGTTTAAGGCAAGAGAATAGGTTAGCTTTAACCTTTAAAAGCTGCCCTCATTGGCTCACCCTTCTGGTTTTATTATTACATCATTACATCTACCATATACTCTTATTGAATATGTGGTGGGAAGCTATGTAATAAAATTCGGGGTTTCCAATGCAACACTTCCTACTTTCCCCTAACTAGCGCACATTCAGCCTAAAAAAACATCGCGCGCTTGTCCGAAGATGAAGCCTTTAAGCTAATGAAAGGTGCTCGCTGGGGCAATCCTGACAATCTCCACGATGTCTGCTGTCCGCATTGCAACACGCGGCACAATGCCTATTTTCTAGCTTCTCGCAAGCGTTGGATGTGCAAGCATTGCAAGAGCAATTTCTGCATCACTACTAACACCGCTTTCGCCTTTCACAAATTGCTGCTGTCGGATTTGCTTATTGCGATTGCTCTGTTTGTGAATGAAATCAAAGGAATTTCCGCCATTACCCTAGGCTGACACTTGAATATTCAATACAAAACTGCTTTTGTGTTGTGCCACAAGCTACGCGAAGCCCTATTCAAAACCCGTGATTTAAGCCCATTACAAGGTGAAATTCACGAAGATGGCGCGTGGATTAGCTTCAAGCAACGTCCAACCAACTACCGTAAAAACCACTATAATCAGCAACAAAAAGCCGATACGCAAGGGCGAAGATTTCCCAAATTTAGACCGACTAAACGCTGTATTCTTAGCTTAGTGCAACGCGCCGCCAATGATGAGCCTTACAAGGCTCAAATCGAACCCTTGTGGCAATGGATTACAGCGAAAGTACCAATACCGTACTGATAATGAACCACCGATTTGTCAAACAAGGCAGCGAGATTTTCTGCGATGAAAATCCTACCTATTTGGGCTTAGATTTTCACTACAAGAGATGGTCTGTCAATCATCAAGAGTGCTTTAACAATCTGGCAGAATCCTTCAACGCAAGATTTCGGGATTTACATCGTGGCGTACACCATAAATGCGACAATAAATACGCTTTGCATTACACCAATCAAGCCGCCTATATGTCGGACAACCGCCGTAAATCGAATGGTGAGATATTCCAAGACGTGCTAAAACGTTGCTTATGGGAATTGCCACTAAGAGAATGGGTTGGTTATTGGCAAGGAAATCATCGTGAAGGTGAGCTTCTAGACATAAAAGCCTTTGCACCTAACGAAATTTCATCACACTACTTTAAGCGACTTGAAGAACAAGCTGCATACGATGAAATTCTGATGGCAGCATAGAACCGAATAGACGCTTATAGACTAGATAGAAAGAAATAGCTTACCTGAATGAAGGTTGAGCGAAATAGCTATGCCTTGAGTTTAAAAAAATGGAAATTTGATATGAAAAATTGCGAGGTTGAAGTTAGAATTTTAGTTAAAAGAAATGCCTTTCACGATTTTCATTCGGAAAGGCATTCAAATTTATGTGGTAAATTAGTCAATTTTCGGACTTTGTGCAACTGCTACATAATACCGAAAACTCAACGAATTTCAACCGCACTTTTCTCATTTTTACAAGTAAAAATTTGATTTTTTTGCTCTTCGAAAAAACTGTTTATTTTTAAATAAGTTACCTATTGTCAATAATTCAAGTAAAAAATTTATTGCTTGATCTCGTTCTTAAAACACATTACCTTGTGCATGATTTCATTACAAACACTATATATTGTGTTTAACATCTCCATAATAACAAGGGTCGTACAATGAATAAAAGCTTAATGGTAACCAAGCGTGATGGCACGCAGGAACAAATCAATCTTGATAAAATCCACCGTGTTATTACATGGGCAGCAGAAGGTCTAGACAATGTATCTGTTTCCCAAGTTGAGCTTCGCTCACACATTCAATTTTATGAAGGCATTCGTACTTCAGACATTCACGAAACCATTATTAAAGCAGCCGCAGATTTAATCAGCAAAGATACGCCTGATTATCAATTTTTAGCGGCTCGCTTAGCAATTTTCCATTTACGTAAAAAAGCCTACGGTCATTTTGATCCCCCTCGTTTGTACGATCACGTCAAAAAATTAGTACGCATGGGTAAATACGATCATGCCTTATTGGATGATTATACCCGTGAAGAATGGGACACAATGGACGGATTCATCGACCATTGGCGTGATATGACGTTCTCTTATGCTGCCGTGAAACAATTAGAAGGTAAGTATTTAGTTCAAAACCGTGTGACGGGAGAAATCTACGAGTCTGCACAATTCCTCTATTTACTGGTTGCCGCTAGTTTATTCTCTAAATATCCAAAAGAAACCCGCTTGGATTATATAAAACGTTTCTACGATGCAACATCCACCTTCAAAATTTCCTTACCAACGCCAATTATGGCGGGAGTTCGCACACCAACTCGTCAGTTCAGCTCTTGCGTATTAATTGAATGTGATGACAGCTTAGATTCAATCAATGCAACCGCATCCGCTATTGTGAAATATGTTTCACAACGCGCGGGAATTGGCATTAATGCAGGTGCAATTCGTGCATTAGGTAGTGAGATTCGTGGCGGTGAAGCATTCCATACGGGTTGTATTCCATTCTATAAATATTTCCAAACTGCAGTGAAATCTTGCTCACAGGGTGGCGTTCGTGGCGGTGCTGCGACACTTTATTACCCTATTTGGCACTTAGAAGCGGAAAGCTTGCTTGTGTTAAAAAATAACCGTGGTGTGGAAGACAACCGTGTTCGTCATATGGATTATGGCGTCCAATTAAACAAATTAATGTATCAACGTTTAATTAAAGGTAGCGAGATTACTTTATTCAGTCCATCAGATGTACCAGGACTTTATGAAGCATTCTTTGCGGATCAAGATAAATTTGAAGAACTCTACGTAAAATACGAACAAGATCCAACCATCCGCAAACGTACTGTCAAAGCCGTTGAGATTTTCTCTTTATTAATGCAAGAACGTGCATCAACGGGCCGTATCTACATTCAAAACGTAGACCACTGTAATACTCACTCTCCTTTTGATCCACAAGTAGCACCGGTTCGCCAATCTAACTTATGTTTAGAAATCGCGTTACCAACAAAGCCGCTTGAGCACATTAATGATGAAAATGGAGAAATCGCACTTTGTACCCTTTCCGCATTTAACTTAGGTAAGATTGAAAACTTAGATGAATTAGAAGAACTTGCCGATCTTGCTGTGCGTTCACTTGATGCATTATTAGATTATCAAGATTATCCTGTCGTGGCGGCAAAACGTAGTTCACTTGCTCGTCGTGCATTAGGTATCGGTGTAATTAACTATGCTTATTATCTTGCGAAGAATGGTGTTCGTTATTCTGATGGTTCAGCTAATGATTTAACTCACCGCACTTTTGAAGCTATTCAATATTATTTATTGAAAGCCTCTATGAACTTAGCAAAAGAACAAGGTGCTTGTGAATACTTCAATGAAACTACTTATGCAAAAGGCATTTTACCTATTGATACTTATAAGAAAGATTTAGATGCCTTAACACAAGAGCCATTACATTATGATTGGGAAAGCTTGCGTAAAGATATTCAAGAATTTGGTTTACGTAACTCAACACTAACCGCCTTAATGCCATCGGAAACATCATCGCAAATTTCCAATGCGACTAATGGTATTGAACCACCGCGTGGTCATGTAAGTATTAAAGCGTCAAAAGATGGCATCCTAAAACAAGTTGTACCTGAATACGAAAACTTAAGCGACAACTACGAATTACTTTGGGATATCCCAAGCAATGACGGCTACTTACACCTAGTTGGTATTATGCAAAAATTCGTAGACCAAGCGATCTCCGCCAACACCAACTACGATCCAAAACGTTTTGAAGACGGTAAAGTGCCAATGAAAGTGTTGTTAAAAGATCTTTTAACCGCTTATAAATATGGCTTAAAAACCCTTTACTATCAAAACACCCGTGACGGTGCCGAAGATGCTCAAGAAGATCTTGATGACGGCTGTGCTGGTGGGGCTTGTAAGATTTAAATTAGACATTTCTTTCTATTCTTGTAGGGTGGGCTTTAGCCCACCAAAACTTTCTTATTAAAATGGTGGGCTAAAGCCCACCCTACGATATGGAGACAAAAATGGCATACACCACTTTCTCACAAAACAAAAACGACCAACTAAAAGAACCGATGTTCTTCGGTCAAAACGTTAACGTTGCCCGTTACGATCAACAAAAATATGAGACGTTTGAAAAACTCATTGAAAAACAACTTTCTTTCTTCTGGCGTCCAGAAGAAGTGGATGTGTCGCAAGACCGTATCGACTATGCCGCGTTACCTGAGCATGAAAAACATATTTTCATCAGCAACTTAAAATATCAAACCTTGTTGGATTCTATTCAAGGTCGTAGCCCGAACGTGGCGTTGTTACCGTTGGTGTCGATTCCGGAATTAGAAACTTGGATCGAGACTTGGACATTCTCTGAAACCATCCACTCTCGTTCTTACACGCACATTATTCGTAACATTGTGAACGATCCATCTATCGTATTTGATGACATCGTGACTAACGAAGAAATAATTAAACGTGCGCGCGACATTTCTTCTTACTACGACGATTTAATCCGCGATAGCCAACTTTACAGCCTATATGGCGAAGGTACTTACACAGTAGATGGTAAAGAATGCGTTGTGACATTACGTAATTTGAAAAAACAACTTTACCTTTGCTTGATGAGTGTAAATGCACTTGAAGCGATTCGTTTCTATGTATCCTTCGCTTGCTCATTTGCCTTTGCAGAACGTCAATTAATGGAAGGTAATGCGAAAATCATTAAATTTATCGCACGTGATGAAGCCCTACACTTAACTGGTACGCAGCACATTTTAAACATCATGGCAGCAGGTCAAGACGATCCTGAAATGGCAGAAATTGCAGAAGAATGTAAACAAGAAGCCTACGATTTATTCTTAGCTGCTGCAGAGCAAGAAAAAGAATGGGCTGATTATTTGTTCAAAGACGGTTCAATGATTGGTTTGAACAAAGACATTTTGGTGCAATATGTGGAATATATCACTAATATCCGTATGCAAGCTGTTGGTCTTCCATTGCCATTTGGTGCACGTTCTAATCCAATTCCATGGATTAACGCATGGCTTGTTTCTGACAACGTACAAGTAGCACCACAAGAAGTGGAAGTGAGTTCTTACCTTGTAGGTCAAATTGACTCAAAAGTTGATACGAATGATTTTGGGGATTTCGATCTCTAATTAAAAACACACAAGAAAATAACCGCACTTTTGAATATACTTTTTAAATATTTAAAGTGCGGTTAATTTTTTGTTCATTTTAAAAGGCTTTCTAACGCAGAAAGCCTTTTATTTCTTAGATTTCCAATAACAATCTTGTTGGATCTTCCAATAATTCTTTAATTGTCACTAAGAAACCAACAGATTCACGACCGTCAATTAAACGATGATCGTAGGATAAAGCAAGATACATCATTGGGCGAATCACAACTTGACCATTAAGCGCAATCGGACGTTCTTTAATTGCGTGCATCCCTAAAATTGCACTTTGTGGTGGATTGATAATTGGAGTAGACATAAGAGAACCAAACACACCGCCATTTGTAATGGTAAAATTGCCGCCAGTAAGATCTTCTACTGTCAATTTACCATCACGACCTTTTTCAGCTAATGCTTTAATTTGTTTTTCGATCTCTGCCATACTGAGCTTATCGCAATCGCGAAGCACTGGTGTGACTAATCCACGAGGAGTCGAAACCGCAATACTGATATCAAAATAGTTATGGTAAACAACATCATCGCCATCAATAGAAGCATTAACTTCAGGATAACGTTTTAATGCTTCCACAACTGCTTTGATATAAAAAGACATAAAGCCTAAACGGACACCATGCTGTTTTTCAAATTTTTCGCCGTAGGTTTTACGCAGAGTCATTATCGGCTGCATATCCACTTCATTGAAAGTAGTAAGCATTGCTGTACTATTTTTGGCTTCAAGTAAACGTTCAGCAATACGTTTACGCAAACGGGTCATTGGCACACGTTTTTCAGAACGCGTACTATAAGCTACCGTACTAATCGTATTTTGCTCAGTAGCAGCGTCTTGTTTCGCTTGCAATGCTTGTCGTTTTGCGATTTCACGTTCAATATCTTCGCGCGTTAAACGGCCACCCACGCCTGAACCTTGAATTTGATCTGCTTGTAAATCATGTTCTGCTAATAAACGACGAATTGCAGGGCCTTGATCCGCATTATGATTATGACTATTTTCAATCGCTGCATTTTGACGATCAGATGGTGTGGGTTCATTCGTTGCTTTTAATGTCTCTGAACTCACATCCCCTTCTTGAGCCGTAGAAATTTTGCCTAGCAACTGTTTACTCACCACAGTTTCGCCCTCAGCTTGAACAACTTCTGCCAACACACCATCAGAAAGTGCGGGCACTTCTAGTACAACTTTATCCGTTTCAATTTCTACAATCACTTCATCACGTTTAACGGTATCACCTACTTTTTTATGCCAAGTAGCAACGGTTGCATCTGCAACTGATTCAGGTAGGTCTGGAACAAGAATTTCAATGGTCATTTTATTTTTCCTTATTTCTTAGTGCAACTTATTGCACTGAATTACTCTTTTACTTTTATCAAGGATGCAACACGTACACCTGTAAATTTATAAAAATATCTTAATTTTTAACCGCACTTTATAGGCTTAGAGCATCTTCCACTAACTGTTTTTGTTGTTTAGTGTGAAGCGACATATAACCCACAGCAGGCGAAGCTGAAGCTGGACGCCCTGCATATTTGAGTTTAACGGATTCTGGAATTGCTGATTCAAAATTATGTTTGCTGCAATACCAAGCCCCTTGGTTAAGTGGTTCTTCTTGGCACCATACATAATCCGAGACATGTACATAAGGCTCAAGCGCTTTCTTCACATCCTCATGCGGGAATGGATAAAGCTGCTCAATGCGGATAATCGCTACATCTTTCTGATTATTTGCACGACGTTGTTCAAGTAAATCGTAATAAACTTTACCTGAACACATTACCACACGTTTTACATCTTTAGGATCAAGCTCGTCAATTTCTCCAATGACCGTTTGGAAAGCCCCATTAATCAGCTCATCTAAACTGGATACAGCCAATGGATGGCGTAACAACGATTTTGGAGAAATAGCAATCAATGGACGGCGCATTTTACGTAAAGATTGACGGCGCAACATGTGATACACCTGTGCTGGCGTTGATGGCACGCAGACTTGCATATTTTGTTCAGCACAAAGTTGCAAATAACGTTCAAGACGTGCGGAAGAATGTTCTGGGCCTTGTCCCTCATAGCCATGAGGCAATAACATAACTAAACCACACATTCTGCCCCATTTTTGTTCGCCGGAGCTAATAAATTGGTCGATAACAATTTGTGCACCATTAGCAAAATCGCCAAATTGAGCTTCCCAAATGGTTAAAGTTTTTGGATCCGTTGTTGCATAGCCATATTCAAAAGCAAGTACGGACTCTTCTGAAAGTACAGAATCCCATACTTCAAAACGACCTTGGTTAGCATGTAGATGTGTCAATGGTACATACCCCGTACCATCATTTTGATTATGCACCACGGCATGACGATGGAAAAAGGTTCCACGCCCTGCATCTTCACCTGATAAACGGACATTAACACCTTCATCAAGTAAGGTTGCATAAGCCATGGTTTCAGCCATACCCCAGTCGAGCAATTTTTCGCCTTGATACATTGCTTTACGATCATTATAGATTTTTTCTACACGAGGATGCGCACGTAAACTTTCTGGATATTCACACACACGTTTAGCAAGCGTTAAAAAACGTTCCTGTGAAAATTTGCTTTCATACGGTGCAGTCCAATCATAGTTGAGATATTGCAACCAATCCATTTTTGCCGTATCCATTTCTCGCCATTCAGATACGACTCGATCACCATTATCTAGCGCATCGCGATAATCATTCGCCATCTCGGTGACTTGTTCTTCAGTCATCACGCCTTCTGAAACTAAGCGATCTGCATAAACTTTACGGGGTGTAGGATGTTTTTTGATGATGCTATACATCATTGGCTGAGTAGCTAATGGCTCATCAGCTTCATTATGACCATGACGACGATAAGAAATCAAATCAATAAAAATATCTCGTTTGAATAAATTACGATATTCCACCGCCATACGCGCAGCAAAAGCAACCGCTTCAGGATCATCACCATTAACATGAATAATCGGCGCTTGAATCATTTTCGCAATATCGGTGCAATACTCTGTGGAACGCGTGTCATTCGGGTTAGATGTCGTAAAACCAATTTGGTTATTAATCACGATACGAATAGTTCCGCCCACACTGTAACCCCGAGCATTTGACATATTCAATGTTTCTTGAACAACGCCCTGCCCAGCTACAGCAGAATCACCATGTACTGTAATCGCTAAAACTTGACTACGCGTTGTATCATTAATGCGAGTCTGTCTTGAACGTACAGAGCCCACCACTACTGGGCTTACAATTTCCAAATGAGATGGGTTAAATGCCAAAGTTAAGTGAACTCGCTTATCATCCACTGCGAAATCAGAAGAAAAACCTTGATGATATTTCACATCTCCCGTACGTTCACTCGAATGTTTACCCGCAAATTCATCAAATAAATCCTCAGGCTTTTTACCTAATACATTCACGAGCATATTCAAACGCCCACGGTGTGCCATTCCCATTACCACATCATTTACCCCTTGGCGACTGGCATGACGGATAATTTCTTTCATTAATGGAATAAATGCATCACTTCCTTCTAAGGAAAAGCGTTTCGCCCCTGGGAATTTTGCACCGAGATAACGTTCTAAACCGTCTGCAGCGGTAAGTTCACGAAGAAAATTAACACGTTCTTCAGATGTAAAAATCGGTTTATCTAACACACTTTCCATTTTGCTCTGAAGCCAAGTTTTCTGTGCCATATCTTGCACATGCATAAACTCTAAGCCAATTGAGCCACAATATGTCTCTTTCAACATTTGAGCTAACTCACCAAGCTTAATAGTATCGCGTTTGTAAACGTAATGATTAATATTGAAGGTTTCGTTGAGATCTTGTTCAGTAAAACCGTGATGACGATAATCTAATTCAGGGACGGAAGATACTTTCCAACGATAATAATTGAGGGGATCGAGATTAGCCTCTAAATGGCCACGAAAACGATAGGCATTGATAAATTGTAGAACTTTCACCAATTTTGCACCGGCAGCAGGATCTATCACTGTCACTGCTTCATTATGATTTTCTCGCGCTAAACGACGAAAATAATCTCGCACTGGTGTATGAGGCTGTTCAAGTGCGGTTATTTTTGGTAAAGAATCAAAAGTGGCTCGCCAGCTTTCCTCTACCGACTGCGGATCACTCAAATAGCTTTCATAAAGTTCTTCTATATAAGATTGATTTGCACCGCCTAACGCTGTACTGGCTAACCAATCATCAAATGCCTTGTTTTGCTGCATAATTACCTCTTTATTATGATTATTTGGAACGATATTTTTCGCTCCATTTTTTATGCATTATACATAGGATTGAAAAGGAAATAAGCCTCTTATAATAAATTGTTACAGATTTGTGATCTGATTCAAACTATTTCCTTTTTCAGATAAAAAGAGCCGATAAAAAATCAGCTCTTTTAAAAAATAAGAATAAGATTCACCGCACTTTTAACAATTTAAAAATGGGTTTGTCTGTTTTTCTCGACCAATGGTTGTATAAGGTCCATGCCCAGCAATAATAATAAGATCGTCATTCAATGGTAATAGTTTTGTTCGAATTGAAGAAATCAATGTTTCATAGTCGCCACGAGGAAAATCGGTGCGACCAATGCCACCTTGAAATAATACATCGCCTGTAAATGCCACTTTTTTCTCATGTTCAATAAAACCAATATGCCCTGGTGTATGCCCTGGTAAATGTAAAATCTCGAAATTAAAGCCATCTAATTTTAAAATTTCACCTTCTTGATTAAACCAACGATCAGGTAAAAAGGCTTCTATATTTGGTAAACCAAAACGTTGCGCTTGTTCAGGTAAACTCTCAAATAAAAATTTATCTTCTTCATGAGAGCCCCAAATTTCAACGCCAAAATGTTGTTTTAACTGCATCGCTGCGCCAACATGATCTAAATGACCATGGGTAAGTAAAATCACTTTAAGATTTAAATCCAGTTCTTCAATACGTTGAATTAGGCGTTCGGCTTCACCGCCAGGGTCAATAATTGCGGCATTTTTTTCATCATCCCAAATCAAAGAACAATTTTGTTGAAATGCGGTAACGGGGATAATTTCGATATTCATTTTTGCTCCTTATAATCAATAAAATTGTTTAGTATTCAAAAAGATTTGCTCTTGAACATAATGCAATGGTAAGGATTTTAATTCAGCTATTTTCTTCACTACTGCGAATAATTGCTCAGAAATTACCGCACTTTCAAATCCCTCGTGTTGCCAAGGACTATCCGTTTCAATCATCAAACGGTTTAACGACAAATGTTGAGCAACATACTGCGTTTTAGGATTCCATAAAATATCAGGGGTTAGACTTGCAAAATAGGGTGTAGATAAAAATTTCTGAAAAGATTTTTCATCTGTCTTAAACCAGTGAAAGTGAGCACGTTGAATATTATGTTTCTGCAATAATTCAAGGGCAATATCTACATCATTATGCACAATATGTAAATTTAACGGCAAATCCAATTTTTTCGCTATCAGAATAAATCGTTCTAGTAATTCAATGTAAAGTGCGTAATCCAAATTTGCATTTTCACGTTTAGAATAATGCGGCAATCCCACCTCGCCAATCGCAGAAATCGATGAATGATGTTCATCAATCCATTGAAATAATTCATCTTGCTCTTCTAAATTCAGCAAGGGCTGTTCAGGATGAAAACCAACTGCTATATAAAGTTTCTCGGGATAAGCCTGTTTTAAATTCAATAGTTTTTTAGCACTTTTTAGATTCGTACTTACTGCAAGCATACCTGTAATCTTTGAATCACCAAGTGTTTTCTGAATATTCTCATCAGAGAGTTGATCCAAATGAAGATGACTGTCAAATAGCATATTTTTTCCAATGAAAAACCGCACAAAAGTGCGGTTAATTTTAAATTTGTTTTACACGCCTTTCCAAGTTCTTACAGGGCCTGTATCTACGTGAATAAAATTGCTTGTTGGATAATAACCCACGCCACCATTTCTAAGACTTTCTGCAGAGGATTTCACTTTAATTAAAGGTACACCTACAATACGAAAATCAATAGCTTTTCCTTTAATATGATAGCTATTACTTGCCACGCCTTTACTTTGACGATGGCGCATTGCATTAGTTGCAGCGGAACGATATCCACAAATTACTTCAATTTCAGCATTGCGAAAACCTAAATTACTTTGAATATTATAAAACTTGTGGAATAAACTTGGATCCATTCTATGAACTTGGTTTGTTCGTTTATCGCGCATAAAATGGTCCAATTTCTTTAATATTGCGCTCGAGAAACCTTTGTGTGCAGAAAATTCACCACTTAATCGCTCTCCCGTATTAATGTTACGGAACGTCAAGATACGAGGCTTAGGTGTTGAAACCATTGCTAATACAGAATTTGGTAAAACTGATGCACCTAAAACAATTCCACCGAGCGACAGCCATTTACGTTTCTGTTTATCAACCTTCATCATCTCTCCTTTCTATTTTTTGATGGATTATTAAAGATATTTTTTGACGACATTCCAGTTAATTCCACTGAAATTCATCAATCCATCATATTTATAAATATCTGGCAATGCCTGAATATTTCCATTCTCAACCCAAGATGTCACATAGTATATAAATACTGGGTTTTCTGAACGAATTGGGGCAGAAACCGTTTTTTTACTTTCTAAAATATTCTTTCTACGTTCATCAGACCAACCGACTTCTTTTAATAAAATACTAGCAAGTTGATCTGATTTTTCAACACGTACACAACCAGAACTTAATGCGCGATCTTTACGGCTAAACAGCCCATGATTTGGTGTGTCATGTAAATAAATCGCATCTGAGCTCGGCATATTAAATTTATAATTACCCAATGCACTATCGCCAGCGGCTTGTCGAACACGATAAGGGAATTTATTACTAATAGATTCCCAATCAATAGAAGCTGGATCAACGACATTTCCCTGACTATCTAAAATTGAATAATTATGCTCCGCAATATAATTTGGATCCGCTTTCATTTTTGGCAATAAATCTTCATTGATTAAACGAGTTGGCGCATTCCAAGGGGGATTAACTACTACATTGCTTAATTTACTATACATTACCGGTGTTCTGCGCGAATTTTTTCCAACAATCACCCGAGATTCTAAAATCAGCTCACCATCCCGATAATACTGTAATTTATAACTTGGAATATTTACAAAGATACCATTATGAAAATCAGGAATTACTCGCAAACGCTGTGCATTAATTGCAAGTTTCTGCCCAATCTCGGATAATCCTGATGCAGATACCATTGATGATAATGCTTTAACAGTTTGATGATATAAGTGATTATCGCCCGATAAACTTTGTACAAAAACTAAAAGTTGGCCATTTTCTACCGCACTTAACCAACGTTGAATATGCTCATCTGCAGGTTGTTGAACTTGATAAGCACTAGATGAATAAAGCCAACGTTGAGCTTGTGCGCCTACATTTTGAGTATAATATAAATAATCTAGAAATATATCGCTCAATAAAACATCATAAGCTAATCCACCTTGTTGTTCGATCAATTCAAAGGATTCTAAGGATTTTGCTGAACGTTTAGAAATACCGCTAGCTACCATTGCGGCATAATCCTGTAATAATTGGCGAGCCGCAGCATTATCTTTCCATAATGGTGTATATTTACGTTCTGCATATAAACGAGCTAACAAAGGCTTAAACTGTAAAGCATGCTCACCTATTTCATGGGTTAGCGACATTTCTAAAATTGCTTGCTTTTCCTGTAATAAGCGAGCTTGATCTAACTTAATTTCTTCTTCAAGCTTTTGTTTTTCTTCTGGAGATAAATGCGAAACATCAATGCCATGAAGTTTCACAGATTGCTCATTTTTTGCAAAATCTGCTAAAGCGCATCCTGATGTCATCATTGATAATGACAACGCAAATACTGAGAGCTTTGCAGTGCTTTTAAACATAGCCATTCCTTAAACATTCCCTAAAACAACCGCACTTTATTTAGTTCTAAAATAAAGTGCGGTTAAAATAATTTTATTTTTTCTCTTCTACTGTCTCTGTTGGTTTCTGAGTTTCTTTACCAACATCTTGCCCAGTTGAATTCAACATAACAAAATCCGCAGCCATTTTTTCTGCTTCTTTTAAGAAGAAATCTGGCGCCTCATAATCTTTCGGTAAATCATCAATATCATTTAAGGCTTTTTTACCTTCGCGTTTAAAACGCTCATTAATATCTTTTAAGCGTCTTGCATCATCCTTATCATTTTCAGCTTTACGCGTTTGATAATTCAATGATAAGAATTTGCGATCACGTCGCTCATTACGAATTTTTAAATCTTCATTCAATGCAACAAATTCAGGATCTTTAGCAATACGCTCAAGATGTTTTTTATTTAATACATCAACATCTTTGCGGGCATTACCAACTTCTTTATAAGTTGCAGATGGAATTTTATCCCACGGCAATGCATTATCTTCTTTATCTTCGCCATATTCTTTCGCATCGATAATTTCAGGGAAATTAATATCTGCCGCCACACCTTTTAATTGTGTTGATCCGCCATTAATTCGATAGAATTTTTGGATGGTATATTGCAATAAACCTAACGGCGTCTGATCCAAATCATACACAAAATTCAAAGGACGACTTTGCTGAACGGTACCTTTACCATAAGTATTTTGTCCAATTACAATACCGCGATTATAATCCTGCATTGCCGCTGCAAAAATCTCTGATGCAGAAGCGCTGTAACGGTTAATCATCACAAACAAAGGACCTTTATATTGTTGTTCTGCATCATCGTCCTCATGTACACGAATTCGTTGGTAAGCATCACGTACTTGTACAACGGGACCATTAGTAATAAACAAACCACTTAAAGCAACCGCTTCTGTTAATGCGCCACCACCGTTCTCACGCAAATCAATAATTAACGCATCGACTTTTTGTTTTTCTGCTTTAACCAATAATTTTTTAACATCATCAGTTAAACCAATATAGAAACTTGGCACTTTAATTACCGCAATATTTTTACCATCTGCTTTATCCATGGTTAATTTTGCAGCTTGATCTTCAATACGCACTTTATCGCGCACTAAAGTAATAATACGAGATTTTCCACCTTTAGACGGCTCAATTTCTAACCGCACTTTTGTGCCTTTTTTACCTTTGATTTTCTCAACGATATCTTCTAAACGCCAGCCAACGATATCTTCAATCTCCCCTGTAGCTTGCCCCACACCAATAATTTTATCTCCTGGATGCAATTTTTTGCTTTTCTCCGCAGGTGCGCCAGGAACAAGTGATTTAATACTTGTTTCATCATCTTCTGATTGTAACGTTGCCCCAATCCCCTCAAGAGAAAGATTCATGCTTTCGTTAAAACTTTTCGCGGTTCTTGGTGCAAGATAGCTTGTATGTGGATCAATTTCGCGAGCAAATGCATTTAAATAAGTTTGAAGAATGTCATCTGCCTTCGTTTGAGTTAAACGGCGAATTGCCAAATTATAACGTTTAGTAAGTTTTGACTTAATTTCTGACCATTTTTTATCTTTTAATTTAAGATTGATAATGTCATTTTTTACTCGTTCTTCCCAAAGTTTGTTGGCTTCCTCTTCGGTTTTCGGAAATGCCGCTTTTTCACGATCAATTTCAATTTGATCCTGTCCATTCAAATCAGGCTCTTTATCTAATAAAGACAACGCGTAAGCATAACGTTCATAACGACGTTTCATCATTACATCATAAATATCAAAAGCAGCAGAAAGATCACCTTGATTTAACTGGTCATCCAACTTAGCACCATATTTTTGACGAAGTTCATCTATATCAGATTGCAAAAAGGTGTTATGGCTAAAATCAATATTTTTGATATAACGATCAAAAATCTTCTCAGAAAAAGCATCATCCAATGAGATCTTTCGATAATGCGATTGGGTCAATCGAGTCGTTGCACGCTTAGTCGCCAACTGATTCGCTTCGCTTGCTGTTGGAATAGTAATATCGCTCAGTTTTAATTTAGGCTGCACAGCAAAAGCAGGCACAGAGCCGATTAACAATGCCGATAACAATGCGCTAGTAATCACATTTTTTGAAATATTAGATCTCATAACCTTTCCCGAGTAAAAATTAAATCATTATGCAAATAAACGATCTGCAGCTACACTCATAACCAAACCGTTTTCAAGTTGAACACGTGCTGAATCTTTTAGAACTTCCACCACAGTTGCTTTTTTCGCATGATCGCCAGCTTTTACTTTCACCACAGAACCAACAGAAATTTGTGAAAAATCAACCGCACTTAATGACGGCTTATTGAAATGTTTAGCATTTTTATTTGCAGGTTTACGTGGACGTTGTTTTTGTTGAGCTCTTTTCGCTGCCGCTTCAGCTTTACGTTTTTCAGCAACGCGTGCTTTAGCTTCAGCAAGCTGTTGAGTTGCATGGGCTACATGTTCCGCTTCTAATACTCCAGCTGGATTACCTTGTAAATCTACACGCACTGCGCCTTCGCGACAGCCATGTAAATAACGCCAATTTGATGTGTATTGACGAAGAGCCTGACGCAACTGAGTTTTGCTTACACGCTCATCATCTTGTAATGCTTCCGCTAAATCTTGGAACAGACCAATTTTTAATGGTTTTGCTTCGCCTTCTAAAATAAAGCAAAGAGGGAATTTTTCAGCCAAATACGCAATAATATCTTTTGTATTGGTTAATTTTTGTGAATTTACTTGCGCATCAGCTACCTGAACGCTAGATTGAGAATCAGTCATGTTAGTTATCCTAGGGTAAATATAAACTGGTTTAGTTTATCGCACTTTTTACAAAATTTACAATGAATCAAAACATTGTGAATAAATTTCGCACAAAAATAGTCAAGATCACTTCACATACAAGCTGAAACAAGGCTAAAATGCGCCGTTTTTAACAACCGAATAAAAGATAATCTTTCGTGCAAGAATCAAACCTCACACAAAAATTATTTCAAATTATAAAATGCGAAGAATGTGATGCTAGTAGCGTAGAAACACCTTTAATATTAAATAAAGATGAACAAGCTGAATGTCCACGTTGCCATCATCATTTAGCGACAGGTGGGCGTTGGTCTGTTCATCGTTGCGCAATGGTTGCTTTGTCGATCCTTATTTTGATGCCATTTGCCTTAGGTTATCCCCTATTAAGTCTTCATTTATTAGGTGTAAAAATTGATGCCTCTATTTGGGAAGGTATTTGGAAAATGTCAGTGGCAGGCTATGAATATACTGCCTTTATGGTGTTTATCTGTGCCGTTGTGATGCCAATTACCTTTGCAATTTTAGTCATCATGCTCTGGATTGCAAAAATTTTGCATATTAAACCTCGCAGTATTTTGCTTTTTTTAGGTTATATAAAACCTTGGGTTATGTTTGATGTATATTTAGTCGCGCTGGGCGTCACAATGTTCAAAGTGCGTGAATATGCAACACTGGAAATTAATGTTTATTTAATTCCCTTTATTTTCACCGCACTTTTGACAACCTTACTTTTTATCAAATTAAACCTTAAAGCATTATGGAAAGAGTTTTATCCCGAAAATGAACCCGCTTATGATGCAAACAACATTGAATTATGTGATGCTTGTAACTATACATTTTCAGAAAATGGTATTCATTACGATAAAAAGAACAACCCACGATGTCCGCGCTGTTTATCTCCGGTTCATATTTCAGATAATATTAAGTTACAACGCACTTGGGCAAGTTTGATTGCAGGGATTATTATGCTCTTCCCAGCAAATTTATTACCCATATCAGGCATTTATTTAACAGGAGCACTCTCTGAAGATACATTAATATCTGGTGTCATTTCTTTTGTTAACATGGGCAGTTATTTTGTTGCTTTCGTGGTATTCTTTGCGAGTATTTTTGTCCCAATCAGTAAAGCTGTAATTTTACTTTATTTACTAAGTTGTGTTCATTTTAAATGGCGACATTCTATAAAATGGCAAATACGTTTATTGCATATTGTGCATTTCGTTGGACGCTGGTCGATGCTCGATTTATTTGTATTGGCCTTAATGATGTCTCTAGTAACGCGCGGTGAAATTATTAATTTTACCGTTGGTCCTGGCGCATTTTACTTCGGCGCTGCCGTATTTTGCAGCATGATTTCAACCTCACAATTTGATAGTCGATTAATTTGGAAAATTTATGACAGAGAAAAATAGTTCTTCAATGAAAGATCAACATACAGAAATGACAGCGGCAGTACGAAAAACTCGTCGTATTTCTCCATTTTGGTTACTTCCCTTTATTGCATTATGTATTGGGGCAATTTTATTCTTCCAAATTGTTAAGGAACGTGGCTCAAGCATCACGATTACCTTTACCAATGGTTCTGGTATCGTTGCGGATAAAACACAAGTTCGCTACCAAGGTTTGCAAATTGGTGTAGTAAAAAAAGTAAATTTCACAGATAACATGCAAAAAGTGGAGGTTGTTGCCAATATCAATCCTGAAGCATCAAGTATTTTGCGTGAAAATACAAAATTCTGGCTTGTTCAACCAAATGTATCACTTGCAGGCATTTCAGGTTTAGATTCTCTCGTATCAGGCAATTACATCGCTCTTCAACCGGGTGATGGCGATCGCGAAGATGAATTTATTGCGGAAGAACAAGGCCCCATTGCCCAAGTTTCGCCTGGAGATTTATTGATTCACTTAATTTCTGATGATTTAGGCTCAATTTCTATCGGTGCGTCCGTCTATTTTAAAAAATTACCTGTAGGAAAAATTTATGATTACCGCATTAATAAAGACAATAAAGTAGAAATAGATGTGGTGATTGATAAAGCCTATGCACGGTTTGTGAAAAAAGATTCACGTTTTTGGAACATCAGTGGCATTAACGCTAACATTAGCCCGTCGGGCCTAAATCTAAATGTAGAAAGTTTAAATGCGGTTGTACAAGGTGCCGTTTCTTTTGACTCTCCAGCTGACAGCCCAAAGGCAGATGAAAATAGTCATTTCACGCTGTATACCAATTTAAAAGCCGCAAAACGTGGGATTGAAGTCAACGTAAATATCCCAGCATCTGCTGGTCTCGTTGCAGGACAGACTGAAGTTTATTCTCAAGATAATCCTATCGGGATTCTTTCTAAAATAAGTGCGATTGAAAATAACGATGAAATTTTAGAAGGCAGTTTATTGATCGATCCAAACCAAGCCTCTTTATTTAAAGCAAATAGCAAAATCGTACTTCGCAATAAAAAAATGGATCTTGGTAATTTAGCAGATCCCAAAAAATTCTTTCGTGGCGAATATTTTGATGTCATTGCTGGAGATGGTGAAACTAAGCATCAATTTGATGTCATTAAAGAAAATGAGTTATTACTCAATGCACCTAATACATTAGTTTTAACACTCACCGCACCAGAAAATTATGGTGTAAGTGAAGGGCAAAGTGTGTTTTATAACAATATACCAATCGGACAAATTGTTTCACAAAAAATTGATGTAAATGGTGTGCAATTTAAGGTGGCAATTGCATCTGAATATCGCAATTTAATTCACGAAAACACACAATTTGTCGCAGCAACAAATTTTGATATCAGCGTTGGATTAGACGGATTGCGTTTTGAATCCGCGACACCAGAAAAATGGTTACAAGGTGGCGTACGAGTATTAACGAAACAAGGTCAGGGAAAAGCTAAAGATAGCTATCCGCTTTATCAAAATATCAGCAATGCTGAACATGGCATCACAGGAAATATTCTTACGCCAACGATAACCTTACACACCCAAACGTTACCAAGCATTGATAAAGGCTCTCTCGTGCTATATCGTCAATTTGAGGTAGGAAAAATTTTAAATATTAAACCTAAAACTAATAGCTTTGATGTAGAGGTTTATATTTATCCCTCCTATCAACATTTGTTGACCGATAAAAGCCGTTTTTGGGTAGAAAGTGCGGCAAAAATTGATATCACACCTAAAGGAATTAGCATTCAAGCAACGCCACTTGCGCGTTCGTTAAAAGGTGCGATTAGCTTTGATAATAGTGGTTCGGGCAATAATCGAACACTTTACGCAAATGAAAGTTATGCAAAATCTATCGGGCTTGCCATCACCTTAACGGCAGATGATGCAACCAATCTAAGCAAAGGGATGAGTCTGCGCTATTTGGGTTTAGACGTGGGGCAAATTGACAGTATTCAGCTTGATGCCAAATCTAAACGCATCACTGCAAAAGCGTTAATAAATCCGAATTATATGAATATGATTGCAAAAGAAGGTTCTAACTTTACGATTATCTCACCACAAATTTCAGCAGGTGGAATAGATAACCTTGATAGCCTATTACAGCCTTATATCGATATTGAAATCGGGAATGGTAAAGCAAAAACACAATTCAATTTAGCTCAAACAGCACCACAACGTAATAAATTTAATGGTACGCCATTTATTTTAGAAACACGTGATGCCATGAATTTAAGTGAAGGTTCACCAATTCTTTATCGAGGCGTAGAAGTGGGTACAGTGAAAAAATTTGAGCTTAACAGTCTTGGTGATCGCGTCTTAGTGCATATTGCAATCATGCCGAAATATAGCCATCTTGTTCGACAAAATACAGAGTTTTGGATTGCATCAGGCTATGACTTTACCTTAGGCTGGAAAGGTGCAGCATTTAATACAGGAAGTGTTCAACAGTTGCTAAAAGGTGGTATTTCTTTCTCCACACCAGCAGAAAAAGAAATTCAACCACAGGCGCAACCAAACAAACGTTTCTTACTTCAAATAAAACGCCCTGAAGAAGTGCAAACTTGGGGAAGCGGCGCGTTACCACAATAAATAAAAAATGGATTAAACGGTAAAAGGTTTAATCCATTTTTTATTATCGATTTAAATAGTCCAATAAATTTTTCCACTGTAATTGCATATCTTTTATACCCAACTCATACATTGCCTGCAATTTATTGGGGTCTTTTTCAATGCGCTTAATTTTCAAATCAACAGAAGGTCGAATAACAAAAATATCGCCTTTTTCTGCTAGCTTAATCACATTTTCAACTTGTCGATTATACATAGCATAACGCTCATTTACGGCATCTGCAAAATGTGGATAACGTCGATAAAACCATTTGGCAATCCAAGTCATTGGCTTAGATTTTCTATAATCTAAAGTGCGGGTAAGAATAACAATAATTTTATCGTATCCTAACTTCTTCATTTGTTCGATAGGAATAGAATCCGCAATGGCACCATCCAAATAAGGAATTCCGTCTATCTCAACAGGACGAGAAACATAAGGCATCGCAGAAGTAGCACGCAACACCTCCATTTGCGCCAAAGGATCTGTTAATTTGACATATTTCGCTTGTGCAGTTTGTACATTAGTCACAGCCACATAAAAATCGATATCTGATTCTTTAAAGGTTTTATTATCAAACACATCATATTTGAAAGGTACTTCATAAAAAGCAAAATCTTTATTTACGATATTGCCTGTGCTCACCAAACTTTTTAGACTGATATAACGCTTATCTGATATAAATTTCTTGTTGTAACGAATTGCACGCCCTTTTTGCCGAGAAGGATAATTAACCCCAAACAATGCACCTGCAGAAACAGAAATGATACCATCCACCCAAAAATCTTTATCTAAGAACGTATCCAGTACACCCGCAGTGTACATGCCTCGCATCGCCCCACCTTCTAATACCAAGCCAATTTTCATTGATTTTTTAACTTCTTCCATTTGAAAACAACACATAAAAATATTGCGTGCCATTTCTGAACACGCAATTATTTGAACAATCTAAATTAATCCCGTTTTCGACTCAGCAACCACCAAATCATCACAATAAATAGCAAACTTGGCATTAGCGCTCCGAAAACAGCAGGTATGTTATAAACAACGCTCATTTGCCCGAAAATTTCATTTACGACATAGAACAAAAAGCCAAAACAAATGCCCGTTACAATTCTTGCTCCTGCAGTCACACTACGTAGCGATCCAAAAATAAAAGATAATGCCAATAGCATCATTACACCAACAGACACAGGTTGGAAAATTTTCCGCCAGAATGTGAGTTCAAAGCGACTCACATCCTGACCTGTTTCACGTAAAAATGAAATGTAATTATACAAACCTGAAATAGACAGTGATGTAGGACGTAAAGAAACAGCGCCTAATTTATCTGGCGTTAAATTTGTTTCCCATTTTTCCGATAAGCGATTACTTGTCGTGATTTCATCTTTGCTAATCATAGAATGGTTCACTTGACGTAAAGTCCATTTACTTTCATCTTCCGAATAACTTGCTTGGTTAGCATGCATCAATTCCGTCAAATTACGATGCTGATCAAAAGTATAAATATAAATATCGTTTAATTTTGCGTCATCAGTAACACGTCGAACAAACACAAAATTATTACCATCTTTTGCCCAAACCCCATTTTTCATGGAAAGCATTGAACCACCAGAAAGCGCTCGAGCACGCATATCACGCGCGAACTGTTCTGTTTGCGGAATCCCCCACTCACCAATCACCATGGTTAACAACACTAGTGGTAATGCGGTTTTCATCACTGCCATACCAATTTTAAAACGAGAAAATCCTGCAGCTTGCATAACAACGAGTTCGCTTCGACTTGCAAGGTTGCCCAAAGCCATTAGCGCACCAAGCAATGCGGCCATGGGAAAGAAAGTTTCGATATCTTTTGGAATGGTTAAGCCAGTAAAAGCCACCGCTTGCCAAATATCATAAGTACCTTTACCCACACTACGAAATTGTTCCACAAATTTGATAATGGCAGAAAGTCCAACCAATGTAAGCAAAGTAGCAAAAATTGAGCCAAGAATACTTTTTCCAATATAACGATCGAGGGTATTCATCATTTTGCTTATCCTTTTCTACTGAATAAATGGCGGAATTTATACATCGCAGCGCTATCCCAACCATTTAACACGATACCAAGTAACAAAAAGCCGATATTAACAAGAGGCATAAAAATAGCAGCATCTAATTTTCCTGCTGCCCCCGCAGATTTAAAGGAGCTTTGTAATAAAAAATAAATTAAATAGAGTAAAAGTGCGGGTAAAATTTTGGCAAATCTACCTTGTCGAGGATTTACACGACTTAATGGCACAGCAATTAACGCCATGAGTGGAACAGCTAGGATTAATGTTATACGCCAATGCAATTCAGATTTCGCCGAAAGAGAATCTAAACCGATAAGTTGAGACAATGTTAATTCGGCTACTTCATCATTCGTATTTTCTGTTTCCTGATGACCTAAATAGGCTTGATATTCATCAAAATGCGTAATACGGAAATCAGGCAAAACAGACGTGCCTTCAACTCGTTGCGTATTTTGTAAATTCAGAATTTGATCGCCATTTGGCAGCGCTTTTAATTCGCCTTTTTCAGCAGTCACAACTGACGGTTTCGTTTGTCCTTTTGGTGCAGTTTGGAACAAATACACGTCATTGATTTGATTTTCCTTGATACTATCAATAAATAAAACAAAATTGTTGTTATTCGTTGCTATAAACTGACCAGAAGCAAGCGCCCCCATTGTTGGATTCGCTTTGGCATCTTCCACAATTGCAGCTTGTTTTTGAATTGACCAAGGCGAAAGCCATAAGACGTTATAAGCAGCAAGTCCCGCAGTAACCAATGAAAGCATTAACGCCACACGCACTAAAACACGTTGCCCGACACCACAAGCACGCATCACCGTTATTTCACTTTCCGCATAAAGACGACCAAAAGTGAGTAAAATCGCAATAAACAAACATAATGGCAACATTAATTGCGCCATAGCAGGCATGCCTAGCCCAAGTAAGGAAAATACCAAGTCAGCCGGCACTTTACCATTAGCCGCAGATCCAAGTACGCGCACTAACTGCTGAGAGAAAAAAATCAGCAATAAAATGAACAAAATGGCTATTTGGCTCTTAAATACTTCTTTTGTTAAATATCGAATTAAAATCATCTTATTTCGTTTGTTTTTCTAAATCTAAAACGGGGGAAAACTGGATAAAATTGGTCGCGTATGATACCTTATTTTCGCTGAATTAAACAGAAATTTAAGGACATCAAATGAAATATCAAGCAAAAAATACCGCACTTTCTCAATCCACTGATTGCATTGTTTTAGGCGTATATGAGAACAATGAATTTTCAAAAAGTTTTAATGAAATCGATCAATTAACCCAAGGCTATTTAAACGATTTAGTGAAATCAGGTGAGCTAACTGGCAAATTAGCCCAAACTATTTTACTTCGAGATCTTCAAGGTCTGGCTGCCAAACGCGTGTTAATCGTTGGCTGTGGCAAAAAAGGAGAACTCACGGAGCGTCAATATAAACAAATCATCCAAGCTGTATTAAAAACACTAAAAGAAACCAACACTCGTGAAGTCATTTCTTATTTAACTGAAATTGAATTAAAAGATCGCGATCTTTATTGGAATATCCGCTTTGCCATTGAAACGATTGAACACACTAATTATCAATTTGATCATTTCAAATCTCAAAAAGCGGAAACCTCTGTTTTAGAATCGTTCATCTTTAATACGGATTGTGAGCAAGCACAACAGGCTATTGCTCATGCCAATGCGATTAGCTCAGGTATAAAAGCCGCACGCGACATCGCAAATATGCCACCAAATATCTGCAACCCTGCTTATCTTGCTGAGCAAGCAAAAAATTTAGCAGAAAATTCTACCGCACTTTCTTTGAAAGTTGTGAATGAAGAAGAAATGGCAAAACTTGGAATGAATGCTTATCTTGCCGTCTCAAAAGGCTCTGAAAACCGTGCTTATATGTCTATTTTGACCCTCAATAATGCACCAGATAAAAACGCCAAACCCATTGTACTTGTAGGCAAAGGATTAACCTTTGATGCGGGCGGTATTTCACTTAAACCTGCCGCTGACATGGATGAAATGAAATATGATATGTGTGGTGCAGCCTCTGTCTTCGGCACAATGAAAGCCATTGCCGAGTTGAACTTGCCATTAAACGTTATTGGTGTTTTAGCCGGTTGTGAAAATCTGCCTGATGGTAATGCTTATCGCCCTGGCGATATTCTTACTACTATGAACGGTTTAACCGTAGAAGTGCTCAACACCGATGCGGAAGGTCGCTTAGTCCTTTGTGATGCACTTACTTATGTTGAACGTTTTGAACCAGAGCTTGTTATTGATGTTGCAACCTTAACGGGGGCTTGTGTGGTTGCCCTTGGGCAACACAATAGCGGATTAGTTTCTACAGATAACGCTCTTGCCAATGCACTACTCCAAGCCGCAACAGAAACCACAGACAAAGCGTGGCGTTTACCATTAAGCGAAGAATATCAAGAGCAACTGAAATCGCCTTTCGCCGACCTTGCCAATATTGGGGGTCGCTGGGGTGGCGCAATTACAGCGGGTGCATTTTTGTCTAACTTCACGAAAAAATATCGCTGGGCACATTTAGACATTGCAGGTACAGCTTGGCTACAAGGCGCAAATAAAGGTGCAACAGGTCGCCCTGTTTCGCTATTAACCCAATTTTTGATTAATCAGGTTAAATAATCAAAAAACGAGGCACACGTTGCACCTTTAAATCGATTACTCTGCTAGTTCGGTTTGCTCGTGTGCCATTAGTTCCTGACCCACATCATCAAGCAAACTTAAATAACGTTCATATTGTTTCAACATATCGGCGATCAATTCATCTTGATCCATATATTGAACATCGTAACCGACTCGTCCATCAAAGAAATAAGTGTAAGGCTCGTAAGTAACACTATGCTGAATGTGCGGTAAATTTTCATCGTTAATTAATTGCTCTGACACTTCACGCCCAACAGATTTAATACCATACATAAAATCTCGCATTGATTCTTTATGAATTACCAATTCTAAAGCTGGCTCTTCTTGTTCAAATAATGTGTTGATTTCTACACTTAAATTATATTTTCCTGTTAATTCCTGACGTAATTCTCGCATAGCGGGTAACGCCGTATTTTTAAGAAAACGTAAAATATCTTTCTCTTGCGTTTGATTCATCATTTGCTCTAAATGTGATTTCCATTTATCGCCGCTCCAGAAAATGCTAGTTGGATTGACTTTAGTAGAAAAATATTTTTTATCCGCAATTAAGCCTTTCCATAAACTAAAACACATTACCAACATCAATAAAGCAAAAGGCAAAGCAACAATTAATGTCATTGTTTGCAAATTAGCAAGTCCACCAGACTGCATAAGCACAATTGCAACAACAGACATTAAAGTTCCCCACATTATCGCTTGCCACGCAGGCGAAGCTAAACTTTTATCACGAGATGCAATGTTGTTTAACACATAAATGCCTGAATCCGCTGAAGTGATAAAAAACAATGAAATCACTAATAAACTCACAAAACCAGTTATTGTTGGTAAAGGCAGATAATTTAAAAATTTAAATAATAAAATTTCTGGGGAAGAAATAAATTCGCCAAGCCCGCCCGCAGCAATGCCATCATTTAGCCATACTGCTGTATTACCAAAAACAGTAAACCATAAAATACCAAATAAACTTGGAATAACTAATACGCCAAAAATAAATTCACGGATAGTTCGTCCTTTAGAAATACGGGCAATAAATAAACCCACAAACGGAGCCCAAGAACACCACCAAGCCCAATAAAGCACAGTCCATCCACTAAACCAGCTAGTATGTTCTTGTTCATAAGCATAGGTTTTAAAACTGAGTTGCACTAAATTGCTGAAATAATTCCCCATATTGTCGCTAAATGCAGATAAAAGGTATAACGTAGGGCCTGCAATTAAAACAAAAAGAAGTAAACAAAATGCTAAAGTTAAGTTAATTTCACTTAATATTTTCACGCCTTTTCCAACACCAGAAATAGCAGAAAACACCGCTAAACACATCACCACAACAATAACGCCAACTTGTAAACCAAAGCTGTTCTGACTTATCCAACCTATTTGTTCAAGCCCTGCACCAAGCTGTGATGAACCGAAACCTAATGTAGTAATAATCCCAAATAATGTGGCAAGTAATGCCATAACATCAATCGCATCGCCAATTTTGCCATTAATACGATCTTTTAATAAAGGATAAAAACAAGAGCGCAACGCTAAAGGTAATTTATAACGAAACCCAAAATAAGCCAATGCTAAAGCAATGGTGCCATATACTGCCCACGCGTGAATTCCCCAGTGGAACAGAGTATGAAGTAAAGCCTCTTGTTGTTTATGTTCGGCTGAACCCGTTGTAATGTCAGAAAGATAATGGGTTAATGGTTCTGCTACGCCAAAAAACATCAACCCAACCCCCATTCCAGCGGCAAATAACATCGCAAGCCAAGATAAGAAACTAAATTCAGGTTCTTCTTCATCCTGCCCTAGTTTTATATTGCCAAGACTACTTACTGATAAAATTAATAAAAATCCTAAAAACACTGAAAAAGTGAGAACATAAAACCAACTAAAATTGGCAAAAATGCTAGTTTTAGCTTGATTCAATAATGCTTGCGTTTGTGCTGGGAGAATTAAAATCATCGCCATAAGTAACAACACAAAAAATAATGTAACGCCAATTACCAAAGGATTAAATGACGTTCGCTTTGTCATAAATTGAAATAAAGACAAACTTTTCCCCTTAACGATTAAGTGAATAAATTAAAAAATAGATTTAATAAACATTGCCTAAAAGCAAAAGTGTGTAATGGAACCACTACAAATGACAGCACATAGAAGTGCGATTTTGAAGGAAACGTTCAGTAGGAATTGAAGGATTGTTTCCAAAAAGTGAAAACATAATAACAAAATTTGATTATTATTTCAAATTAGTGAAGTTTTACTTTAAAAATACAGTGAAAATTCACCGCACTTTATGCTTGTTTCAACTTGGGTTATTGATATGACAACATAAATCCAATGTAGGGTGGGCGTAAGCCCACACATTTAACTCAAATAATTATCCTTAGTCATATTCATTTTATCGTGGGCTGAAACCCACCCTACGGGCTTGGTTATTGATATGACAAGGTATAAGTCGCGAGACCTTCTAATTGGCCACCGTCTACTTTTTGGGTTGAATTTAGCTTCACTAGCTGAGGAGTCAAAGTAACAGAATATTTATTAAGCCCATCATAAACTAATCTAAATTGATTTTGCGTATTTATTTTTGAACTGTCTGGGCCAAAACTAACATATGTATTATCCTGTTTTTTTAATTTCACACCTACGTTTACACCTTTTGAAGGATCCCCAATATATTTCATCGTTAAAATACTTGTTCTATTATTAAGATTGTTATCGTCTGTAAATACAATCCATGGATCAATGTTTCGATTTGCTCCACAATTTACCTTAATAGTAACATCTGATGCACTAATATCTTTTAAGCCGACATCTTTGTTCTTAATTGTGCCAAAATTTCGAGTTTCATGCCAACCTGCCTCTGTCCAGCAGGTAGCAGCAGAAATTCTGAGCGTGACATTCTTACCATTAATAGTCGCACCACTATCTTCTGTAACACGAGGTCTATAACCACTTGTATCTCGACTATCTCGTCCATTCAAGGAAAATGCACCAAAAAAGGAATGTTCTAAGTTTAAACTAAAATCCCCACCTGTTGGGAAATTAAAATCACTCGGAGCTTGATCCCTCACATCAATTGGCTCAATACTCATGACGGGCTGAATAGTAACATCATATCCAAATGCACATCCAGTAGGAAAAGTTAGCTCATATCCTTCAACATTATGCCAACCTCTAAAAAAATTATTCGCTGGGAGTCGTCCTGAAGGTCCCCCTATGTTTGTTTTAATTTTAAAAAGAAAACCTAGATAAGGGAAAGATTTCAATTGAAAAGCAATGCCTCGAGACGTATTAACTCTTGTCCAAATAGATGAATCTAAGCGGAATGATCCTTCAAAACACTGAGAAATTCCCCCACTTGCTCCATTTGCAGTGATGGCGTAGTCTGTCATTGCAATCTCTTTTTTACCTAAGGCATTAATCAACTTCACCATATTGATGGAATTAATCCCTTTTTTAGGATTATCTCTTGGGAATTGGTAAATATCTGATGTCACTGCATTATTAGGATAAGTGGCAACATTTTGTGCTTCAGGAAAGCGAATACATCCAGAATAGATACCCGTGGGACATCCATCACGATGCCACACTCCTACTCGTGAAGCAAAAGCAGGTGCTTGTATTAAACTAAGAAAAAAACAAAGAGCGGTCAATTTTTGAAATGTTTTTGTTCCTTTATTCATACCACACCTCAAAGGTTAATTCGCTGGCGACTTTACCAGGTTTGTCGGTTGAACCTGCGGTACGTCCGTAAAATTTTGCGATAAGCTCAATATCAAAAGCATCGCCATTGATGTGTGCATTTAATTGAGTACCACTATAGCCGCCAGATATACGATTGTGTTCAGGCAAGGCTTGACGCAATACTTTAATTGGCGTGTTATTATGTTTGCTAAAAAGCTGAATGCCCACCGAATTATGGTTGCCTGATGAGGTAAGTGAGTTGGTTAAAATACCAGTGGTAGCCTCAGCATAATTAGGGGAGACAAAATAATATTTAAGACGATTTTTTGTATTATCTGAGGCACTCGCACCACAATCTTTTACTGAGAGAGTAAACTCTTTGCCTGTACCTACAGCTTGATTAGCCGTGGAAAATTGGCTACTTAAAATATAACCTAAATCAACAGTTTTATTATCCGATCCAGCTTTCACCGTACAAAGCTTCGCAGCAATTACCTCGCCTTTAAAGGTAACTTTTCCCTGAGTGGTTGCTGCATAGCCGTTAGGTAACATACACAAACATAACATCATGCCAGTAAATAAGGTCGTTTTTTTCATAATTACTTCTTCCTTTATTCGTAATAGGCGGAAAAAATGAATTCCGCTTGAACCGCTCCCGCTTTATTGGAGAGCCCGTTGGTAAGTGAATAGAATCGGGCTTTTAAGGGCAACTTAAATGCATGTGCTTGTGTCGCAACTGCCCCTAATGTATCCCCATTTGATTTTGTCTCTAATCCTTCTGGTGCGGCGGGCAAGGCAAACCACTTGATTGGAACAGGATGACCATCACTTTTTAGTAACTGTACGCCTACCGTGTCTTTATTAGCAGAGGTGAGGAGCATATTGGGTAAAATACCTTGTGTCAGCTGTGTTTGGTTTCCTCTTGTGCTAATCATCACAAATTTCACTTTATTAGGTTCATTGAGTAAATCTCCACATTCTTCCACAGAGATATCAAAGCTAGTTTCCTTAGCAGTTTGCCCCATATTTTGCAAATCTCCTGCTAAAGCGATGCCTAAATCAATCTCTCGATTGACATCACCACCTCTGACTTTACAAATTCCCCCCTCTTTAATTTCCACAGTAAATTTCACCCAACCATCAGATGCAGAGCCAAAAGGTGTCACAAATAACAAGCTGAATAAGCCTATCATTTGGCGGAATAAACGCTGTTTTTTCACTTTTTTCATTGGTTTATCTTCCATTTATTGACACACTTTTTCATATTGTTGCATTTCGGTGGCATTGTCTAAATTCACGCTGTAATCAAAATGGCATTGATTTTCTTCACCATTTCCCCAGCTGACTTTGATTGTGCCTTTTGGCTGTTGTAAACCACCAGCAAACAGCACACCATTTTGCACCACATAGCCGACAAATTGCCCTTGTTCGTCATAAGCTTCTGATGCCATTGGTAATAATTCGCCGTTCGTACGGGTTAAGTTAAACAGTACGAGGCGATTACGTTTGGTTTCAAAATCAATCACGTGAATACTATTGGCTCGCGGAATAATTTTTTTCTCCGTACCATCAAATTCAATATTTAGCGGTAAATTTTGCGGATCGATACCAATTTCATTAATGCGATAAGGCTGGGTGTAAGGCACAATGGCATTACCGAACCAATCCAACATTTGCCCTTGTCCGCTATTCACTTCCGCACCAGCTGCACCATCTGCATGCACCACTGCAAAACTGTCGCCAACAGATTCGCCAAAAGTTAATCCGTGGCGATGTGCAACCACGACACCAGATAAATTAGAACTCATTTGACGAGATCCACGATTATCTCTAGAAGCAGAAGCATCAAAGTCGAAATAAGAATTACGATAACTCATATTTGCTGACATATTGCGATATCCCTCTTGTCCTGAGTTGCCATATACGCCATAACTCCATTGACTATTTTTACCAAAACTTCCATTAATACCAATTTGACTACTGCTATTACCTGCCGAATTACGTGCGTAATTAGACGAAAGTGAATGGTTATGACCTAACGGCACACTCATACTCAAATAAATTTGGTTATCGCGCTGCCCACTTTGTCGATCAATCGTTTGTGAAAAGCCGATTTGATAACTTAGCCATTTAAAACGATTCGCATAAGAGAGTTGATATTGGTGATAGCTGCCTGATTTATTCCAATAATTACGTGTTGCGCCAACTAAATATAAACTTCCCCATTTATCAAAATCTTGAATAATGGATAGTTGATACTGATTTTTAGGACGAGGCGATAACACAGAAAAAAAGCTTTTCCCAATGACATGATTCGCATTAATCACGTCACTTAAACTATAAAAATCACGAGAAGAATAACGATAGGCTGCTAGCGTAATATTGGTGCGAGTGCGGTTAAAATTAATACTGTAATTACCATGTAAACTATAACCTTTTCTCACGCTTGGCTGTGTGTTCATTGCACCATTTTCATCCACAAGACTGTTCGGCAAAAAGGTACTACGAGTCCAAGTACTATCTACAGAAAACGCACCAATCGGGGTATTCAATCCTAACCCTAACGCACCTGACAAATAATTTTTACTATAAGTCACACCTGTATTAATAGTAATATTATTATACAAACCATATTGCAACATACTTTGCGCGACATTATCAGGATAGATTTCTTCCCCGCTGCGATAACGCCCTGCAGCGACTTGATAGCGGAATTGTCCCATTCTAATTAGAGGGGCAACATTAGAAAACGGCACGATAAATGACCGCACTTTGCCGTCTGCCTCTTTGATTTCCACCGTGAGATCGCCGTTATAGCCACTAGAATAAAGATCATCAATCACAAAAGGCCCAGGCGTGACATTAGTTTGATAAATGATATTGCCATTTTGATAAATGCTCACTACGGCATTACTATTTGCAATACCTTGCACACGAGGCGCAAAACCAAGTTGTGATGGCGAGAGCATTCGATCATCAGAAGAAATATCAATACCACGTAATGCAAACCCTTCGACCACTTGTCCAGATGTATAAAAATCGCCTAAAGTAACCAGCCCACGAATCGGTGCAAAATCTCTCTGTACATAGGTTTCGTAAGTTTGGTATGGCGTATTGTAGCTTTGACCTTCACTTTGGCTCCAACTTTTTGAACCAGAATGACGAAATGCCCAGTTACCTAAATTAACCCCTGTTCGCAAATTTAAAAACATTTGCGAAGATTGCGAACCTTGGTTTGCATAACGACTGTGGTTAATATTGTAATCAGCAAATGCTGCCACATCGCCTGTTTGCCAACGGCTTGGCGCAATGTAATCGCGAGGACGATTAATCGTTAAGGCTTGTGCAATCGTAAATTCTAAACGCTGTTGCCCTGTGTTAAATACCGCTTTCCCGTCAGGAATAGCTTCTTGAATAAACACGCACTCATTCTCACTTGGTGAGAGTTTGATCGCGGCTGATTCTAAATCCAACAAGGCTTCTAATTCAGGGGTAAAACAAAGCTGTGCAAAAGGCATATCTGCATTTTCATTATCACGAAAACGCAATGTCATTTCGCCTTTTTCTTTGCCATTTACCCAAATAGCAGCAGGGTATTCTCCAGGTAATACGCTGTTTTTTTGTTGAAAACGTGCAACATCAATGTTAGAACCATTACCGCCCATATTCAGAAAGCCAGCACTAAATTCCACATCTTCATCTTCTACATTCAAGCTTTCTGGTGTATTTGGTACGTTTTCCGCCTTTGTATACAAGGGGAAAAAAGCCAATCCAATTAAAAAACCAATTAGACTTAAATGCGGATTAAAAGAAAATTCTCTCATAATATCTTGTCAATAATTACGTGGCTTACGCTCACGATAAAATGAATATAACCAGCGATAACAATTTGAATTAAACGCGTGGGCTCACGCCCACCCTACATTAATCACTCTCACAACATTGAATATTGCTCGTATCCATTACTTGAACATATTTCATCTCATCCCCCAAAAACCTCGTAGGGTGGGCGTAAGCCCACGGTAAAATGAATATATTCATCACATCCCCCCAACACTTCGTAGGGTGGGCGTAAGCCCACGGTAAAATGAATATGACTAATCATAACCATTTGAGTTAAACGCGTGGGCGTAAGCCCACCCTACGTTAGCTCAGCGTACAATTGAGGGGCGTACGGTTAATTGATGGTTGATTCGCCTGCTACATCGCCGCCATAATCGTTAATTAACGACCATTTCACTTTTTGTCCGTTATTTACACCTTTTACGTTAAATTCGCCTTGGCTAAAAGGGGCGACCATCACGGCTTCAGGGGCGGATTTACCACCAACTGTGGCTTGTGTAAAAGTTAAATAATAAGGTGTTGGATTATCTGCCCAAAGTTTGCCGCCTTTGGCTTGCCAAGACACTTTTTTGTAGGCCTCTGCTGGTGGATAAGGCAAATTGCTTGGGCGGTAAAAAAGTTTTAAACGGCTACGCACTGAAAATTGCAGATAGTTTTGGTTATCTTTAAGATCTTTCTTGCTTGGTTTGGGTGGAATATCCAATAAATTAAAATAATAGAGCGATTCTCGATCTTGTGGTAAAGCTTGTGTGCCAGTAAAGGTGATACGCAAGGTTTGCCCTTGATTCCCCTCCACACGCGTGACGGGTGGCGTAATAATAAATGGCACCTGTGCTTGGCTGCCTTGTTTGTCTTCAATCCAGCTTTGCACTAAAGCAGGGGAAGAATCTTGATTATTCAATTGCACATTGAGACTGCTTTGATTCCCTGGGTAAATTAAACGCGTACCCAGAATAATCACACTAGCGTGAGCGGAAAAGGTAGCAAATAAACAGGATAAAATCGCAGAAATAAAAATAGACTTTTTAGAAAAGGACAACATACATCACTCTCTTAGCATAAATAATGATACCGAAAAGCCCACCAAAAGGTGGGCAAGGGAATAAACGTAATATTTTGATTACTCGTATGCTAAGTCTAATTCAGCTTCACCTTGTACTTCACCAGCTTTAGATGGACCTGTTGCAAAATAGCGAGCTAAAAATTCAATTACGTGCTCGCCACCTGCAACATTAGTTGTAGGAGTTAATGTATTATTCGGATCGTTAGTACCAAGACGAATAGATGTACCATTTAAATTGGCAAATTGAATATTAACATTTTGGGCTGCAGTTGCACCTGTTATCTGATTTTTTAATGTCCCATCAAAGTAGTTATCAATTTTGTTGGTTGCATTAAATGTAACAGTAACTTTGTCATTTCCTGTACCAGCTGTAGTGCCTGCACCAGCAGCTGCCTTTGTCTGACAATTTTCTAACTTAATTTGAACTAGATGATCAGCAGCAACATCTCCCACTTTTGTTAATTGGTTTACACCAACTGACTTAAGTTGAACTGTTTGATTTCTGCTGTCAGTTTTGATTTCGCAAGTTGAATCAACAACTTTACCTTTTACAGTAATTTTAGCGTGAGTCCTAGTAGTATTATCTGCAGTAGTAGTTGCTCGTTGATATGGAATTTCAGCTCCAGCAGTGCCAGCCGGTTTAATTGCTGTTCTAGGTTCGCCATCTACCGAAGTCGCATTTGCAACACCAAACACCCCTAATGCTAATAAAGCTAAGATTGTTTTTTTCATGTTAAACATCCTATATAAAAACTTTAGAATAAATTTCATCCTAGATTGGATGACCACGTTTAAACCCGATTTTTTAGAGTAAAAACTTACCCATTCTAAAAAAAAAAAAAAAAATGCAAGCTGTATAAATATTAAGGTAATTTGATAAATTTCTTTATTTTTCTAGATGTTAAGCAAAAAAAACGCTTGTAATATACACTACAAGCGTTTTTTATATTATGTCATATTAGTGTTTTATTCAGTAAAGCGTTTACTACATCACCGATACCGCTTTAATTTGAACATAAACATCCTGCCCAACAGAAAAACGCAGTTCATTTTGCGCCCATTTACTGATACTTGCCCAAATCTTATGTCCATCCACCAGCACCGCAATATCTACCCGAGAATCTTGTATCTCAATTTGTGTGACTTGTCCACGTAAAATATTACGAATGCTTGTTTGTTCTGGCTTTTGCAGTGTAATAGAAACATCTGAACTATAAATACAAACTCGTACTCGCTCGCCTACATTTGCAGGCACTTGATGAATCCAAAGCACCTGTTCGCCTAACGAAAGTGCGGTCATTTTATAAGGTGGATTATGCAAATGAACGGGCAAGGCAAGTACACTACTCTGTTCGCTTTCTCCTTTCCAAGGGGCAAAAATAGGACTATTCCAAATTTTTTCTACGCTGTCATAGGCTTTCACAATGCCGTTTTCCATCAGTACGACCCGATCAGCTAAACGCAACAATTCGTCCAAGCTATGTGTAACATATAAAATCGGGATATTAATTTCTTTAGAAAGACGTTCCAAATATTGCATTAGCTCGCGTTTGCGGGGAACATCAAGGGCTGAAAGTGGTTCGTCCATAAGTAAAATGTCGGGCTCAGCCAATAATGCTCGACCGATTGCGACACGCTGCTTTTCACCACCAGAAAGCGTGAGCGGATAACGCTTTAATAAGTGAGTAATGCCGAGAAGATCGACAATATAATTAAAATCATCTTGCGAGACATTTTTCATGCCATAGCGCAAATTACCTTTAACGGTGTAGTGAGGAAATAAACGCGCATCTTGGAATACATAGCCAATTTTACGCAAGTGGGTTGGCAATGATTCTTGGGTTTCCATATCCACTAAAGTGCGGTCATTTAAACGGATGAATCCTTCGTCTGGTTGCATCAAGCCACTGACTAGATTAATCAGCGATGTTTTGCCTGAACCAGACAAACCGAAAATGGCTGTTACACCTTGATCTGGCACTTGTATATTCGCTTGCAAGGCAAGTTGTCCGAGCTGTTTTTTCACATTAATCTGCAACATTTCCTTGTCCTAATTTTTTCTGCATTCGCTTGCTCAACCACTCTGACAATAGCAAAGAAATCAATGAAAGAATGATAGCAAATAAACATAAGCGAGCGGTTTGTTCTTCTGCTCCCGGTGTTTGAATAAAAGAATACATCGCAAGTGGAATCGTTTGAGTTTCGCCTGCAATGTTCGATACAAACGTAATGGTCGCGCCAAATTCCCCCAATGATCGTGCAAAACCAAGCACGAGCCCAGCTAAAACTCCAGGTAAAGAAAGTGGCAAGGTTATTGTAAAAAATACACGCCAAGCGGAAGCGCCCAATGTTTGCGCTGCTTGCTCCAATTTAATATCAATATTTTCTAAAGAAAGTCGAATCGCGCGAACAACCAATGGAAAGGCAACCACTGCAGAGGAAAGCACCGCACCTTTCCAACTAAAACCAAAAGATAAGCCAAACCACTGATATAAATACTTACCAATGAAACCATTGCGCCCCATTGCCACAAGCAATAGATAACCGATAACCACAGGTGGCAATACTAAAGGCAAATGAATTACGCCAGTAATCAGGGATTTTCCATAGAAGTTTTTGCGCGCTAAAAGCCACGCAACAAAAATAGCTAACGGCAAACTCCAAAGCATAGAACTGACGGCGACACTCAGGCTTAAATTAATCGCTGAGATTTCCATTGGCGTCAAATTGAAAAATGAAAAAAATTGGGTAATCAAATAAATAGCCTCTGTTTAAATGCCTGATTAATGGGAAAAATCCCACATTTACGAGAGATATAATAACGCTAATAACAAAGGGCAGAAATATCTGCCCTTAATAAATGTTAAAATGCCACCTTATTTTGCAGAGAAACCATACCCTACAAGCACTTTCTTCGCTACATCTGATTCTAAATATTTCAAGAAATCGCGAGAATCCGCATTATCATGACCTTTTACAATAGAAACAGGATAAACAACCGGTTTATGGCTATCCGCTGGGAAAACCGCAACCGTTTTAACTTGTTGGCTCACTTTTGAGTCAGTGCTGTACACAATACCGTAAGGTGCTTCTGCACGTTCAACTAAAGCTAATGCACCACGCACATCTTTAGCACGCGCTAAACGATCTTGCACTTTATCCCATAAATTTAATTTAGTTAATGCTTCTTCTGCGTATTGACCAGCAGGCACGTGCGCAGGATCGCCAACAGATAAATAACTATCTTTTAATGCATTAATCCATTCGCCTTTTGCAATATCCACAGAATTTACCGCACTTTTTGCTGGTGCGATTAAGACTAAATCATTACCCACTAAAACTTTTTCGGTTTCTTTCACTGTTAAGTCTTTTTCAGAAAGATATTTCATCCATTTATTGCTTGCAGATACAAAAATATCCGCTGGCGCGCCTTCCTCAATTTGTTTTGCTAAAGTTGAAGAAGAAGCAAAAGAAAACACCACTTCATTTTTCGGATTTTGTTTTGCGTAATCTTTTGCTACTTGTTGTAAAGCATCTGTCATTGAAGCCGCTGCAAATACAGTCACTTTAGCAGATGCCGCAAAAGAAAAGCCTAATCCTGCGATTAAAAGTGCAGTTGAAATTTTCGTTAATTTTTTCATAAATCATCTCCTATGATTAAACGTTATCTACTTAATTATATATTGAAATAAATAACAATCATATAGCAAAAGAAAAATTATTTAGTAAAATATATAACGATTAGGCTTACCACTTAGGATTACTTAGGGACAGCAAAATGAAAAATACCGAAATTTTACTCACCATTAAACTTCAACAAGCACTTTTTATCGATCCAAAACGAGTGCGTTTACTCAAAGAAATTCAACAATGCGGTTCGATTAATCAAGCAGCGAAAAATGCAAAAGTGAGCTATAAAAGTGCGTGGGATCATTTAGAAGCGATGAATAAAATCAGCCCTCGCCCATTGCTTGAACGAAATACAGGTGGAAAAAATGGCGGAGGCACGGCGCTTACCACTTATGCCGAGCGCTTGCTACAACTTTATGATTTATTAGAACGTACGCAAGAACACGCTTTTCATATTCTACAAGATGAATCCGTACCGTTAGATAGTTTACTCACGGCAACTGCACGTTTTTCTTTACAAAGTAGCGCACGCAATCAATTTTTTGGACGAGTGGCACAACAGAGAATTATTGACGCCCGTTGTGTTGTGGATGTGAATGTGCAAGGATTACCAACGCCGTTGCAAGTTTCTATTACCACAAAAAGCTCTGCTCGTTTGAAACTGATTACGGAAAAAGAAGTGATGTTGATGTTCAAAGCCCCTTGGGTCAAAATTAGTGAACAACCATTGGGAAATCAATCTAATCAGTTCCCTGTAAATATCAAATCACTAAATGAAGAAGAAGCCATCCTTCAATTTGCTGACAGCGATATTGAATTTTGTGCCACAGTCCACCAGCCAAATCAATGGAAAATCGGGCAACAGGTTTGGATTCACATTGATCAAGAGCAAATTATTTTAGCGACGCTGGGTTAATCCCAAAGTGCGGTGGAAAAATTGAAAGTTTAGTTATAGTAAAGCCTAATAGTTTCTTTCACTAGAAATGTAAAGAATTGTAAATATTCTTTACCCCTATCACTTTTTAAGTACAATAACTCACTTTAGAAGGTCATCAAAAACAGTTTCAAAACGAACCGCACTTTCCATTACATCAGTATTGATTGTGTATCAAGCGATGGCTGCAGTATCAATCGATGCCCACGAGACAGTCTTACGATAAAATTCATACAATAATCTTGCTCTTCACCATTTTTGATAAAGCAAACAAGGATAAAAAAATTATGGAATTAAATAGATTATTAATAGTGAAATTTGTGAAAA
>NZ_LDVZ01000009.1 GCF_001276515.1 Haemophilus sp. C1
CACAGCACAGCACAGCACAGCACAGCACAGCACAGCACAGCACAGCACAGCACAGCACAAAACAATTATGTCATTAGTTTAACAACTGAACAAAAACGCCGAAAACATATTACAGAGGAATTCGGTAAGCAAAATATTCCTTTCGCATTTTTTGATGCTATCACGCCCGACATTATTGAAGAAACTGCTAAAAAATTTAATATAACCTTTGATCGTTCATCAAAAGCAACTTTGTGTGATGCTGAGATAGCCTGTGCATTAAGCCATATCGTTTTATGGAATTTCGTTTTAGAAAATAATTTAGATTATATTAATATTTTTGAAGACGATATTTATTTGGGAGAAAATGCAAAAGAATTATTGAATATTGATTATATACCTGAAGATACTGATATATTGAAGTTAGAAGCTCATGGGAAAATAATTTATGGAAAGCGTGAGCAAATAAAATGTAATAGAAATATTTCCCGATTGAAATTTAAACATACTGGAATGGCTGGCTATTCAATCACAACTAAGGGTGCTAGGTATTTATTAAATAAAATAAGAAACAAACAACTTTATCTTGCGATTGATACTCTAATTTTTGATGAATTATTAAGCCAAAAAGATTATAAAGTTATGCAACTTTCTCCTGCAATATGTGCTCAAAGTTTTATTCTTCATGATGAAAATTATTTTGAGAGTAGTTTGCATAATGGCAGAGAAAAAGTACATAAAAACCAAATTCCAGCTAAACCTTTAGATAAAATAAAAAATGAACTAATTAGAATAAAAAAACGGATATTTGGAAAACAAGTTCCATTTAAATAACAAAAGTGCGGTTAAAAATCTTATTAAATTTTAACCGCACTTTTGTTTATTTTACTTCTGGTAAATTTACTGCACCTTCGTAGCCTAATTGTCGCCACGCTTCATAAACCGTTACTGCAACAGAATTAGACAAGTTCATACTGCGGCTATTGGCTGTCATTGGAATGCGGATTTTTTGTTCCATCGGCATTTCATTTAAAATTGACATCGGAATACCACGAGTTTCTGGGCCAAACATTAAATAATCCCCAAGTTCAAATTTTACTTGGCTATGTGCTGGACTGCCTTTTGTTGTGAGTGCAAAGAGACGCTTGGGTTTTTCGCTTTCTAAAAAGGCTTCAAAAGTCTTGTGACGTTTGATTTCTGCAAATTCGTGATAATCCAAACCTGAGCGGCGTAAGCGTTTATCATCCCAAGTAAACCCTAGCGGTTCAATTAAGTGCAAGCGAAATCCTGTATTGGCACAAAGGCGGATAATGTTACCGGTATTTTGGGGAATTTCTGGTTCATATAAAACGATATCTAACATAATTTTCTCTCTAATTCTGATATAAACGATAACTCACCATTCCTGTCGTTTTTTCTTTCAATAACGTCCAGTTTTCTGGTGTGATGAGTGGTTTATCTTTCTCTGTTTCTACGTAAATTAACGCATTGGGTTTTAGCCAATTATTTTCACAAAGCAAGTTAATTGCTTGTTCTGCCAAATTAAAATGAAAAGGTGGATCTAAAAACACCACATCAAAGTGCGGTTGATTTTGTGGCTGTTTTAGAAAATCCAAACTACTTTGATTAATCACTTCAGCCTGTTCTGATGAGCATTTGAGCGTTTGTAAATTCTTTTTTAATTGATTGGCGATGGTTTTATCTAATTCTAAAAAAGTCACTTTTTTCGCTTGGCGAGAAAGTGCTTCAAAACCTAATGAGCCACTCCCTGCAAAGCCATCTAAACATTCAGATTGGTGGATATAAGGCATTAACCAATTAAAAAGCGTTTCTTTCACTCTATCGCCAGTTGGGCGTAAGCCTTCAGAATTTAATACTGGAAGTTTTCGACCTCGCCATAGCCCAGCAATAATGCGAACCTCGCCCTTTGCATTTGGCGTTTGTATTTTTTTCATAAAGATTCGATTTTTATTGAAAATTGTGCTTAGTTTAGACGATTTTTTGCTAGAATAAACGACATTTTTATCGGATTACAGTTAAGAGAGCATTTTATGGCTGAAGAAAATAAAAAAGGCGGATTTTGGGCATCGTTATTTGGGCGTAATAAAAAGCAAGATGAACCTAAAATTGAGCCGAAAATTGAAGAAGAAAAGATTAAAGATGTCGAGCCGTCTATTGAAAAATTTGAAGCTAATGATTTAGTCGAAGAAGAAAAAATACAGGAAATTTCAACCGCACTTAAGCCAGTTGTACTTGAGCCAGTCGAAGAAATCATCGAAGCGAAAAATTTAGAAGATGATCTTCAGCCCGTTGTTGAAATTGAAACTCGCGAAAAGCCAAGTGAAGGGGGCTTTTTTAGTCGTTTAGTTAAGGGATTACTGAAAACTAAACAAAATATTGGCGCGGGTTTTCGTAGTTTTTTCTTAGGAAAGAAAATTGATGATGAGTTGTTTGAAGAATTAGAAGAACAACTTTTGATTGCGGATATTGGCGTGCCGACAACAAGTAAAATCATCAAAAATTTGACTGAACATGCAAGTCGCAAAGAATTACAAGATGCCGAGCTTTTATATCAACAATTAAAAGTAGAAATGGCGGATATTCTTGAGCCAGTAGCACAACCGTTAGAGATTGATAGCACGAAAAAACCTTATGTGATTTTAATGGTGGGCGTAAATGGCGTGGGTAAAACAACGACAATTGGTAAGCTTGCACGTAAATTTCAGGCTGAAGGAAAATCAGTGATGCTTGCGGCGGGCGATACTTTCCGTGCAGCGGCTGTTGAGCAGCTTCAAGTTTGGGGAGAACGCAATCATATTCCAGTTGTTTCGCAAAGCACTGGCTCTGATTCTGCATCGGTCATTTTTGATGCGATGCAATCAGCGGCTGCACGCAATATTGATATTCTTATTGCGGATACGGCGGGTCGTCTTCAGAATAAAAATAACTTAATGGACGAACTGAAAAAAATTGTTCGTGTTATGAAAAAATATGACGAAACTGCACCACATGAAATTATGCTTACGCTGGATGCTGGAACGGGACAAAATGCTATTAGCCAAGCGAAGTTATTTAATGAGGCTGTTGGTTTAACAGGGATATCTCTAACAAAATTAGATGGTACGGCAAAAGGCGGCGTGATTTTTGCCATAGCCGATCAGTTTAAGTTGCCTATTCGTTATATTGGCGTGGGCGAGAAAATAGAAGATTTACGTGAGTTTAATGCGAAAGAATTTATTGAGGCATTATTCGTTTACGAAGAAGAATAAAAAGAATAAGGAAAAATTGTGATTAAGTTCTCAAATGTTTCTAAAGCCTATCATGGTGCAACGCAGCCAGCGTTACAAGGCTTGAATTTTCATCTTCCAGTGGGAAGTATGACTTATTTGGTTGGACATTCAGGCGCAGGAAAAAGTACATTACTCAAGCTTATTATGGGGATGGAAAAAGCCAACGCAGGTCAGATTTGGTTTAACGGGCACGATATTACTCGCTTGTCAAAATATGAAATTCCATTTCTGCGTCGCCAAATTGGTATGGTTCATCAAGATTATCGTTTATTAACAGATCGTACGGTGGTGGAAAATGTGGCATTGCCGTTGATTATTGCAGGTATGCATCCAAAAGATGCGAATACTCGAGCAATGGCATCTTTAGATCGTGTAGGATTGCGTAATAAAGCGCACTATTTGCCACCACAAATTTCTGGAGGGGAGCAGCAACGTGTTGATATTGCGCGTGCGATTGTGCATAAACCTCAACTTTTATTAGCAGATGAACCAACGGGTAATTTAGACGATGAACTTTCTTTAGGCATTTTTAATTTGTTTGAAGAATTTAATCGTCTCGGAATGACAGTGTTAATTGCTACTCACGACATTAATTTAATTCAACAAAAACCAAAACCTTGTCTTGTGCTTGAACAAGGTTATTTACGTTATTAAGGAATAATCATGAGCCGATCAACGGATGCATCTGTTTTTGTTCAAACAGCCTATACTTTGCGTGCAGTATGGGTGGATTTATGGCAACGTAAATTTGGCACGCTGCTCACGATCTTGGTTATTGCTGTATCTCTGACAATTCCAACTGTGAGCTATTTAATGTGGAAAAATTTACATTTAGCGACCACTCAATTTTATCCTGAAAGTGAATTGACGATTTATCTTCACAAAAATTTAAGTGAAGAAGATGCGAATTTAGTGGTAGAGAAAATTCGTCAGCAAGATGGTGTGGAATCACTGAATTATGTTTCTCGTCAAGAAAGTTTAAAGGAATTTAAAAGCTGGTCTGGCTTTGGCGAAGAATTGGAAATTTTAGATGATAATCCATTGCCTGCGGTCGTGATGGTAAAACCGACGAGCGAATTTAATGTGTCAGAAAAACGTGATGAATTACGTACCAATTTAAATAAAATCAAAGGGGTACAAGAAGTTCGCTTGGATAATGATTGGATGGAAAAATTAACCGCACTTTCTTGGTTAATTGCTCATGTGGCAATTTTCTGTACTGTATTAATGGCGATAGCGGTATTTCTGGTTATTGGTAACAGTATCCGCTCTGATGTGTATAGTAGCCGATCAAGTATTGATGTGATGAAATTGCTTGGTGCAACAGATCAATTTATTCTCCGTCCTTACCTTTATACAGGGATGATTTATGCTGTATTAGGTGGATTAGCCGCTGCAATTTTTAGTAGTTTTATTATCAGCTATTTTACTTCTGCAGTGAAATATGTAACGGATATTTTTGCCGTCCAATTCAGTTTGAATGGATTAGGTGTTGGCGAGTTTGTATTCTTATTAGTGTGCTGTTTAATTATGGGCTATGTTGGGGCGTGGATTTCTGCAAAACGGCATTTGTCGGTGTTAGATAATCGTTATTAATTGAAGATGTTAAAGTGCGGTTATTTTTCAATATATTTTTTGAAAGAGAAATTATGGAGAAAAATAACCGCACTTTTTGTTTTTTGAATAAATTCCTTGCAATTTGTTTAACTTTTGTGTAGCATTCACGGGCTTTCAATGTGAGAGCCGTTTAATGTAATCATTTATTAAACGAGTATTACGATATGTAATACTAACAATGTTTCCGATTTGGAGACTATATAACAGGTAACTTGCACCTCCTTTTCTATTTTGAAGTTAGAATTGTGATTGGTGTTAGTTTTTTATTAGCTAAATTTTATTGGAGCTCTGGTCTAATGCAGAACCAAAGAATCCGTATCCGCTTAAAAGCTTTCGATCACCGTTTGATCGATCAATCTACTGCGGAGATCGTAGAAACAGCTAAACGTACTGGTGCACAAGTTCGTGGTCCAATTCCTTTACCAACTCGTAAAGAGCGTTTCACCGTGTTGATTTCTCCACACGTAAACAAAGACGCACGTGACCAATACGAAATTCGTACTCACAAACGTTTAGTAGATATCGTAGAGCCAACAGAAAAAACTGTTGATGCATTAATGCGTTTAGATTTGGCTGCCGGCGTGGACGTGCAGATCAGCCTAGGTTAATTAAGAGGTTATTACAATGATTGGTTTAGTCGGTCGTAAAGTTGGTATGACCCGTATCTTCAATGAAGACGGTGTTTCTGTACCAGTTACCGTTATCGAAATCGAAGCCAACCGCGTAACTCAAGTTAAAACTCTTGAAAACGATGGCTATACTGCAGTTCAAGTTACTACTGGTTCTAAAAAAGCGAATCGTGTAACTAAACCTGAAGCAGGCCATTTCGTGAAAGCAGGTGTTGAAGCTGGTCGCGGTTTATGGGAATTTCGTACTGAAGGTGAAGAATTCACTTTAGGTCAAGAAATCAATGTTGACATCTTTGCAGATGTTAAAAAAGTAGATGTTACTGGTACTTCTAAAGGTAAAGGTTTCCAAGGTGGTGTTAAACGTTGGAACTTCCGTACTCAAGATGCGACTCATGGTAACTCTTTATCACATCGTGTACTTGGTTCTATTGGTCAAAACCAAACTCCAGGTCGTGTGTTTAAAGGTAAAAAAATGGCAGGACATTTAGGTGCTGAACGTGTAACTGTTCAATCACTTGAAGTTGTTCGTGTAGATGCTGAGCGTAAATTGCTATTAGTAAAAGGTTCTGTACCTGGTGCTATCAATGGCGATGTTATCGTTAAGCCAGCAGTTAAAGCATAAGTCTAGGAGATAGAGATGGAATTACAAGTTGTAGGTGCAAACGCACTAACTGTTTCTGAAACTACCTTCGGACGTGAGTTTAACGAAGCGTTGATCCACCAAGTTGTTGTTGCTTATGCAGCAGGTGCGCGTCAAGGTACTCGTGCGCAAAAAACTCGTGCTGAAGTGTCTGGTTCAGGTAAAAAACCTTGGCGTCAAAAAGGTACAGGTCGTGCTCGTGCTGGTGATATCAAATCACCAATCTGGCGTTCTGGTGGTATAACCTTCGCGGCTAAACCACAAGATCACAGCCAAAAAGTGAACAAGAAAATGTACCGTGGTGCCATCAAAAGCATTCTTTCTGAATTAGTTCGTCAAGATCGTTTGGTTGTTGTTGAAAAATTCGAATTAGATGCACCAAAAACTAAAGTTTTAGTACAAAAATTAAAAGATTTAGCAGTTGAAGATGCATTAATTATCACAGCAAGTTTAGATGAAAATCTATTCTTAGCAGCGCGTAACTTATACAAAGTTGATGTACGTGATGTTCAAGGTATCGATCCAGTTAGCTTAATCGCTTTCGATAAAGTGATTGTTACTGTTGACGCTGTGAAACAAATTGAGGAGATCCTAGCATGAGTCAAGAACGTTTGCTAAGCGTGCTACGTGCACCGCACATCTCTGAAAAAGCAACTAACAATGCTGAAAAATCTAACACTGTTGTACTTAAAGTTGCTTTAGATGCGAACAAAGCTGAAATTGCTGCTGCTGTTGCTCAATTATTTGAAGTAAAAGTTGACTCTGTTCGTACCGTGGTTGTTAAAGGTAAAACTAAACGCCGTGGTAGCAAAATGGGTCGTCGCAGCGACTGGAAAAAAGCTTATGTAACTTTAGCTGAAGGCCAAAACTTGGACTTCGTGGACAGTGCAGAGTAATCGGAGGAAATTAGAGAATGGCTATCGTTAAATGTAAGCCGACCTCCGCTGGTCGTCGTCACGTTGTTAAAATCGTGAACCCTGAATTACACAAGGGTAAACCTTACGCACCTCTTCTAGATACTAAATCTAAAACTGGTGGTCGTAACAACTATGGTCGTATTACTACTCGTCACATTGGTGGCGGTCACAAACAACACTACCGTTTAATCGATTTCAAACGTAACAAGTTAGACATCTCAGCGGTTGTTGAGCGTTTAGAATATGATCCAAACCGTTCTGCTAACATTGCTTTAGTGCTTTATAAAGATGGTGAACGCCGTTATATCTTAGCACCTAAAGGTTTGTCAGTTGGCGATCAAATCCAATCTGGCGTTAACTCACCAATTAAAGTGGGTAACTCATTACCAATGCGTAATATCCCAGTTGGTTCAACAGTACATAACGTTGAATTAAAACCAGGTAAAGGCGGTCAAATCGCTCGTTCTGCTGGTGCTTATGTACAAATCATCGCTCGTGAAGGCAACTACGTAACTTTACGTTTACGTTCAGGCGAAATGCGTAAAGTATTAGCTGAATGTGTTGCTACAATCGGTGAAGTTGGTAACTCAGAACATATGCTTCGCGTATTGGGTAAAGCTGGTGCTAACCGCTGGAGAGGCATTCGCCCTACAGTTCGTGGTACTGCAATGAACCCAGTAGATCACCCACACGGTGGTGGTGAAGGTCGTAACTTTGGTAAACACCCAGTAACTCCTTGGGGCGTTCAAACTAAAGGTAAGAAAACTCGTCACAACAAACGTACTGATAAATTCATCGTACGTCGTCGTGGCAAATAATTTAAATTAATAAGAGGATAAGCCATGCCACGTTCTCTCAAGAAAGGTCCTTTCCTTGACCTACACTTGTTGAAGAAGGTAGAGAAGGCGGTGGAAAGCGGGGATAAAAAACCAATCAAAACTTGGTCCCGTCGTTCAATGATCATTCCTTCAATGATCGGATTGACCATCGCAGTCCATAATGGTCGTCAGCACGTTCCTGTTTATGTATCTGATGAAATGATCGGCCATAAATTAGGTGAATTTGCACCGACTCGTACATACCGCGGTCACGCGGCAGATAAGAAAGCTAAGAAATAAGAGGTAAATAGATGGAAACTATCGCAAAACATCGTTACGCTCGCACTTCTGCCCAAAAAGCTCGCTTAGTTGCCGATTTAATTCGTGGTAAAAAAGTTGCGCAAGCATTAGAAATCTTAACTTTTACTAACAAAAAAGCTGCGGCTTTAGTGAAAAAAGTATTAGAGTCTGCTATTGCGAACGCAGAGCATAATGATGGTGCAGATATCGATGATCTTAAAGTTGCTAAAATCTTCGTTGACGAAGGTCCTAGCATGAAACGTGTTATGCCACGTGCTAAAGGTCGTGCAGATCGTATTTTAAAACGTACTAGCCACATTACTGTGGTTGTGTCAGATCGTTAATAAGTAGAGGAATAGCAATGGGTCAAAAAGTAAATCCAAATGGTATTCGCCTAGGTATTGTAAAACCTTGGAACTCTACTTGGTTCGCGAATACACAAGATTTCGCCGACAATCTTGACGGTGACTTCAAAGTACGCAAATTCTTAAATAAAGAATTAGCAAACGCTTCGGTTTCACGTATTACTATTGAGCGTCCAGCTAAAAGTATTCGTGTAACAATTCACACAGCTCGCCCTGGTATCGTTATCGGTAAAAAAGGTGAAGATGTTGAAAAATTACGTAACGCAGTGTCTAAAATCGCTGGCGTTCCTGCTCAAATCAACATTGCTGAAGTGAAAAAACCTGAATTAGATGCGAAATTAGTTGCAGATAGCATCGCTTCTCAATTAGAACGTCGTGTAATGTTCCGTCGCGCAATGAAACGTGCGGTACAAAGCGCAATGCGTTTAGGTGCTAAAGGTATCAAAGTTGAGGTTAGCGGTCGTTTAGGTGGTGCAGAAATCGCACGTTCAGAATGGTATCGTGAAGGTCGCGTACCTCTACATACTCTTCGTGCGGACATCGATTATAACACTGCAGAAGCTCACACAACTTACGGCGTAATCGGCGTGAAAGTGTGGATCTTCAAAGGTGAAATTCTTGGTGGAATGGCTGCCGTTGCGCAATCAGAACAACAACCTGCCGACAAGCCTAAAAAGGCTCCACGCGGTAAAGGTCGTAAGTAAGGAGAAACGCTAAATGTTGCAACCAAAACGTACAAAATTCCGTAAAGTTCACAAAGGCCGCAACCGTGGTATCGCGGGCGGTACTGAAGTTAGCTTCGGTACTTACGGTTTAAAAGCAGTTGGTCGTTGTCGTTTAACCGCTCGTCAAATTGAAGCGGCACGTCGTGCAATGTCACGTGCAGTAAAACGTCAAGGTAAAATTTGGATTCGTGTATTTCCAGATAAACCAATTACTGAAAAACCATTAGAAGTCCGTATGGGTAAAGGTAAAGGTAACGTTGAGTACTGGGTAGCCTTAATCCAACCGGGTAAAGTGCTTTATGAAATGGATGGTGTGTCTGAAGAAGTAGCAAGAAACGCATTTGCATTAGCAGCTGCTAAATTGCCAGTTAAGACCACTTTCGTAACTAAGACGGTGATGTAATGAAAGCTCAAGATTTACGTACAAAAAGTGTTGAAGAGCTGAATGCTGAATTAGTAAACCTTTTAGGTGAACAATTCAAGTTGCGTATGCAGACAGCCACCGGTCAGCTTCAACAAACCCATCAGGCTAAACAAGTGCGTCGTGATATTGCACGTGTGAAAACTGTATTAACCGAAAAGGCGGGTGAGTAATGACTGATAAAATTCGTAGCGTACAAGGTAAAGTTGTTAGCGACAAAATGGAAAAATCTTTCGTTGTTGCTATTGAACGTAAGGTAAAACACCCTTTATATGGTAAATTTATCCGTCGTACAACTAAATTACACGTACACGATGAGAACAATGAAGCCAACGTTGGTGATATCGTAGAGATTCGCGAATGCCGCCCTCTATCAAAAACCAAATCTTGGACTTTAGTTCGTGTAGTTGAAAAAGCAGTTATTGCTTAATTAACACAATAAAAAATCAAGCCCTTTTGCAGAAATGCAAAAGGGTTTTTTATATTTATTGTAGGGGCAAATTACATTTGCCCTAAATATCAAAATAGGGTAGTAGGGTGAATGTAATTAACTCCTACGCGGCTATCTTCTTTTCCCAAAAATTTCAAAATTCCCTCCGCACTTTTTAGAAAAAATATCAAATTTTTCAAACCAGTATACTGGTTTTACTTGTTATTGACATAACAAGTAAAACACCTTGAAAAATAATTATGTAAATGGAAAAATTTATGGTCATTATTGAAGCAAATACAGGCTATCCTGATACACCTAAAAGAGTGCTTACTTTTCATTCGGCATTTACTGCTTTTTACTTCCTAAAGAGCGTGTCTTTTTTTGCAAAGATTGAAGATATTGTAACGGTTTCAAATAAAACGAAAGCCCAGGTTAAAGTTTACGATGAGGAGCTACGCAAATGGGATGGAGCAGCCAGACGCTGTAAGGATAATAGAGATAATGATAAAGAGTTTTTATTTTTTGTTAATAATTCAACAATTTCAGATGATTTAAGAAATAGAGAAAAAGCTCGAAGAGAGAAAGAGCGGGAAGAACAGCAAAAAGAAGCTAAAGATGGATTCCCTCAGATTGATTTTGGATCTTTATTTTTTCCTTTTCTTAGAGGACCGACAGAAGAAGAAATTGAAGCGGAGAAAATAAAACGACAGGAAGCCATTTTAGCTTCATTAAAACGCAAAGTCATTGATATTGAAGAGTTTGAAAATGACAGTAATAAGGTTTATTTAATCACTATTGAATGAAGGAAAAATAAATGAAAGAGCCTTATTTTGTTGATCTTGAGCATATTGCATTTCATTTAGGCATTTCTTAATTTATATACATTAGAACATCTAATTTACACAATCGTACCTTAGTGATGGCTAATGAAATATACAAAAAGTCAAAACACATTTTTAAAAGGGACAGCTCACTAAGAGACAATATTAGTACGAAGGTGCTTGTTCCTGCCTATAATCGTTTTTTAAAAGTACCTTTTCTGAGATCGCCGGAAAGCCAGTGGTAAATACCATTGGCTTTTTTGTAGCACCGAGGCTACCTTGACGATATTGATTTATTCAATATTTTTATCGTTAGGCACGGTGCATCAAGATGCACCCTACGTGAGAAAGTGCGGTCAATTTTACCGCACTTTTCCTTTTTCCAGCAAGGAATAATCACAAATTATCGTTGCTTTTATCTTCTGCTTTTGCTAAAATCCACCACCTATCCGCCTTTCATTCTGAATTGCGCGGCTAGATTCGTCCCGAAAGGGTGTTTTTTTAATCTTAACGGAGCACTAATATGATCCAAGAACAGACTATGCTGGATGTTGCTGATAATTCAGGCGCTCGCAGCGTAATGTGTATCAAGGTTCTAGGTGGATCGCACCGTCGTTATGCTGCGATTGGTGACATCATCAAAATTACTGTAAAAGAAGCAATTCCACGCGGTAAAGTAAAAAAAGGTGATGTATTAAAAGCAGTTGTTGTGCGCACCAAGAAGGGTGTTCGTCGCCCAGATGGCTCAGTTATTCGTTTCGATGGTAATGCTTGTGTAATTTTAAATAATAACACTGAGCAACCAATCGGTACTCGTATTTTTGGACCAGTGACTCGTGAACTTCGTTCTGAGAAATTCATGAAGATCATTTCTTTAGCTCCAGAAGTACTGTAAGGGGAATGTAATGGCTGCTAAAATCCGTCAAAATGATGAAGTAATTGTTCTTACTGGTAAAGATAAGGGCAAACGTGGCAAGGTAACTAAAGTGTTACCAAACGGTAAAGTGTTTGTTGAAGGTATCAACATCATTACTAAACATGAAAAACCAGTTCCTGCATTAGGAAAAGCTGGCGGTTTAGTGAAAAAAGAAGCTGCAATTGATGCTTCAAATGTTGCGATTTTCAATCCTAAAACAAGTAAAGCTGACCGTGTAGGTTTTAGATTCGAAGACGGCAAAAAAGTACGTTTCTTCAAATCTAACAATGAAATTATCTAACAAACTGGAGTAATGCGATGGCGAAACTGCATGATTACTACAGAGATCAAGTAGTAAGCGAATTAAAAAATAAATTCGGCTACAAATCTGTCATGCAAGTCCCACGAATCGAAAAGATTACCCTGAATATGGGTGTGGGTGAAGCATTGACCGACAAAAAATTGCTAGACAACGCAGTAGCGGACTTAGCAGCAATCAGCGGTCAAAAACCTTTAGTAACTAAAGCTCGTAAATCTGTTGCAGGCTTTAAAATCCGTCAGGGATATCCAATCGGTTGTAAAGTAACACTACGCGGTGAGCGTATGTGGGAGTTCTTTGAACGTTTAATTACAATTGCTGTTCCACGTATTCGTGACTTCCGCGGTTTAAGTGCGAAATCATTCGATGGTCGTGGTAACTATAGCATGGGTGTGCGTGAACAAATCATCTTCCCTGAAATCGATTACGATAAAGTAGATCGTGTGCGTGGTTTAGATATCACTATCACAACTACTGCTAAGAATGATGAAGAAGGTCAAGCACTACTTGCTGCCTTTAATTTCCCATTCCGTAAATAAGGCAGGTTATAATGGCTAAACAATCAATGAAAGCACGCGATGTAAAACGCGTTAAATTGGCTGAAAAATTCTACGCAAAACGTGTTGAATTAAAGAAAATCATTTCTGATGTCAATGCCTCTGATGAAGATCGTTGGGACGCAGTGTTAAAGTTACAAACTTTACCACGTGATTCTAGCCCATCTCGTCAACGTAACCGTTGCTGCCAAACTGGACGTCCTCATGGCGTTTTACGTAAGTTTGGTTTAAGCCGTATTAAGGTTCGTGAAGCTGCGATGCGCGGTGAAATCCCAGGCCTTAAGAAAGCGAGTTGGTAATATACCACTTTATTTTGGAATCGGAGAAAAAGTACAATGAGTATGCAAGATCCAATCGCAGATATGCTGACCCGTATTCGTAACGGTCAAGCTGCGAACAAAGTTGCGATCAATATGCCTTCATCCAAGCTAAAAGTGGCAATCGCCAATGTATTAGCTGCTGAAGGTTATATCGAAAGCGTTAAAGTTTTAGAAGGTGCAAAACCTGAATTGGAAATTACTTTAAAATATTTCCAAGGTAAACCAGTTGTAGAAAGCATCCAGCGTGTAAGCCGTCCTGGTCTTCGTATTTACAAACGTAAAGACGAATTACCAAAAGTTATGGGTGGTTTAGGTGTTGCAGTTGTTTCTACATCTAAAGGTGTTATGACTGACCGCGCTGCTCGTCAAGCAGGTTTAGGCGGTGAGATTATCTGTTACGTAGCTTAATAGAGAGGTAGGAAAATGTCTCGTGTTGCAAAGGCACCTGTTAATATTCCTGCCGGCGTTGAAGTTAAACTCGACGGTCAGCTATTAACAGTAAAAGGTAAAAATGGCGAGTTATCTCGCGAAATTCACAAATCAGTTGAAGTAAAACAAGATAACGGACAATTTACTTTCACACCACGTGAAGGTTTTGTTGAGGCGAATGCTCAATCGGGTACAGCTCGTGCATTAGTTAATGCAATGGTTATCGGTGTTACTGAAGGCTTCACTAAGAAATTAGTATTGGTGGGTGTTGGTTACAGAGCTCAACTTAAAGGCAATGCAATTGCATTAAGTTTAGGTTACTCTCACCCAGTAGAGCACACTTTGCCGGCAGGTATTACTGCAGAATGCCCATCTCAAACCGAAATCGTGTTGAAAGGTGCTGACAAACAGTTAATCGGCCAAGTTGCAGCAGATATTCGTGCTTATCGCCGTCCTGAACCTTATAAAGGTAAAGGGGTACGTTACGCTGATGAAGTGGTACGTATCAAAGAGGCTAAGAAGAAATAATTAAGGTAACACTATGGATAAGAAATCAGCTCGTATCCGTCGTGCAGCTCGTGCACGTCATATGATGAGAGAGCAAGGTGTAACTCGTTTAGTTATTCACCGTACTCCACGTCATATCTATGCACAAGTTATTGCACCAAACGGTTCAGAAGTGCTTGCCGCTGCTTCAACTGTTGAAAAAGCAATTCGTGAGCAAGTAAAATACACCGGTAACAAAGATGCTGCAGCTGCAGTAGGTAAAGCAGTTGCTGAGCGCGCATTAGCAAAAGGCATTCAAGCTGTTGCTTTTGACCGTTCCGGTTTCAAATATCATGGTCGTGTCCAAACTTTAGCGGACGCTGCACGTGAAGCTGGTCTACAGTTCTAATGAGGTAAATTGAGATGTCAAACATCGAAAAACAAGCTGGTGAACTGCAAGAGAAGCTAATCGCAGTAAACCGTGTATCAAAAACCGTAAAAGGTGGTCGTATTATGAGTTTCACTGCATTAACTGTAGTGGGCGATGGTAATGGCCGTGTAGGTTTTGGTTATGGTAAAGCACGCGAAGTTCCAGCAGCAATCCAAAAAGCGATGGAGAAAGCACGTCGCAATATGATCAATGTCGCTTTAAATGAAGGTACATTACAACACCCAGTTAAAGGTGTTCATACCGGTTCACGCGTATTTATGCAACCAGCAAGTGAAGGTACGGGGATTATTGCAGGTGGTGCAATGCGTGCAGTATTAGAAGTTGCAGGTGTACGTAACGTTCTTTCTAAAGCGTATGGTTCTACCAACCCAATTAACGTTGTTCGTGCAACTATTGATGCATTAGCAAATATGAAATCACCAGAAATGGTTGCTGCGAAACGCGGTAAAACTGTTGATGAAATCTTGGGGTAATGAATAATGGCTAAAACTATTAAAGTAACACAAGTTCGTAGCTCAATCGCTCGTTTACCGAAGCATAAAGCTACCTTGCGTGGTCTTGGTCTTCGCCATATGCACCACACTGTTGAGTTAATTGATACGCCTGCAGTACGTGGTATGATTAACCAAGTTTCATACATGGTTAAAGTGGAGGAGTAAGAGATGCGTTTAAATACTCTATCTCCGGCTGAAGGTGCGAAGCACAGTGCTAAACGCCTTGGTCGTGGTATTGGTTCAGGTTTAGGCAAGACAGGTGGCCGTGGTCACAAAGGTCAAAAATCTCGTACCGGTGGCGGTGTTCGTCGCGGTTTCGAAGGTGGTCAAATGCCATTATACCGTCGTTTACCAAAATTTGGTTTCACTTCAATGAAAGCTGCAGTAACTGCAGAAGTTCGTTTGAATGAATTGACTAAAGTTGAAGGTAACGTAGTAACCTTAGAAACATTAAAAGCAGCTAACATCTTAACTAAAGATATCCAATTCGCTAAAGTAATCTTAGCGGGTGAAGTGAAATCTGCAGTAACAGTGCGCGGTTTACGTGTAACTAAAGGTGCAAAAGCAGCAATTGAAGCTGCTGGCGGTTCAGTTGAGGAATAATTAGCAGATGGCTAAACAACCAGGTTATCAAACAAGAAGTACCAATAGCGGTAAAGGTGAGTTAAAAAGCCGATTACTTTTCGTTTTAGGTGCACTTATCGTTTATCGAATTGGTTCATTCATTCCGGTTCCTGGTATTGATGCAGCCGTGCTAGCTCAATTAGTTGAACAACAAAAAGGCACCATCATTGATATGTTTAATATGTTCTCTGGTGGTGCGTTAAGCCGTGCTTCTATTTTAGCGTTAGGAATTATGCCGTATATTTCGGCCTCTATCGTTATTCAGTTGCTTGCTACGGTTTCTCCTGCTTTAGCAGAATTAAAGAAAGAAGGTGCTGCTGGTCAACGTAAAATTTCTAAGTATACTCGATATGCGACAGTTGTTTTTGCAACCATTCAGGCAGTAGCTATTTCAACAGGTTTACCAAATATGTTACCAGGCTTAGTGCCAAATGTTGGATTTGGTTTTTACTTCACTTCAGTTGTTAGCTTAGTAACAGGAACTATGTTCCTCATGTGGTTAGGCGAACAAATTACTGAAAGAGGTATTGGTAACGGTATTTCAATTCTTGTTTTTGGCGGTATCGTAGCTGGTTTACCATCAGCTATACTTCAAACTATTGAGCAGGCTCGTCAAGGACAGATGCATCCATTAGTGCTTCTTCTGATCGCAGCTATTGTATTTGCAGTAACTTATTTCGTTGTTTTTGTTGAAAGAGGACAGCGCAGAATTCGCGTTGAATATGCAAAGCGTCAACAAGGTCGTCAAATTTTAGGTGGTCATTCGACACATTTACCATTGAAAGTAAATATGGCAAACGTAATGCCGGCAATTTTTGCCTCAAGTATTATTTTATTTCCAGCTACCTTAACTCAATGGTTTGGACAAAATGATAAGTTTGAGTGGTTAAATAACTTATCTATGTTGTTGAATCCTGGTCAGCCTCTTTATTTACTTGTTTATGCTGTAGCAATTATTTTCTTTAGCTTCTTTTACACTGCAATGCAGTATAATCCGCGAGATACAGCAGATAATCTAAAAAAATCTGGTGCATTTATTCCAGGAATTAGACCAGGGGAACAAACATCTCGTTATATTGATAAAGTTATGACTCGTCTTACACTGATTGGCGGTCTTTATGTAACGTTTGTGTGTTTAGTTCCTTATATTATGACATCGGCTTGGGATGTGAAATTCTACTTCGGTGGTACTTCATTATTGATCGTAGTCGTTGTTATTATGGATTTCATCGTGCAAGTTCAGAGTCACTTAATGTCGTCTCAATATGAATCTGCGTTGAAAAAAGCAAACCTTAAGGGTTTTGGACAATAATTGTTCATTTAATAAAAAAAAGGATAAGCAATGAAAGTTCGTGCTTCCGTAAAGAGAATGTGTCGTAACTGTAAAATCGTTAAGCGTGAAGGTGTTGTGCGCGTATTATGCAGCGACCCTAAACACAAACAACGTCAAGGTTAATTGATATTCTTCTTGCAAAGAACCAGTTGGGCGGTTATACTGCTCAACTCATTTATGTCCTTGGCATTCTGTTTGAGTATCCTGAAAACGGGCTTTTCAAGATCAGAGTGCCAAATTAGTTAAAATAATAGGAGTGCATAGTGGCCCGTATTGCAGGCATTAACATTCCTGATCATAAACACGCTGTAATCGCTTTAACTGCAATTTACGGTATCGGTAAAACTCGTTCTAAAGCTATTTGTGCTGCAGCGGGTATTGCTGAAGATGTTAAGATCAGAGAATTGTCTGAAGAGCAGATTGACAAACTGCGTGACGAAGTTGGTAAATTTACCGTTGAAGGTGACTTACGTCGTGAAGTAACACTAAACATCAAACGTCTTTTAGACTTAGGTTGTTACCGTGGTTTACGTCATCGTCGTAGTTTACCGGTACGTGGTCAACGTACTAAAACTAATGCGCGTACCCGTAAGGGTCCACGTAAGCCGATCAAAAAATAGTCGGGGTAAATAAAGAATGGCTAAAACACCAGTTCGTGCACGTAAACGTGTAAAAAAACAAGTTGTAGATGGCGTAGCACATATTCACGCGTCTTTCAATAATACAATCGTAACCATTACTGACCGTCAAGGTAATGCACTAGCTTGGGCAACCGCTGGTGGTTCAGGTTTCCGTGGTTCTCGTAAATCAACTCCATTTGCTGCTCAAGTTGCTGCAGAGCGTTGCGCAGAAATGGTTAAAGAATTTGGTTTAAAGAATTTGGAAGTTATGGTTAAAGGTCCGGGTCCAGGTCGTGAATCAACAATTCGCGCGTTAAACGCAGCGGGTTTCCGTATCACGAACATTACAGATGTGACTCCGATTCCTCATAACGGTTGTCGTCCACCGAAAAAACGTCGTGTTTAAGACGTAATAGGATAGTTGGAGAAAGAAAATGGCAAGATATTTGGGTCCAAAACTCAAGCTCAGCCGTCGTGAAGGCACTGATTTATTCCTTAAATCAGGCATGCGTGCGATTGATTCAAAATGTAAAATTGATACAGCACCTGGTCAACACGGTGCTCGTAAACCGCGTTTGTCTGACTATGGTAGTCAATTACGTGAAAAACAAAAGGTTCGTCGTATCTATGGTATTTTAGAACGTCAATTCCGTAACTACTATAAAGAAGCAAACCGTTTAAAAGGTAACACTGGTGAAAACTTATTAGTGTTATTAGAAGGTAGATTGGATAACGTTGTTTATCGCATGGGATTTGCTGCAACTCGCGCAGAAGCTCGTCAATTAGTGAGCCACAAAGCGATTGTTGTAAATGGTCGTGTTGTTAATATTCCATCATTCCAAGTTTCAGTAAATGATGTTGTTGCTGTTCGTGAGAAATCTAAAAAACAAGCACGTATTAAAGCATCATTAGAATTAGCAGAACAAAGAGAGAAACCAACTTGGTTAGAAGTTGATTCTGCGAAAATGGAAGGTGTGTTCAAACGTGTTCCTGAACGTTCTGATTTATCAGCAGACATTAACGAACATCTGATCGTTGAGCTTTACTCTAAATAATAGTTAAGCTTAAAAGCAAAGAGAGGATAAAATGCAGGGTTCTGTTACAGAATTTTTAAAACCACGTTTAGTAGATATTGAACAAATTAGTTCAACTCATGCTAAGGTGATCTTAGAACCGTTAGAGCGCGGTTTTGGCCATACTCTAGGTAATGCATTGCGTCGTATCCTTCTGTCTTCAATGCCAGGTTGTGCTGTAACTGAAGTAGAAATTGATGGCGTATTGCACGAATATAGTAGTAAGGAAGGTGTTCAAGAAGATGTTCTTGAAGTACTTTTAAACCTTAAAGGTCTAGCGGTTAAAGTACAGAATAAAGATGACGTTATTCTGACATTAAATAAATCTGGAATTGGCCCTGTTGTTGCAGCAGACATTACCCACGATGGTGATGTTGAAATTGTGAATCCGGATCACGTAATCTGTCACTTAACAGACGAGAATGCATCAATTAGTATGCGTATTCGTGTTCAACGTGGTAGAGGATATGTTCCAGCTTCAGCTCGTACACATAGCCAAACTGAGGAGCGTCCAATCGGTCGTTTATTAGTGGATGCTTGTTATAGCCCTGTAGATCGCATTGCATACAATGTAGAAGCAGCGCGTGTAGAACAACGTACGGACTTAGATAAACTTGTTATTGAGTTAGAAACTAACGGTACGCTTGAGCCTGAAGAAGCAATTCGTCGTGCAGCAACAATTTTAGCAGAACAACTCGATGCATTCGTTGATTTGCGTGATGTTCGTCAACCTGAAATTAAGGAAGAAAAACCGGAATTTGATCCGATTTTATTGCGTCCTGTAGATGATTTAGAGTTGACAGTTCGTTCTGCTAACTGTTTGAAAGCAGAAACAATTCATTATATCGGTGATTTAGTACAACGTACAGAAGTTGAATTATTAAAAACACCTAATCTTGGTAAGAAATCTCTTACTGAAATTAAGGATGTGCTCGCTTCACGTGGCTTGTCACTTGGTATGCGCCTTGAAAATTGGCCACCAGCAAGTATTGCTGAAGACTAGTTTGGTCATAGGTTAAGATTTTTCTGAGAAGGATAAGATCATGCGCCATCGTAAGAGTGGTCGTCAACTAAACCGTAATAGCAGCCATCGCCAAGCGATGTTTCGTAACTTAGCAAGTGCTTTAGTTAGTCATGAAATCATTAAGACTACTTTGCCTAAAGCTAAAGAATTACGCCGTGTAGTTGAACCGTTAATTACATTAGCAAAAGTAGATAGCGTTGCAAACCGTCGTTTAGCATTCGCTCGTACTCGTAACATCGAAACTGTTGCGAAATTATTCAATGAATTAGGTCCACGTTTTGCTCAACGTGCAGGTGGTTACACTCGCATTTTGAAATGTGGTTTCCGTGCAGGCGATAATGCACCAATGGCATACATTGAGTTAGTTGATCGCCCAGAAGTTGCTGAAGCAGCTACTGAGGAATAAAAATCAATTTAAAGGAAAAGCTCACTTTATAGTGAGCTTTTTTATTTTATATGTAGGTAAAAAGCACTTTACTTACTGAAATATTATTTGGATAGATAGCCCAAAAACATAATCTTGAATTTAAGAGCAGATTCTTAAATGTCTTGTATTTTTGTCTAGAATTCCTTGTTTCTTTAATTCTTGACTAATACGAATAGCAGTTTCTGTTTCGCATCCACAAAATTCAGCTACTTCTCGGTAGGTCCAAGGATAATAGGGATAACTTTCAGTTAGATTTTCAATTGCATCAATTATACGTTCGTAACTTCGTTTATAGGCTGTATTACTTACTCGGTGTTCTGCGTCATATAATTCATTCGAGAGTTGTTTCATAAGATAGCAGGAAAAATCAGGATTATTTGCGATAAAACTAGTGTGATTTCCAGGAAATATACGAATAATATCTGCTTCTAGTAATACCTTTGCACTACAATGATAAGTTGTTTCACTAAAGATTGTTCTAAACCCAAAATACTCGTTAGCATGATAAAGTCGAATCAAGGTTTCTTTACCATTTTCTAAGCTATGATAAAGCCCTACAAGCCCTCGTTTTAAAAAATAAAATTCTTTAGGTTTTTCACCTTGAGTATAAATTAAGCTGTTTTTCCCTAGTGTTTTACTTTCAGAAATAATGCATTGATGTAAGTTTTGAGGTAAATAAGGTGATGAGCTTGACATAAATATCCTTTTAATACATAAACAACTTTAGGTTACTATACAAATTTCTGTTTTTATCCGCTATAAGCAAGTTTTAAAAGTGTTAACTTGGTAACAAAATTTTTATTTTAAATGAATAATATTATGTTGCTTTACCAAAGCATTTTGCAAATTCTTTCAAATAGGGTTCTATGTGAGAGAGTGCCATATAATAGGCTTCGCAGAGTTGATTATGTGGTTTTCCAAATCCTTGAACAGTTCGATGTTTTGGGCAACCTCCATGACAGGCAAAACGAAATTTACAGCTTTTGCATCGTTCGGAAAGAAAGGATTTCGTTGAACCGAAATGTTTTTGTTTTATGTTATCAACTAATGTTACTAGTGGTGTTTCTATGAGGTTTCCCAACTTGTACTCAGGGTAAACATAATGATCGCAACTATAAATATCCCCATTTTGTTCAATAACTAATTGATCACCGCAGGTTTCACGAAAAATACATAAACTAGGTTGTAATCCAAGATAGGCCATAAACCATTGTTCAATAAACTGAATCCCAATTTTTCCTACATCATTAGCGTACCATTCATCAAAAATATTAATTAAAAACTGCCCATAATCCTTTGCAGAGGCCTGTTGCTTATAATCTCCCATTAGTGGAATAAATTGCATATATGGCGATCCAATTCGTTTTAGAAAATGATAGATTTCTTTGCCATGTAGGACATTTAGATTATGCACGACTGTGAGAGTATTAAAAGATACTTGATAGTTATGTAGTAAATCTAGTGCATCTATTACTTGTTGAAATGTGCCTTTGCCATTTTTAGTTAAACGGTAGGCATCATGTAAGTATTCTGGACCATCTATAGAAAGCCCCACAAGAAAATTATGATCATGTAGAAAACGGCACCAATCGGCATTAAGTAATACACCATTGGTTTGTAGCGAATTTTCAATTTGTTTCCCATTAGCATATTTATGCTGAAAATTGACCGCTCTTTTATAGAAATCAAGGCCTGCCATGGTTGGCTCACCGCCTTGCCAGAGGAAAGTCACTTGTTGTTGAGGGGATGTCTCTATGTAAGATTTGATATAGGTTTCTAACACCTCATCACTCATGGCTCGTTGATTTAAATGAGGTTTTTCCAAGTAAAAGCAATACTGGCAATCTAAATTACAAATTGAGCCAGTAGGTTTTGCCATTAATTGAAATGCGTTCATACATCATATCCTTTCTATTTTTTTCATCATAACAGAATATTTTTAAGTGTATATGATGCTGATCATAAGATATGCTCATCCCCTTACGCCACAATTAGAATATATTATTAAGCTGATTTTCTTGATAGGAGTAGCAATGGCAATTAGTACAATTTTTATCTTACTGATTTGCGGTATTTGTACCAATATGGTTTCTGCTATTTTTGGTATTGGCGGTGGGGTATTGATGGTGCCAATTTTACGTACATTATTTCCCGAATTGCCGATTCAAGTTATTTCAGCTACATCACTCACCATTGTGATGTGTACCGCATTGATTAATTTATTATTTTTCCATAAGCAAAAAATTAAAATTGATCATATCAATATGATTTTATGGTCTATAGCGATGGTGATTGGGGTGCAAATTGGTTTTGAATTAAGTTTTTATTTTTCTACAGCGATAATTAGTTTAATTTTTACGGTCAGTTTGAGTGCACTAGCGGTTAAAACATTTTTGAACAGATCGAGAATACAAATAGAAGTGTTTAATATGTCTCCTATAGAACGAGCGAAAGGTAGTATTAGCTGTTGTGGCGGAGGATTAATTGCGGGTATTACAGGTATTGGAGGCGGCTCTATCCTTGCTCCGCTTGTTGGCCAATTAAAAGGGGTAAAAACACAACAAATTGCCGTTTATACGAACTACATGATGATTATTGGTGGTATTGGTAATTTATATGGCTATCTCACAAGGGCCTTCCCTTATGATGTCAGTCTAAGTGGCCAATTAGGATATGTAAATTTTCTTGTAGTTAGTGTCGTTACCTTGGGGTCATTTGGAATGAGTTTCTTCTCAATGAAATTGCGTGGATTAATGAATCCAGCTTTAACAAGAAAATTATTGGCGATTATCTTATTTTGTATTGCAGCCTATATGTGCATTTTGGAATTTGTATTCCATTAAATCAAATAAACTAGACCTAGTTATTCTAGGTCTATTCCCCAATTAGCGTTTTCGCAATCTCTCTTGCTTGTGCATCAATTTCGAGTACATCATCAATATTTTGAATGGTATAAGGCGAAATTTTCTCAATTGTTTTTGCATTAATTTTTGCAATATCCATAAAGCTAATTTGACGATCTAAAAATGCTTGTACGGCAATTTCATTAGCTGCATTCATTGCTGTTGTCGCATATTGACCCTCAGCAAAGGCATCAATAGCCAGTTTTAAATTTGGATAACGATTAAAATCAGGTTCAATAAACGTCAGTTCTTTGACTTTAAAGAAATCGAGTGGTTCTACTCCAGCAAAAGTGCGGTGAGGATATGCCATAGTTTCTGCAATTGGTGTTCGCATATCTGGATTTCCCATTTGAGCAATGACTGAGCCATCAACATAACGCACCATAGAATGAATTATCGATTGTGGATGAATAATGACTTCCATTTCTTCCGCACTTGCATTGAAAAGCCAGCGAGCCTCAATGTATTCCAAGCCCTTATTCATCATTGTAGCTGAATCGACAGAAATTTTTTTACCCATAGACCAATTAGGGTGTGCAACCGCTTGTTCTGGTGTGATGTTGGTGAATTGTTCAAGTGGCGTGTAACGGAATGGCCCGCCAGAACCAGTGAGTATAATTTTACTTACACCTAATTCAGAAAGTGGGCAAAAACCAATTTTTTCTTGTGCTTCTGGCGGTAACGATTGAAAGATCGCATTATGTTCACTATCTACTGGTAAAAGCTTCGCACCATAGTTTTTTACGGCATCAATAAAAAGCTGTCCGCAGGTTACCAATGATTCTTTATTTGCCAGTAATACCCGTTTACCTGCTTTAACCGCTGAAAGAGTAGGTAACAATCCTGCAGCGCCAACAATAGATGCCATTATCTGATCGGCATCTGGGTGTGCTGCAAGTTCACAAATAGCTTGTTGTCCGGCTAATACTTCGGTTGGAATATGATGAGCAATTAATTTCTCACGTAAAATTTTAGCCGCATTTACATCATCAAGAGCCGCAAAGTTAGGTTGGAATTTTATGCATTGTTCAAACATTGCTTCTACATTTTTTCCGCCGACAAGTGCAAATGCATGATATTTCTGAGGGTTATTTTCGATAACTGAAAGGGTGCTCTTACCAATTGATCCCGTTGAACCAAGAATGACAATGTTTTGTTTTTGCATAGAATCTTTACCGCACTATTGTTGATTATATTTTCATTGGTACGTCTAAATTCGCATACCTAATAAAATAAAGGCAGACAAAACTGTCTGCCTTTCGCATTTTTTATGATTAGAAATCCATTAATTCTTTTTCTTTATCCGCTAATACTTCATCTACTTTTTTAATGTAAATATCTGTGATTTTTTGGATTTCTTCTTCTGCTTTATGTTGTTCGTTTTCGCTAATTTCTTTGTCTTTTAATAATGCTTTGATTTTATCATTCGCATCACGACGCACATTACGAACCGCAACTTTACCTTGTTCACCTTCGCCTTTTACGATTTTGATTAAATCGCGACGGCGTTCTTCTGTTAATGGAGGAAGCGGAACACGGATTGTGGTACCCGCTGAAGATGGGTTTAAACCTAAATCTGAGGTTAAAATTGCTTTTTCTACCGCAGAGATTAAAGAACGATCAAAAACAGTTACAGCTAATGTACGCGCATCTTCTGCCACTACGTTTGCTAATTGGCGAAGTGGGGTCGCTGCACCATAATATTCAACTTGAATTGCATCAAGTAAACTCGGTTGTGCACGACCAGTACGGATTTTCGAAATATGGCCTTTTAATGCTTCAAGGCTTTTTTCCATACGATCTTGAGCATCTTTTTTAATTTGGTTAAGCATTGCATTGTCCTTTTAATTGACGAAAGTTAAAACGCGGTGATTTTACTGGATTTTTGTCAATTTTTGAATACATTTATCAGCTTGAAAACAGATAAAAAATGACCGCACTTCAGTCACCCAAAGTGCGGTTAATATTTTTAGTATTTTTAGTTAAGCTTTAGGACCCGCTGCAATTAAAGCTTTGCCTTCTTCGTTAGTTGCATATTTAACAAAGTTTTTCACAAAACGACCTGCTAAGTCTTCAGCTTTTGATTGCCATTGTGCTTTATCTGCGTAAGTATCGCGAGGATCTAAGATTGCAGAATCTACACCAGGTAATGCTTTAGGAATTGCTAAGTTGAAGATTGGCAATTCGCCCATTTCAGCTTTTTCAATTGAGCCATCTAAGATTGCATCAATGATTCCACGAGTATCTTTGATTGAGATACGTTTGCCTGTACCATTCCAACCAGTATTCACTAAGTAAGCTTCAGCACCTGCTGCTTGCATACGTTTTACTAACACTTCTGCATATTGAGTTGGGTGAAGGGTTAAGAACGCTGCACCGAAACAGGCTGAGAAAGTTGGAGTTGGTTCAGTAATACCACGTTCAGTACCTGCTAATTTTGCAGTGAAACCTGATAAGAAGTAGTATTTAGTTTGTTCTGGTGTCAATTTAGATACTGGTGGCAATACGCCAAATGCATCTGCTGTTAAGAAAATCACTTTAGTTGCGTGACCAGCACGAGAAACTGGTTTTACAATGTTATCGATGTGATAAATTGGGTAAGACACGCGAGTATTTTCTGTTTTTGAGCCATCATCGAAATCAACAGAACCATCTGCACGAACAACTACGTTTTCTAATAATGCATCGCGACGGATAGCGCGGTAAATATCCGGTTCATTTTCTTCTGAAAGGTGAATGGTTTTCGCATAGCAACCACCTTCAAAGTTAAAGATACCAACATCATCCCAACCGTGCTCATCGTCACCGATTAATTCACGTTTTGGATCGGTTGAAAGGGTTGTTTTACCTGTACCAGATAAGCCGAAGAAGATTGCTACATCTCCATCTTTACCAACGTTAGCTGAGCAGTGCATTGCGCCTACTCCTTTAAGTGGTAGGAAGTAGTTCATCATTGAGAACATACCTTTTTTCATTTCACCACCGTACCAAGTACCACCGATTAATTGAATGCGCTCAGTTAAGTTGAATGCAACAAAGTTTTCTGAATTTAAACCCTGTTCTTTCCAGTTTGGATTAGTTACTTTAGAACCGTTCATTACAACGAAATCAGGTTCAAAATTTTTGAGTTGTTCTTCAGTTGGGCGAATAAACATATTTTTTACAAAATGTGCTTGCCATGCAACTTCAGTTACAATACGTACTGCAATACGGTCGTGTTCGCTAGCGCCACAGAAACCATCAACCACAAATAAGCGTTTACGAGAAAGCTGGTTAGTCACCAAGTCTTTTAAGCTTTGCCATGTAGCTTGGTTCATTGGTTTGTTGTCATTTTTCGCTGCTTCAGATGTCCACCAAACAGTATCTTTGGTTTTTTCATCTAACACGATATATTTATCTTTTGGTGAACGGCCAGTGAAGATACCTGTATCCACAGCTACTGCACCGGTCGTAGTTAAAGTACCTTTTTCAAAGCCTTCTAAACCCGGATTGGTTTCTTCTTCAAACAATTGCTCGTAGCTTGGATTGTAGACAACTTCTTTTACGTCATAAATGCCTAGCGCTTCAAGTTCTTTTACTACTTTGTTTAAGTCTGTCATAAGTCACCTCTAATATTTAAGATTAAAATTTAACTGTCACCTATTCTAAAGAATGTCAATGTAAAAAAATGTTAACTAGATCTCATTTTTGAAAAATTATAGCTCTCCATTACCTATTTTTAGGTGTATTAATGATGTAGATCAAAAATCCCGACATGGCGTCGGGATTGTTTTTAAGGTTTTGTTGATTTTAATTTTTCAATCGCTTCTTTATTAAAGAAGTAGTGTGTGCCACAACACTCACATTGCATATCAATACTGCCTTTATGTTCGGCTAGTATTTCATCAATTTCTTCATCGGAGATGAGCAGTAATGCAGAACCAGAACGCTCTGCAGAGCAGCCACAGAAAAATTGTACATCTTGTGCTGGATAAAGATTGACGGTTTCTTCATGATATAAACGATAGAGTAACTCTTCTGCTGGGAGGCCAAATAATTCTTCGTCTTTTACTGTTGCTGCGAGCGTAGTTAAATGCTCAAAATCTTCTGGTGTACCAGAACCATCAGGCATAATTTGTAATAACATACCTGCTGCAGTTGGCTTGCCTTCATATTCTCCAGTACGAATAATTAATTGAGTTTGAAGCTGTTCTGAGCGTACAAAATAATCTTCTAAGCATTCTGTGATTGTCGGTTTATCTAAGCTAATTACACCTTGGTAGCGTTCACCTTCTTTGGGTGCAATAGTAATGACCAATACGCCTTTGCCAATCATATTGTGCAGACTCATATTTTCAGTGATGTTCCCATCCACTCGAGCAAGGGCACGGATTTGTTGTTGATCATTGCCATTTACTAATGCTAAGCGTAATGGACCATCGCCTTGAATTTGTACGGTGATATTACCGTCAAATTTTAGTGTGGCAGTGAGCAAATTAGTCGCCACCATCATTTCACCCAATAAATCCTGTACTGCTTTCGGATACCGATGGGTATTTAATGTATCAGTGAATGTTTTATTTAAGCGAACCCATTCCCCACGAACCGCACGATTTTGGAAAAGATAACGGTAAAGCTTGTCATTGTCTTGAGTATAGTCTCGTTGATTGGTCATTGATCATTCCTAATTGAAATAAAAAGTGCGGTAGTTTTTCCCGCACTTTTTGTTTTTATCATCTTATTTAAGTGTTGCTACTCATAATTGGGGCTATTCACTGGATTGCAAGGGAGTCTTGTGAAATCCAATTGTGATATGCGCCTTAAAATATGATTAAGCAAATCTTGTTTTGGCTTCTGCAATAGCTTCGGCAACACGCAATGGCGATACACCACCTTTTGCACAACGTTTGTCTAAGCAAGATTGGAGCGAAAGAATCTCGTAAACATCATCTCCCACTACTTCACTAAATTGGCGAAATTCAGGGATAGTAAGATCTTCTAATCCTTTGCCTTTCTCGATGGCATAAACAACCGTTTCACCCACGATATGATGGGAATCTCGGAAAGGTACTCCCTTAGAAACCAAATAATCCGCTAATTCAGTTGCGTTTGAATAACCTTTTAACGCGGCTTCACGAGTACGTTCAACATTTACTTTCAATTCATCTAATACGAACGTTGCCATGTCCACACAGTTTTGCCAAGTATCTAAGGTATCAAAAATGCCCTCTTTGTCTTCTTGCATATCTTTATTATACGCAAGTGGCAAGCCTTTTAAGGTAATTAACATGCCTGTTAATGAGCCGATCACTCTGCCGGCTTTGCCTCGAATTAACTCACATGCGTCAGGATTTTTCTTTTGTGGCATTAATGATGAGCCAGACGTCACGCGGTCGGATAGTTCTACGAAATTTGCCTCTCCGCTGTTAAAGATAATCATATCTTCAGCAAAGCGAGAAAGATGCGCCATACTGAGGGAGGCGATGGAAAGCAATTCTACGATATGATCGCGGTCAGAGACGCTATCTAAGCTATTTCTAGTCGCGAAAGCAAAACCAAGATCGTGCGCAAGTGAATCACGATCTACGGCATAAGCCGTACCAGCCAGCGCACCACTACCAAGTGGACAGGTATTCATTCGATTATACGCATCTGTTAAACGTGAATAGTCTCGGTCGAACATTTCTACATATGCCATACACCAATGCGCAAAAGTGATTGGTTGAGCTCGTTGTAAATGGGTATAGCCAGGCATTACTGCTTGTTGTGTGTTTTCTGCGGTTTGAACTAAGTGGCGTTGCAAATTACGTACTGATTCTTGTAATTCAACCACACGTTGTTTGCACCATAGTTTTATATCTACTGCCACTTGATCGTTACGACTACGGCCAGTATGTAATTTTTTACCAAGATTGCCTACTTTATCAATTAGCTTACTTTCAACCCAACTATGAATATCTTCTGCATCATCTTGTAAAATTGCTTGCGGATTTGACCGCACTTCAATAAGTAATTCATTTAGTGCTTGTTCAAGTTGATGCTGTTCTTCGATAGTTAATACATTCACTTTCACCAAGGCTTTGGACCAACCAATTGAGCCTTGAATATCCTGTTCTGCCAAACGGTAATCAAACCGTAATGAATCATTAAAATCTTTAAAACGTTTATCTGCGGCTTGTGTAAAACGCCCACCCCAAAGTGCCATAATTTTTCCTTTTTATTCTAATTAATTATTCTACCGTTATGTATAGTAGCAATATACTATTGAATAATAAAACAAAATGGACAAAACCTCTCATTTTGTCCATTTTATCTATATTGGTGCTATTTATAGCGTTTTTGCCAAATTTTTGATAAAGGATTTAAATTCTTTACCTAATTTTTCGTGACGAATACCATATTCTACGAAAGCTTCCATATAGCCAATTTTATCGCCACAGTCGAATGTTTCACCTGTCATATGAAATGCTTCAACGGTTTCTTTTTCAATGAGCATATCAATAGCATCGGTTAATTGGATTTCATCGCCAACACCAATTGGCGTCTTTTCCAACAAGTCCCAAATTGCTGCTGAGAAAACGTAACGACCAACTACAGCAAGGTTTGATGGCGCATCTTCAATAGAGGGTTTTTCAACAATGCTATTAATTTTTGCACTTTCACCGCCATTAAGATTCTCACCACCACAATCTGCAACACCATAGCTACTCACATTTTCTTGTGAAACAGGCGTTACCATAATTTGGCTTGTACCAGTTTCATTAAAGCGTCGAATCATTGCAGAAAGATTTTCTTTTTTCTGGTCTGCACTGAAATCGGCTAACAATACGTCAGGTAGTACAACTGCAAATGGCTCATTGCCCACAAGTGGGCGACCGCATAATACAGCGTGTCCTAATCCTTTTGCGTTGCCTTGGCGAACATGCATAATAGTTACATCTTTTGGACAGATAGAACGTACTTCTTCTAGAAGCTGACGTTTAACGCGTTTTTCTAGCATTGTTTCTAGTTCAAAAGAGGTATCAAAATGGTTTTCGATAGCATTTTTTGATGAATGCGTGACAAGCACAATTTCTTTTATGCCTGCGGCAACACATTCATTTACCACGTATTGAATCAATGGTTTATCAACCAAAGTAAGCATTTCCTTCGGAATTGCCTTCGTGGCAGGCAACATACGTGTACCAAGACCGGCTACAGGAATAATTGCTTTCATAATATAAAATCCATTATTTACGATTATGATGAACTGTCTAATTGTTCATCTTGCATCTGTTTAATTCGTTGGTAAATTTCTTCTCGGTGAACGGATACTTCTTTAGGCGCTTCTACACCGAGTTTAACTTGGTTTCCACGTACACTCAAAATCGTGATAGAAATATCATTTCCAATAAGTACACTTTCGCCAACTTTACGAGTCAAGATTAACATCTTTTATCTCCTTAGTTTGCATTTATTAGATATCCCTATCAATCAAGGAAGGGTTGGCATCCCACCAACCGGCTTGTACTACAGATTTTCGTTTAACCAGTCCTGCGCCACCTTAACTGCTTGTGCCACATTTTCTGGTTGGGAGCCTCCTGCCATTGCCATATCCGGACGACCACCGCCTTTACCCCCGACCTGTTGAGCCATTAAATTAACGAGCTCTCCAGCTTTTACTTTGGTAGTTAAATCGTTTGTTACACCAACGACAAGGTTGACTTTTTCATCTAAGATCGATGCGAATGCGATTACGCCTGAGCCGAGTTGATTTTTTAAATCGTCGACCATCACACGTAATGATTTTGTTTCTATGCCGTCTAATTGTTGTGCGATAACAGAAACACCGTTGATTTTGACCGCACTTTTTACAAAATCAGAACCAGCCTGCATTGCGGCTTTTTCTTTTAGACCTTGTAATTCTTTTTCCACTTTCTTCGCTTTGTCTTGAAGTTGTTGGATTTTTTCCACTAAGGTATTTACGTCTGATTTTAATAAGTCCGCGCTTTGGGTCAGAATACGTTGTTGATTATGTAACCACTCAATCGCATTTTCACCTGTTACTGCCTCAATACGGCGAACACCTGCTGCTACAGCGCTTTCAGTGATAATTTTAAATAGGCCGATATCCCCAGTACGTTTTGCGTGAATACCACCACAAAGCTCAATTGAAAAATCGCCCATGGTTAATACGCGAACGTTTTCACCATATTTCTCGCCAAAGAGTGCCATTGCCCCTTTTGCTTTCGCTGAATCAATGTCCATAATATCCGTTTGCACAGGGAAGTTAGCGCGGATTTTTTGGTTTACTAATGTTTCAATTTGAGTTAATTGTTCTTTTGTAATTGCTTCTGGCTGTGCAAAGTCAAAACGCAAGGCTTTATCTGAAACAAGTGAGCCTTTTTGCACAACATGTTGACCTAAAACTTGACGTAAGGCCGCGTGCAATAAGTGTGTTGCTGAGTGATTGAGCGATGTGTTATGGCGACGTTCTGCATCCACAATAGCATTCACTGATTGCCCAACTTTCAAACTTCCTTGCGTTAATTCTCCAATGTGTCCAAATACTTGCCCATATTTTTGGGTATCTTTCACATTAAAGGTAACACCTTGTGCGCTTAAATATCCGCTGTCACCAATTTGACCACCTGATTCTGCATAAAACGGCGTATTTTCCAAAATAACGACCGCACTTTGACCCGCTTCGATACTTTCCACTGATTTACCATCATAGAAAAGTGCGGTGATTTTTGCTTGAGATTCGACTTCAGTATAGCCTTCAAACTTGGTTTCGCCATCTACACGAATAATACTGTTGTAGTCGACACCAAACTGACTCGCTGCTTGAGCACGAGTACGTTGTGCTTCCATTTCACGGTCAAACGCTTGTTCATCAATGGTGATATTGCGCTCACGACATACATCAGCGGTTAAATCCAATGGGAAACCATAGGTGTCATAAAGTTTGAATGCAACTTCACCTGAAAGAACACCATCTTTCACTTGAGCAAGGGCTTCATCTAATAAGCTCAAGCCGCGCTCTAGAGTGCGAGCAAATTGTTCTTCTTCTAAACGTAATAGTTTTTCAACATTTACTTGTTTTGCTTTTACGTCTTTGCCAGCTTCAGCCATTACTTCAATTAGAGTTGGAACGAGTTTATAGAAAAAGGCCTCTTTGGCACCTAATAAGTGACCGTGACGAACTGCACGGCGAATAATACGACGTAAGACATAACCACGGCCTTCGTTTGATGGAATAACGCCATCTGCGATTAAATATGCACAAGAACGAATATGGTCAGCAATAACACGTAATGATTTGTTAGTTAAATCTGTTGCGCCTACAATTTCCGCTGTTTTTGCGATTAATGTTTTGAAAATATCAATCTCGTAGTTTGAGTTAACATGTTGTAATACAGCAGAAATACGCTCTAAGCCCATACCTGTGTCAACTGATGGATGTGGTAATTTTTCCATTGTGCCATCGGCTAAACGGTTGAATTGCATGAACACAACGTTCCAGATTTCGATATAACGGTCGCCATCTTCTTCTGGTGAGCCTGGAGGTCCCCCCCAAATATGATCACCGTGATCGTAGAAAATTTCAGTACAAGGACCGCAAGGACCGGTATCGCCCATTGCCCAGAAGTTGTCTGATGCGTAAGGTGCGCCTTTATTGTCACCAATGCGAATAATGCGTTCAGCAGGAACGCCGACTTCTTTATTCCAGATATTATAGGCTTCTTCATCGGTTTCATACACGGTTACCCATAGTTTTTCTTTAGGTAAACCAAGCCATTGTGGGGATGTTAAATATTCCCAAGCAAAATTAATCGCATCGTGTTTAAAGTAATCACCAAAACTGAAGTTACCGAGCATTTCAAAGAAAGTATGATGACGCGCGGTATAACCAACATTTTCTAGGTCGTTATGTTTACCACCAGCACGTACGCAACGTTGCGCGGTGGTCGCTCTAGAATAAGGCCGTTTATCCATTCCAAGGAATACATCCTTAAATTGGTTCATCCCAGCATTCGTGAAAAGCAAAGTCGGATCATTTTCCGGCACAAGTGAGCTACTCTCAACTACTTGGTGGCCTTTGCTATGGAAAAAATCAAGGAATGATTGTCTTATTTCTGCTGTTGTTTTCATTAAAAAGAATCCTTGTTACCCATAATAAAAATAAAAACTAAACCGTACTATTTTTGCATATTTTTGAAATTTATAAAAAGGCTTTTTGCCAAAACCCCAAAATAAAACCGCACTTCACGACGCTATTTGAGAAGTGCGGTTAAAATTTAAGTTATTTCAGATTATTCAAAAAACAATTTCTTGTTAATTATTCATCTCTAAGCGGAACAACCAACATATCAATTTTAATCGTATTCATCACTTGACGTGTTGAAGACATTAACTTACTCCAAAAATCTTGGTGATGTCCCGTCACTAATAAATCTACATCATATTGTTCGATAGCATCACTTAGAACTTGCCCTAAATCACCACTGCCACTCAATTTTTCTGAAATTGGATAATCCGCACTTTCAGCTAAATCTAATAAGGCTTTTTGTGTTTCCGTGGAAATTCTGTCCTGCATTGAAGACATATTCACATCAATCAATCCAGTATAAAGATCCGAGAAGTTCACATCAACATGGATGATAGAAAGTTTTGCTTCGTGGCGTTTTGCAACTCCAACCGCTTTTTTAAGTAAAACTGGACTCTCTTCAGAAAGATCTACTGCCACTAAAACGTGTTTGTACATAATCGACTCCTTAACTGATTGGTTTGGCTTTTAACTGGTTCTAATGCTAACATTTTGAGCAATAAAAAACTGTGTACTAGATCACAATTTAAACATTTTTATTAAAAATTCATTAAATTTTCAATGTCTGCAATTTCTTTGGGAGCCGCTGCGGTTAGGATTTTATTACCATATTCAGTCATGAGTAAATTATCCTCAATGCGCACGCCAATGCCTTTGTATTGCTCTGGCACATCAGCATCTTCTGAAATATAAATACCAGGTTCAACGGTAATCACCATGCCGATTTCGAGTATCCGCTGTTTATCCTGACCATAGCTACCCACGTCATGCACATCTAAACCCAGCCGGTGCCCTAATCCATGCATATAAAATTGGCGATAAGCTTGTTGTTCAATCAGCGTATCGACATCACCTTTCAAGATGCCTAAATCCACTAATCCTTGGGTTTTAATACGAATAACTTCATCATTGGCTTGCTTAATGGAATTGCCCGGTACAAGCAACTCAATCGCACGTTTTTGCGCTTTTAATACTAACTCGTAAATTTCACGTTGAGGCGGGCTAAATTTTCCATTTACAGGAAAGGTTCGGGTAATATCGCCCGCATACATAGCAAATTCGCAGCCGGCGTCAATTAGCACTAAATCCCCATCATTTAGTGGGCGATCATTTTCTGTGTAGTGCAAAATACAGGCGTTACTTCCCCCTGCAACAATGGAATTGTAAGAAGGAAATCTTGCGCAATGGCGATTAAATTCATGCAAAATATCGCTTTCAATTTCATATTCAAAGCGATTTGGGCGTGTCGTTTGCATTGCTTTAATATGCCCAAGTGCCGTAATTTGTCCCGCTTGTTGCATTAATCGGATTTCATTAGGCGATTTTATAAGGCGCATTTCGCTAAGCATTGGTCGCCAATCTAAAATCTCGCTAAAACTCATCGCACTTTCTGTCACTAATTTATCGCCCCAAGTATGAATTTCTGGCACATAGTAAAGTGCAGTCAAATTTTTCAGTATTTTTGGCAGTACGGTATCAAATTCTTCAATAGAATAGGCTTCATTTACATTAAGTTGTTGTGGTGCAAGCTCAACACCTAATCGGCGACCATTCCAAGTTTCAAGTAACGGATCACGTGGACGGAGAAAAATAATGGCTTTTTCAGTTTGTTCTGTTTTTAGTAATAGCAGCGCAGCATTCGGTTCATTAAAGCCTGTTAAATACCAAAAATAGCTATCTTGACGGAAAGGATAGGTACAATCATTATTACGGCGTTTTTCGATTTCAGAAAAAAGTAATAATGCCGAATTAGGTTGCATTTGAGTGAATACTCGTGTGCGGCGTTCCCCAAATTCTTCTTTAGGCAATTCAGCCATATAAGCCAATTCCATTCGAGATCTCCTTAATGTAATACAGGTTTGCTTTCTATTTCTCCTTCGTTGAAATGAGAATAGAACAACATTGCAATGGTGCGAACATATTCAATAATTTCTTCTAGCGCTTCCGCAAGCTCTTCTTCATTGTCATCTTCATCATAGCCAAGCTGACAAATATCTTGTAGATCATCTACCGCTTCGCCAATTTCGCCTTTTTCTTTTGCTAATTCAGGTTGCACTAAGCCGAGACCAAGTAAGAATTGGTTTGCCCAGTCAGATAAGCTATCCGCTTGTGCAAAGACATTTTCATCTTCGGTTAAACCAAGTTCAAAGGTAAATCCTTCAACATCTGATAAGGTTTGACTAATTTGTTCATAAAGTTCTGTAACTGGTTGAACTAATCCTGTTGGATAAGCGTGATTATCATTGCTGAATTGATATAAGAGCGGTAGCCAACTTTGATCTTTTAAGCCACCACAAAGTAAACCGCTTAAAAAACCGTGTAGTTCTGTTGCATTAAAGCCGATTCCAGCAGATTTAAGTTGTTGGTTAAGGTCAGAATGAGAAATGAGCATAATAGATGTCCTGAGTAAATTTGAAATTAGTGTAAACCTTTGTAAATAAAAAAGCGATCGCTTTTCCTTGTGGAAAAACGACCGCACTTTTTACCTGATGATGAGCGAATTACATCATTCCGCCCATTCCACCCATACCGCCCATTCCAGCAGCACCTAAATCGGCTTTATCATCTTTTGGAAGATCAGTTACCATACATTCAGTGGTAATCATTAAGCCTGCTACAGATGCCGCAAATTGCAATGCAGAACGAGTTACTTTAGTTGGATCTAAGATACCCATTTCGATCATATCGCCGTATTGTTCTGTACCTGCGTTATAACCAAAGTTTCCTTCGCCATTTTTAACCGCACTTGCCACAACTGATGCTTCTTCACCCGCGTTAGTGACGATTTGACGTAAAGGTGCTTCCATTGCACGTAATGCAAGTTTGATACCCACATTTTGTTCTTCGTTGTCACCTTTTAGGCTTGCTGCAACTTTCGCTGCTGCGCGAACTAATGCAACGCCACCACCCGCAACGATACCTTCTTCAACCGCAGCACGAGTTGCATGTAATGCGTCATCTACACGGTCTTTTTTCTCTTTCATTTCAACTTCAGTTGCTGCGCCTACTTTGATTACAGCCACACCGCCAGCTAATTTAGCCACGCGTTCTTGAAGTTTTTCTTTATCGTAATCAGAAGTTGATTCTTCAATTTGTTGACGAATTTGAGCCACACGACCTTTGATTTGAGATTCATCACCGATACCATCAATAATGGTTGTGTTATCTTTATTGATAACAATACGTTTTGCTTGACCAAGATCTTCAAGTGTCGCTTTTTCTAATTCCATACCGATTTCTTCCGAAATCACGGTACCCGCAGTTAAGATCGCAATATCTTGTAACATCGCTTTACGACGATCACCAAAACCAGGCGCTTTCACGGCTGCAACTTTCACGATACCGCGCATAGTGTTCACCACTAAGGTTGCAAGCGCTTCACCTTCCACATCTTCAGCGATGATTAATAACGGTTTACCTGCTTTCGCAACACCTTCTAACACTGGAAGTAATTCACGGATATTAGAGATTTTTTTATCAACAAGAAGAAGATATGGATTATCTAATTCAACCGTTGCAGTTTCTGGTTTGTTGATGAAATATGGAGAAAGGTAACCACGGTCGAATTGCATACCTTCAACCACATCTAATTCATCTTCAAGACCTGTACCATCTTCAACAGTAATTACCCCTTCTTTACCCACTTTTTCCATTGCTTGTGAGATTAATTGACCCACAATGCTGTCAGAGTTTGCAGAAATGGTACCTACTTGTTCAATTTCTTTTGCTGTTTCACAAGGTTTAGATAAATTTTTAAGCTCAGAAACAACCGCACTTACTGCTTTATCAATACCACGTTTTAAATCCATTGGATTCATGCCTGCCGCTACGGCTTTTAAGCCTTCATTTACGATGGCTTGCGCAAGTACAGTTGCAGTGGTTGTACCGTCGCCTGCAGCGTCATTTGCTTTAGATGCTACTTCTTTCACCATTTGTGCACCCATGTTTTCGAATTTATCTTCTAATTCGATTTCACGAGCAACAGATACACCGTCTTTAGTGATAGTTGGTGCGCCAAATGATTTATCTAAAATTACATTACGACCTTTAGGGCCAAGGGTTACTTTTACTGCATCGGCTAATACATTCACGCCTTTAAGCATTTTTACGCGTGCGTCATTACCAAATTTTACGTCTTTTGCTGCCATTTTCTTTTTTCCTTAATTTAAATTATTCCACAATCGCCAAAATATCGTTTTCAGAAATGATTAACACTTCTTCACCATCGATTTTTTCACTTTTCACGCCATAACCATCATTGAAAATGACCGTATCGCCAACTTTTACATCTAAAGGTTGAACGGTGCCATTTTCTAAAATACGACCTTTCCCCACAGCTAATACTTTCGCGCGGGTTGATTTAGTCGCTGCTGAACCGGTTAATACGATACCGCCAGCTGAACGGGTTTCGACTTCTTCACGTTTAATAATTACACGATCGTGTAAAGGACGAATATTCATGATTAATTTCCTTCTTAAGAATTTGTAAGTGCGGTTTTTATATAAGGAACATTTTTTCGCTTTCAAGGGCTATTCATAAAAAAATTCTGACAAAATGTTTGGGGCTAATCTACTTCAGCCCCTAAAAGAATATAACGTATTATTTACAGAGTAAGGGTCTGAATATATAATCGGAGGATTAGGTTGGCTTTAACTCTAATTGGTACAATCATGATACGACATACGACATACGACATACGACATACGACATACGACATACGACATACGACAATATCTAAACTCATCCTCACAGCAGCAGCCACAGGAATCGGCATATCCGCCGTGCCATACGCTCAGGCTGACGGCAATGGGCCAACGACGGTCAGAAAGCTGACTATAGAAAAATCGGGAAATGATGATGAAAATGAGCATAAATTTTTTTACGAAGAGACATCTTCGGGTGAATTTGAAGAGCACAATCCCGTCATCGGCTATGACGGCGGTGATACCCTGATTACCAACATTGCAAATGGTGAGATTGGTCCGGGTTCGACTGATGCAGTTACCGGAGGTCAACTGTATTCCTACGTACCTGAAAAGATTGAGAAAAAGCTTGAGGAATTTATTCAAGGTTTACCTGATAGAGTTGAGTCTGGATCAGACGTTAAAATTGAATATTCAAATAACCAACTAACTCTAACCCTTTCCGAAAATGGGAAAAAGAAAATCAACAATATGTCCTCCTCTGAACGGATTTCCTCTATAGAGCAAAAAGTCGACAAGTTGGATAAATCAATGAACGGCGGTATCGCCAAAGCAGGAGCGATCGCACTCCTTCCTCAACCGACTTATGTGGGACACTCGATGGTATCCGCTTCTACGGCACACTACAACGGCGAACAGGCTCTTGCAATCGGTTACTCCAGACTCTCAGATAACGGCAAAGTAATCCTGAAGGCAGGTACTTCGTTTAATTTCTCCGGCAACAATACCAAAAAACCGTTATTTGGAGCGGCTGTCGGCTATCAATGGTGATCTTCCGCCATTAATACGGCTGTGTTTTATTGATTCCGGCGGTTTGTAACGGAAAATTGATTATTTTTTATTTAGATAGAAATCTATTCTTTTGAATAAAAGCTATCTCTTAACTGATAATACGTTGCATCAATACCTATTGGAACACAGCCTATAGTAAAAATGCCGCACTTGCAGACAGGTGCGGCATTTTGGATTTTGTATGCAGGTCATATCCTAAAGTTGCCCATCTGCATACTTCGCCTTTTACAACAAATTAAGGATTCAGATGTACTCCAACGATAAAGCAACCTCCAATAATCTACCCAGTATCAGCTTCATCCTGCCCGTATATAATGTTGCACCCTATATCCCTCGCGCGCTCGAAAGCATATTGCTTCAAACGGTTCGCAAAGAAATTATTCTGATAGATGACGGTTCGACAGATGGCAGTGCGGAAATCCTGGCGAAATATATGCACCAATATCCCTTTATTACCGTTGTCAGCAGCCAAAACAGGGGGGTGGCGGCGGCACGCAATGCCGGATTAAAACTTGCAACGGGGGATTTCATCATGTTCTTAGACCCCGATGACGAACTTTACCCCATAGATTTCGGTTTGTGGGCAAGACTTGCTCAAGATAACGGACTTCAAGCGATTAAAGGCGTATATCTCCGTCCTCCTTATGAAGAGGGGAAAAATATGTTGAGGTGTAAGCCCGTTTTTCAATTTAAAGAACAGCACAATGGGAAAATCTCATCTATGCAGGGGATATTGATGCAGAGTCTGCCTCATCACTGGCCTCTACACAATATGTGCTTTATGATTGACCGTCGCCACCTTGTCGCTACGGGTGTTACCTATCGCAACGGTATGCGTTTTGGGGAAGATATGGTTTTCATTTCTGAATTTCTGATTGCAGGCGGAAAAATCTTGGAGGTTGACATTCCCTTTTTTATTTATCACCGCAGAAAAGGAAGTCTGACAACTGCCCTACCCGACCACAGGCTGACCGATTACCTTCACAATCTGCTTACCTATCTCGTACCGCTGATGGAAAGGCAGACCGATTCAAGATACGCAGAAACTGTCCGTCAAATCCTACTGATTGAATTTGATAAAATTGGCAGAATTGTCAAAAATTTCCCCGAACTGAAAAAAGAATATGACTGCCTCTTTACGCAACTGCCGGATAAAAAATATCTCTGACCATATGGGGGCAAATGCCGTCTGAATGCCTGAGAAGCCGTTTCAGACGGCATTGTTTTATTTGGTAAGCAACTGTCTGCGTTGTATAATTGCCCGCTTTAAAATCGATAACAAACATACAGGAACCGCCATGACAGAATCCATCACCCGCGACAGTATGCAATACGATGTCGTGATTGTCGGCGCAGGCCCGTCGGGTTTATCCGCCGCCATCTACGATGACCGCCAAAATAGCTTTCATCAAGCTCAATTTTACCATCAAAAACCTCATCAGCTTCAAGGGCTAAGTGAGAGCTAATGACTTCACGAATTTTTCGGTAAAACAAAATCGCTGAATTGGCTTGGATACCGAGTAAATCAGCCGCTGTTCGGGGTGTCACTTCTAATACAAAAAATTCAAGGAACTTATTTTGTATAGATTTCTTTAATTTACAATGAGTTATCTTCATTTTTATAGACTAGCACTCTTGCTAATCTACGTTAGCCCCTTAAATTATCCGGAAACTATTGCTTATATTGCGAGCCATTTACAAGAGGTTGCAAGAGACGGGATGAGAGTGGCTGAAGTGATGTAGCATGGCTCAACACTTTTAACCGTTGATGATGTAATCAGGTTGTACCGTGCGAGTGTTAGGGCATAGGGCAGAGCAAATTCAGAAACTGTTTGAGAAAATTGGTGAGCAGTTAAAAGCTGCGTAAGATTGATAGATAACTTATTTTCCCCTAAAAAAACTAATCCGAAAAATGAAAATATGTCTTGAGAGCATTTCTTGAAAATGTGATCTTGGTCAAGTTTTTTCTCCTTAAAATTTCTATAATGGCGTCAAATTAACTAACCAGAAAAGGTGATTCAAATGACTCAATTTAGAAAAGAAGTAGATTTACTCGGCGAACGTGATGTACCAGCAGATGCGTACTGGGGTATTCATACATTAAGAGCGGTAGAAAATTTCAATATTTCTAACGTAACCATTTCTGACGTACCAGAGTTTGTACGTGGCATGGTGATGGTGAAAAAAGCAACTGCTTTAGCAAATGGTGAATTAGGTGCAATTCCAAGTGATATTGCAAAAGCGATAGTGGCAGCTTGTGATGAAATTCTTACCACTGGAAAATGCTTAGATCAATTCCCATCAGACGTATATCAAGGTGGTGCAGGTACTTCTGTCAATATGAATACCAATGAAGTAGTTGCTAACCTTGCGCTTGAAAAAATTGGTCATAAAAAAGGCGAATATAACGTGATTAACCCTATGGACCACGTTAACGCAAGCCAATCAACCAATGATGCGTATCCTACTGGTTTCCGTATTGCAGTGTATAACAGCATCTTAAAATTAATTGATAAAATTCAATATTTACACGACGGTTTTGATAATAAATCAAAAGAGTTTGCGAATATCTTAAAAATGGGTCGTACTCAATTACAAGATGCGGTGCCAATGACTGTAGGCCAAGAATTCAAAGCTTTCGCCGTATTACTTGAAGAAGAAGTGCGTAACTTAAAACGTACAGCAGATTTACTCCTTGAAGTAAACCTTGGTGCGACTGCAATCGGTACTGGTTTAAATACGCCTCAAGGCTATACGGAATTAGTTGTAAAACACCTTGCTGAAGTAACAGGATTAGCTTGCGTACCGGCAGAAAACTTAATTGAAGCAACATCTGACTGCGGCGCTTATGTCATGGTTCACGGTGCATTAAAACGTACTGCTGTAAAACTTTCTAAAGTATGTAATGACTTACGTTTACTTTCTTCTGGTCCACGTGCTGGTATGAAAGAAATTAACTTACCTGAATTACAAGCGGGCTCTTCTATCATGCCAGCAAAAGTAAACCCTGTTGTTCCAGAAGTGGTGAACCAAGTATGCTTTAAAGTAATTGGTAACGATACCACTGTGACTTTCGCATCTGAAGCAGGTCAATTACAATTAAACGTAATGGAACCCGTGATTGGTCAAGCAATGTTTGAATCTATCGATATCTTAACCAATGCTTGTGTGAACTTACGCGATAAATGTGTGGATGGTATCACTGTAAACAAAGAAATTTGTGAAAACTATGTGTTTAATTCAATCGGTATCGTGACTTATTTGAATCCATTTATCGGTCACCACAACGGCGACTTAGTGGGTAAAATCTGTGCGCAAACAGGTAAAGGCGTACGTGAAGTTGTGTTAGAAAAAGGTTTATTAACAGAAGAACAATTAGATGACATTCTTTCTGTAGAAAACTTAATGAACCCAACTTACAAAGCGAAATTAAATAAATAAGTCTGAATGATTTATTCAGTCCTCGAATAGAAATAACCGCACTTTGATTACTCAAAAGTGCGGTTATTTTTTATATTGAATGATGGATTAAAGTCTTGCTGAAAGCATGGTTTCCAATTTTTCTTGGTCAACAGCAAATTTACGAATACCCTCTGCTAATTTTTCAACAGCCATAGCATCGCTATTATGTTGCCAGTAGAACTCAGCTTCTGTTAATGGTTGTGGTTTCGCTTTTACTTCGCCTTTGTATTCTAGTTTGCGTACAAGTGCGGTTGAATTTTCTTGTAATTCTTTCAGTAATGCCGGTGCAATGGTTAAACGATCGCAACCTGCAAGTTCAGTAATCTCGCCTACATTACGGAAGCTCGCGCCCATCACAACGGTATTATAGCCATATTCTTTGTAGTAATTATAGATTTTGGTAACAGAAATAACGCCTGGGTCTTCTGCAGGTGCATATTCTTTTTTGTCTGAATTTGCTTTATACCAGTCTAAAATACGACCTACAAATGGAGAAATTAAGTAAACGCCTGCTTCTGCACAAGCACGAGCTTGAGCTTCAGAGAATAATAAGGTTAAGTTACAGTTAATGCCTTCTTTTTCAAGGATTTCTGCAGCTCGGATACCTTGCCATGTTGAAGCAATTTTAATCAAAATACGATCATTTGAAATGCCTGCTGCATTATAAAGTGCGATTAATTTACGCGCTTTTTCAACAGTTGCTTGTGTGTTGTAAGAAAGACGCGCATCCACTTCAGTAGAAATACGTCCCGGAACGATTTTTAAAATTTCTAAACCAATGTTTACCGCTAATTTATCTTCTGCATCAATAAGTTGCTGTGCTTTATCATTGCTTTGAGCTTTTGCATATGCTACCGCTTCATCAATTAATGGCGCATATTGTGGAAGTGCAGATGCGCTTAGAATTAATGATGGGTTAGTAGTCGCATCTTGTGGTTGATATTTTTTAATCGCGTCGATATCGCCGGTGTCTGCGACCACAACGGTCATTTGACGAAGTGAATCTAATTGAGTTGTCATTTGTATCTCCTATTCGAGTGAAATGGAATGAATAATGTGGGTTACGATAGCACAAATTTAATTTTAAAAGGAAAAATTTTTCGATAGAAAAAATAGGCGCAGGCGTTGAACTGCGCCATTGTTTTAAAGCTTGAGGGTGTCTTTTATGGTGAGGGTTATTTCATCTAACATGGCATAGCGTTTACGATACATGGAACGTTTTTTACTTGGAATATCATCCAGATTTCTATCCATTTCTAAAGGCAATTCCCAGTAATCTTTTAATTCTCCTCCCGATTCACCAAAAATTGTATCATAGTCCACAGTGTATTGTTTGCTTTGAATGAAGCGAGATTTATTTTGGTATTTTTGTGGAATACCAAGCAATTTATCGTAGCCTAGAATTTTTGTGAGCGATTTCATGGTTTCAACCATTAAATAGGCGGGGCGCAAACCGTGGCAAGATTTGGTTAGTTGTTTTACCATTTCTTTTGAACCTTCAAAATTTGGCCCTTGCACAACAGCAATAAGCAACGCATCGCCCAATTTGGCAAAGGTAAGCAAATAGACTAATTCATTTCTTGGTTTATGCCATAGCTCCAAGACCCAATATCCTTCCATTGGTTGATGGGTTGTCATGCTTAATGTCATTTCAAAATCAGGAATGACCTCACCAAAACTTAATGGTTTTTCCCATAACGGCGTAGAAAGTGCGGTAAGTTTTTTGGGTAAAAATAAAAGGTTATCACAAACAGCATCAAAACGTTGTGATGCATTGAAACGTTTATCCAGAAAACGACAAGCAACGGGATAACTATAATCCAAATGCGTATTAAAAATATTGACGAGAAAAGGATGTTGATTGATAAATTGTTCAAAGCGACGAATTGAACTACGATTTAAAAAGCTACGTAAGTTATAACGCCAATGTTTTGGCGCATCAAAACGCCCTGGTCGATATGGATAAATATCCTTAGATTGAGGCCATTGGTAAGTTGTTTTTGTTGTCATCTGGGTTGCCATGAATTGGTTATAATCTTGGCGCAAATTTTGACATAATTTCAGGAAATTTTCCATTTATGCTATTCTAAGCGCAATTTTAAAAGGAATCCTTATGTCTAAAATTAAACTTAATTACCATAAAACTCATTTTTTAACGAGTGCACCAAATATTCGTTCTATTCCTGAAGATACTGGCATTGAAATTGCGTTTGCGGGTCGTTCAAATGCGGGAAAATCGACCGCACTTAATGCATTAACCAATCAAAAAAATTTAGCGCGCACCTCAAAAACACCGGGGCGCACGCAATTAATCAACTTATTTGAAGTGGAACCAAATTGTAAATTGGTGGATTTACCAGGTTATGGTTATGCTGCCGTACCAGAGCAAATGAAAATCCAATGGCAAAAATCATTAGGTGAATATTTGCAAAAACGAGAATGTTTGGCTGGATTGGTTGTGCTAATGGATATTCGCCACCCTCTTAAAGATCTTGACCAACAAATGATTGAATGGGCGGTTTCTGCAGATTTACCAGTACTTTTATTGCTTACTAAAGCCGATAAATTGAGCCAAAGCGCACGTAGTAAACAAGTGAAAATGGTGCGCGAAGCGATTCTTCCATTCCAAGGTGATATTCAAGTAGAAGCCTTTTCTGCACAAAATAAAATTGGTATTGATAAACTTGCAGCGAAGTTAGATTTTTGGTTTTCGCCACTTTTTGCGGAATAAAATGTAAATTTTGCGATCTAGATCGTAAGAAAAGCACATGATGAATGATTTCATTATGTGCTTTTTTTATAGTGCAAAAACTATCTTCATTTTTACCGCACTTTAAGGATTATCATGTCCCTTGCTATTGTTTACAGCCGTGCTTCTATGGGGGTGCAAGCGCCACTTGTCACTATTGAAGTGCATTTAAGCAACGGAAAACCAGGATTTACACTTGTTGGTTTGCCCGAAAAAACGGTGAAAGAGGCACAAGATCGGGTGCGTAGTGCGTTAATGAATGCACAATTTAAATACCCAGCCAAACGTATTACTGTGAATCTCGCACCTGCAGATTTACCGAAAGAAGGTGGACGATTTGATTTGCCTATTGCCATCGGGATTTTGGCCGCATCAGATCAGCTTGATGCGAGCCGCTTAAGGCAATTTGAATTTGTGGCTGAGCTTGCGCTTACGGGCCAATTGCGTGGTGTACACGGTGTGATTCCCGCTATTCTTGCAGCGCAAAAGTCAAAGCGAGAGTTAATTATCGCAAAGCAAAATGCCAATGAAGCCTCGCTCGTGTCTGATCAAAATACTTATTTTGCACAAACGCTTTTAGATGTAGTGCAATTTCTCAATGGCCAGGAAAAATTACCACTTGCCACTGAAATTGTGAAAGAAAGTGCGGTAAATTTTTCGGGCAAAAATACGTTAGATTTAACGGATATTATTGGACAACAACATGCCAAACGAGCATTGACCATTGCCGCAGCAGGGCAGCATAATTTGCTCTTTCTTGGTCCGCCAGGTACAGGGAAAACCATGTTAGCTAGCCGCTTGACAGGGCTTTTACCTGAAATGACCGATCTAGAAGCGATTGAAACGGCATCTGTAACGAGTTTAGTACAAAATGAGCTAAATTTTCATAATTGGAAACAACGTCCTTTTCGAGCCCCGCACCATAGTGCATCAATGCCGGCTTTAGTTGGAGGCGGAACGATCCCAAAACCTGGTGAAATATCCTTAGCAACAAATGGCGTACTTTTTCTTGATGAACTTCCAGAGTTTGAACGAAAAGTATTGGATGCACTACGTCAGCCTTTGGAAAGTGGTGAGATTATTATTTCTCGTGCTAATGCAAAAATTCAATTCCCGGCTCGTTTTCAATTAGTGGCAGCGATGAATCCAAGTCCGACAGGCCATTATACAGGAACACATAACCGAACTTCACCCCAGCAAATTATGCGTTATTTGAATCGACTTTCAGGGCCCTTTTTAGATCGTTTTGACTTGTCTATTGAAGTGCCTTTATTGCCACAAGGCAGCTTACAAAATACGGGCGAACGTGGCGAAACCAGCGAGCAAGTTCGTGAAAAAGTGTTAAAAGTGCGTGAGATTCAAATGGAAAGAGCGGGAAAAATTAACGCTTATTTGAATAGTAAAGAGATTGAACGTGATTGCAAGTTAAGTGATAAAGATGCCTTTTTCCTTGAAAATGCACTGAATAAGCTTGGGCTTTCTGTTCGGGCTTACCATCGTATTTTAAAGGTATCTCGAACCATTGCCGATCTGCAAGGAGAGCAACAAATTTCTCAACCGCACTTGGCTGAGGCCTTGGGCTATCGAGCAATGGATCGTTTGTTGCAGAAATTGTCGAATATGTAAAAACGCGTGGTCAGGATACCACGCGTAAAAGGATTAGTAAGTGCTTTGAGTGTCTTGCGTACCGCTAATAATTGCAATGCCCGCACTTGCACCAATGCGAGTTGCACCTGCTTTAATCATTGCAAGTGCCGTTTCAGTATCACGCACGCCACCTGATGCTTTAACAGCAATATTGCCGACTGTTTGTTTCATCAATGCAACATCTTCTACGGTCGCCCCGCCTTTATTGAAGCCTGTTGATGTTTTAACAAAAGCCACACCGATTTCTTTACAAATTTCGCAGGCTTTCACTATTTCATCTTTAGTGAGCAAACAAGTTTCTAAAATCACTTTTAATGGCGTGCCATTACAAGCATTAAATACAGCTTGAATATCTTGTTTTACTGCATCCCATTTTTGCGATTTTATCCAACCTACATTAATCACCATATCAATCTCATTTGCACCCGCTTTAATAGATTCTTGCGTTTCAAATGCTTTAACTGAGGTTAAATTGGCACCCAAAGGGAAGCCAACTACGGTACAAATTTTTACATTTGAGCCAGCAAGTTTTTCTTTAGCAAGTGGAATATAACCAGAATTGATACATACAGAATAAAATCCGTGTTCAATCGCTTCGTTACAGAGTGTCAAAATATCTTGTTCATTTTTTTCTGCAGTCAGTGCAGTGTGATCGATATATTGAGCAAGTTGATTCGGTGTCATTATTTTCCTCCTTTATTTATGTTTTACCTATTGTAGCAAAAATCCCTTGTTTTTGACTGTGCTTTTATGCTTGATTACAATCACCTCAACGAGATAAGGAATAAAGAAAATGAAGATTAAAAAACTACTTAAGAATGGATTATCCCTCTTTTTAACTTTTATTGTGATGAGTAGCATACTGGATTTTGTTCGTCGCCCTGTAGTGCCAGAGGAAATAAATAAAATCACGTTACAAGATCTTCAAGGGAATACGTTCTCTCTTGAAAGTCTTGATCAAAATAAAGCGACGCTGCTTTATTTTTGGGGAACTTGGTGTGGTTATTGTCGCTATACTTCGCCAGCAATTAATTCTTTAGCAAAAGAAGGGTATCAAGTTGTATCGGTGGCGTTACGCTCAGGCAATGAGGCGGAAGTAAATAATTATTTAAGTAAAAATGACTACCACTTCACCACAGTGAATGATCCGAAAGGCGAGCTTGCCCAACAATGGCAAATTAATGTGACACCCACAATTGTGCTGTTGAGTAAAGGCAAAATGGATCTTGTTACAACAGGCCTCACGAGTTATTGGGGATTAAAAGTGCGGTTGTTTTTCGCAGAGTTTTTTGGCTAAGCGATAGAAAATCTATTACAATACGCAAACTTATTTTAAAGAGGACAGAATTATGATTATCGTAACAGGCGGCGCTGGTTTTATTGGCAGTAATATTGTCAAAGCATTAAATGATTTAGGGCGCAAAGATATTTTAGTGGTGGATAACTTAAAAGATGGCACGAAATTTGCAAATTTAGTTGATTTAGACATCGCAGATTATTGTGATAAAGAAGATTTCATTGCTTCTATTATCGCGGGCGATGAATTTGGCGATATTGATGCGGTATTCCATGAAGGGGCATGTTCTGCGACTACGGAATGGGATGGCAAATACATTATGCACAATAACTATGAATATTCTAAGGAGTTATTGCACTATTGCCTTGATCGCGAAATTCCTTTTTTCTATGCCTCAAGTGCGGCAACTTATGGAGACACCAAAGTATTCCGTGAAGAACGTGAATTTGAAGGCCCATTAAATGTGTATGGCTATTCTAAATTCTTGTTCGACCAATATGTACGTAATATTTTGCCAGAAGCAAAATCGCCAGTATGTGGTTTCCGTTATTTCAATGTTTACGGGCCGCGTGAAAATCATAAAGGTTCTATGGCGAGCGTGGCATTCCACTTGAATAACCAAATCTTAAAAGGCGAAAATCCAAAATTATTTGCAGGTAGCGAACACTTCCGCCGTGATTTTGTTTATGTGGGCGATGTGGCTGCAGTGAATATTTGGTGCTGGCAAAATGGTATTTCAGGTATTTATAACCTTGGTACAGGAAATGCAGAAAGTTTCCGTGCGGTGGCTGATGCGGTAGTGAAATTCCACGGTAAAGGCAAGATTGAAACCATTCCATTCCCAGAGCATTTGAAATCTCGTTATCAAGAATATACGCAAGCAGATTTAACTAAACTTCGTTCAACAGGCTACGATAAACCATTCAAAACAGTCGCGGAAGGTGTGGCTGAATATATGGCGTGGTTGAATAGAAAATAAATTATTAATGTAGTAAATCCCCTATAGCTTATCGGTATAGGGGATTTTATTTAATATAATTGTGATAAATGTGTTAAATAACGCTCATAAGCACTTTGATAATTTTTCACCTGTGATAAGTTGGGATAAGCTTTTGAGTTTTCATCTAAGTGAATGAAGGTTTCGCATAAAAATTCCAGTTCTCCTTCTCCATTTGCCCACATAGCTTGAATTGCTCCTCCTAATGCAGCAGCTTCTTCTTCCTGCAAACATACCACTTCAGAATTCATTACATCAGCAATCATTTGCCGCCAAAATGAGCTTTTTGCGCCACCTCCAATTAGGCGAATTTGTGAGGTTTTGAGACCAGCTTGACGAAATAAATCTAAACCATAGCGAAGCGTAAAAGTGGCACTTTCCATCATTGCTCGACAAAGATTTTCTCGTGTGAAATTACTTGAATCTAATCCTAAAATGCTCGCTTTTGTATTGGGTAAAGGAGGAACTCTTTCACCATTAAAGAATGGCAAAATAGTGATGCCATTTGCGCCGATAGGTGCTTGTTGAGCAAGTTTATTTAATTCTTCAATATCAATATTGAGCAAATTCATTAGCTGTTTATTTGAGGAGGTTATATTCATTACACAAACCAGTGGTAACCAGCCATTATTACTTGAACAAAAATTTGCGATCATTGGTGGTAAATTAAGTAATGGCTTTTGCGTATAAGCATACAAGGTACCAGAAGTACCGAGACTCATCGTAGCAATCCCTTCTCGAATATTTCCTGTACCAATTGCTCCCATCATATTATCGCCACCACCTGTGGAGACGATGACATTCTCATTAAAACCAAATAAAGTCGCAATTTCAGGTTTAATCACACCGATTTTTTGTTCGGCAGAAAGTAATTTAGGTAACACTTCATCCATATTTAATTCTGGCGCAAGATATTTGAAGACTTCTCTTTTCCATTCTCTTTTCACAACATCGAAATAACCACTACCGGAAGCATCACCAAATTCAGTGCAGAATTTTCCTGTTAGCCAATAATTTAGATAATCGTGTGGCAGCATAATTTTGCGAATATTGGCAAATTTATCAGGATAATTTTGACGAAACCAACTCAGTTTTGAAGCCGTGTAACCAGTTTGGCAAATGATACCTAATTTTTCAAATGCGGCCGTTTGTCCGCCTAATTTTTCGATCAGTATATCATTTTCCGTAGCGGTTTCTGTATCACACCAAAGCTTAGCCTTATATAGAGGACGATCGTTTTTATCTAACATTACCAGTCCATGTTGTTGTCCTGAAATGCCTATTCCCTTCACTAAATTAGGTGAAAAGTGCGGTGAATTTTTTGCTTGTTTCAATGCAATTTGTAATGCTTGTTGTAATGCATCAATCCACCAATTTGGTTGTTGTTCACGTCTTCCATTGGATTGTGTAATTAATTCATGTTTTGCGTAACCAACTCCAATCACTTTTTTTTGGACAGAATCAAGCACTATCGCCTTTGTTCCTTGTGTGCCACAATCAATTCCTATATACATAATGTCTCCTAAAATAAAAAAGTGCGGTGAAATACAACCGCACTTTTGCTTCATTTTTAGCTATAAATAACTTGGTTTACCAAATTTTCCAAATATTCTTGCTGACCTGAAACTGGTTTTGGCGCTAAATCTTTTTGTTGGACTAGTTGCGCAAGTGTTTCAAGTGAAGTTTTGCCTTGCAAAATATGTTGGCCAAGTTCACTATTCCAACCTGCATAGCGTTCATTAACAATTTTTTGTAAGGTTTCCTCTTGTAACATTTTTGCTGCACGTTTTAAGGATAATGCCAATACATCAATTGCACCGATATGAGCGTAAAATAAATCATAAGGATCAATACTTTGTCGGCGAATTTTCGCATCAAAATTAAAACCTCCAGTAGTAAAACCACCATGTTTTAAAATTTCATATATAACTAGCGTGTTTTCTTCAACACTATTTGGGAATTGGTCGGTATCCCAGCCTAATTGTGGATCGCCACGATTAGCATCAATTGAGCCAAAAATATCTAATGCACAAGCTGTTGCAATTTCATGTTGAAAGGTATGGCCAGCAAGCGTCGCGTGGTTAGCTTCAATATTAACTTTAATTTCTTTTTCTAAACCAAATTGTTTTAGGAAACCATACACTGTTGCCACATCATAATCATATTGATGTTTAGTTGGTTCTTGCGGTTTTGGCTCAATTAATAATGTACCTTTAAACCCAATTTTATGCTTATGTTCTACCACCATTTGCATAAAACGACCAATTTGTTCACGTTCACGTTTCAAATCGGTATTCAATAAAGTTTCATATCCCTCACGTCCACCCCATAATACGTAATTTTCTCCACCTAAACGTTGAGTGGCATTCATCGCATTAAACACTTGTGTTGCAGCCCAAGCAAAAACCTCAGGATTAGGATTAGTTGCTGCACCAGACATATAACGAGGATTAGTAAAACAATTTGCAGTTCCCCATAAGAGTTTTATACCCGTTTCTACTTGCTTGCGTTCTAAAATATCAACAATATGATGAAAATTTTGTACATATTCCCGCACTGAATTACCTTCAGGTGCAATATCGACGTCATGAAAACAATAATAAGGCACGCCTAACTTATTCAAAAACTCAAAAGCAATATCGGCTTTTTGTTCTGCGCCAGCAAGCAAATTTGGATTTTTCTGCCAACTTCGTTCCAAAGAACCTAGCCCAAACATATCATTCCCATTCCAGCAAAAGGTATGCCAATAACACACAGCTAAGCGTAAATGTTCAGCCATAGTTTTACCTAAAATTACTTGATTAGCATCATAATGTTTGAAAGCAAAAGGATTTGTGGATTTTTCTCCCTCAAAGGAGATTTTTTCAATTTTATCGAAATAGGTTGTCATAACATTTTCCTCTCTAGATGATGAAATTTTTCGTATTTTTGTGAAAAACTAGCTTTTCATCAATTATGTTATTTAATTTTTCTATGTTGATTATTTGCAACTGTGGAGTGGATCACAGTTGTGAAAAAACGTAATAATGGAGAAAGATTTTATAATTGAAAGCCTTTTTTAAAGTGTGAAAACTAACAACTGGAGCAATAACTAGTCCTTCACTTAACTATTGAGGTATCAATATGAAAATCAAATCAGCTTTACTTACCCTTGTTGGAGCATTAACTGTATTTAGTAGTTCTGCCCATTCCAAAGATCTTAAAATTGGTTTATCCATTGATGATTTACGTTTAGAAAGATGGCAAAAAGATCGAGATATTTTCGTAAACAAAGCAGAATCAATAGGTGCAAAAGTATTTGTCCAATCTGCGAATGGTGATGATTCAGCACAAATTTCTCAAATCGAAAATATGATCAATAAAAATATTGATGTATTAGTAATTATTCCTCATAACGGTGAAGTATTAAGTAACGTTATTTCTGAGGCTAAAAAGGAAGGAATAAAAGTATTAGCGTATGACCGTTTAATCAATAATGCAGATTTAGATTTTTATGTTTCCTTTGATAATGAAAAAGTGGGTGAACTACAAGCTAAAAGTATTGTGGCTGTAAAACCAGAAGGTAATTATTTTTTAATGGGGGGATCTCCTGTAGATAATAATGCAAAATTATTTAGAAAAGGGCAAATGAAAGTATTAGATCCTTTAATTGCCAGTGGGAAAATTAAGGTTGTAGGAGATCAATGGGTTGATTCTTGGTTAGCTGAAAAAGCGTTACAAATTATGGAAAACGCATTAACAGCTAATAAAAATAATGTGGATGCTGTTGTTGCATCTAACGATGCTACTGCTGGAGGTGCGATTCAAGCCCTTAGCGCACAAGGCTTATCTGGTAAAGTCGCAATTTCTGGGCAAGATGCAGATTTAGCTGCAATTAAACGTATTGTCAATGGCTCGCAAACTATGACTGTTTATAAACCAATTACGAAACTTGCAGATAAAGCAGCAGAAATTGCGGTTGAATTAGGTAAGAATGAAAAAGTAGAAGCTAATGCAGAACTGAATAATGGCTTAAAAAATGTTCCTGCGTATTTACTTGATCCTATCGCTGTTGATAAACGTAATATTAATGAAACTGTAATTAAAGATGGTTTTCATACTAAGGAAAGTATTTATCACTAACTTTAAGAGGGAAGAGAAAACTCTTCCCTTACCTCTTAGGGAGTTACGATATGGCATTGTTGGAAATGAAACATATCACAAAAAAATTTGGTGATGTGACCGCACTTCATAATATATCTATTGAATTAGAAGCAGGGGAAATTTTATCTTTATGTGGTGAAAATGGATCTGGAAAATCTACATTAATGAAAATACTTTGCGGTATTTATCCTTGTGGAGATTACAGCGGTGATATTTACTTTTCTGAAAGTGAACTAAAAGCAAGGAATATTAGAGATACTGAAGAAAAAGGCATTTCAATTATTCATCAAGAACTTACTCTCGTAAAGAATATGTCTGTATTGGAGAATATTTTTTTGGGTAACGAAATAACTCATAAAGGTTTGACAGCAGATAATGAAATGTACTTACGTTGCAAAAATTTATTACAGCAGGTGCAATTAGATGTCGATCCCAATACACGAGTAGTAGAATTAGGTTTAGGGCAACAGCAATTAGTTGAAATAGCTAAGGCTTTGAATAAACAAGTAAGACTTCTTATCTTAGATGAACCAACGGCTTCACTTACCGAAAAAGAAACGGAAATTTTGTTAAATCTTATTAAGGATCTTAAAGCACACAATATCGCTTGTATCTATATTTCCCATAAACTCAATGAAGTTAAAGCGATCTCTGACAAAATTTGCGTCATTCGTGATGGTGAACATGTTGGTACGAAAGACGCTTCAACAATGACAGAAGATGACATTATCACCATGATGGTAGGTCGGGAAATTACCTCACTTTATCCACATGAACCTCATGAAATCAAAGATGAAATTTTACGAGTAGAAAATCTTTCTGCTTGGCATCCAATCAATACACATATTAAGCGTGTTGATAACGTAAGTTTTAGTCTTCATGAGGGGGAAATTTTAGGTGTTGCAGGTTTAGTTGGTTCAGGTCGTACAGACATGGTGCAATGCTTATTTGGGTCTTATGAAGGTAAGTTTGAAGGAAATATTTTTATCAATCAAAAACAAGTAAATATCAAAAATTGTGCCCAAGCGATTGAACATAAAATTGTGATGGTTCCTGAAGATCGGAAGAAACACGGCATTGTTTCTATTATGGGAGTTGGCAAAAACATTACGCTTTCTTCTTTGAAATCTTATTGTTTCGGAAAAATGGTAGTTAATGAAGCAAAAGAAGAGCAAATAATTGGCTCAGCCATCAAACGACTAAAGGTGAAAACTTTTTCACCAGATTTACCAATAGGACGACTTAGTGGCGGTAATCAACAGAAAGCGATCCTAGCAAAATGTTTATTGTTAAATCCTAAAATACTGATTTTAGATGAACCAACAAGAGGAATTGATGTTGGTGCGAAATATGAAATTTATAAGTTAATTAACCAATTAGCACAAGAAGGGATTGCTATTATTGTCATTTCATCAGAACTACCAGAAGTTTTAGGCATTAGTGATAGAGTTCTTGTTATGCACCAAGGTAAACTTAAAGCTAGTCTTATCAATACTGCTCTTACTCAAGAACAAGTTATGGAAACAGCACTTAAGGAGTAATCTATGTTTAAGTTAAAATCCGTAAATTTACAAGTTTACATTATGTTAATAGCTATTGCAGTCATTATGGCATTCTTTAGTGTTGCTACTGATGGCGCTTATTTAAGTGCAAGAAATATTTCTAACTTGTTACGCCAAACTTCAATTACTGGCATTCTTGCAATTGGAATGGTTTTTGTCATTATTTCTGCTGAAATTGACTTATCTGTTGGTTCACTTATGGGCCTACTGGGCGGATTTGCAGCTATTGCCGATGTTTGGTGGGGCTTCCCATTACCTGTAACTATTATTGCAACAATTGCTCTTGGTTTAATTTTTGGTATTTGGAATGGTTGGTGGGTGGCTTATCGCAAAGTGCCATCCTTCATTGTTACACTTGCAGGTTATCTCGCATTCCGTGGAATTTTGATTGGTTTGACTAATGGCACAACTGTATCTCCTATTAGTGGAACTATGACAGTTATTGGGCAAGGTTATTTATCAGATATTGCAGGGTTTATCTTAGGTGGTATTGCAGTTATTGGATTTGTTCTTTGGGGAAATTATCAACGTAGAAGTCGCCAGCAGCTTCAGCTGGAAGTGTCTGCATTATCAAAAGATTTTACGAAATATGCTTTGTTTGCAGTAATTGTATTAGGAGCAATTTATTTACTTAATGATTATCGTGGCATTCCATTTCCTGTTTTAGTACTGGCAGTTCTTGCAATCTTAGGGTTATTCCTCTCTCGTAAAACTTCATTCGGCCGCCACGTTTATGCGATTGGTGGCAATATTGATGCGGCAAAATTATCTGGTATCAATGTAGAAAAAACAAAACTGATTATCTTTGCAATGAATGGTGTGTTAGTTGCAATAGCAGGGTTGATTTTAAGTGCTCGTTTAGGTGCAGGCTCACCATCGGCAGGGCAAAATGCAGAACTAGATGCGATTGCAGCTTGTGTCATTGGAGGGGCAAGCTTAGCTGGTGGTGTAGGAAGTGTGTTTGGGGTCGTTATTGGCGCACTTATCATCGCATCGCTTGATAATGGTATGAGTATGCTTGATGTGCCAACTTTTTGGCAATATATTGTCAAAGGTGGCATTTTGTTACTTGCTGTATGGATAGATACTAGTAATAAGAAAAAGATGTAATTATTAATTTTAAACCGTCATTTATAAAATGGCGGTTTTTTAATTTTATAGAAATGGTTACCTAACATACTGCTTTCTAGATGATGAAGTTTTTCATCTTTTTATGAAAAAATAAGTTCTTATCCGTTACATTATTTAATTTTTTATAGTGATTATTTACAATTGTGGACTAGATCACAGTTGTGAAAAAACGTAATAGATAAAGTAGTTTTAGTAATTTTAATTTTTTTCTTCTTTGACTAAAGTAAATTTGTCTTATACATCAGGAGGAATAATGAATAATCTTTATAATTTTGATGTGATTATTGATCGCCTAAATACATTTAGTGCTAAATGGAATGTAGATAATGATATTATTCCAATGTCTGTTGCGGATATGGATATTCCAGCACCTCAAGTAATGATAGATGAATTAGAAAAATTTAATCGTTTAGGAATTTATGGTTATACTGAATTACCAGCCGATTATTACAAGATAATCAGTGATTATATTTTCGAACAATATCATTATTCTGTTCTATCTGAAAAAATTGTATTTTGCCCAAGAATAATACAAGCTGTATCTATTTATATACGAGCGTTTACAAAAGAAACTGATGGAATATGCATTCTATCACCTTCATATAGTCCAATATTAAACACGATAAAATTAAATGACAGAAAATTATATAAATGTCCTTTAGTTTATGAGAATAGAAAGTATCATATTGATTTTAATTTATTAGAGGAATGTTTTGAACATTCTAAAATATTTGTTTTAATTTCTCCTCATAATCCAACTGGAACGATTTGGAACAAAGAAGTCCTTATTAAAATTATAAACTTAGCTAAAAAACATAATGTATTTATCATTTCCGATGATGTCCACGCAGACTTTACACTAACAAATGACTCCCACTATCTAATATCATCATTAGATGAATGGGTAGCAAATCACTCAATGATCTGTTTATCCCCAGCAAAAACTTTTAATATTCCTGGATTGGAAATAGCTAACCTAATTATTGAGAATAAAGAAATTCGAGAAAAATTTATAAAAGAAATGATGGCATTAGGTATACATAATCCAAATTATTTCTCTATACCAGCTATTATTTCGTTATATAAATATTGTACTGACTGGGTAATCTATCTAAAAGAATACATAAAGAATAATAAGAAGATAGTAAAAGAATTTTTCAATGAGTATATTCCATTATTAGATATTACTGAAAGTGATGGAACTTATTTACTTTGGATAAACTATAAAAAGCTAAGTATAAATGAAAATGAATTAGCTTATTGGATTAATAATTTATCAAGAGTAAAAGTATCTTTGGGGAGTGAATTTGGCAAAGAGGGAGACGGTTTCTTTCGTATGAATGTCGCTATGCCTAGAGAAAAATTATTAGAAGCATTGAATCGAATCAAAAATGGGTTTTGTTTATTAAACAATAGGGAGATTTAATATGAAAACCACTCATCGCACAAGAATGCCAACAACATTAGAAGCTTTTTCACCAATCATAGTGATGCTATTACTATTAGGGCTTGGGTATGCTTTATTTGATTTGCCAGCAGAGCCATTAATGATTATTTCAACGGTATTTGCTGGTTTTTTAGTTATTAAATTAGGTCATTGCTATTTAGATATTTTAGACGCCATTTCAGAAAAAATAGCTAAAACAATGCCTGCGCTATTAATTTTAATTACTGTAGGATTATTAATTGGAACTTGGATTAGTGGAGGAACAATTCCTATGATGATCTACTACGGACTAAAAGCGATATCACCAGAATATCTTTATGTGACAGCCTTATTCCTTACTGCTATTGTTTCCATTTGTACTGGAACCTCTTGGGGGTCAGCAGGGACTGTTGGTGTGGCATTTATGGGAGTTGCGATTGGATTAGACGCCAATTTGGCTGCTACGGCAGGTGCTGTGGTCGCTGGTGCGTATTTTGGAGATAAATTATCGCCATTATCTGATACAACCAATATTGCATCTGCAGCTGCTGGCGTAGATTTATATGAGCATATCGCTCACTTACTTTATACAACATTACCATCCTTTATTCTTTCGGCTACTGTCTATGTGGTATATGGTTTAAACTACGATTTTTCTAATGTGGCGACTCCAGAAAAAGTAAATACAATGATTCATGAGTTAGAGCAAGTTTATCATTTTAACTTTCTATTACTTATTCCAGTCGCTATTGTATTATGGGGATCTATTACTAAGAAACCGACTATTCCAGTGATGTTATTATCAGCATTTATCGCAATTATTAATGCTATCTTAATTCAAAAATTCTCTCTATCTGATGTGATTAATAGCGCAGTTAATGGATTTGATACCTCAATGATTCACCATACTTCAGTTAGCTCTGATTTAAGTCGTTTGTTGAATCGTGGTGGAATGAACTCAATGATGGGAACACTATTAATTTGTTTCTGTGCATTGTCATTTGCAGGTGTATTACAATTGAGCGGTGCATTAACCGTGATTATTCAAAAATTACTCACCTTTGTTCATTCAACTCTTTCTTTGATTATTACGACGATTCTTTGCGGTCTAACAATGATTGGGGTTACTTGTAATGGGCAAATTTCTATTCTAATTCCAGGAGAAATGCTTAAAGATGCGTATGTAGAAAAAGGATTACATCCAAAAAATCTAAGTCGAACAGCAGAAGACTCCGCAACAATTATTGAACCTATTTTGCCATGGACTGCCGCAGGTGCATATATGGCAGGCACATTAGGTGTTGCAACATTGTCTTATTTACCTTGGGCAATTTTATGTTGGAGCGGTATTATCTTTGCTATTATTTATGGTGCAAGTGGAATAGGTATTGCGAAGCTAAAAAAATAAATGTGGTATTGGATATAAAAATGGCCAGTTATTCTGGCTATTTTTATCTTGAAGCTAAATATCTTTTCTATTATAACTTAAATAGCAATTTCCCATAGATAAGGATATAAAATGACGGAACAATACTACAAAATTGCCCTCTTATTTAATGCAAACAAAGTATATGATCGGCAGGTAGTGGAGGGTATTGGACAATATATTCAGGCATCGCAATGTATGTGGGATATTTTTGTAGAAGATGAATTTATCTATCATACTGATACCATTAATCAACTTTCTATTGATGGCATTATTGCAGACTTTGATGATCCAAAAACTGTTGAATTATTGCAACACACTCTTATTCCTACTATAGCAGTTGGTGGATCTTATAGACAAGCTGATTTTTATCCGCACTTTCCTTATGTAGCAACAGATAATATGGCATTGGTTGAAATGGCTTTATCTCATTTACAGGAGAAAGGACTGTCACAGTTTGCATTTTATGGTTTGCAAGTAAATACTCATAAGCATTGGTCTATAGAACGAAGAGATGCTTTTGTAGAGTTGATGGAGAAAAATCATTACCCTATTTACCTATATGAGGGTGTGCAGGTTCATGCTCAAAATTGGTTGGAAGAGCAACAAAAGCTAATTGTCTGGTTAAAATCTCTTCCTTCTCATACTGGTATTATTGCTGTTACGGATGCGCGTGCTCGTCATTTATTGCAGGCTTGTGAATACAGTAAAATTGCTGTACCTGAAGAGCTTTGTGTGGTTGGTATTGATAATGAAGAATTGATCCAATATTTATCGCGTGTGTCCCTTTCCTCCGTAGAACAAGGCACGAGAGAGATTGGTTATCAAGCTGCGAAATTATTACACAAATTACTCAATGGTCAAAAAGTTTCACATACCCCTATTTTAATTCCACCGATTACCGTTCACTCTCGAAATTCTACAGATTATCGATCATTAACAGATCCGCTTGTCATTCAAGCAATGCATTATATTCGTCATCGTGCCTGTCATCGAATTAAAGTAGAACAAGTTTTAGATCATCTTGAAACCTCACGTTCTAATCTTGAACAACGTTTTAAGAATGAAATGAATAAAACAATTCACCAAGTCATCCACGAAGAAAAAATTTCCCGAGCAAAGAATTTATTACAACAAACAGATATTTCTATTCAAGAAATTGCTGAGATTTGCGGCTATCCATCAATTCAATATTTTTATTCTGTGTTTAAGAAAGAATTTGAAATGACTCCTAAAGAGTTTCGACTAAATTGTTAAAGGAGCATATTTTTATTCAACTCTGTGCCATAATAACAAGTATTTTTGACCGCACTTTTATCTGAAAGACAGGAAATGAATATTCTAATTATTGGCCCTTCTTGGGTTGGCGATATGATGATGTCGCATAGCTTGTACCAGCAACTGAAAATTCAATATCCAAACTGCAATATTGATGTGATGGCACCGAATTGGTGTAAGCCTTTGCTTGCGCGTATGCCAGAGGTGCGTAAGGCGATTGAAATGCCATTAGGGCACGGGGCCTTTGAATTGGGAACTCGTTATCGTTTAGGAAAGTCTTTGCGTGAACAATATGATATGGCGATTGTTTTGCCTAATTCATTGAAATCTGCGTTTATTCCTTTCTTTGCAAAAATTGTTCATCGTCGTGGTTGGAAAGGCGAAAGCCGTTATATTTTATTGAATGATTTACGAGCCAATAAAAAAGATTATCCAATGATGGTGCAGCGTTATGTTGCATTGGCTTTTGAAAAAGATGCTGTACCAAAAGCTGATGATATTCCTGTCTTGAAACCCTATTTGACGGTTGAGCCAGCACAACAAGCTGAAACCTTAAAAAAATTTGAAAAACAAACCGCACTTTTAGGCGAACGTCCAATTATTGGTTTTTGTCCTGGTGCAGAATTTGGCCCAGCAAAACGTTGGCCGCATTATCATTATGCTAAATTGGCAGAAATGCTCATTGAAAAAGGCTATGCGATAGAATTATTTGGTTCACCAAAAGATGTGGAAGCAGGAGAGCAAATTCGCAATGCGTTGCCAGCAGAACAGCAACCATTCTGTTTGAATTTGGCCGGACAAACTAATTTGAATCAAGCCGTGGATTTAATCGCTAATTGCACAGCAGTGGTAAGCAATGACAGCGGCTTAATGCATATTGCCGCTGCGACAGATCGTCCATTGGTTGCACTTTATGGTCCAACGAGCCCAACTTATACACCACCATTATCAGATAAAGCCGTGATTATTCGTTTAATTGAAGGCGATTTAATTAAGATGCGTAAAAGTACAGATAGCTCGGAAGGGTATCATCAAAGTTTGATTGATATTAAACCTGAAAAAGTGGCAGAAAAACTGACCGCACTTTTAGATGTTTAAGAAAGAGAGAATATAAAATGGAAATAACCTATCAACCCGTATTAGATAAAAATGAAGCTAAAGCAGCCCGTAAAATTAGTCGTGATATTTATAAACATAATAAATTTCGCAAGATGATGAGTATTGGCGATTTCTTATTATATTTATTCTTCTTGCTGCCAAGTATTTTTCTTGCTTTTGAACTGATGGATTGGGGAGAGTATTTGTATGATTGCTATGAAAATATCTTAGCCAATTATGCAGGACATATATTATTGCTCATCTCAGTATGTTGTTTTTTCTATGCAGTTTTGCTACGACCTTATTTAAATACCAAAGCTTTTCAAAGCCAAGTATATGGGGAAGTTAATAAGAAAAAAAGAACCATACGAATTCAAGAAGATGGTTTATATTATGAAATAGCTCTCTGCCAAACTTTATATAATTATCGGTACATTCATCATATTGAAAATCATTATGGTTACTTAATGATTCGAGTTGATACGGGCTTGTTTTTCTTAATTCCTCATTCAGCTTTTCAAGATGATGCTCATCGAGAAGCATTTGAAGCCGCTTTACGAGAAAAAATAAAAGCTTACCAAGCAGAGCCTTTAAGTAAATAGAAAAGGCCTAACAGGATATGTTAATGATATGAACCCTCTACGCATACATTTACAATTAATTGGAATGGTGATTTTATGGGGAGCCTCTTGGCCTTGGGGACGAGTGGTTGCCCAAGCTATGCCGACATTTATTGCCTCAAGCATGCGCTTTTTTTTCGCCATTATTCCACTCATTATTTGGCTATATGCGGCGAATCGTTTCAAATATGCTAAACAACTGCGACCTAATCAATGGGTGGGGTTATTGTTAACGGCTTTGCTTGGGATCTTTGGTTATTCGACTTTCTTTATTTGGGGTTTGAAATATGTTCCAGCAGGGCAAGGAACGATGGTCGTTGCCTCTAATCCCGTCTTTACGATGTTTTTTGCTATTTTATTATTTAAAGAAAAATGGAATCGCTGGGTTGTATTAGGGATGATTATTGCCATTAGCGGTTCTTTATTAGCCATGACAAAAGGGAATCCAACTAACCTCTTACAAAATTTTGGATTCGGTCAAATATTATTGCTTTGTGCTTTAGTTTGCTGGGTTGCTTATACTTTATTGGCTCGTAAAGTATTAATCGGAATTGATTCTCTCACCGCTACCACGATTTCTTCTACTTTTGGTTTTTTCATGCTGACGTTGGCAGCATTATGGACGGAAAGTGCAGAAGATTGGGCAACCGTATTTCAATTAAATGGATCGCAATGGTTTAGTTTACTTGGTCTTGCATTTGGTGCAACGGTATTGGCTTATGCATGGTATTTTGATGGCGTGAAACACTTAGGGGCGGGCAATGCCTCGGCCTATATTATTCTTGTGCCGATTTTAGGCATTTTATTTTCAGCCGTTTGGTTGAATGAACAAGTGGATTTCTCCTTAATTATTGGAGGCATTTTAGCCGTATCTGGGCTTGGAATTATGCATTGGGGAAGAAGGTTAATTAAATGAAAGTATGTGTGATTAAGACTTCCTCTATGGGGGATGTTATCCACACTTTGCCCAGCTTGAATGATGCACAAAGGGCGATTCCTAGTTTAAGTATTGATTGGGTGGTAGAAGAAAACTTTGCAGAAATTCCACGTTGGCATTCCGCCGTAAATCGCGTGATTCCTATTGCTTTGCGCCGTTGGCGTAAATCGCCTTTTTCTATTCAAACAAGAAATGAGTGGAAATCTTACCGCACTTTGTTGCAGGCTGAAAACTATGATGCGGTAATTGATGCGCAAGGGCTCATTAAAAGTGCTTTATTTGCAACTCGTTTCGCTCAAGGTATGAAACATGGCTATGATCGTCAAAGTATCCGAGAGCCGTTAGCGTCTTTTTTCTACGATAAAAAATATGCCATTTCTTATCAACAGCATGCGGTGGAACGAATTCGTCAGCTTTTTGCTCAAAGTTTAGGTTATGAATTACCTCAAGTTCAGGGCGATTATGGTATTGCTCGCCATTTTCTTCATCAAACTTCAGAAAAAAACTACGTGGTATTCATTCTACAACTCGGGTAGATAAGCATTGGGAAGAATCAGAATGGCAAAAATTGATTGAAAAAATTACCGCACTTTCTGATTGCAAAATTCATTTGCCGTGGGGGAATGAACAAGAAAAAGCGAGAGCAGAGCGTTTGGCTCAAGCTCATTATAATGTGATCGTGTTGCCAAAATTAACTTTAACGGAGCTTGCAAAACAGCTTGCAAATGCAAAAGTCGTCGTGTCGGTGGATACAGGCTTGGCGCATTTAACTGCCGCTTTGGATAAGCCCAATATTACGCTTTATGGCGCAACAGATCCTAAATTGATTGGCTGTTATGGTAAAAATCAGCATTATTTATTTGCCAGTTCAATGAAAGAGATTTCAGCCGAAAAAGTGCTATCACAATTGCTTCCTTTTATTTCATAAAAAATGCTCGCACTTGGCGAGCATTTTTATCTTTTATATTTTCTTAGTCTAAGGCTTTACCTTTTAATTCAGGGATTAAGAAAATTGTCGCTAACATATCAATTACGTAGATAATCGCAAGTAGGGCGATGGCAGTTTGGAAAGAGTAGGCGAGTACGACCGCACCCACGACCACAGGTCCAAATCCCCCTACGGCACGACCAATATTGAAAAGTACGTTTTGTGCGGTTGCTCGAGCTTCAGTTGGGTAGGCTTCCGCCATTAATGCACCGTAACCGCCCATCATTCCGTTCACAAACATACCTAAAAATGCCCCAGCGAGGAGCATGATGTCAGGATCGGTAAGTTGTGAGTAAACCACGATACTTATTACTGCGCCTAATTGGAAAAGTAAGAAGCTTGGTTTGCGTCCGATGCGGTCAGCTAGTTGTCCGAAAATCCAAATTCCAGCCATCATGCCGCAGACGGTAACGGCGGTCCAAAGTCCAGATTTAGTTAAACTGAATCCCAGTTGTTTTGATAAGAAATTAGGCAACCAAATCATAATGCCGTAATAACCGAAGTTTTGTACGGAGGTGAGTACCACGATACCAAGGCTAATTTTGCTCGTGGCTTTATCTTTAATAAGAAGCTGGAATGAACGTAATTTATCAGTAAAACTGGATTGCGTTGAAAGTGCGGTTTGTTTTTGAGTGAAAATTTCAGGTTCGTGCAGATGAGAACGTAAGAACCAAGCGACAAATGCAGGGAAGATACCCACCAAGAACATTCCACGCCAGCCAATATGCGGGAGCAATAATGGTGTCAGTAATGCAGCACCTAACACACCAGCTTGCCAACCCAAGGCAACATAAGATGCTTCTTTCGCTCGGTGACGTGCAGGCCATGCTTCCGCTGCTAGAGCCATCCCAATTCCAAATTCACCGCCTAAGCCAATGCCAGCAATTGTGCGATAAATCAGTAAATCCCAATAACCTTGTGCAATCGCACATAAACCAGTAAACACCGCAAAGAGAAGAATGGTCCAAGTCAGTACGCGTACACGACCGTATTTATCGCTTAATGCACCAAATAAAATACCGCCAAATACTGCACCAATAAGTGTCCATGTCACGAGAGATCCACCTTGTGCGGGTGTTAGATTTAAGTCTGCAGAAATTGCGCTAAGCATGAAACCTAAAATGAGAAGATCGAAACCGTCCATTGCATAGCCGACGGCAGAGCCAATTAAAGCTTTCCAGCCATAACTGTTTACTTTGTTTGTCATGATGTGTCCTTTTGTTACTCGCAGGTAACATTTAAAGTGAAAAGAGAGGTGATTAAAAAATCGGTGGCTAGTTTACTGCATTGATGAAAAAATTCAATGAGTGTAATAACAAAAATAATCAGAATTAAAAACTGAATTTGAATAAGAAAGAAAAGGGGAATTATTAGGGAATAAAATTAGGATGGCGGTGAGAAAGGGATTTGAACCCTTGATGCAGTTTCCCACATACACGCTTTCCAGGCGTGCTCCTTCAACCACTCGGACATCTCACCGTAAAAGGTGCGCAAACTATAAAGATTTGCTCCAGTTTAGTCAAGTTTTTTGCGCTAGAACATAAAAAACTTTTAAAAGTTTCGCTAGAATAACCTCACTTTATTTATCGTTTGTAGTTTTTTTATGCATATTAAAGCGTTATTTTCTAAAAATGTTTTTTTAGCCGTAAAACCCTTTAGCGCGCTGAAAGATTCTTTCCGTTTAGGCTATTCGAAAAAATCGCTGATTCGCGACATTATTTCAGGGTTGACCGTTGGTGTGATTGCGATTCCGCTTTCCATGGCTTTGGCTATTGCGAGTGGTGTACCGCCACAACATGGTCTTTATACGGCAATTATTGCGGGTATTGTTATCGCGCTGACAGGAGGTTCTCGTTTTAATATATCTGGGCCTACAGCCGCTTTTGTTGTGATTCTTTACCCTGTTACTCAACAATTTGGGCTAAGTGGTCTTTTGATGGCAACGTTGCTTTCGGGCCTAATTTTGGTTTTGATGGCGTTATTTCGTCTAGGGCGTTTAATTGAATATATTCCCTTGCCCGTCACCTTAGGTTTTACTTGTGGGATTGGCATTACTATTGGTACTTTGCAGATTAAGGATTTTTTGGGGCTTTCCATAGAAAAAATGCCGGCGCATTATCTTGAAAAAATCCAAACAATTTTTACCGCACTTCCTACGATAAATTGGGCTAATGCAGCGGTTGGTGTAGTAACACTATTAGTCCTGACTCAATGGCATAAATTGCGTTTGGCAGTGCCAGGGCATCTACCTGCCGTGATTATTGGTACAATTTTAGCTTTAGTATTACAGCATTTTGGTTTTGAGGTGGCGACGATTGGCTCTGCATTTCAATATACTTTGCCTGATGGTTCCATTGGTCATGGGATTCCTAATGTATTGCCAGATTTTTCTCTGCCGTGGAATATTCCTGATGCGCAAGGTGAATTAATTCATTGGGATTTTAATAGCTTACAAGCGTTGTTACCTGCTGCTTTTTCAATGGCGGTATTGGGCGCAATCGAATCACTTCTTTGTGCCGTGATTTTAGATAATATGACAGATACTAAACATCACTCTAATAACGAGTTATTAGCGCAAGGCTTGGGGAATATCATTTCTCCGTTTTTTGGAGGAATCACGGCAACAGCTGCGATTGCTCGTTCTGCGGCTAATGTGAAATCAGGGGCGGTATCGCCAATATCGAGTGTCGTGCACGCAATACTTGTTTTATTCGCTTTACTTTTGTTTTCGCAAGCCCTTTCTTATTTGCCTTTGTCATCTATGGCAGCTTTGTTGTTAGTGGTGGCGTGGAATATGGCAAGTGTGCACGAGATTATTCATCTTGCTCGCCGTTCAGGCAAAAATGAAATGGCAGTGTTGTTGACTTGTCTTATTTTGACCGTATTGTTTGATATGGTGATTGCGATTAGTGTGGGGGTGTTGCTTGCGAGTCTCTTGTTTATTCGGACGATTGCTGAGATGACAAAAGCCATTGAACACAATGCGCCTGAAGATTTAGATGATGTTTTGGTTTACCGAATTAGCGGTCCGCTTTTCTTTGCCGCTGCAGACAAATTATTTGCGGATTTGCATGATAGAACGGTTCATACCGATCATGAAATCCGACATATTGTGCTGCAATGTGATGCAGTGACCGTGCTTGATGCCGGTGGAGTTCATGCGCTTACTCGATTTGTTCAACACATGTTGCCCCATCAACAACTTTACTTGTGTAATATGCAATTCCAGCCGTTGAGAATGTTAGTTAAATCTAATTCTTCGCCAGATATTCAAAAAATTAATTTTGCGGCAGATTTAAACGAAACTTTCCATAAAATTCGTGACTTTGAAAAAACTACCCAATAATGAAAACTAAAGCGTGCTAGAATAGTGCGCTTTTTTATTACATCGTTCGAAACCATATCAAGGAATAATTATGCGTCCAAATAATCGAGAAAATAATCAACCCCGCCAAATTAAAATTACCCGTAATTACACCAAGCACGCTGAAGGTTCCGTGCTTGTTGAATTTGGTGATACCAAAGTGCTTTGTACTGCAACAGTGGAAGATGCTGTTCCGCGTTTCTTAAAAGGACAAGGGCAAGGTTGGGTCACGGCTGAATATGGAATGTTGCCACGTTCAACACATAGTCGCATGCAACGCGAAGCGGCTAAAGGTAAACAAGGTGGACGCACAATGGAAATTCAACGCTTAATTGCCCGCTCTTTGCGCGCGATGGTAGATCTCAAAGCACTTGGTGAACGAGCGATTACTTTAGATTGTGATGTTATTCAAGCGGATGGTGGTACTCGTACAGCGTCTATCACCGGTGCTGCTGTCGCATTATGTGATGCGATCAACGGTTTAATTGAGAATGGCACGTTAAAAACTAACCCAATTAAAGGTTTGGTTTCAGCGATTTCTGTGGGGATTGTTGAGGGTCAAGCTGTTTGTGATTTGGAATATGTGGAAGATTCTGCAGCGGAAACCGATATGAATGTTGTGATGATGGAAGATGGTCGCATGATTGAGGTGCAAGGCACCGCAGAAGGCGAGCCATTTAGCCATGAAGAATTATTAACATTATTAGATTTAGCGAAACAAGGCTGTAATCAAATTTTCATCGCTCAACGCGAAGCACTAGGCTTATAAACACAGTTTATAGGGATTAAAAAATGGAACAATATAAACGCGATTTTATCGAATTTGCTTTAAGCCGAAATGTATTGAAATTCGGAGAGTTTACTTTGAAATCAGGTCGTAAAAGTCCGTATTTCTTCAATGCGGGTTTGTTTAATACGGGGGCAGATTTAGCGCGTTTAGGCGAGTTCTATGCTGCTGCAATTCAGGCAAGTGCGGTAGATTTTGATGTGGTTTTTGGCCCAGCTTACAAAGGTATTCCAATTGGCACTTCAGTTTCGGTGGCGTTATTTAATCGTTATGGTATTGATAAACCCGTGTGTTTTAATCGCAAAGAAGTGAAGGATCACGGAGAGGGGGGCAATTTAATTGGTAGCCCATTGCAAGGAAAAATTTTGCTTGTGGATGACGTGATTACGGCTGGCACTGCGATCCGTGAATCTATGGAATTAATCAGTGCAAATAAGGCAGAGCTTGCGGCAGTATTGATCGCTCTAAACCGTAAAGAACGAGGAAAAGGCGAGCTTTCAGCAATTCAAGAAGTAGAACGTGATTATCAATGCCAAGTATTATCCATCATTGATTTAGATGATTTGATGCAATTTATCGAACAAGATCCGCGATACAGTAGCCATTTGCCAGAAATGCGTGCTTATCGTGCTGAATTTGGCGTATAAAACTTGAGAAATAAATTTTTGTCATCATTATAAATAACATTATAAAAATAACCGCACTTTGACTTAACAGGGGAAAGAATGGGATTTATTGGAAAAATTATAGGCGTATTTTTAGGTTGGAAAGTTGGTGGATTTTTTGGTGCGATAGCTGGGCTCATTTTAGGTTCTATTGCAGATAAAAAATTATATGAACTCGGCTCGGTAAGTTCTAGTTTCTTTAAAAAGAAAACAACGCGTCAAGACTTGTTTATGCAAACCACCTTTGCGGTGCTAGGACATTTAAGTAAATCGAAAGGGCGTGTAACAGAAGAAGATATTCAATTAGCTAATCAATTAATGATTCAGCTTAAATTGGATGATGCGGGGCGTAAATTAGCGCAGGATGCGTTTCGTCGTGGTAAAGAATCTGATTTCCCGATTCGTCAAGTTATCCGTGAATTTCGCATTGGCTGTGGGCAACGTGCTGATTTATTGCGAATGTTCTTACAAGTGCAGGTTCAAGCGGCTTTTGCCGATTCAGAACTTCACGAAAATGAGAAAGAAGTGCTTTATGTGATCGCTGAAGAACTTGGTCTTTCTCGTATGCAATTTGAACAAATGATTGCGATGGAAATGGCTGCCAGAGCTTTTACTCAAGGCGGTTTTTATCAGCAATATCAACAAGGCGCATATCAAGGTGGCTACCAATATCAACAACAAAATAGTGGTGGTTACCAACATGCTTCTGGCCCAACTTTAAATGATGCCTATAAAGTATTGGGTGTAACAGAGTCTGATGAACAAAATACGGTTAAGCGTGCTTATCGTCGTTTAATGAATGAACACCATCCAGATAAACTCGTGGCGAAAGGTTTACCGCCAGAAATGATGGAAATGGCAAAAGAAAAAACTCAACAGATTCAAGCCGCTTACGATTTAATTTGTAAAGCAAAAGGCTGGAAGTAGTGCGTGTAATTCTTGCGCCTATGCAAGGGGTTCTAGATCCCTTTGTTCGCCAACTTCTCACCGAAGTGAATGACTACGATTTATGTATCACAGAATTTGTTCGCGTAGTTGATCAACTTCTCCCTGAAAAAGTATTTTATCGTTTATGCCCTGAATTAAAAAATCAGGGCTTTACTTCCTCTAGCACGCCAGTGCGAGTGCAGTTGCTTGGGCAGCATCCAGAATGCCTTGCTGAAAATGCGATTCGTGCGATAGAACTTGGTTCTCATGGCATTGATTTAAATTGTGGTTGCCCTTCTAAAACAGTGAATGGCAGCAATGGTGGTGCGGCATTATTGAAACAGCCTGAATTGATTTATCATGCCACTCAAGCCTTACGCAGAGCTGTGCCAAGTGAATTCCCAGTTAGTGTAAAAGTGCGGTTAGGTTGGGATGATATTTCTCAAGCTTCTGAAATCGCAGATGCGGTAGAGCAAGGCGGCGCAACCGAAATTACAGTTCATGGACGTACAAAAGCCGATGGTTATCGTGCAGATCGAATTAATTGGAAAAAAATTGGCGAAATCCGCGAACATTTATCCATTCCAGTTATTGCTAACGGAGAAATTTGGCATTGGCAAGATGGGCAAGATTGCTTATCTCAAACAGGTTGTCAGGATTTAATGGTGGGACGAGGTGCGTTGAATATTCCGAATTTAAGCCATGTTCTGAAATCAAATGCAGAAAAAATGCCTTGGAATGAGATTCAAAAAATCTTGCAAAAATACGCTAATGTCGAAAATGAATATGACAGTGGTTTTTATCACGTGGCACGAATTAAACAATGGTTACGTTATTTGAATAAGGAATATGATGAAGCGAACCAAGTGTTTGATAAGATTAAGACTTGCCAAACTGCTGAAGATTTGAAATTACGTTTAAATGATAAATAAAAAAACCTGCTAATTAGCAGGTTTT
>NZ_LDVZ01000008.1 GCF_001276515.1 Haemophilus sp. C1
AGTGTGGATTGGGACTCGCTAATCCATAGCAAGCAAATACAACTTATGATATAGTTCACAGCCGAATTTATAGGGATCTTTTTATAATAAAAATAATGATAGAACTCGATCAAAACAATATTCCAAAACACGTTGCCATTATTATGGATGGTAATGGGCGGTGGGCAAAACAGAAAAATAAAATGCGCATTTTTGGCCATACGAATGGTGTATCTGCAGTTCGCCGAGCGGTAAGTTATGCTCGCCAAACTGGAGTAAATTTTCTTACACTTTATGCCTTTAGTAGCGAAAATTGGAATCGACCAGAGCAAGAAGTCAGTGCGTTAATGACGCTTTTTATGCAAGCTTTAGATCGCGAAGTGAAAAAATTACATAAAAATAATATTCGTCTGAAAATTATTGGCGATGTATCTCGTTTTAGTGAATCTTTGCAAGAAAAAATTTCAAAAGCGGAAAATTTAACAGAAAAAAATACCGCACTTACGCTCAATATCGCTGCAAATTACGGTGGATGTTGGGATATTGTACAGGCGACAAAGCAACTCGCAGAAAAAGTAAAAAATAATGAAATGAGCGTTGACGAGATTGATGAAATTGCTTTTCAGCGTCATTTGGTGACACAAGATGAACCACCAGTAGATCTGTTGATTCGTACCAGTGGTGAACAACGAATTAGTAATTTTTTATTATGGCAAATTGCATATGCAGAACTTTATTTTTCTGATGTGCTGTGGCCAGATTTTGATGAGGCGGAATTTAACCGCGCCATCGCCTGTTATCAACAACGTCATCGCCGTTTTGGTGGGACAGAATGATTCAATAAATGGATTAAAATTATGCTTAAACAACGAGTTTTATCTGCCATTGTGTTAATCGCAGCGGTGTTATGTGCGCTATTTTTATTCACGCCTTTTTATTTTGCCCTCGCTCTAGGGGCTGTGGCGACTTTAGGCGTTTGGGAATGGACTCAGTTTGCTCGCCTTAAACAGCCTTTAGCGCGTTTTTGTGTTGCTGCTTTTTTAGGTGCTTTTATTTTTTTATGGCTCTACACTGAGGGCAACTATTTAGATGCCGGTCGTGTGTTTGAACAGCATCTTCAGCTTTTATTGATGAACGCTGTTGGTTGGTGGATTTTAGCTTTATTGCTTGTAGTGACTTATCCTAAATCAGCTAAATTTTGGTCTAAAAATCCTCTTTTACAGCTTTTATTTGCCTTTTCTACTTTAATACCATTTATCGCGGGGGTATTACGTTTACGTTTAGAGCACTATACCCATGATCCTTATCACGGCTTATTTTTATTACTTTATGTATTTGTGCTTGTTTGGGCTGCTGATTCTGGTGCTTATTTTAGTGGACGCGCATTTGGTAAACGTAAACTTGCGCCAAAAGTTTCACCAGGTAAAAGCTGGGAAGGCGTTGTTGGTGGCTTAATTACTGCGTTAGTGCTTGCTTTTGTATTTATTCATTTCTCTGGCGATGCTTTAGTTGGTGAGCGGAATATCTCTGGATTTGTTATCCTTTCCGTTGCAACAGTTGCAATTTCGGTATTGGGTGATTTAACTGAAAGTATGTTTAAACGTGAGTCGGGAGTTAAAGACAGCAGCCAATTGATTCCTGGTCATGGCGGTGTGTTAGATCGCATTGATAGCTTGACTGCCGCGGTACCTTTTTTCAGCTACTTCTATTTCTTTGTGTTATGAGGATTCTGAATGTCATTTTTGTGGTCGCTAGGTTCTTTTATCATTGCTATTGCGGTATTAGTATCCGTTCACGAATATGGTCACTTTTGGGCTGCTAGAAAGTGCGGTATAAAAGTCCATCGTTTTTCAATTGGCTTTGGTAAGGTAATTTGGAAACGTGTCGATAAGCATGGTACAGAATTTGCGGTTTCAATGATTCCTTTAGGTGGCTATGTAAAAATGCTTGATGGACGTAATGAAGCGGTTCCAGTTGAACAAAAGTCACAAGCATTTGATAGTAAAAGCGTATTACAACGCGCATTTGTGATTATCGCCGGTCCTTTGGCAAATTTTATTTTTGCGATTTTTGCCTATTGGGTCATCTACCTTTATGGAATGCCAAGTGTTAAACCTGTGATTGAATCGATAACGCCAAGTTCAATCGCGGCACAAGCGCACATTGAACCTAATACACAAATTCTAGCGGTTGATGGCGAAGAAACTCAAGATTGGGAAACTATTAATATGCTACTTGCCACAAAAATGGGTGAGCCTAATATTGAGATTACCCTTTCTCCTTTTGGTTCTAATATTGAACAACAGCGGACTTTAAATCTTACGAATTGGATTTTTGATCCTGAAAAAGAAAGTGCTTTTGAGGCATTAGGGATTATGCCTATGCGTCCTAAAGTTGAAATGGTGCTTTCTAAAGTTGTTCAAGATTCTCCCGCTGAGAAAGCTGGTTTACAAATCGGTGATAAAATTTTAAAAGAAAATTTAACCGCACTTCCTTGGCAAGATTTTATAAAACAGGTCGAACAAGGCGAATCTTTTTCTATTAAAGTTGAACGTAATGGGGAAACGCTTGACAAAATTATCACTCCAGTGCGTAATCAGAGTGGAAAATGGTTTGTAGGTTTAAGCCCAACTTTCGTAAAATTATCTGATGAATATCGTACAGAATTAAAATATGATATTCTTGAATCATTGCAAAAAGGCATTGAAAAGACTGGTCAACTTTCTGTGTTAACCTTGAAAGTGTTAGGAAAATTAATTACGGGTGATTTGTCATTAAACAATTTAAGCGGCCCGATTTCTATTGCTAAAGGTGCTGGTGCATCCGCTAATATTGGATTGGTGTATTTTTTAAGTTTTATGGCATTGATTAGTGTGAATTTAGGCATTATGAATTTATTCCCATTGCCTGTATTAGATGGCGGTCATTTAGTTTTTTTAGCAATGGAAGCTGTTAAAGGAAAACCTGTTTCTGAGCGGGTGCAAAGCATCTGTTATCGAATTGGCGCAGCACTGTTATTAAGCTTAACGGTGTTTGCATTATTTAATGATTTTTTACGTCTATAATTTATATAGGATACAATCGATGAAAAAACTTCTAATCGCAAGTTTATTATTCGGTACGACAACGACTGCGTTTGCCGCACCTTTTGTGGCAAAAGATATTCGTGTGGATGGTGTTCAAGGTGACTTAGAACAACAAATCCGAGCAAGTCTACCTGTTCGTGTCGGTCAGCGTGTGACTGACAATGATGTGGCTAATATTGTCCGCTCTTTATTCGTAAGTGGTCGATTCGATGATGTGAATGCACATCAAGAAGGCGATGTACTTGTTGTTAGCGTTGTGGCTAAATCGATCATTTCAGATGTTAAAATCAAAGGTAACTCTGTTATTCCAACTGAAGCACTTAAACAAAACTTAGATGCTAACGGGTTTAAAGTTGGCGATGTTTTAATTCGAGAAAAATTAAATGAATTTGCAAAAAGTGTAAAAGAGCACTATGCAAGTGTAGGTCGCTATAACGCAACCGTTGAACCTATTGTGAATACGTTACCAAATAACCGTGCTGAAATTTTAATTCAGATCAATGAAGATGATACTGCAAAATTAGCATCATTAACTTTCAATGGTAATGAATCTATTAGTAGCAGTACGTTGCAAGAGCAAATGGAATTACAACCTGATTCTTGGTGGAAATTATGGGGTAATAAATTTGAAGGTGCTCAGTTCGAGAAAGATTTACAGTCAATTCGTGATTATTATTTAAATAATGGTTATGCTAAAGCACAAATCACTAAAACTGATGTACAGCTAAATGATGAAAAAACGAAAGTAAATGTAACTATTGATGTAAATGAAGGTTTACAGTATAACCTTCGTAGTGCTCGTATTGTTGGTAATGTGGGTGGTATGGCTTCTGAACTTGAACCGTTACTTTCTTCATTACATTTAAATGACACTTTCCGTCGCAGTGATATTGCCGATGTTGAAAATGCGATTAAAGCAAAATTGGGTGAACGTGGTTACGGTAGTGCAACAGTGAATGCTGTACCTGATTTTGATGATGCGAATAAAACTTTAGCAATTACTTTTGTTGTTGATGCTGGTCGACGTTTAACTGTTCGTCAACTACGCTTTGAAGGAAATACTGTTTCAGCAGATAGTACTTTACGTCAAGAAATGCGCCAGCAAGAAGGGGCGTGGTATAACTCGCAATTAGTTGAGTTAGGTAAAATCCGTTTAGATCGTACGGGATTCTTCGAAACCGTAGAAAACCGAATTGATCCTGTAAAAGGTACGGATGACGAAGTTGATGTTGTGTATAAAGTTAAAGAGCGTAATACAGGTAGTATCAACTTTGGTATTGGTTACGGTACAGAGAGTGGTATTAGTTATCAAGCTAGTGTTAAACAAGATAATTTCTTGGGAACAGGAGCAGCAGTAAGTATAGCTGGTACGAAAAATGATTATGGTACTAGTGTCAATTTGGGTTATACCGAACCCTACTTTACTAAAGATGGCGTAAGTCTTGGTGGAAGTGTTTTCTTTGAAAACTATGACAACTCTAGAAATGATACCTCTTCTAATTATAAACGTACGACTTACGGTGGTAATGTCACTTTAGGTTTCCCTGTAAATGAAAATAACTCTTACTATGTTGGATTGGGTTATACTTATAATAAGATCAGTAACTTTGCTCCAGAATATAACCGTGAATTATATCTTGGTTCCATGAATTTTAATGGAAATTCAATCAAAACCAGTGACTTTGATTTTTCTTTTGGTTGGAACTATAACAGCCTTAATAGGGGATATTTCCCAACTAAAGGGGTAAAAGCAAGTATTGGTGGACGAGTTACTATTCCTGGCTCAGACAATAAATATTATAAATTAAGTGCAGATGTTCAAGGATTCTACCCATTAGACAGAGATCACCGTTGGGTTATATCTGCAAAAGCATCTGCAGGATATGCAAATGGTTTTGGAAACAAGCGTTTACCGTTCTATCAAACTTATACGGCGGGTGGCATCGGTTCATTACGTGGTTTTGCTTATGGTAGTATTGGTCCTAACGCAATTTACCAAGATCAAAATGGTAAATTTACAAAAGTCAGCTCAGATGTTGTTGGTGGCAATGCAATTGCAACCGCAACTGCAGAATTAATTGTGCCAACTCCATTTGTGAGTGATAAAAGCCAAAATACGGTCCGAACCTCCCTATTTGTTGATGCGGCAAGTGTTTGGAATACTAAATGGAAATCAGATAAAAATGGATTAGAGAGCAGTGTATTAGAAAAATTGCCCGATTATGGCAAATCAAGCCGTATTCGCGCCTCTACAGGTGTCGGATTCCAATGGCAATCTCCTATTGGTCCATTGGTATTCTCTTATGCCAAACCGATTAAAAAATATGAAAATGATGATGTCGAACAGTTCCAATTTAGTATTGGAGGTTCTTTCTAATAAATTGAACTTTTTTCTTCATCAGAACTCAAAAACAACGTTCTCTGCCTAATTTAATTGGGCAGAGAAAATATTAAACAAACCTCTATTTAATTAAGGATCTTTATCAAATGAAAAACATCGCAAAAGTAACCGCACTTGCTTTAGGTATTGCACTTGCTTCAGGCTATGCTGCAGCTGAAGAAAAAATTGCTTTTATTAATGCAGGTTATATTTTTCAACATCACCCAGACCGTCAAGCTGTAGCGGATAAACTCGATGCTGAATTTAAACCTGTAGCTGAAAAATTAGCAGCAAGCAAAAAAGAAGTTGATGATAAAATTGCTGCTGCTCGTAAAAAAGTAGAAGCAAAAGTTGCAGATTTAGAAAAAGATGCACCTCGCTTACGTCAAGCTGATATTCAAAAACGCCAAGAGGAAATTAATAAATTAGGTGCGGCTGAAGATGCTGAATTACAAAAATTAATGCAGGAACAAGATAAAAAAGTTCAAGAGTTCCAAGCGCAAAATGAAAAACGTCAAGCAGAAGAGCGTGGTAAATTATTAGATAGTATTCAAACTGCTACAAATAATTTAGCAAAAGCGAAAGGTTATACTTATGTGCTTGATGCAAATTCAGTTGTATTTGCGGTAGAGGGTAAAGACATCACAGAAGAAGTGTTAAAATCTATTCCTGCTAGTGAAAAAGCAGCACCTGCTAAAGCAGAAGAGAAAAAATAATAGGTTCTCATAATGCAAAAATCCTATTCTTTACAAGAATTGGCAACTCAAATCGGCGCTACCGTTCGCGGTAACGCCGATGTTGTTGTTGAGAATATCGCTCCACTCGATAAAGCCCAATCAAATCAACTTACTTTTATTTCTAACGCAAAATTTCGTGCATTATTGAAAGATTCTAAAGCAGGAATTTTGGTTGTTTCTGAAGAGGATGTCGAACACTGTTCTTCAGAAAGCAATTTGCTTATTGTGAAAGATCCTTATGTCGCTTACGCCATTTTAGCGCAATATATGGATAGCACGCCAAAAGCAGCGCAAGGCATTGCAAAAAGTGCGGTAATTTCTGATAGTGCTTCTTTAGGTGAGAATGTTTCAATTGGTGCGAATGCTGTGATTGAAGAAGGTGTTGTACTTGGTGATAACGTGATCATTGGCGCAAATTGCTTTGTTGGTAAAAATACCAAGATCGGTTCAGGCACTCAACTTTGGGCTAATGTAACTGTTTACCATAACGTTGAGATTGGCGCTAATTGCTTAATTCAATCAGGAACAGTCATCGGTAGTGATGGTTTTGGTTACGCAAATGATCGTGGTCGTTGGGTTAAAATTCCACAAGTAGGACAAGTAATAATTGGTAATAACGTTGAGATTGGTGCGAATACCTGTATCGATAGAGGCGCATTAGACGCAACAATTATTGAAGATAACGTGATCATCGATAACCTTTGTCAAATTGCACATAATGTTCATATCGGGACAGGTACAGCGGTTGCGGGTGGCGTTATTATGGCAGGTAGCTTAACTGTTGGTCGCTATTGCTTAATTGGTGGTGCAAGTGTGATTAATGGTCATATGGAAATTTGTGATAAAGTAACCATTACTGGAATGGGAATGGTTATGCGCCCAATTACAGAGCCTGGCGTATATTCCTCTGGTATTCCATTGCAAACGAATAAAGAATGGCGTAAAACAGCAGCACTAACGTTAGGTATTGATGGAATAAATAAACGTTTAAAAGCGTTAGAAAAGAAAATTTCTTAATTGATACCCCATCATTTAATCTGCATTTTACAAGTTTAATAACTGATTAAAATGCAGATTTTTATGTGTATAAAATTTACTTAACGAAATAAGTTGAAATTCTTTTAAAAATAAATAAGCCCAACTTTAAATTGGGCTTACAAGCATACATTTTTTATCGTTAAAGAATTATGCGTTACCGCCAGTGATTTTTGCAACTTCAGCAGCAAAATCTTCTTCTTTTTTCTCAATACCTTCGCCTACTTCTAAACGAATGAAGTTAGAAACAGAAGTATTTACTGATTTTAAGAAATCCCCTACAGATACAGAAGGATCCATTACAAATGCTTGACCTGTTAATGAAACTTCACCAGTGAATTTCTTCATACGACCTTCAACCATTTTCTCTGCGATTTCTTTTGGTTTACCAGAGTTGATCGCAATATCGATTTGGATTTGGCGTTCGTGTTCAACCACTTCAGCAGATACATCTTCTGGGTTCACGAATTCAGGTTTAGATGCAGCTACGTGCATTGCTACTTTTTTCAGTTCATCAGCAGAACCTTCGCCCGCAACTAATACGCCAATTTTTGCACCGTGTAAGTATTGTGCAATTACTTGACCATCTAAGTAAGCAACACGACGAATATTCATGTTCTCACCGATTTTAGCAACTAATGCAGCACGTTTTTCTTCAAATTGCGCTTGTAATGCTTCGATAGTGGTACCTTTGTGTGCTGCTGCAAAATCAGCCACTTCGTTTGCTAAACCTAAGAAGCCAGCATCTTTTGCTACGAAGTCGGTTTCACAGTTCATTTCAACTAATACACCGAAACCATTTTCTACACGAGCAAGGATAACACCTTCAGCTGCAACACGGCCTGCTTTTTTAGCTGCTTTAGCTTGACCAGATTTACGCATGTTGTCGATTGCTAACTCGATATCACCGTTTGCTTCAACTAATGCTTTTTTACATTCCATCATACCGGCACCGGTACGTTCACGAAGTTCTTTTACTAATGATGCTGTGATTTCAGCCATTTTAAAAATCCTCTGTCGAAAATGCGATTTATTGTGACCGCACTTTTAGATAAAAATATAGGGGCTAAATTTTAGCCCCTATGCCAATTAATCGTTTGATTATTAAGGGCTTCGCCTTATTGCAAAACTTAAATTATTCTGCGTCAGCTGCTAATTCTTCAGCAACTTGAGCTTCGTTACCACGACCTTCTTTAACCGCTGCTGCAGCTGCAGAAACGTAAAGTTGGATAGCACGAGTCGCATCATCGTTACCTGGGATAACGAAATCTACGCCAGCTGGAGTTGAGTTAGTATCAACGATAGCAAATACAGGAATACCCAGATTGTTTGCTTCTTTAACCGCGATATGTTCGTGATCTGCACCGATAACGAATAACGCATCTGGTAAGCCGCCCATATCTTTGATACCGCCAAGGCTTAATTCAAGTTTTTCCATCTCACGGCTACGCATTAACGCTTCTTTTTTGGTTAATTTATCAAAAGTACCGTCTTGAGACTGGGTTTCTAAATCTTTTAAACGTTTAATTGATTGACGAACGGTTTTCCAGTTAGTCAACATACCACCTAACCAACGGTGGTTTACGTAATATTGCTGACAATCTAATGCTGCTGCTTGAACTGCTTCAGATGCTGCACGTTTTGTACCAACGAATAATACTTTACCGTTGTTGCTAGCAATGCGAGTTAATTCCGCTAAAGCTTCGTTGAATAAAGGTAAAGTTTTTTCTAAGTTGATGATATGAACACCGTTACGAGCACCAAAAATGAAAGGTTTCATTTGTGGGTTCCAGTAACGAGTTTGGTGTCCGAAGTGTACGCCCGCGTTGATCATGTCGCGCATTGAAACTTGTGCCATAATATTTTCCTTTTGTTGGGGTTGAGCCTCCACATATCAGCTCATCGACCGTTTGGCACCCCGATGAAGCCTTGATGATATGTGTGTGTTGTTTGAGTTAAAAATTTTACTCTTTTCTAATGGTAAAAAGAGAGGTGCGATTTATATCATAAAGTGCGGTGAAATTCTAGTTTATTTTTTGACTATTTTCGCTTGAAGCTTGTTGCAATGCATGCAAGGTTATCATTGCAATATCGGCTTTTTCATAAGGTACAAAAATATGATCGTGACAATTTCCAGCCACGACATTACAACTTATATTCGCTTCGCCTAATACTTTGGCAAAGGCGGCGGTTAAGCCTACAGCGGCGAGATCGGAATGAACGGTCAAGGTAATCCAAGCTGCTTTAAACTGCACTGCTAGTTTGTAATTTTGGGCAGTTTCTTCTGTGACAACAACGGATAAGCCTTCTTCTTCACGAATAGTAGCAATGAGTGCAGAAAGCGGTAAATCTTGCTCAGGTTTTAAGGTAGCGAAATAATAAATGCCCGAATTTAAAGTGGGTTCCATTGAGGCTAAGAGGAGATTAAGATTCGTTATTGGATTTTTCATATTTTCTCTCTATTTTTTTGTCGCTTTTACAAATAATAACACGGGGCGATGTTGTAAATCTTTAAATTCTGCTTGCCATTCAGGTTTTTCTGCCAGCATAGGTTCTGCCATTTGTTCTATTTGGAAACCTTTTTCTATCAAATTATTAATAATTGTGGCGGTAGTACGATGATAGGTTTTGAAAGGTTGTTGAAACCAATTTCTCTCTCTCAGTCCTTCATCACGGTAATGATTTAAACGATAAGCGAGTTGCTGTTTTTTCTCATTTTTTTCCCAGCGTTCCCCTTCTTTATGGCAAGTCGTAATCGGATGCTCTTGGGAAAAAACTAATGTGCCGTTAGGCTTAAGTTTGTTGGCAATAGAAGCTAATAAAGCGAGAAAATCTTCAATATAATGAAAAGCAAAAGAGCTGGTAATGATATCAAAATCACTTTCTGGCAATTCTGCTAATTTTTCCATCGGTAACTGATATAACGAAAAACGTCCAGAAAATTGACCGCATTTTTGCAGATCTTTTTCAGCTTGTTCGAGCATTTTTTCGGAAAGATCGGTTCCTATCACTTTATCTGCCCCTCGTTCTAGATAAAGTTGTAAATGTCCTCCAGTGCCACAGCCTAAATCGAGTAATTTTTTCCCTTTTAAATCAGGCAACAGTGAGAGCATAGTAGGCTTTTCAACAATTTCATTGAGACTAATTGGATTTGCGCGGAGTTTCTGATAAAGCTCAAAGAAGTTTTCTTTGTCATAAACGCTAGTTTTATTATTCATCTCGTATCCTATATTACAAATAAAAAAGGGAAATATTGATCTGCTGTCCCGAAATTCATATTAAAACAACTAACTGATTAAAGTGTAGATTTTTTATGACTAACTATAACCAACTCCTCAAACAACAAATGAGCAATGTTTATCTTCAATGCAATAAAAATCATTCTCTCCCCAAAGGAATCTTAAACGTCCCTAACAAATATTACACCGTTGAATGTAAACAATTTAATCTTGGTAGAATCAATGGTTACAAGTTTTTGAAAAACAAGGTATAAACGGCTTAATACCTAAAGGCCCTCCTATGCCCCCCAAATGCCACTTAATCCCAAAATACGAGAAGAAATGTTGGAATTAGAGAATCTCAAACTTTATGCGGAGAATACTATTCTAGAAAAGTTATAGGTCTCAACTAACAAAAAAACAGAAAAAATAACAATCGTCAAAGTATTAAGGATGGACTTTCTGATTCAGATATTGCTTGATTTGATGGAGTTAGCACTCAGTGTTTTCTTTTGTCATGAAAAGTGGGTATTCATTATTACCACAATGAGAGTATTCGGTGTAAACTAAAAAACTAAGCCCTGTGAATCACAGAGCTTAGTCCTCGATTTAATAACCTAACTTTTTTGGATGGATAAAATTTCACCGTCCTTTTGCTTTTCTTTCTTTAGTTTATTTTCAATATTAACTTTCAAACGAATCTTTTAATCGTTCATCTGCTCGACGAGATTCACTTTTATGTTGAAGTTTATTGAGCTGACGTTCCAATTTTTCTTCAACTTCATTAATTGCTTTATACATATCATCTGAGGTTGCACTTGCCAATAAATTGCCCAGTGGTGTGCCAATAGATGCTTCTACAGTAAATCCATTCGGTACTTTGTTTAAAACAAAATGGGGGTTAATTAACTGTGTTTGCCATTTACCTAATTTTGCGAGTCTTTCCTCCACGTGTTCACGAATTGCAGGGGTGATTTCCATTTGTTTACTGGTGATATTAAGTGTCATAGCATTTACCTCTTTGTTGCGTGATTTACAGTTTTCTTTAACTACAAAATAGCTTTGTTAATTCAGGTTTTCAAGGGTTTTAAGAGGAAATGTCAAAGTAATTTTTAAAAATATGATCTATGTCTAATTTCTAAAAAAATCTGCTTTTCTTTCTAAGATAAGTTGTTAGGATGGGAAATTGTGATAAGAAAAAAAGGTGTGGATTGATCTGCTCCAAAAAGTTAGACTGATTTAGTTCAAGGACTGAGTTCTGTACTCCACAGGACTTAGTTTTTTAGTTTACACTGAATACGCTCATGATTGTAATAATTCATGTACTCATGAATCGTTTTTCGAGTTGTTCGAAAGTATCAAACTGTTTCCCCTCGTAGCATTCTGTTTTTAACCGCCCAAAGAAACTCTCCATCGCCGCATTATCTAAACAATTTCCTTTTCTCGACATACTTTGTCGAATACCGTGTTTTAAAAGGATTGCTTGATACCCTCTCATTTGATATTGTCATCCTCGGTCTGAATGTAAAATAGGCGTTTCCCCATTAAGCCTTGTTACCGCTTGCGCCATCATTCGAGTGATTTGCTCAAAATTCGGGCTTCTTGATAAATCATAGGCAATAATTTCATGATTAAATCAGTCTTTAATGGACGACAAATACAGCTTACCTTCAGCACATTTCAATACAGTGAGGTCTGTTACCCACTTTTCGTTTGGTCGGTTTGCGGTAAAGTTACGTGCTAATAAATTATCAGCAATACGACCTATTTCACCTTGGTAAGTGCGGTATTTTTTTCTCTTATTTTTCCCCTTTCCCTTAATGCCTAATACATTCATCAGACGTTGAACTTTCTTATGATTGATGTTGAAGGTTTTTCTGAGTTACAAAGTAATACGACGATAACCGTAACATTCATGATTATCACGATAAATCCGCATAATTTCTTGTGAAATTGTGTCATCTTTATCAATTTTTTCTTTCAAATGATAAAAGAAAACACTGCGTGCCAATCCCAGTAAATCTAGCAATATCTGAAGTAGAAAATCTATCCTTAATACTTTGACGATTGCGGCTTTTTCTGCATTTTTTGTTGGTTGATCGCCTGCAACTTTTTTAGAATAGCATTATCCGCTTCAAGTTCTAGAATACGATATTTCAATCGTTCTTCTTCAGTTTTGGGGTTAGGAGGCATTTTGGGGTATTTAGGTTTCATATTGGAACGACCTTTAGGTTTTGGCATTAAACCGTTTATACCTTGTCTTTCGAAGGCTTGTAATCATTGACTGATTATCCCTGAATTAGCAATACCGAAATGAAGACAAGCAGATTCTGCAGAACAGTTTCCTTGTTTAACCGCTTGAACAACTGAGAGTTTAAATTCTGGAGAATACGTTTGTTTCTTGCCTCTGACTTCTAATCCATTGTTTCTATTGTGATTGAATTGTTTAATCCAACGATTTAATGTTTGTTCTGCAAGTTGAAAATGCTGTCTGGTGAGAGAACGATTTTTACCATGTTGAAGATAAAAATCGATCACTTGTTGTTTGAAGGATTGGTTGAATTTAGTCATAAAAAATCTGCACCTTAGTTAGTTGGTTATTTAGTCCAACTTTTGGGGTGCAGATCATAATTTACCGCTCTTTTTTCTTTGCTTTGAAGATTAACGCATGGTCACGAATTCTTCTGAACCCGTTGGGTGAATAGCCACAGTGTTATCAAAATCAGCTTTTGTTGCGCCCATTTTAATTGCTACAGCGAATCCTTGAATCATTTCATCTACACCGAAACCAATGCCGTGTAAACCCACGACTTTTTCATCTTTACCCACACAAATCAATTTCATTTTGCACGGTTGGCGATGTTGAGTTATCGCAGTGTACATTGCTGTGAAAGAGGATTTATATACCTTAACATTTTCAGCACCATATTGTTCGATAGCTTGAGGTTCAGTTAAACCTACAGTGCCGATTGGTGGATGGCTGAATACAACGGTTGGAACTAAATTGTAATCTAAATGTTCAGTCGGTTTATTATTGAATAAACGCTCAGAAAGGCGACGACCCGCTGCAACTGCAACTGGTGTTAATTCAATGCCGTTTTCGATAATATCGCCTACTGCATAAATGCCTTTCACATTGGTATTTTGATATTTATCTACTTTGACATAGCCGTGTTCATTTGTTTCTACACCAGCATTTTCTAAGCCAATTTTATCTGTCGCTGGAACACGACCTGCAGCCCAAATAACACAGTCCACAGTAATATCAGATTGACCATCACATTTTACTGTAAGAGAACCATCTGCATTTTTAACAATTTCAGATGGTGTGAAATTGGTATGTAATTGAATTCCATCTTGCGCAAGCACTTCCACTAGTGTTTCTACGATTAATGGATCTTGATTACGCATTGGCGCATGGCGACGCACTAATAAATGCGTTTCCACGCCTAAGCTGTTTAATACACCAGAAAGTTCAACGGCAATATAGCCGGCACCGATAACAGCAGCGCGTTTTGGTAATTCGGTTAATGCAAAGAAACCATCTGAATCAATGCCGTATTCTTGTCCTTTAATATTTGGACGATATGGACGACCACCAGTTGCGATTAAAATATGATCTGCGGTTACTTGTTCTTTTGTACCATCAGCAAGAGTTACTTCAATAGTATGAGCATCTACAAATTTTCCGAAACCGTTAATTACATCAATGTTATTTTTCGCTAATACATTGTTATAAGATGTATGAATACGACCAATATAGGCTTGGCGACTTTCAATTAGTTTTGAAAAATCAAATTTTTTCACTTCAACATCAAAACCATAATCTGGCGCATAATTGTTAATTGCTTCTGCAATGTGTGCACCATAAAACATTACTTTTTTAGGTACGCAACCTACATTTACACAAGTGCCGCCAAGATGCTTGGCTTCAATGATTGCGCATTTTTTTCCATAGCTTGCAGCACGATTTAGAGAAGCAATACCGCCACTGCCACCGCCAATAGCGATGTAATCATAATGTTTAGTCATAGTTTGATCCTTTTTTGAACTCAAAGATTTTCCGTATTTTGCCTAATTTTTATGAAGAATGCTATAAATTGATGTAATTGGTTTTATGAATATTTTTATTCTTTTTGAACAGATGATTAGCTTTAGATTATTTTATGGGAAAAGTAGTATGTAGAATGAGATGGAATTATAAAAAAATGAGGAAGATTATATTAATCTTCCTCACTTAAGAGATATCTAGTTAGCTATGTGATTAATTAGAATATTGGTTAATCGCAGCGGATACCTCTTGATCTTGATAAATGTTATTCACAATATCGTTAAATGTTTGAGACAGAACTTTTTGAATTTCGTCATTATCTGCGTTTAATGCGCCTTCTTGTGAACGAGTAGCATTAAATGCTTTGTTATATGAACCTTTTGCGCCTTGAACATAAACAGTTGCTTGAATTTTGGTATTAAGTTTATAACGAAGATTACCCTGTTCTACTTGCGTAGCAAATTCACGTACATCCACAGTTACCCATGCATTTGATCCATTGGATTGCCCAATTCTGAAACCTTTACTAATAAGATTTTGTTGCATTACTTGTTGGAATAATTGTGTAACACTTGGTGATGAATTTAATTTAATGAGTTCTCCACGTTTGGTATAGCTCGCGATATCTTGCGTTGTGCGGCTATCTTTCGTTGTTACATACACAATCGCATTTTGATTAATGTTCATTGTGGCATTCGGTGCTGGTGGTGTGAACGTTAATGTATTTGATTGTGCTTGGCAGCCAGCAAGGAATAGCGTAGCTGCTGCAATAGTTACTGCTGATAATGTTTTGATTTTGTTTGATAATGTCATAATTTCCCCAATGAGCCAGTTAAAACTATGTTATTCTTACAAACTTCATTGCTAATGTATAGCGTTTCATTGTGATTTTGTGGAGATTTATGATGTCTGTTCAACAAACTATCGAACAAAAAATTCAACTAGAATTTCAACCGCACTTTTTTAGTGTAGAAAATGAAAGCCACTTACATAGTTCTGGTCGTGGTACGGAATCTCATTTTAAATGTGTGATTGTGAGTAATATTTTTGAAGGTATGCGTAAAGTTCAACGCCATCAAAGTGTTTATCAATTGCTTGCAGATGAGCTTAATAGCGGTGTTCATGCGTTAGCGTTGCACTTGTTTACTGCAGAGGAATGGAGCGAGTTAAATGAGAAAATTCCTGCTTCAACGAAATGCGCAGGTGTTGGACATTAATTTTTTTGTTATGAAGATGTAACATTTTTTTGATATATCGCAAAAGGTTTTTTACAAAAAAGTAGGTGTTTAAGTAGCGAAAAAAGCAGATTTTCGCTAGAATAAGGCGTTTAATTTTGTCCAAATTCAATTTTTCGATAAGGATGTTTATCGTGAAATTAACCGATTTGAGTTTTTTATTTTTGTGGTATTAGTGTCTTTATTAAAGGCATTTTACTACGCTCAAACACGAGATTGCATTTAAGTTAGCTTATTTGCAATCGTATTTTTAACCTTGAAAAGTAGTGCAAACAGTATGATTACAATTAAGAAAGGCTTGGATCTTCCTATTGCAGGAAAACCAGCACAAGTAATCCACAACGGTAATGTTGTGAATCAAGTTGCGATTCTTGGTGAGGAGTATGTGGGGATGCGTCCTTCGATGAAGGTGCGCGAAGGCGATGTTGTTAAGAAAGGTCAAGTGCTTTTTGAAGACAAGAAAAATCCTGGTGTGATTTTTACAGCCCCTGCAAGCGGTACTATCACTGCGATCAATCGTGGCGAAAAACGTGTATTACAATCTGTGGTAATCAACGCTGAAGGTGATGAGCAAATCACTTTCACAAAATATAGCGCAGATGAGCTGAATACGCTTTCTTCCGAACAAGTAAAACAAAACCTTGTGGAATCAGGTTTATGGACTGCCTTACGCACTCGTCCATTTAGCAAAGTGCCTGCGATTGATAGTGAACCAGCCTCAATTTTTGTGAATGCAATGGATACCAATCCATTAGCCGCAGCCCCTGCAATCGTGCTAAAAGAATTTTGGCAAGATTTCACGAATGGTTTAACCGTATTAAGTCGTTTATTCCCTTCTAAACCGTTACACTTGTGTAAAGCAGGTGATACCAATATTCCAACTGTTGATCTTGAAAATTTACAGATTCATGATTTTGGTGGCGTCCACCCAGCAGGTCTTGTTGGTACTCATATTCATTTTATTGATCCTGTTGGTGTAAATAAAACTGTATGGCACATTAATTATCAAGATGTGATTGCGGTGGGCAAATTATTTACAACAGGTGAGCTTTATGTTGAACGTGTAATTTCTCTTGCTGGTCCGCAAGTGAAAGAGCCTCGTTTAATTCGCACTGTAATTGGCGCTAATCTCTCTCAATTAACCCAAAATGAATTAAGTGCGGGTGAAAATCGCGTAATTTCTGGTTCAGTGCTTTGTGGTCAAACAGCAAACGGTGCTCATGACTATTTAAGTCGTTATGCATTGCAAGTCTCGGTAATTGCTGAAGGTAATGAGAAAGAATTCCTTGGCTGGATTACTCCGCAATCAAATAAATATTCAATTACTCGTACAGTGTTGGGGCACTTCGGTAAGAAATTATTCAACTTCACTACTGCTGAAAATGGTGGTGAGCGTGCAATGGTACCAATTGGTAGCTATGAGCGCGTGATGCCGTTGGATATTTTACCGACATTATTATTACGTGATTTAATCGTGGGCGATACTGATGGTGCGCAAGCGTTAGGTTGTCTTGAATTAGACGAAGAAGACTTAGCGTTATGTTCTTTCGTTTGCCCGGGCAAATATGAATACGGTTCAATCTTGCGTCAAGTACTAGATAAGATTGAGAAGGAAGGTTAAAAATGGGTTTGAAAAATCTTTTTGAAAAAATGGAACCCGCGTTTTTACCAGGTGGTAAATACAGCAAGCTTTATCCGATCTTTGAATCGATTTATACCTTGCTTTATACACCAGGTACAGTAACGCACAAAAACACTCACGTTCGTGATGCGTTAGACTCAAAACGTATGATGATTACGGTTTTCCTTGCGTTGTTCCCTGCGATTTTCTATGGGATGTACAATGTGGGTAACCAAGCTATTCCAGCCTTAAATCAATTAGGCAATTTAGATCAACTAATTGCTAACGATTGGCACTATGCCCTTGCAAGTTCATTAGGTTTAGATTTAACTGCCAATGCAACTTGGGGCTCCAAAATGGCACTAGGAGCGATCTTCTTCTTACCAATTTACTTAGTGGTGTTTACCGTTTGTACAATTTGGGAATTGTTATTCTCAGTGGTGCGAGGCCATGAAGTAAATGAAGGGATGTTCGTTTCAACCATTTTATTTGCGTTAATCGTTCCACCAACATTGCCATTATGGCAAGCCGCATTAGGTATTACTTTTGGTATCGTTGTTGCAAAAGAAATTTTTGGTGGCGTTGGTCGTAACTTCATGAACCCTGCACTTGCTGGTCGAGCTTTCTTATTCTTCGCCTATCCAGCTCAAATTTCAGGCGATACTGTTTGGACTGCTGCAGATGGTTTCTCTGGCGCAACCGCACTTTCACAGTGGTCACAAGGTGGTCAGGGAGCATTACAACACACAGTAACTGGTGCTCCAATCACTTGGATGGATGCTTTTGTTGGTAACTTACCTGGTTCAATGGGCGAAGTTTCTACGCTTGCAATTTTAATCGGTGGTGCAGTGATTGTGTTCACTCGTATTGCTGCATGGCGCATCATTGCTGGTGTGATGATTGGTATGATTGCAACTTCAACTCTATTCAATTTAGTTGGTTCTGATACTAACCCAATGTTCTCAATGCCTTGGCATTGGCACCTTGTTTTAGGTGGATTTGCATTAGGTATGGTATTTATGGCAACAGACCCTGTTTCAGCATCCTTTACCAATGCAGGTAAGTGGTGGTACGGTGCATTAATTGGTGTAATGGCTGTATTAATTCGTACTGTAAACCCAGCTTATCCGGAAGGCATGATGTTAGCGATTTTATTTGCAAACTTATTTGCACCGATTTTCGACTACATCGTTGTTCAAGCAAATATCAAACGTCGGAGAGCAAGAACAAATGGCTAAGTTTAATAAAGACAGCGTAGGCGGCACAATTCTTGTCGTATTGCTACTGAGTTTAGTTTGTTCCATTATTGTTGCTGGTTCCGCAGTAATGTTAAAGCCTGCACAAGAAGAACAAAAGTTACTCGATAAACAAAAAAATATCTTAAATGTAGCTGGCCTTTTACAAGAAAATACGAATGTAAAAGAAACTTATGCAAAATTTATCGAGCCCCGTTTCGTTGATTTAGCAACGGGTGAATACACACAACAAGCAGATGATAGCCAACAAGCTATTCCTGCTGATGCCGATAAAGCACGTATTCGTTCTCGTAGCAAAACGACCGAAGTTTATCTTGTAAAAGATGAACAAGGTAAAACTCAACAAGTTATTTTACCTATTTATGGAACAGGCCTGTGGTCAGTGATGTATGGTTTAGTATCTGTTCAACCAGATGGTAATACTATTAATGGAATCACTTACTACCAACATGGTGAAACACCAGGGTTGGGTGGTGAGATTGAAAATCCAAACTGGGCAAGTTTATTTAAAGGTAAAAAATTGTTTGATGAACAACATCAACCTGCAATTCACATCGTGAAAGGGCAAGCTCCACAAGATGAGCATAGTATTGATGGTTTATCAGGCGCGACTTTAACTGGTAATGGTGTACAAGGTACATTTGATTATTGGTTTAGTGCGAACGGTTTTGGTCCATATCTTGAAAAACTTCATGCGGGAGCAAACTAATGTCTGAAAAAGTAAATTATAAAGATCTGTTGTTAGCTCCGGTTGTTAAGAACAACCCAATTGCATTACAAATCTTGGGTATTTGTTCTGCATTAGCGGTAACAACAAAATTAGAAACTGCTGTTGTAATGGCGATTGCGGTGAGTTTGGTAACTGGGTTATCAAGTTTCTTTGTTTCTTTGATTCGCAATTACATTCCAAACAGTATTCGTATTATTGTGCAACTTGCAATTATTGCATCACTTGTAATCGTTGTTGACCAAATATTAAAAGCCTACGCTTATGGTTTATCTAAACAACTTTCGGTATTTGTTGGTTTGATTATTACTAACTGTATCGTAATGGGACGTGCTGAAGCATTTGCGATGAAGTTACCTCCAGTTGAAAGTTTTGTAGATGGTATCGGTAATGGTTTAGGTTATGGTGCGATGTTAATTATCGTAGCATTTTTCCGTGAACTTATCGGTTCAGGTAAATTATTTGGTATGACTATTTTTGAAACTATTCAAAATGGTGGTTGGTACCAAGCAAATGGTTTATTTCTACTTGCACCAAGTGCATTCTTTATCATCGGATTTGTTATCTGGGGATTAAGAACTTGGAAACCAGAGCAACAGGAGAAGTAATCAATGGAACATTATATTAGCCTATTTGTTAAGGCAGTCTTCATTGAAAATATGGCACTTTCTTTCTTCTTGGGGATGTGTACTTTCTTAGCGGTATCTAAAAAGGTATCCACTGCGTTTGGTCTTGGTATTGCGGTAACTTTCGTTCTTGGTATCGCCGTGCCAGTAAACCAATTAATTTATGCAAATGTGTTAAAAGAAAATGCTTTAATTGAAGGTGTAGATTTATCATTCTTGAACTTCATCACCTTCATTGGGGTTATTGCTGGTTTAGTACAAATTCTTGAAATGGTATTAGACAAATTTATGCCATCTCTTTATAACGCATTAGGGATTTTCTTACCGTTAATCGCAGTAAACTGTGCGATCTTTGGTGGGGTATCTTTCATGGTTCAACGTGATTATAATTTCCCTGAATCTATCGTGTACGGTTTCGGCTCTGGTTTAGGTTGGATGTTAGCGATTGTGGCGCTTGCTGGCTTAACTGAGAAAATGAAATACGCAGATATTCCTGCTGGGTTAAAAGGTTTAGGTATTACCTTTATCTCTGTTGGTTTAATGGCGTTGGGCTTTATGTCTTTCTCTGGTATTCAATTATAAGGAGTGTAATCAATGAGCGATTCAGTAATTCTTGCACTCGGTATTGCCGCATTCACGGTTATTGTATTAGTGTTAGTGGCGATAATCTTATTTGCGAAATCAAAATTAGTCGATTCTGGTGATATTACTATCGGCATTAATGACGATCCTGAAAAAGCGATCACATTACCTGCAGGTGGCAAATTATTAGGGGCTTTAGCAAGTAAAGGTATTTTCGTGTCTTCTGCTTGCGGCGGTGGTGGCTCTTGTGGTCAATGTATTGTTAAAGTGAAAAATGGTGGCGGAGAAATTCTTCCAACCGAACTTTCTCACATTAACAAACGTGAAGCAAAAGAAGGTTATCGTCTAGCTTGTCAAGTTAACGTGAAAGGTAATATGGAAGTTGAACTTCCAGAAGAAATCTTCGGCGTGAAAAAATGGGAATGTACTGTTATTTCTAACGATAACAAAGCAACCTTTATCAAAGAGCTTAAATTGGCTATTCCTGAAGGCGAGGAAGTACCTTTCCGCGCGGGTGGTTATATTCAAATCGAAGCTGATCCACATGTGGTGAACTATAAGGATTTCGATATTCCTGAAGAATACCATGAAGACTGGGATAAATATGATTTATGGCGTTATGTCTCTAAAGTTGACGAGCATATTATTCGTGCTTACTCAATGGCTTCATACCCTGAAGAGAAAGGCATTATTATGCTTAACGTACGTATTGCAACGCCTCCGCCACGTCAACCAGATGCACCTCCTGGTCAAATGTCTTCATACATTTGGTCATTAAAAGCAGGTGACAAAGTTACTATTTCTGGTCCATTTGGTGAATTCTTTGCGAAAGAAACTGATGCAGAAATGGTATTTATCGGTGGTGGTGCGGGTATGGCTCCAATGCGTTCTCATATTTTTGACCAGTTAAAACGTCTCCACTCTAAACGTAAAATGTCATTCTGGTATGGTGCACGTTCTAAACGTGAAATCTTCTATCAAGAAGACTTTGACCAATTACAAGCTGAAAATCCAAACTTTGTATGGCATGTTGCATTATCGGACGCATTGCCTGAAGATAATTGGACTGGCTATACAGGCTTTATTCATAATGTACTTTATGAAAACTACTTGAAAAATCATGAAGCACCAGAAGATTGTGAATACTATATGTGTGGACCTCCAGTGATGAATGCAGCTGTAATTAAAATGCTGAAGGATCTTGGTGTTGAAGATGAAAACATTTTATTAGATGACTTTGGTGGCTGATTTTAGTTAATCAATTCATCATAAAAACTGACCGCACTTTGTGATGAAGTGCGGTCAAAATTTAAGGTATCTTTAGAAAATTTTCTATGATTACAGGTAAGTTTTGTTGAGTTTGCCAGTAATTCACAAATTTAGGAAATCCAGATGAAAAAATTAATAAGTGGTATCATGGCGGTAGCAATGGCGTTAAGTCTTGCAGCCTGTCAAAAAGAAACAAAAGTTATCTCATTAAGTGGTAAAACAATGGGAACGACTTATCATGTTAAATACCTTGATGAAGGCTCAATGAATGCAACATCTGAAAAAACGCATGAAGAAATTGAAGCAATTTTAAAAGATGTGAACGCGAAAATGTCCACTTACAAAAAAGATTCGGAACTGAGCCGTTTCAATCAAAATACTCAAGTGAATACACCGATTGAGATTTCAGCAGATTTTGCCAAAGTATTGGCCGAAGCGATTCGTTTAAATAAAGTGACTGAAGGTGCATTGGATGTAACTGTTGGCCCTGTCGTTAATTTATGGGGATTTGGCCCGGAAAAACGTCCAGAAAAACAACCTACGCCAGAACAATTAGCTGAACGCCAAGCATGGGTTGGTATTGATAAAATTGCCCTCGATATGAGTGCTGCCAAACCGACATTAAGCAAAGCACTTCCTCAAGTTTATGTCGATTTGTCCTCTATTGCTAAAGGCTTTGGCGTTGATCAGGTCGCTGAAAAGTTAGAACAACTAAATGCTCAGAATTACATGGTTGAAATCGGCGGTGAAATTCGTGCGAAAGGAAAAAATATTGAAGGCAAACCTTGGCAGATCGCAATTGAAAAACCAACGACAACAGGTGAAAGAGCGGTTGAAGCTGTCATTGGATTAGATAATATGGGAATGGCAAGTTCTGGCGATTATCGTATTTACTTTGAAGAAAATGGTAAACGCTTTGCTCATGAAATTGATCCGAAAACAGGTTACCCAATTCAGCATCATTTAGCCTCAATTACGGTCCTTGCTCCAACCTCAATGACTGCAGATGGTTTATCAACAGGTTTATTTGTGCTGGGTGAAGACAAGGCGTTAGAAGTGGCAGAGAAAAATAATCTTGCCGTTTACTTAATCATTAAAACAGATAATGGTTTTGTCACAAAATCATCCTCTGCGTTCAAAAAATTAACAGAAACAAAAGAATAGTTATGCAAACTTTATTTTTTACTTTAATCGCTTTCGTCGCAATTATATTGTTGATGTCTATCGGATTTATTATCAAAAAACAAAGTTTAAAAGGCAGCTGCGGTGGTTTATCTACCCTTGGTATTGCCAAAGCTTGCGATTGTGATAAACCTTGTGACACGCTTCAATCAAAATTAGATGCAGGCGATGAACAAGCAAAAGCTGAATATGAGCAAAAATTTGCGAAAAAAGATGATGACTCGCAATTTTATGAAGTGAAATAACTTGCTCAAAAATGACCGCACTTTATGTGCAAAATAAACTTAACGGCAAAATTATTTTGCCGTTTTCTCATTCAATTACCAATGTGCTTCGCCTTAACCGAAGTTACGGGAGAAATATGTTAATTTCAAATACTTATAATCAACACTTTCCTCAACTGACGCAAGTACAGCTTGCGAGAAATGCTACCAAAAAAGTGATTTGTGGTATGTCTGGCGGCGTGGATTCTTCTGTGTCAGCTTTTATTCTTCAACAGCAAGGCTATCAGGTGGAAGGCCTGTTTATGAAAAACTGGGAAGAAGATGATGATACGGATTACTGTACAGCCGCAGCTGATCTTTCAGATGCTCAGGCTGTATGTGATAAGTTGGGGATCAAACTACATAAAATTAATTTTGCAGCAGAATATTGGGATAATGTCTTTGAGCATTTTTTAACTGAATATAAAGCAGGACGCACGCCGAACCCAGATATTTTGTGTAATAAAGAAATTAAATTTAAAGCATTTTTAGAATATGCAGCTGAAGATCTTGGTGCCCATTACATTGCAACAGGGCATTATGTACGTAGAGTTGGTGATGATGAAAATGCAAAATTATTACGTGGTTTAGATGCTAATAAAGATCAAAGTTATTTTCTTTATACCTTAAGCCATAAACAAGTAGGGCAAAGTTTATTCCCTGTTGGTGAAATTGAGAAGCCCATTGTTCGCTCTATTGCTGAAGATCTTGGTTTAATTACAGCGAAGAAAAAAGACTCTACCGGTATTTGTTTTATTGGAGAGCGTAAATTTAAGGATTTCTTAGCACGCTATTTACCTGCTCAACCGGGTAATATTCGCACTGTAGATGACGAAATTATTGGTCGTCATGATGGTTTGATGTATCACACGTTGGGACAGCGTAAAGGATTAGGCATCGGAGGTTTAAAAAATGCAGGAGATGAAGCTTGGTATGTGGTAGATAAGGATGTAGAAAATAACGAACTTATTGTTGCACAAGGTCATGATCATCCTCGTTTATTTTCAAAAGGATTGATTGCCAGCCAATTACATTGGGTTGATCGCCAACCAATTCGAGAGTTATTACGTTGCACGGTAAAAACACGCTATCGCCAACAAGATATTCCTTGTGTGATTAAACCAATTGATGATGAAACAATTCGAGTGATTTTCGATGAACCTCAATCAGCAGTAACCCCAGGGCAATCTGCCGTATTTTATCTTGGCGAAGTTTGTTTGGGCGGCGGGATTATTGAAGAAAGAATATAAAGCAAAGATTACTAAAAGCGCGTAAAATGCGCTTTTAAACTATTTATTCAAACCAAATGACACTTGCCATTCGTCCCGTTTGATTATCCCTGCGATAAGAAAAAAACTTTTCTTTTTCGTTAAATGTACAGTGATTTCCACCATAAATTTGCGTAATGCCGAGATTATTTAATCGCTGAGTTGCGATTTGATAAAGATTACCTAGGTATTTACCATCTTCTATTACATCAGGTTGAAAGGCGAGTTTGGCTTTTTCATCTACTGCAACAAACTTTTCTACAACATCAATCCCAACTTGAAAGGCCTTTGGACCAATTGCAGGGCCAAACCACGCAATAATATCTTCAGATTTAGCCTGAAAATATTTGACAGTTTCTTCCAATACGCCATCACATAAACCACGCCAGCCAGCATGTGCAGCAGCCACTTCATTTCCAGATGTTGTAGAAAATAAAACAGGCAAACAGTCTGCAGTCATCACTGCACAAACTTGATGAGGAACATTCGTATAAACAGCATCCGCTTCAAGATTTGTTTCTGAATAGGGTAATTGAATCACTCGAGTACTGTGTGTTTGCGTTAAAAATATAGGTGTTTGCGGCAAACCAAATTTTTCTACTAATAAAGTACGGTTAGTTTTTACCGCACTTTTATCATCACCGACATGATCGCCTAAGTTGAAACTCAAATAAGGCTCTAAGCTCACGCCCCCTTCACGAGTAGTGGTAAATGCATGAATATTCTTTGGAACGTTCCAATTTGGGTTAATTGCTTGCATATTAATAATCTAACTCATCTTGATGTTCGAGGTAGTCAGCTTTGAGTGCATTAAGCAATTCAACGAAATCATCAGGCAGTGGCGCATACCATTCCATCATCTCCCCCGTAATTGGATGGGATAAACGTAACATAACTGCATGTAAAGCTTGGCGTTTGAAATTACGCAATACTTCCATAAAGTCTTCACTCGCATTTTTGGGTGGACGAGGGCGTCCGCCATAGGTTTGATCGCCTAGCAATGGATGGGCAATATGTGCCATATGAACACGGATTTGATGGGTACGCCCCGTTTCTAAACGTAAACGTAAACGGGTGTAGTTACGGTAATTTTCCATAATACGATAATGGGTGACAGCTGGTTTTCCCATTGGATGAACCGCCATTAAAGTACGTTTGGTTGCATGACGAGCCATAGGTTGATCTACAGTACCGCCTTTAGTCATAATGCCTGAGGCTACAGCTTCATATTCACGCGTAATTTTGCGTTTTTGTAAGTCGCGTACTAACTTAGTTTGTGCTGGAATAGTTTTCGCAACAACCATTAGACCTGTCGTATCTTTATCTAATCGATGCACAATTCCTGCTCTTGGTACTTCTGCAATCGGCGGATAATGATAGAGTAGCGCATTGAGCACTGTTCCATTTGGATTGCCAGCACCGGGGTGTACCACAAGATCTTTGGGTTTGTTAATCACAATAATATCATCATCTTCATACACGATATTCAATGGAATATTTTCTGGTTCAAAACGTGTCTCATCTTCCACTTCTACGGTGATTTCTATTTTTTCTCCTCCGAGCACTTTCTCACGCGGAATATTGGTAATACGATCATTAAGTTTTACGAGATCGGCTTCAATCCATGTTTTTAATCGGGAGCGAGAATATTCAGGGAACAACTCTGCAAGTGTTTGGTCTAAACGCTGTCCCATTTGTTCTGGCTGTACTTCAGCGGAAAGGGTAATTTGTGGCATAAATAGCTCTCAAAAATTTTAAAAGTTGGCTTATTGATTAATGTTCTATACAATAGCGGACAATTGTATCTTATTTATTGGTTTTCGTAAAAATTAAGGAAAAAACAATGCGTAAAATAAAATCTTTGGCATTGCTTGCCGTGGCAGCATTGGTTGTAGGATGTTCAAGTGGTTCAAAAGATGTTGAGCAAGCATCAGTAAATGAGTTGTACACTAAAGGTATTACATCATTACAAGAAGGCGGTTATTCTGAGGCTATTCGTTATTTAAAAGCGGCGACTGAACGTTTTCCTGGTAGTATTTATCAAGAACAGGCGATGCTAGATTTAATTTATGCAAACTATAAAGCACAAGATTATACGCAAGTATTATTGACGGTAGATAGCTTTTTACATCAATTCCCACAAAGTCCGAACCAAGACTATGCAGTCTATATGGCTGGGTTAACCAATGCTGCAACAGGTGATAATTTCATTCAAGATTTCTTTGGAATTGATCGTGCGACACGTGAAACCACTTCTATGCGTACCGCTTTTTCTAATTTCCAAAATTTAGTTCGTGTATTCCCTAATAGCCCTTATGCTCAAGATGCTTTAGCGCGTATGGCTTATATTAAAGATGCGCTTGCTCGTCATGAGTTAGATATTGCAAAATTCTATGCAAAACGTGATGCTTGGGTTGCAGTGTCAAACCGTGTAGTTGGAATGTTGAAACAATATCCTGATGCTAAAGCAACTTATGAAGGTTTATCTTTGATGAAAGAAGCGTATGAAAAAATGGGTTTAACAGCATTAGCCAATGATACCCAAAAAATTATTGATGCGAATAAAGATAAAACTTTTGCTCCAATTGAAAAACCAGATGAGCCAGAATTAAAAGTTCCGACTGCTAAATAGTCATAAGAAGATATGAATAAAAAGCCCGAATAATTTCGGGCTTTTTGCTATATATTATCCTCGATGTGCATTTTTCATAATGCGATCTTTTGTTACTTTCCATTCACGCTCTTTAAGATCATCGCGTTTATCATGTTGTTTTTTACCTTTGGCTAAACCAATTTTGACTTTTGCCCATGCACTTTTCCAATAAAGAGAAAGTGCTACGATGGTAAAACCGTCTCGGTTTGCTTTGCCAAATAGGGATGCTAATTCGCGTTTGTTTAATAATAACTTACGAGTGCGAGTTGGATCACAAACAATATGCGTTGATGCAACATTTAATGGCTGAATGCTTGCACCGAATAAAAAGGCTTCGCCATTTTTGAAAATGACATAACTATCGCTAATGTTTGCCTTGCCTGCGCGCATGGATTTGACTTCCCAGCCTTGTAGTTCAAGACCTGCTTCAATTTCATCTTCTATAAAATAATCATGTCTCGCACGTTTATTCAGTGCGATAGTATTTGATCCTGGTTTTACTTTTTTCTTTGTCATAATTTTTATACCTTATTTTGCTTGGCGCATTTTATCGGATATCTATTTTTATAGCAAAAAAGATCATCTAGGGAGAACTGGCAGTCGCGTTTATTTTCAAACTTTAAAAGATAAAGGATTTATAGAAAATTCAAGAAAAAATCACCGCACATTTGTAAGAAAAAACAGACACATTGCTGTGTCTGTTTAAGTGAGATAAAAACATTAATTAAGTTTTGGTGATTTATATAAAGTGAATAAACGATTATTCCAAACGTTTTGCCACTTTAAGCCAATCAGCTTTAAATTCACGATGCATATTATTAATTGCATCGATAATATCATGGTGAACAAGTTGTTCATTTTGGATGCCTACGCAGTAGCCACCTTTACCTTGTAGCAATAAATCTACCGCGTATGCGCCCATACGTGAAGCAAGAATACGGTCAAATGCACAAGGAGAACCGCCACGTTGAATATGCCCTAAAACAGTTGCACGAGTTTCATGCCCAACGCGAGCTTCAATTTCTTTTGCGAGGGAATGAACATCGGTTAAAAGTTCAGTGATTGCAATGATTGCATGGCGCTTACCACGAATAATGCTACGTTCAATTTGTTGAATTAATTCTTCTCGATTAAATTCAATTTCTGATGCGACGATATATTCACAACCGCCAGCGATGCCAGCAGAAATCGTTAAGTCACTACAATGGCGACCCATAATTTCAACGATAGAAATACGTTGGTGTGAGCTTGAGGTATCGCGTAAACGGTCGATTGCATCCACTGCAGTTTGTAATGCGGTTTGATAGCCAATGGTGTAGTCAGTACCTGCAACATCATTATCAATAGTACCGGGTAAGCCAACACAAGGGAAACCATGTTCTTCGGTTAATAATTTAGCCCCCATATAAGAACCGTCACCACCGATAACCACGAGGGCATCAATGCCGTGAGAACGTAAAATTTCTGCGCATTTCGCACGAACATTTGGATCTTTAAATTCAGGAAAGCGTGCAGAACCTAAGAAAGTACCGCCACGATTAATTACATCAGATACGCTATAGCGATTTAATTGTTTGATTTTATTGTTGTATAAGCCTTGGTAACCATCATAGATACCAAATACTTCTAAGCCTTCTGCAAGTGCAGAACGTACTACGCCACGAATTGCGGCATTCATACCCGGCGCATCGCCACCACTTGTTAAAACTGCAATTTTTTTAATCATAATTTACCTACTTTTAACCATAATTGAAAATGGGCATAAGATTACATCATTCAAAGAATCTGCTCTAGCAAAATCTGATGAGATTTTGATCTACATTATTTTTCACAGAACAATTGCCATTTCAAATTTTGTAACTGTTTTCTTTCTATATCCACAATGTATTTTTGCAAATGTTGTTGCACTTTATCGACGGATAAATGTTTAGAAAGTGTTGGTTGTTGTACTTTTTGCGAATATTGATACTGAACAAAGCCACATTGTGGTAATTGTCGTCCTTTCATCACATTGACTTGCCAAGATGGATTTTCTTTCGTTGGCGAATAGATGACATATCCATTTAATTCATTTGGATTGGTTGAATTTTCTGGAATAGCATCGAAATGGAAATCTTTTACGCCTGTATTACGATAAATACGTTCTCTCAATGCAATGCGTTCTTTAATTGAACGCGCTGGTTGATTACGATCAAAGAGAATTTCAATTTCAGATTGCCAATTTTCTAGCGTATCTGGCTTAGCCACATAAACATAGCGTGCAATGGTTCCTAAATCTTGGTTGCCAGTAAGTACATAATGTTTGCCATTATGTTCTAACTGCGTAGGCACATTTAATTGGGTCAGCTTAGTTGCACAGCCTGAAAGTATAAGTGCGGTCAAAATAACAAAAATTTTATTCATTAATATCTCGCTTAAAGACAAATTCGGTTTCAGTTGATGATGCTGAATCAAACCAATAACCACCTAAATCAAATTCTTTTAACTGTTCAATTTCGGTTAAACGATGTTGAATAAGATAACGGCACATTAATCCTCGCGCTTTTTTAGCATAAAAGCTAATTACTTTATATTTTCCATTTTTATTGTCTAAGAAAACTGGCTTGATAATTTTGGCGTTAAGTTGGTTTTCTTTAACAGATTTATAATATTCATCAGAGGCTAAATTGACTAACACATTATCGCCTTGTGCATCAATAGCTTGTTGAACTGCTTGCGTGATCACATTTCCCCAAAAGGCATACAGATCTTTTCCTTTTGGATTAGCTAATTTTGTGCCCATTTCTAATCGGTAAGGCTGCATTAAATCAAGTGGTTTTAAAAGCCCATAAAGCCCAGAAAGCATACGTAAATGGGATTGAGCAAAAACAACATCATCTTCTGAAAGGGAATCAGCATCTAAACCAGTATAAACATCGCCTTTAAATGCAAATAATGCAGCGCGGGAATTGTTTTCATTGTGAATTTTTGTCCATTCTGCAAAGCGTGCTGCATTTAGACCAGCTAACTTATCGCTGATAGACATAAGCGATGAAAGATCTTGCGGAGAAAGTTTACGACAAACCTCAATAAGTTGTTCGCTGTAATCAGTAAAGTGCGGTTGAGAAACAGGAAAATTTTTTACCGCACTTTCAAAGTCAAGGGTTTTCGCAGGGGAGATAATGGCTAACATAATCGTCCTTTTATGAAAAAAGAATGGGCGTATATTAGCATAAAAATTTACACTAGACGCGTTTATATAGCCCATTTTCACTCATGATAAGATCTTGCAATTCAAGATCGAGCAACTGAACAAGTAAAACATCGACACTCAAGTTAAATTCTTCAGCTAAATCATCAATGCTCACTGGCGTGTAACCGATACGCGAGTAAAGTTTTGGGTGACTTGGTGCTTCTACTAATCGCCGAGGATCGGGTGGAGGTGTGTAATTAGGCACTGCGATCTGATCAAAATCGATTTCAGTTTGGCTATGGATAGAATGTTGGTAGAGTGTTTCCAAAATATCCTTTGCATTTTCCACCAACATTGCGCCTTGTTTAATTAGGAGATTACAGCCTTGGCTAAATTCACTTTGAATATTGCCTGGCACAGCAAAAACCTCTCGGTTTTGTTCCAATGCATACCTAGCGGTAATCAGAGAGCCGCTTTTTTGTGTGGCTTCAACCACTAATGTTCCGACCGAAAGCCCGCTAATAATCCTATTACGACGAGGGAAATTTGTCGCAATTGGTGCTTGGTTTGGTAAAAACTCAGAAACTAATGTACCGTTGTTTTGTAAAATAAGTTCTGAAAGTTTTCGGTGTTTTACGGGATAAATTTGTTCTAGCCCGCTTCCCAAAACCGCTATGGTTTGTCCTTGAATATCAACAACTGATTGATGGCAATGTCCATCTATTCCCAATGCGAGTCCACTAGTGATCGTAAAGCCAGCCAATGAAAGTTCCGTAGCAAAATATTTAGCCCAATATTCACCATAAGCCGTGCAGTAGCGACTTCCCACCATCGAAATTTGACGTTGTGAAAGAGCGGTCAAATTTCCTTTTACAAATAGCAGAGGAGGAAAGCTTGCTATCTGTTTCAATAGAAAGGGGTAAAAAGGGGAAAAATAATTCACTAAATGATTTCCCTTTTTTTGTGACCACTCTAGTGCAGGTTCAATAAATTTTGCTTCAGGCTTGAACCAACGACGAATTTGAATGGCGCCCCATCCCATTTGTCGGAAAGCAACATCATCATAATTGAGCAACTCATCTAGCGTAATATTGGATAAAATTTTATCAATGCCAACTCCGCCAAGTTTAGGGACTTGCATTAGGCGGAGTAGCGTGTAGGTAATATCTTGCATGCTTTTTCCTTTTTGATTTGAAAATGTAGTATGGAAAAAACGAGTGAAAGAAACGATTAACTTGAAAGTATTTTGCGATGTAGATAGCAAAAATTCTTTTTGATGAGTAAAAAATTGCAAAATTTTTCTTATTTTGAAAATGTAAAAAATTCAATAATAAAAATTTGCTGAATGCAATTAACTTGGTTGAATATTCTTTTTATTTTAAATTTATTAGTTAAATGTATATTTTATCTTGTGTTTGAATGATTGTTTTTGATATAAAACGCTAAAAAATAGTTTGACAGCCAGTTTTTTATTTGTAATATGAAAAGCGTTTTACACAGAAGGATTTTTATTTATGTCTCGTATTGTTTCTTTATCTCTCAACCTGCTGCTCTCACACTTTGTGTGCGGCTAAGTTGTGGATGAAAAACAGTCAGATGTAAATACCCAATTTTAAACCCGCACTTTATAAGTTGCGGGTTTTTTGTCTAAAAAATACAGGAAAATGCACTGCACTTTGGAGTGATTTCAGAAGGACTTTTAGTAAGGACATTGTTATGACAGATCGCGTTATTATTTTTGATACTACCTTGCGTGATGGGGAACAGGCATTAAAAGCAAGTTTGACGGTAAAAGAAAAGTTACAGATTGCTTTATCACTTGAACGCTTAGGCGTGGATGTAATGGAAGTGGGGTTCCCCGTTTCTTCTCAAGGGGATTTTGAATCGGTACAAACCATTGCACGCTATATCAAAAACGCTCGTGTTGCCGCGTTATCTCGAGCCGTAGATAAAGACATTGATGCCGCATACGAGGTATTGAAAGTTGCTGAAGCATTTCGTATTCATACTTTTATTGCAAGCTCGGCATTACACGTTGAAGCGAAATTAAAACGTTCTTTTGATGATGTAGTAGGAATGGCTGTTGCAGCAGTGAAACGTGCACGTAATTATACGGATGATGTTGAGTTCTCTTGCGAAGATGCCGGCCGTACAGGTATTGATAATATCTGTCGCATTGTTGAAGCCGCAATCAATGCGGGTGCAACTACGGTAAATATTCCTGATACAGTAGGTTTTTGTTTACCAAATGAATACGGCAACATTATTGCTCAAGTGCGCAATCGCGTGCCGAATATCGACAAAGCTGTGATTTCTGTGCATTGCCATAATGACTTAGGTATGGCAACCGCTAATTCTTTAACCGCAGTACAAAATGGTGCGCGTCAAATTGAATGTACTATTAATGGAATTGGGGAACGTGCGGGCAATACTTCTCTTGAAGAAGTGGTAATGGCAATGAAAGTTCGCCAAGAGTTTATGGGCGTGGATACTCGTATCAACACTCAAGAAATTCACCGTGTGAGTCAAATGGTTAGCCAACTTTGTAATATGCCAATTCAACCAAATAAAGCTATTGTGGGTTCAAATGCTTTTGCCCATTCTTCTGGTATCCATCAAGATGGTATGTTGAAAAACAAAAATACCTACGAAATCATGTCACCAGAAACCATCGGTTTGAAAAAAGAAAAATTGAATTTAACTGCACGTTCTGGTCGTGCGGCTGTGAAAGGTCATATGACAGATATGGGCTATAACGAACAAGATTATGATTTGGATAAATTGTACGATGCGTTCTTAAAATTGGCGGATAAAAAAGGTCAGGTATTCGATTATGACTTAGAAGCATTGGCATTTATCGATATGCAACAAGGGGATGAAGATCGTTTGGTATTAGATAAACTTTCTGCTCATTCAACGAAAGAATATCCGGCAACCGCTTTTGTTCAAGTGGAATTAGATGGCGAAAAATTAAGTACGTCTTCAATTGGTGGTAATGGCCCGGTGGATGCCGTTTATAACGCAATCTTAAATTTAACTGGCTTAGAAATCAAAATGTCCCACTACAACTTAACTGCAAAAGGCGAAGGTGCTGAAGCCTTAGGTCAGGTGGATATCGTGGTTGAACATGAAGGCCGTAAATTCCATGGTGTTGGTTTAGCGACAGACATCGTTGAATCTTCCGCACTTGCTTTAGTTCATGCAATTAATGCCATTTATCGCGCACATAAAGTGGCAGACATTAAAAGCCATAAACATCACTAACCCAATCCCCCTCTTTAGCAAAGATGGGTTAGGGGAGATTTGGCAGAAGTAACATCAACCTCAGTGGTGAATTTTATATCGTTAAAATCTCCTCCAGACCCTCTTCACAAAAGATGAGAGAAAATTAACCGCACTTTAGTGTGACTGAAATAGGAAAACAATATGCAATTATACAACATCGCTGTTCTACCAGGAGACGGTATTGGTCCCGAAGTAATGGCTGAAGCCATTAAAGTATTAAACAAAGTCCAAGAAAAATTTGGTTTTAAACTTAACTTTAACGAGTTTTTTGTCGGTGGTGCTGCAATTGATCATTGTGGCTGCCCGTTACCTGCAGAAACTTTAAAAGGCTGTGATGAAGCGGATGCCATTTTATTTGGTTCTGTGGGTGGCCCTAAATGGACAAATTTACCACCAGATCAACAACCAGAACGCGGTGCATTATTGCCCTTGCGTAAACATTTCAAATTATTCTGTAATCTTCGTCCTGCAACCCTTTATAAAGGTTTAGAAAAATTCTGTCCATTACGTGCAGATATTGCAGCGAAAGGATTTGATATGGTGGTTGTGCGTGAATTAACGGGCGGGATTTATTTCGGTCATCCTAAAGGCCGTGAAGGTGAAGGTTCACAAACCAAAGCATTTGATACGGAAGTGTATTACAAATATGAAATTGAGCGTATTGTTAGAGCCGCTTTTGAGGCAGCAATGAAGCGCAATAAAAAAGTCACTTCTGTGGATAAAGCGAACGTATTGCAGTCTTCTATTTTATGGCGTGAAACCGTGACAGAAATGGCAAAAGACTACCCTGAAGTCACTTTAGAACACATTTATATCGACAATGCCACAATGCAATTAATCAAAGCACCAGAATCTTTTGATGTTTTACTTTGCTCTAATATTTTCGGCGACATTATTTCTGACGAAGCGGCAATGATCACGGGTTCTATGGGAATGTTGCCATCTGCCAGTTTAAATGAAGAGGGTTTTGGTTTATATGAACCTGCTGGTGGTTCAGCCCCAGATATCGCAGGCAAAGGCATTGCTAACCCAATCGCACAAATTCTTTCTGCAGCGATGATGTTGCGCTATAGCTTCAACTTAAACGAAGCAGCAGATGCCATTGAAAGTGCGGTACAAAACGTTTTGGCAAACGGACATCGCACCGCTGATTTAGCAGATGATTCTACACCAGTTTCAACGGCAGAAATGGGTACATTGATTACGCAAGCAATTTAATAAAAATAATTAAAGTGCGGTTGAAAAACACTTCGAATTTTAACCGCACTTCCCTTAACGAATAGAGAAAAATATTATGGCAAAAACACTTTACGAAAAATTATTTGATTCACACATTGTGTATGAAGTAGAGGGCGAAACGCCAATTTTGTATATTAACCGTCATTTGATTCACGAAGTAACCAGCCCGCAAGCCTTTGATGGTTTACGTGTTGCGGGGCGCCAAGTGCGCCAAGTGAACAAAACTTTCGGCACAATGGATCACAGCATTTCTACTCAAGTACGAGATGTCAATAAACTTGAAGGTCAAGCGAAAATTCAAGTGTTAGAACTTGATAAAAATACCAAGGCGACGGGTATCAAATTATTTGATATGACAACCAAAGAGCAAGGCATTGTACATGTTATGGGGCCTGAACAAGGTTTAACTTTGCCAGGCATGACAATCGTCTGCGGTGACTCCCACACAGCTACTCATGGTGCTTTCGGTGCTTTAGCATTTGGTATTGGCACTTCTGAAGTGGAACATGTATTAGCCACTCAAACACTAAAACAAGCTCGCGCAAAAAGTATGAAAATTGAAGTTCGAGGCAAAGTGGCACCGGGCATTACCGCCAAAGACATTATTCTTGCCATTATCGGTAAAACCACTATGGCGGGCGGTACAGGCCATGTAGTGGAATTCTGCGGCGAAGCGATTCGTGATCTTTCTATGGAAGGCCGTATGACCGTTTGTAATATGGCGATTGAAATGGGTGCCAAAGCAGGTTTAATCGCACCGGATGAAACTACTTTCGAATACTTAAAAGGTCGTCCACATGCACCGAAAGGTAAAGATTGGGATGATGCTGTCGCTTATTGGAAAACCTTAAAATCTGATGAGGATGCAACATTTGATACAGTGGTGATATTGGATGCAAAAGACATCGCACCACAAGTAACTTGGGGGACAAACCCTGGGCAGGTAATTTCTGTGAATGAAACCATACCAAATCCGCAAGAAATGGCAGATCCTGTACAACGTGCTTCGGCGGAAAAAGCCTTACATTATATTGGCTTGGAAGCTGGCACTAATTTAAAAGATATTAAAGTTGATCAAGTATTTATCGGATCTTGCACCAACTCGCGCATTGAAGATTTACGCGCAGCAGCGGCGGTGATGAAAGGACGCAAAAAAGCCGATAACGTAAAACGGATTTTAGTGGTGCCGGGTTCAGGTTTAGTGAAAGAACAAGCAGAAAAAGAAGGTTTGGATAAAATCTTTATTGCAGCAGGTGCGGAATGGCGTAATCCGGGGTGTTCTATGTGTTTAGGGATGAACGATGACCGTTTAGGCGAATGGGAACGTTGTGCTTCCACATCTAACCGTAACTTTGAAGGTCGTCAAGGTCGTAATGGACGTACCCATTTAGTAAGCCCTGCTATGGCGGCAGCGGCAGGAATGTTCGGTAAATTTGTTGATATTCGTGAAGTGGCATTAAATTAAAGTGCAAAAAGAGGAAAAAGAAAAATGGCAGGATTTAAACAACTTTCAGGCTTAGTCGTACCATTGGATGCGGCAAATATAGATACCGATGCAATTATCCCAAAACAATTTTTACAAGCCATTACTCGCGTGGGTTTCGGCAAACACTTATTCCACGAATGGCGTTATTTAGATGTAGAAGGCAGCAAGCCTAATCCGGAATTTGTGTTGAATTATCCACAATATCAAGGCGCAACCATTTTATTAGCACGTAAAAACCTTGGCTGTGGTTCCTCTCGTGAGCATGCGCCTTGGGCATTAGCAGATTATGGTTTTAAAGTAATGATTGCACCAAGTTTTGCAGATATTTTCTATAACAACAGCTTAAATAATCATATGTTACCGATTCGCTTAAGCGAAGAAGAAGTGGAAGAAATCTTCCAATGGGTATGGGCAAATGAAGGTAAACAAATCCATGTGGATTTAGAAGCGATGACCGTAACTGTAGGTGACAAAGTCTATCACTTTGAACTGGATGAATTCCGCCGTCATTGTTTGTTAAACGGATTGGATAATATCGGCTTAACCCTTCAACACGAAGACAAAATCTCAGAATACGAGAAAAACATCCCAGCGTTCTTACGCTAAAAAAGATAAAAGTTAGGTGTTTTTTATTTAACCCTAAAAGTTAGACTATTAAATTAAGGACTGAGTTCTATACTCCATGGGGCTTAGTCCTTTTAGTTTACACTGAGTACGCTCATGATTGTAATAATGAATGTACTCATGAATTATTTTTCTAGTTGATCAAAAGTATCAAATTGTTTTCCATTGTAGTCTTCCTTTTTTACTGCCCAAATAAGCTCTCCGTCACCGCATTATCTAAACAATTTCTTTTTCTCGGCATACTTTGTTGAATACTGTTTTTCAATAGGATTTATTGATAACCTCTCATTTGATATTATTTTCTTTGCTCGCACTACAGTGCAATAAAATTTGTCCAATTATTGCATAATGGCTTTTCACTTCAGATATTGTTTGATTTAATGGGGGATTATTCAGTATTTTCTTTTATCATTTGAAAGAACAAATCGATAAAGATAAGACGATATCACAACAAATTATACGGATTATCGTGATAATCATGAATGTTACGTTTATCCTCTTATTACTCTAGCTCTAAGTCCTCCTCAACATCAATCATAAGAAAACCCAACGTATGATAAATATATTGGACATTAAGGAGAATTTGACGATTTAATATTTGTTCGGGAGGTTGAAAATATGTTTGGATGAGAAAACAATTTTTACTGTGTTGAAGATAAAAATCCCTCACTTGTTGTTTGGCAGATAGAGTGTATTTAGTCAATAAAAAATCTGCGCCTTAGTCAGTTGGTTGTTTAGTCCAACTTTAGGGGCAGATTATTTAGTCTTCTTTATTATTTGGTCAAAATATAAGTTATTGACGGTAGTCCGACAAAAATCTTGCTAATTTTGTAATGGCTTCTTCAAGTTGATTTACATAAGGAAGAGTAACAACACGGAAGTGATCTGGAGAATGCCAATTAAATCCTTTACCGTGCACAAGTAACACTTTTTCTTTGCGGAGTAAATCAAGCACCATTTTTTCATCACTGTGAATATTGAATTTTTTCACATCGATTTTTGGGAACATATACATCGCCCCCATTGGTTTTACGCAAGTAATACCGGGTATTTGAGTAATAAGATCATAGGCTTTGTTTCGTTGCTCAAGTAATCGGCCGCCCGGTAAAATAAATTCATTAATACTTTGATAGCCACCAAGTGCGGTTTGAATTGCATGTTGCATTGGTACGTTAGCACATAAACGCATAGATGCCAGCATATCTAAACCTTCAATATAACCTTTCGCATTATGTTTTGGACCATTTAAAATCATCCAGCCTTGGCGGAAGCCTGCAACTCGATAAGCTTTTGATAAACCATTTAACGTAACGGTTAATAAATCAGGGGCAAGTGCGGCAATGTGATGATGTACTGCGCCATCGTATAAAATTTTGTCGTAGATTTCGTCAGCGAAGATAATCAAATTATTTTGGCGAGCGATTTCTACAATTTCTTGTAATAATTCTTTGCTGTACACCGCTCCAGTTGGGTTGTTTGGGTTGATGATGACAATCGCTTTAGTCTTCGCATTCATCTTGGCTTTAATATCATCAATAGCGGGGAACCAATTTGCTTCTTCATCACAAAGGTAATGAACAGCTTTACCGCCAGAAAGGGTTACCGCTGCAGTCCAAAGCGGATAATCAGGCATCGGCACAAGTACTTCATCACCATCATTGAGCAATGCTTGCATTGCCATTGTGATAAGCTCAGATACGCCGTTACCAATATACACATCATTGACGGTCGCACCGTGAATCCCTTTTGATTGATAATATTGCACAATCGCCTTACGAGCAGAATATAACCCTTTTGAATCACAATAGCCTTGAGCCGATGGCAAATTACGTAGCACGTCCACTAAAATTTCATCGGGTGCTTCAAAGCCGAAAGGGGCGGGGTTGCCGATATTAAGTTTTAAAATTTTATTGCCTTCTTCTTCTAAGCGTAGTGCTTCTTTGTGCACTGGCCCGCGAATGTCATAACATACGTGTTCTAATTTGTCGGATTTTGGGAATAATCGCATAGTGAAATCCTTTTGTATCTAATAAATTTTTCGAGAAAAGTGCGGTTAATTTACGCTGAATTTTCAATATTGAAAAGATTCTGTAAAAAAATTTTTTGTCATTAACAATCTGCGGTAGAATACGGCTAATTTTTGTGTATTTAAAACAAAATCTAATGAGTTATTTAGCGCAGGCAATGGGCGAGTTAAAATCGCAAATTCACGCATATTTACAGCAATCAATGAATGAACTTGTCCGTTTTCAGGTGAAACTGGACAAGGTTGATTTGTTGGCTTGGCTGAAAGGTCAATCTGCGTATCCACAATTTTATTTACATTTTCGTGATGAAGCAAAAGCATTGGCTGCTCTTGGTGAAGAGCGGTCATTTTCACAGTTAAATTTAGCACAAGAGTTTATTGAAGAAAGCGGTTTCCCACTGGTAGGCGGTTTGCAATTTCAAGGTACTGCACAATTTGTATTACCCAAAGTTCTTGTTGAACAGGATGAGAAAGGTATGTTGGTATCATTTTTTGTGAAAGATGAACAAAGTGCTAATGATTCCTTAGCTTATCTCAAAACTTTTGAAAATATCACCGCACTTTCTGCTTTGCCAAAACAGATTCCTTTGCATACAGATCCTCGAGCTAACGAAAGAACTTGGTGTGATTGGGTAAATCAGGCTTTGGTAGAAGTTAAAAGTGGGGAACTAACAAAAATTGTATTAGCCAATGAAACCACTTTTCATTTAAAGCAAGCGATTAATGCGTACGATTTTTTAGCAGAAAGCGAAAAACAAAATCAAGGTTGTTATCATTTTTTGTGGGCTGAAAATCCTCATTCGGTTTTTGTTGGCTCTACGCCAGAACGCCTATTTGCTCGTGAGTATAACTTGTTGTTAACCGAGGCTCTGGCGGGTACGGCATCGGTTTCTGAAAGTGAGGAAGAAACGCAATCTCAAGCTAATTGGTTGTTAAATGACGAGAAAAATTTAAAAGAAAATTGGTTGGTCGTAGAAGATATTTCGCAGAATTTACGTAAGCAAGTAGAAAGTTTTGATGTAAGCAATGTGGAATTGAAACCGTTACGTAAAGTACAACATTTGATTCGTAAAATTCGTGCAAATTTGACCGCACATTATGCAGATGTCAATATATTAAAAGCGATTCATCCTACAGCTGCAGTATCTGGTTTGCCACAGCAACAAGCCAAAATGATTTTGTCAGAAATTGAAACCTTTGATCGAGGCTGGTATGCGGGAACATTGGGTATGATGAGCGATGCATGTTCAGAATTTTGTGTGGCGATTCGTTCCGCCTTTATTGAGGGTCATCGTATTCGTGTATTTGCTGGCGCGGGCATTGTGGCAGGCTCGCAGCCATTGGAAGAATGGAAAGAAATTGAACGTAAAGCAGCAGGGTTGATTTCCTTGTTTGCAGAAGAAAAATGATAACGGAGAAAAAAATGTCGGTAAGCGTGTTTAATCGTTGTTGGTCGAAAGTGATTTTAGAAACCTTGGTGCGCCAAGGCGTTTCTCACGTTTGTATCGCGCCAGGTTCGCGTTCGACACCTTTAACTCTTGAAGCCGTACGTTTGCAAAATGCGGGGGCAGTCACTTGTCATACACATTTTGATGAACGTGGTTTAGGTTTTTTTGCTTTGGGTATTGCTAAGGCAACTCAATCACCTGTTGCCATTATCGTGACATCAGGCACGGCGACTGCAAACCTTTATCCTGCCATTATTGAAGCACGCCAAACCGGTGTGAATTTATTTGTTTTAACTGCGGATCGTCCACCAGAACTTTGGGAGTGCGGTGCAAATCAGGCGATTTTGCAGCAAAATATGTTTGGTCAGTATCCGGTTTCAAATGTTAATTTACCTAAACCGAATGCGAATTATTCTGCGCAGTGGTTAATTTCTTTACTTGAACAGGCTGCTTTCCAGCAAAAACAACAAGGTGGCGTTGTTCATATTAATGTACCATTTGCCGAGCCACTTTATGATGCAACTGGTGAGGCTGTAGATTCTCACCCTTGGCTGCAACCGTTACAGCGCTGGTTAATTCAAACTAAGCCTTGGATGAATGTGGAAGCGCAACAGAACGAAGTATTAATGCATGAAAACTGGGATCATTGGCGCACTAAGCGTGGTGTCGTTGTGGTTGGTCAATTACCTGCAGAACAAGCGATGAGTATTAATTCTTGGGCAACCTCAATGGGCTGGGTATTGCTGACGGATATTCAATCTGGTGTTGTTCCAACTACGCCTTATGAAGATATTTGGCTCGCAAACCAAACTGTTCGTGAAAAACTTCTGCAAGCTGATATTGTTATTCAATTTGGTGCACGCTTTATTAGTAAACGAATTAATCAATTCTTACAGGCGTTTAAAGGTGAATTTTGGTTGGTTGAACAAAGCGGTAAGGCATTAGATCCTTATCATCATTCGCTGACAAGATTTAATGCTAAAGCACATCATTGGTTGCGTGCGCATCCTCCTTTACGCCAAAAGCCTTGGTTGCTTGAGCCATTAGCTTTATCTAAGTTCTGTGCGACCTTTATTGAACAGCAAGTAGGCGGAAATTTAACGGAAGCCTCGTTCGCATTACGTTTACCAACACTTTTACCTTATAACGGTGTTTTATTTTTAGGTAATAGTTTACTTGTTCGTCTGGTTGATGCGCTAACGCAATTACCAGAAAGTTATCCTGTTTATACCAATCGTGGCGCGAGTGGAATTGATGGTTTGTTGGCTACGGCAGCTGGAATTGGTATAGGTTCAAATAAACCTGTTGTTGCGGTAATTGGCGATACGTCCACTTTATATGATCTAAATTCTTTCGCATTATTCAAAAACGTTACGCAACCAACGGTAATCTTTGTGATCAATAATAATGGTGGTGCGATTTTTGATATGTTACCTGTGGATGAACAAGTCAAAGATCAGTTCTATCGATTACCGCATAATGGCGATTTTTCTCAAATCGCGGCAATGTTCGATCTCAAATACGCTCATCCTTATACTTGGGCAGATCTTAATTCCGTTGTTAAACAGGCTTATAGTCGTCGCAAGGCAACGTTAATTGAAATTAAAACCAATCCGAGTGATGGTAGTGGTTTGTATAAACGCTTAATCGAGCAAATTAGTCACGCCGTGATTGGTGCTTAAGTATTCTGTAGGCGGGCTTTAGTCCGCCATATTTTATTATTTTCTATCAATAATCCTTTCAATGATAAACATCATTTTTCTTCACGGACTTCTTGGTACAAAAAACGACTGGCAAAAAGTCATTGAAAATCTACCGCACTTTAATTGTATTGCGCTAGATTTGCCTTTTCATGGACAAGCCAAAGGCGTTGAAGTTACAAATTTTGAAGAAACGGCGGAGTATTTATCTCAGCAAATTAAAAGTGCGGTAAAAAATGAACCCTATTTTCTTGTTGGGTATTCTTTAGGCGGACGGATTGCTTTGTATTATGCACTGCAAGCTCAGGTGGAAAGATCTAATTTGCAAGGCGTTATTTTAGAAGGGGCGAATCTAGGTTTAAAAACTGACGAAGAAAAGCAAGTTCGTTTTCAGCTGGATTTTGTTTGGGCTCAACGTTTTATACAACAATCGCCAGAAAATGTGTTAAATGATTGGTATCAACAACCTGTGTTTTCCCATTTGACTGCAGAAGAAAGATTACAGTTGGTTGAAAAACGAAAATCAAATTGCGGGGAAAATATTGGCAAAATGTTGTTGGCGACAAGTCTATCCAAACAACCTGATTTTAGTGAAAAAGTGCGGTTAAGTTCTTTGCCATTTTTTTATTTTTGTGGCGAACGAGATCATAAATTTCAAACTATTACGAAAGAAAATCAAATTAATTTAGTGACAATTCCCTGTGCTGGGCATAACTCACATTTAGAAAATTCAAAATATTTCTCTAAAAAAATAGAAAATTGCATATTAAAAATTGCTAGACCTTAGTTAAAATGCTAGGATTCAATCCTTTCTATTTATAATAAACTTCTAAGGAAACACAATGTCTACACAACTTCGCAATAATCCGATGAAAGTGGCGTTAGCCTCGATGGTCGGTACAGCAATCGAATTTTTTGATTATTATATCTATGCAGCTGCCGCTGTATTAGTTTTCAATACGCAATTCTTCCACAGCGATGATCCACTTTCTAATGATTTACTTTCTCTTTCTACGCTTGCGCTTGCATTTTTTGCACGTCCTATTGGTTCGGCATTATTTGGTCACTTCGGCGATAAAATTGGTCGTAAAAAAACCTTGGTTGCCTCCCTTGTTTTAATGGGCGGTTCAACAGTAGTAATTGGTTTACTTCCTAACTATGCTCAAATCGGTATCTGGGCACCGATTTTGCTTTGCGTATGCCGTGTTGGTCAAGGTATTGGACTCGGTGGCGAATGGGGCGGTGCAGCTTTAGTTGCAACAGAAAATGCGCCAGAGGGTAAACGTGCGTGGTACGGTACTTTTCCTCAATTAGGTGCGCCAATTGGTTTATTTGTCGCTAATGGAACGTTCTTCTTAGTTAGCTATTTACTTGGTCATAATGCACTTGTTGAATGGGCGTGGCGTATTCCGTTTGTATCTTCTATTTTATTAGTTGCAGTTGGCTTATATGTTCGCTTAACTTTACACGAAAGCCACGTATTTGTGGAAGCAGAGCAAAAAGGCAAAAAATTGAATGCACCAGTGAGTGTTGTGTTTACCAAACACTTAAAACCAATGATCATTGGTACATTTATTATGGTGGCAACTTATTCTCTGTTTTACATTATGACGGCTTTTGCTCAGGCATATTCTCGAACCGCGCCAAAGCTTTCTGAAGCAGGTTATGCGCTTGGCTTAGGTATCCCAGCAAATACCTTTACTGGTTTGTTATTAATTAGTGCCATTGTATTTGGTATTTTTATCAGTATTTCTGGTGTTTATGCCGATAAAATTGGTCGCCGTAAATGGTTAATTTGGGTGACTGTAGCTATTGGTGTGCTTGGTTTAACCATGCCATTATTCTTAGAAAATGGTACACCAGTTAGCGTATTTGTATTTTTAGTGATTGGTATGGCGATTATGGGAATGACATTTGGTCCAATGGCTGCGTTATTACCAGAATTATTCCCAACGGAAGTGCGTTATTCAGGTGCCTCTCTTGCCTATAATTTAGCATCAATTATTGGTGCAACGATTGCGGCGATGATTTCTTTAAAAATTAATGCGTCATTTGGTGTGATGGGCGTAGGGATTTATTTAGCAATCAATGCCCTCATGACGCTATTGGCATTATTAGCGTCAAAAGAAACTAAAAACGTAGATTTAACACAAATCTAATCCTAGTTAAGAAAAAAGAGCGGTGAAAATTTGATCTGCACTCTAAAAGTTGGACTCAACAACCAACAATTGAGGTGCAGATTTTTTTATGGGTAAACATTACACAATAGAATTTAAATTACAGGCTTTCCACTCTATTTTGAATGGGAAAATGAGTATCAGAGAAGCTGCGTGTTTTTACAATATTCCTTCCAACTCCCTAGTCTGTACGTGGTTGAAACGGTTTGAAAAAAGTGGCATAAAAGAACTTATTCCCCGTAAACCATCAGGACGACCGCCGATGAAACCCAAATATGCAAAAATGCCACCTCTACCCAAAACTGAAGAAGAGCCTTTACGCCTGAGAATTTTACAGCTTGAAGCCTACCTAAATGAATTGAGAAGGCTCAGATTTCAGTACGAAGCCGAGTAAAGGAAATTATCCAAAGGTTAAGAACGTACCCATTAAAATGGCTTTTAGGATTTGTACGGTTAGCACGTAGTGCATTTTTTGCTAAACTTCAGATTAAACTGGATAAGGGGCGTAGCTGAAAAAGGCCATTAAACGCATCAAAGCCAATTATCCTGATTATGGCTACCGAAGTGTTCAGCCTGTCTGCCAACGGTAAAGCACAAGAAAATCCAACTTCTAATGCGGTACTTGGACGCCAAGTGCGGTTAAGAAAACGCAAGAAATTCATGACCTATCGAGACACAATAGGCCATATTGTCCCGAATCGTTTTGAGCGTAATTTTACGATAACTGCCCCGAATCAAAAATGGGTAACGGTAAAGCAAAAGATGGGGCACAAGTCAATGTTAAACATGGCGGGCAAACGCCAGAATAAGGTTGAGGGCTTGATTTAACATTCAGACCAAGGCTGGCTGTATCAGATGAGTGCTTATCGTAGAATACTTGTCGAGCAGGATATAACTCAATAAAACGAAAGAATAGACAGGTGAATAGGTAAGGGATTATTTGGACTATTATAACCACCGTCGGATCCAACTGAAATTAAAAGGACGGAGTCCGATACAATATCGTTGTCAGTCCTTGAATTTATCGTCCAGATTTTGAGGCAGATCATTTTTTGACTAAATTTATTTAGCCATTTTTATCTTTAGCGGCTTTATAAAGCTCCATCGCTTCAGGCAATAAACGTTGTAAGTTTTCTTGACGGGACTGATCACTAGGATGAGTAGAGGCTAATGCATCAAGAGCCCCTCGAGAACCACCAGACACTTTTGCCATTTTTTGCCACAATCCTGGTGTTACCTGTGGATTATATCCAGAACGAGCCATTAACATTAGCCCTACTTCATCTGCTTCAGTTTCAGCACTACGAGAATAAGGTTTATCTAAAGCAAAATCTTTAGTAAGCGAAACCAAATCAGTCACATCCGTCCCAACTGCAATAGATAATGCTGTTCCACCGATAGCTCCGACAATATTACTAACCGTTCCAAAGTTAGTTTTGGCTTTACCGTGCTCTTTTAATGCATGAGCCATTTCATGCCCCATTACAACCGCGATTTCGTTATCATTAAGTTGTAAAGTATCAACTAACCCAGTATAGAACGCCATTTTACCACCAGGCATTGCCCAAGCATTGAGTTCTTTTGACTTAATAACATTAATTTGCCAGTTAAATTGTTGCCCAGTTTCATTAGCTTGGTTTGCATAATTCACCATTTTATGAAACACATGGTGAATTCGTTTTGCGGTATTTGATGAAGTATCAATTGCACCCTGCGTACGAATTTTTCCCATTTCTTGTGCATAGCTACTCGCAGCCTCTCGATTTATAGAAGCCGAATCTGCACAAGCCGTTATAAGCGAACTAGCTAATAAAGCAAAAGCAAAACTTTTAAGTTGTTTTTTCATAAATAACCCTTTTTTGAACTGACGCTGATTATATGAATTAATTATTTTTTGTCGATATAAATATATTGCACTTTCCTTTTGCACTACTATAATAGTGCAAATTTATTTTTAGAGGCATTTTATGACACAACACAAATCCCCATCTCTCTTAGGCGGTGCGATGATCATCGCTGGTACAGCAATTGGTGCGGGCATGCTGGCTAACCCAACTTCAACGGCGGGTGTATGGTTTATTGGTTCGATTCTCGCTTTAATTTATACTTGGTTTTGTATGACCACATCAGGATTAATGATCCTAGAAGCTAATCTGCATTATCCAACAGGTTCAAGTTTTGACACCATCGTTAAAGATTTATTAGGAAAAAGTTGGAATATTATCAACGGTCTTTCTGTTGCTTTCGTCTTGTATATTTTGACTTACGCCTACATAACCTCAGGCGGAGGCATTACACAAAATCTGCTCAACCAAGCATTCAGTTCTGCTGAAAATGCGGTGGATATTGGAAGAACTTCAGGATCTTTAATTTTCTGCCTTATTCTTGCCGCCTTTGTATGGATTTCAACTAAGGCGGTAGATCGTTTCACAACCCTGTTAATTGTCGGGATGGTTATCGCTTTTTTCCTTTCTACCATTGGTTTATTAAGCTCTGTAAAAACAGCAGTTTTATTCAATACCGCTGCTGAAAGCGAGCAAACATATTTACCTTATTTATTGACCGCACTTCCAGTTTGTCTCGTGTCGTTTGGTTTCCACGGAAATGTCCCGAGTCTCGTCAAATATTACGATCGTGATGGTCGTCGTGTGATGAAATCAATCTTTATTGGTACGGGATTAGCACTTGTGATTTATGTTTTATGGCAACTTGCTGTGCAAGGTAATTTGCCACGCACCGAATTTGCTCCGGTAATTGAAAAAGGCGGCGATGTTTCCGCATTACTAGAGGCGTTACATAAATATATTGAAGTAGAATACCTTGCCGTCGCATTAAATTTCTTTGCTTATATGGCGATTGCTACGTCATTCTTAGGCGTAACTTTAGGATTATTTGACTATATTGCGGATCTGTTTAAATTTGACGACAGCTTGTTAGGACGAACAAAAACCACATTAGTGACATTTTTACCACCACTATTATTAAGTTTACAATTCCCTTATGGCTTTGTGATTGCCATTGGTTATGCAGGATTAGCAGCAACCATTTGGGCTGCAATCGTACCAGCACTTCTTGCTAAAGCAAGCCGTCAAAAGTTCCCACAAGCGAGTTATAAAGTTTACGGTGGCAATTTTATGATTGGCTTTGTGATCTTATTCGGTGTGTTAAACATTGTGGCACAAGTCGGTGCAAACTTAGGATGGTTTGCCAATTTCACAGGATAAGTTTTACTCGATACAATAAAGGTGTATAACTGATTAACTCTCAAAAAGTTAGATTGTTAAATTAAGGACTGAGTTCTGTAACTCACAGGGCTTAGTCCTTTTATTTTACACTGAAAGCAATTTTTACTGTGTTAAAGATCAAAAATTGATCACTTGTTGTTTAAATGACGGGGGATTTAACCATAAAAAATTTGCACCTTAATCAGTTGATTGTTTCGTTCAACTTTTGGGGTGCAAATCATACATAGGGCTTTGCAATCTATAACGCTAATTCAAATAGGCGTATTAAAAACTAAAACTTAGTTTTACTTCAGCAGCTTTTTGTTTCTCTGCTTGTTTAGCTTTTGTTAATCCGCCAATTAAACTTAATTTTACATTATGGTATTTCAATTTAAGGCCAGCATTATATTGTTGTTGATTTTCAACGTTGTAAGAAAAATCATATCCATTTACATTAATTTTTCCGTTTCCTTGATTTACATCATATCGAGCAGATAAAATTGGTGTAATAGAAAACTCACCTAAGTTATAGGTATAACTTAAATCAAGTTGAGCAAAGGTTGTTTTGACGGATATAGGGCTTACTTTAATGCGATCTTGACCTAATGCAAAATTAGAGCTTGATAAGTAGCCATAACGAATACCTACACTTGGTTTAACCCTAAAATTCCCTATGTTAAACGCTTTGCCAGTTATTAAGCCTATTTGTGTTGTATGACGATCAAATTTAGCATTATTATTGGTTTGTAGGTTGCTTTGGAACTTGCCGTAGCCTAAATCAATGCCCAAATACCAATGATTATCCGCATAATATTTAGAATAGAAATTAACTTGTGCTAGAGTATTTTTACTTGTTGCCTCATCAAGGCTGTTACTATTCCGAACATAAGTCAATATACCACCTAGCTGAATATTTCTCGTCACAGATTTATCTAAGCCTAATTGGCTTCTTACACTTTGAGAACTAAAACGACGATATTGGCTTGAGGAATAATTTTCGTTCATCAAAGAATTAGATACCCAAACGCTATATTGCCCCTCATTATTTATTTCTAGTTGATTAATATGTTGAGAAATCGCTTTTCCAACATTTAATGCAACAAATTGTGCTTTTGCCATTGAGTCAGAAAGTACAGCATTGGTGTTTTTACTAATGAGATCTCGCAGTTCAGGTTGAGTTTTTTCTGATTTGCCTGCTTCAGGCTGAGTAGAATTATCAGTCACACTCACTTCTAGTGGAGCGGTTTCCTCAGGGCGTTTTTCAGACGTTACTGTTTCTGCCGCCGTATTTTCAGGTTGAGCTGTTTCTGATTTATTTACTTCAGACTGAGAGGAAGTTTCAGTCTCTTCAGATTTATTTTGCGGTTCAACAGCCTCTACTTTTTTGTAAGTAATAATATAAGCATTTTTTCCGCTCGATTTCATTTCGGTCGCAATTAATCCATTAAAAGATTTTTTATTTTTATCAAGTGAATTATTAAATGCGGATTTTAATACAACGTATTCTGCTAAGATTTCCCCATCTGGGCTTTTATGTGTAATCATTACTTGTTCAGGTATATCAATAACAATTGAATGTCCTGTGCCAGTTCTATTAAAATCGTTATCTTGATTTTTTGTGGCTACATTGGTGGTCGTCGCAGAATTTGGAGTGGGTAGAGGAGTATCAACAACATTAACCGTTTCTTCATTTTTATGATCTACTTGAGTAGCCTCTGTGGTTTGATGTCTTTTTTCAACTTCTGAATTATATAAGCGATAAATTCCATTATCTTTACGTAATTCATATTTCCAAGCACCTAAATCAACGGTATTCCCAACTAATGACACATTTAATTTAAAATCACCTGAAGCAGAGTTTTTTACCACTACTTTATCGCCTTGCTTATCAGTAAGATCAGTCAAGTAATAGAAATGCCCATTGCCTGATAAGTTATTCACAGTCAGCGTGTTATATTTTTTCACACTGTTTTCATTCTCTGCTGTATTTAAATGAATATGTCCATTGTCTACATTTAAGTGATTAACATTGCTATCGTCAGTTAAATACCATTTACTATTTTCGGTTAAACGTACTTGGCTGTTTCCACCTGCCTGAATTGAGCCATGAAAATTGGCTTTGCCTAAGGTAAAGTTTGCACTCTCGGTTAAATTTACATTACCGCGCAAATTAGTTGGATTAAAACTATTGAGTGCTTTTGTAGATAAAGTACCATTATGGCAAGTCACATAGCCTGTATAGTCAGAACGCACACAGACCGTATCCCCAGCTTTATAGCCAATATGCACTTGAGCATTATCTGAGGCTGTGACATTAGAAGTAATATTTGCAATATTGCGTCCTGAATAAAGGGTGGCATTGCCACTCACTTTTATTACGGTTGCTTTAAAAGTGCGGTCAATCCAGTCATTTTCTACCACCACTTCATTATTTTCAGTAAAGTGTTGATCTTTTTCCGTTGAAGAAATATTAGCAATATCTCTTGCGTGTGGTGTTGGTCTGCCGGAAAGGAATAATGTACCTTTTTCAACTTTTAATTCACCGTTAAGGTTTGTTCCGCCTGTCAATAAAAAGCGATTTTGATCGGTTTTACCGCTAAAAGTGATATTTAATTCACCATTTGTGCCTTTACCATCATCTTCACCAAAGTAGCCATTAAAACCATTCATACGCTCATTGTTGATATGATTCATTACATTTATTTTGGCATCTGTTTCATTTTCACCCATATATAGCCAATCTTGATTATTTTCTTTTCCATTACAAGGCATTTCAGCACGAGGACTAGAACCTCTTTTTAAGGCATAATATATTCTACATTCACTACTATAATAGAGGTGTTTACCATATGGCACAGGAGTAACTCGTAAAGGGTTTTCTTCATCTCGTGGTTGCATCGTATATATTTGATTAATTTGATTTAAATTTGTAATCAAATTATCCCCAGTAATAGTTACATTAGAGGATTTACTGGTATTGTGATTAACTAATCTAGCCCCCTCATCCATATTTCTAATATGATCAAATTTAAGTGAATTACCGTTTAAATCTAATCGTCCCCCTCTAAAACCAAAATAAATTGAATCAGGTTTAATCTGTTTATCATCTGTAAGTATAACTGTTGGGCGACCGCTCAAAATTCCTAGTTGTGCAAAATCCAGTACTTTATTATTGGTGTCAGCTTGCTGTTTTAAGATAACGATACCGTCACCAACTTTAAGCAATCCTTTATTTTCTCCCTTTCCTTCAACAACTAATGTACCTTTACCAATTTTTGCTAAACGATCAGATGTTGGATTATGTAGTTTCCAAACAACTTCTTTTCCTTCATCAACAGAAATCCCAGCCCCTTTCCAAGTAGTATCATTGGAAGTGCCTTCAACTGTATAATTACCCTTAAAGAACAATCCACCTGCGCCTTGATTGATATTATTCTCTAAAGTAATTGTTCCATTTCCATTAAAGGTCACATTCTTGTTATTTATCTTATTCAAAGAAGTAGCATCATTATAAATAACACTTGAGTCATTTGAAGTTTTCCAATTATAGGATTCTGAAGAGCCTGTTAATGAACCCGCATCATTTTTCTTATAAATTTCTTCTGCAAATTTTGGCTTATAAATATTCCATTCTTGCCAAGATTTTTTCTTATACCCTCCCCAAAAATCATAAGCACCAAGGAAAAGCCATTTCTCTTTAGATTTATCATAAACAAATAACGGTGAGCCACTATCTCCCAAGACAGCATAATTAGTAAGCGGTTTACGAGATAATATCTTTTTTGGATCGTTATGATCTTCGGTTGAATCACCAAACCCAATGAGTCCATCGTCTGTATGATTCACTTTATAAGGCGTTCCAGCAATACCATAAGTATAGGCGTCACCAACCAATTTTAGATTATCCCCTCCAACTTCATGGTTATCTAAAATTAAGCTGTAATTATCTCCTTTTTTATAAATAAATTGACTACCACTTCCAAGTCTTACAAAAGCAGGATATTTATCGGTGTTGTTATATTCGCCCTTATTGCTACTTTCGGTTGATGGCTCAATAGGAGCGACTTCGGTCACAAATTTATCAAGGCGCGGCATATAGTAGTCTTCACGGCGTTTTTGAGAATGTTCTTCTTTAGTTATAGGATCTCTCGTCAATTCAGAAGGAAAACTATTTTTTTCAACGGTGTAATATCGGTTTTCTTCGGACGATACATCTCGGTGTGACTTAGCATTACCTCGTTCTCTATGTCCATTCAAATTCCCAAAATGAAGTTCACTCACATTATCACCAACGTGTTTTACGCCTACTACATATTGTGGATTCACCAAGGTGGCAATTCGTTTATCTACATCTACCACGCTAAAATCAATCATCGGAATACCGTTAGGTAAGGCAGTGCCCAAATCTTTATTATTTTTATCTTTTACCAGCATATTTGTTGCCCCCACAGAGAACATTCCTTTGTTTTCTGAAAAATCACGGAATATTTGATAATCCACATCGTCTCTAACTAACGCGGCTTCTGTATAAGGGATTAGTGCATAGGCGACAGTTAGGGCAATAAAATTAAGTTTGAATTTTTTATTTAGTATGTTGGCTGTCCTTATAAATTGATTTTAAAAAGTAGATTTTATAGGACCAGTTTTATATTACGGCTATGAGGTGATTCAAATCTTGGAGATGTGTTGCGGTGTTAATTTGCTAGTTTTATTTTAGGGGAGTTTTTTTACCATAAATTGTTTAAAAAGTGAATCATATTCACCAATAAATTACTGGCTAATGATAATTATGTAACTTTTAAAAATTCAATTATTTTTCACCGCACTTTTGATCTAATCTAACGCTTTAATGATTCCATTATCGACTGAAAACATTTTTCTGTTTTCGACTTGCATCTCTTTTAATTGTTCTTGAGTAATGGCTGTAACAAACACTTGTGAACCGCTTTGTTGTAATCGTTCTGCCAACAGTGCTCGTTTATATTGATCTAATTCTGATGCAAAATCATCGATCAAAAAAATACAATGGCGTTGCTTTTCTTTCATTAAATGCTCGCCTTGAGCCAGTCTTAATGCGCACATTAAAAGTTTAAGCTGTCCACGAGAAAGTACATCTTCCACTGGCAATCCTTGTGCTTTGAAACGAAAATCAGCTTTTTGAGGTCCGGAAAATGTGTAATTTAAGGCGCGATCTCGTTCAAAATTTTGCTCAAGAACCTCTGCATAATCCGTATTTTTTTCCCATCCTTGATGAAAGCTGACATTAATGTCTAATTCAGGGAGGAAAAGTTGGCAAGTTTGCTCGATTTCAGGGCGTAGCGCTTCTGCATATTCGGAACGCCATTGATTCACTTGATGAGCGAGTTTGGCAAGCTCGACATCCCAAACTTTAATAGCGGAGTAGGGCTGATTTTGTGCAAGGGCGGCATTTCGCTGTTTGAGTAATCGATTAAGATTGCTCCAAGCTGCATAAAAACTTGTTTGATGATGAAAAAGTCCCCAATCCAAAAACGCTCGGCGATAACTTGGCCCACCATTCAGTAAGGTTAAGCCCTCTGGGGTGATTAATTGCATTGGCAAAAGATGAGCAAGATCGGAAATTTTATTGCCATCTTCACCGTTAATTTTTACTAACGTGTTGCCTTGACGAAGTTTTTGTAATCCCACTGACCATTGATGTTGGCTTTCTTGGATTTGTCCAAATAGGGTAAAGTGAGGTTCGTCGTAAGAAATGATGCGATTTGTTACCGCACTTTTGAATGAGCGTCCGTGACCAAGATAAAAAATTGCTTCTAATAAGCTTGTCTTCCCGCTACCATTGTTGCCAACCAAAAAGTTAAAGCCGGGATCAAAATCAAGATCCACGGCTGTTAAGTTACGAAATTTTTCGACCAGTAAGCGCGAAATCGCCATATTATAAACGCATTGGCATAATTACATATTCGCTACTGTTGTCTTCACAGTTTTCGATTAAGCAACTAGAAGAGGCATCAGTTAGGCGCATGCGAACTTGATTGCATTTAAGCGCATTTAGCACATCAAGAATATAGGTGACATTAAAACCGACTTCTAATTCTTCTCCATTGTAATTGACATCTACGATTTCTTCCGCTTCTTCATGTTCGGTGTTGGAAGCCGTAATTTTTAGTTGGTTTTCGCTTAAGTTTAAACGCACGCTACGCACGCGCTCATTCGATAAGATTGATGCGCGTACAAAGGCTTGTTTAAGAATTTCCCAGCTGCCTTCGACAATTTTTGTTGCATTACGAGGCAACACTCGGCGATAGTCAGGGAAACGACCATCAATTAATTTTGATGTAAATACAATGTTTTTTAGATGAATACGTAAATTGTTGGTACCGATTTGTAAACGCGCTGGTTCATCACTTGTTTCTAATAAACGAACAAGTTCTAACACGCCTTTACGCGGTAAAATCACAGAATGATTTTGTAATTCTTGTTCAAGCGAGATGGTGCACACCGCAAGTCTATGGCCATCTGTTGCCACAGTACGCAATAAATTGCCTTCTGTTTCAAACTTCATGCCATTTAAGAAATAGCGCGCATCTTGGTTTGCCATGGAAAATTGAGTGGCTTCAATTAAACGGCGTAAGGTATTTTGCGGTAGTTCAAAATCTACTTCAGATTGCCAATCCGTGAGGTTTGGATATTCTTCTGCAGGTTGGGTTGTCAGTGTAAAACGGCTACGCCCAGACTGCACTAATGCACGATCTTCTTCAAAAGTAACCGTGATTTCTGAATCATCAGATAAAGTGCGGCAAATATCTAAGAATTTTTTTGCTGGAATCGTGAAGGTGCCATTTTCAGAAGACGATGAAAGCTGAGTTTGACTCGATAATTCGACTTCCAAATCTGTGCCTGTGATAGTCAATCGATGGTCTTCAATTTGCAACAACACGTTGTTTAATACAGGAATGTTTGGACGACTACTCAATACGCCACATACTTGTTGCAACGGTTTTAATAAATTTTCTCTTGAAATACTAAATTGCATTGCGTTCTCCTTTTATGCGGACAAAGTGCGGATTAAATTCGCCCAATCTTCTTGAATGCTATTGTCTTGCTCGCGGAATTTTGGTACTTCGCGGCAAGCGTTTAATACGGTAGTGTGATCACGGTCAAAGGCACGACCGATTTCAGGTAAACTGCGGTTTGTGAGTTCTTTTGCTAACGCCATTGCAATTTGGCGAGGACGAGTCACTGAGCGCGCTCGACTTTTTGATTTTAAATCTGAAACCTTAATTCGATAATATTCAGCTACTACTTTTTGAATATTTTCAATGGTAACCAAGCGTTCTTGCAGAGCCAAAATATCTTTCAAGGTATCACGCACGAAATCAATATCAATGTCACCTCCTTTGAAGTCTTGCATTGCTTTCACTCGATTTAATGCCCCTTCGAGTTCACGCACGTTGGTACGCAAGCGTTGAGCAATGAAGAAAGCGACTTCTTCTGGTAAATGCATATTATGTTCTTCCGCCTTTTTCAATAAAATCGCTACGCGAGTTTCAAGATCGGGCGGCTCAATAGCTGTTGTTAAGCCCCAGCCAAAACGTGATTTTAAACGTTCTTCAATTTTTTCAATTTCTTTAGGATAACGATCTGACGTTAAGATAATTTGGCGACCCGTTTCAAATAAGTTATTGAATATATGGAAGAATTCTTCTTGGGTTTTTTCTTTTTCAGCGAAAAATTGAATATCATCCACTAAAAGCGCATCGAGAGAACGATAGAATTTTTTGAACTGATCCATTTTATTGTCACGCACTGCTTTTACCATATGTTGCATAAAGTTATTTGCGTGAATGTAAAGCACGCGCGCATTCGGTTTATTGGCTAAAATGCCATTGCCAATTGCGTGTAATAAGTGGGTTTTACCTAAACCTGTACCACCATATAAAAAGAAAGGATTGGCCGAAGGTTCGCCTGGAGCTTGAGCAAGTTTTTGACCGACTGCGCGTGCGAGTTGGTTCGATTTACCTTCAACAAAGTTATCAAATAAGTGTTTAGTATTTAGATGGGATTCAAATTTTACTGAAGCACTAGATTCAGCTTGAAAATCTACCGCACTTTCTTTTTTAGGATTGTCACTTGGTGCACTCTCCACTACTTTAGGTGCTGGTTTGACCCCTTCTTTTAAAGAAATGCGCAGTTCAGGATTTTGTGCAAGTGTTTGACAAATTTGCTGGATTTGTGCGAGATAATGAGTTTCCACCCAACCTTTCACAAACATATTCGATGCGTATAATACGATGTGGTTATCTGATACTACATCAGCCTGTAAAGGGCGAAGCCAAGTGCTAAGATCGCTGGCTGAAACTTGATCTTGAAGTTGTAACAGGCAACTTTGCCAAAGATTTGAGAGATTCACAAAAGGATCCTTGTTGTTTTTGTAATAGAGAAAAGTGCGGTAAAAATTAGCGGAGATTTTACAATAAATGAGTGGAAAGATCTTCTAAAAAATCGGCTTGAGATTTATACAAAAATCCGTATAATCCCCCCGATTTTGGAAGTCCGAGAGTTTTTCCCGAAAAATTTCCGTTTCTTATTTGACGAACGCGTATTTTATGATTAAAATTGCGCTCTATTTTTATTAACTCATAATCTGGATTTAGGTAGATTACAATGAAACGTACATTTCAACCTTCTGTATTAAAACGTAGTCGTACTCACGGTTTCCGTGCTCGTATGGCAACTAAAAATGGCCGTCAAGTTTTAGCGCGTCGTCGTGCTAAAGGTCGTAAAAGTTTATCTGCATAATCAGCGTTCTTAGTGGTTAAGCTGAACTTTTCAAGGGAGTTACGTTTGTTAACTCCCGTTCAATTCAAAAATGTCTTCGAACAACCGTTCAGAGCTAGCACTCCAGAAATAACCATCCTTGCCAGAAAAAATAATCTTGAGCGTCCTCGCTTAGGTTTGACTGTGGCTAAAAAACATTTAAAACGAGCTCATGATCGTAATCGTATTAAACGCTTAGTACGAGAAAGTTTTCGTTTATCGCAACATCGTTTACCAGCATGTGATTTTGTTTTTGTTGCAAAAGGTGGTATTGGTAAGCTTGATAATAGCTCTTTTGTGCAAATCTTAGAAAAATTATGGCAACGACACATTCGTTTGGTGCAAAAATCTTAATTGGATTTATTCGTTTCTATCAACTTGTTATTAGTCCTCTTATCGGACCGCGTTGTCGGTTTGTGCCTACTTGTTCTTGCTATGGCATTGAAGCGTTAAAAACACATGGATTGTTAAAAGGTAGTTGGCTTACTCTAAAACGTGTATTAAAATGTCACCCCTTGAACGCTGGTGGATTCGATCCTGTTCCACCTAAAATCAATAATAACGATGAGAAAAAATAATGGACTCAAGACGTAGCCTATTAGTGTTAGCGCTAATTTTTATTTCTTTCCTTGTTTATCAGCAATGGCAGTTGGATAAAAATCCACAGGTGCCAACTGAGCAAACAACTTCAATGACTGCCAATTCTGATGTTCCGGCAAGTTCTCCTTCTTCTAATTCACAAGTTGTAGCAGATTCTCAAACTCATGGCCGTATTATTACCCTTGAAAACGATGTATTCCGTTTGAAAGTTGATACTTTAGGTGGTGATGTAATTAGTTCTGAATTATTAAAATATGATGCTGAATTGGATTCAAAAACACCGTTTGAGTTATTAAAAGACACCAAAGAACATGTGTATATTGCACAAAGTGGTTTAATTGGTAAAAACGGTATCGATACTCGTTCTGGTCGTGCGCAATATCAAATTGAAGGTGATAATTTTAAATTAGCAGATGGTCAAGCGTCTCTTTCTGTGCCTCTTCTTTTTGAAAAAGATGGTGTCACTTATGAAAAAATCTTCGTATTAAAACGTGGTAGCTATGATTTAGGCGTAGATTACAAGATTGATAACCAAAGTGGTCAAGCTATTGAAGTTGAGCCTTATGGTCAATTGAAACATTCTATCGTTGAAAGCTCTGGTAATGTAGCAATGCCAACTTATACTGGTGGCGCATATTCTTCTTCAGAAACAAACTATAAAAAATATAGTTTTGGTGACATGAAGGATAATAATCTTTCTATTGATACTAAAGCTGGTTGGGTTGCAGTATTACAGCATTATTTCGTATCTGCTTGGATTCCTAATCAAGATGTAAATAATCAACTTTACACAATTACAGATACTAAAAATAATGTTGCGTCAATCGGTTATCGTGGTCCCGTTGTGACTATTCCTGCAGGCAGCCAAGAGACGATTACAAGTTCATTATGGACTGGCCCTAAACTTCAAAATCAAATGGCTACCGTAGCAAATCACTTAGATTTAACTGTTGATTACGGTTGGGCTTGGTTTATTGCTAAACCATTATTCTGGTTATTAACCTTTATTCAAGGGATTGTGTCTAACTGGGGGTTAGCGATTATCTGTGTAACTATCGTGGTGAAAGCTATTTTATATCCATTAACCAAAGCACAATACACTTCTATGGCGAAAATGCGTATGTTGCAACCGAAAATGCAAGAAATGCGTGAGCGTTTTGGTGATGATCGCCAACGTATGAGCCAAGAAATGATGAAACTTTATAAAGAAGAAAAAGTAAATCCACTCGGTGGTTGTTTGCCAATTCTTCTTCAAATGCCAATCTTCATCGCATTGTATTGGACATTTATGGAAGCAGTTGAATTACGCCATGCTCCGTTCTTTGGTTGGATTCAAGATTTATCAGCACAAGATCCTTATTATATTTTCCCTATTTTAATGGGTATCTCAATGTTCTTGTTGCAAAAAATGTCGCCAACACCAGTGGCTGATCCAATGCAGCAAAAAGTGATGAACTTTATGCCATTAGTCTTTATGTTCTTCTTCTTATGGTTCCCTGCTGGTTTAGTGTTGTACTGGTTAGTTTCTAACTTAATTACAATTGCACAACAACAATTAATTTACCGTGGATTAGAGAAAAAGGGACTGCATTCTCGTAAGAAATAATCTTAAATGAATGGAAAGAAAGGCACCAAAAGTGCCTTTCTTTGTTTTATCTGTCGTGGTAAATATGGCCACGTTTAATGATAGTAATAGCGCTGTTGGTAAACATATACATTTTCTCAATAGGGTAATATTACGATTAGTCTAGAGTATGCTTACTCTACGTGATAATAGGTTTTTTTATGAAAGAAACAATCGTTGCTCAAGCTACTGCGCCAGGTCGTGGTGGTATTGGGATTTTAAGAGTCTCTGGGCCTTTAGCAACAGAAGTTGCACAAGCTGTGTTGGGAAAATGTCCTAAGCCAAGAATGGCTGATTATCTGCCTTTTAAGGATGCTGATGGCACTGTTTTAGATCAAGGGATTGCCCTTTACTTTAAATCACCAAATTCATTTACTGGTGAGGATGTGTTGGAATTGCAAGGGCACGGTGGGCAGGTTGTATTAGATTTATTACTCAAACGTATTTTACAAATTGATGGAATCCGTTTGGCGAGACCGGGAGAGTTTTCTGAACAGGCTTTTTTGAATGATAAATTGGATCTTACTCAAGCGGAAGCAATTGCGGATTTAATTGATGCAACATCAGAACAAGCCGCACGCTCAGCATTGAAATCCTTACAAGGTGAATTTTCAAAGAAAGTAAATGAATTAGTTGAATCGGTTATTTACTTACGTACCTATGTGGAAGCTAGCATTGATTTTCCTGATGAAGAAATTGATTTCTTGGCGGATGGAAAAATTGAAGCAAACTTACGCGGTATTATTAATCAGTTGGAAGATGTTCGCTCTGAAGCCAAACAAGGTTCTATTTTACGTGAGGGTATGAAAGTGGTGATTGCTGGTCGTCCGAATGCGGGTAAATCGAGCTTGCTTAATGCGCTTGCTGGTCGCGAAGCGGCTATTGTAACGGATATTGCCGGCACAACGCGCGATGTACTGCGTGAGCATATTCATATCGACGGCATGCCATTGCATATTATTGATACCGCGGGTCTTCGAGATGCAACAGATGAAGTCGAGCGCATTGGCATTTCTCGCGCATGGACGGAGATTGAACAAGCCGATCGTATTATTTTGATGTTAGATAGTAGCGATCCTGAAAGTGCAGATTTAAGCAAAGTGCGGTCAGAATTTTTAGCAAAATTACCCACAACGTTGCCTGTCACTATTGTTCGAAACAAAATTGATTTAAATGGCGAACAAGCAAGTGAAAGCGAAGAAGGAGGCTATCAAATTATTAGTCTTTCCGCTCAAACACATGATGGTGTACAACTTTTACGTGAGCATTTGAAACAAGCGATGGGTTTCCAAACTGGCATGGAAGGGGGCTTTTTAGCTCGTCGTCGTCATTTAGATGCACTTGAGAAAGCCGCAGAGCATTTACAAATCGGTTTGGTTCAACTTACAGAATTTCATGCGGGAGAACTTTTAGCGGAAGAATTACGCTTAGTACAAACTCACTTGAGTGAAATTACAGGTGAATTTACATCAGATGACTTGCTAGGTAATATTTTTAGTTCTTTCTGTATCGGAAAATAGAAAGAGTAAAGTGCGGTCATTTTCTTGGGCAAAAAATTTAGGACAAAAGCGGAAATTTTTGGTGGCATAGTGCTGATTGGAATTGGTATTAGCTTGCTTTATGAGTACGGTGTTTTCGCTTTTTAAGATGCTTATTTTCTACGTTTAGATTATAATCGGGGAAAATTTTATGTTTATAACAAGGGTTATAGAATGTTAATTGAAAAAATGCACAATTTATCAAATTCAAAGGCTGCTAAGTTTATTTTGGGTTTGATTACTTTATCGTTTTTAGTCGGTGGTATGTCTGGCTATCTTTTTAGTTCAAATGATACTTACGCTGCAAAAGTTAATGGTGAAGTGATTTCGCAACAAGACTTTTTAAATCGCTACAACCAAGAATTTGAGAATCGTGCACAGCGCGAAGGCGAAGCATTTATGGCTCAGTCAGATTCTCCTGAATTTGTTACCGCACTTCGTCAAAGCACCATTAATCGAATGATTGATCAAGAATTACTTCGTCAATATGCGAAAGAATTAAAATTAGGCGTCAGTGATGAAATGATTAAACGAGCAATCGTGACAGATCCTAATTTTCAAGTTAATGGCAAATTTGATAATGGCGTTTATCAGCAAGTATTACAACAAAATCGTTTAAGTTCAGATGGTTATGCGGCGATTTTGCGTGGCGCATTAACTCTTGAACAAATGCAAAGTGGTGTTGCTAACAGTGAATTTATCGTGCCTGTTCAAGCAAAAAATACCGCAGAAGTTTTCTTCCAAAAACGTTCAGCGCGCTTAGCGACGTTATCTCTTGCTGATGAAATGGCAAAGCAATCGGTATCTGATGATGAAATTAAAGCTTATTACGAAGCTAATCAAAAATCTTTTGTTCAGCCAGAACAAGTGAAGGTTCAATATATTGACCTCTCAGGTAGCCAAATCGAAAAAAGTATCGAAGTTAAAGATGTAGAAATTGCGCAATATTATCAAGATAATAAAGCTCAATTTATGACTCAGCGTTTAGCACATATTCAATTTGCAAATGAGCAAGACGCTAAGTCTACTTACGATGAATTACAAAAAGGCGCAAATTTCGCTGATGTAGCTAAAGCTAAATCTTTAGATAAAGTTTCTGGTGAGAATGGTGGTGATTTGGGTTGGGTAAATGCAAATGAATTACCAAAAGCCTTTGAAGATGCCTCAGCTGCATTGCAGGTTGGGCAATATAGCCAACCAATCAATGTGGATGGCAATTACCATATTGTTTTAGTGCAAGAACGTAAAGCTCAAACTTTAGATGAAGTGAAAGCACAGGTTGCTGATTTAGTGCGTAAATCCTTATTAGAAAATCGTTATTACGCAATTGAAAAGCAAGTGCGTGATAAGGCTTTTGAAGATAGCAAATCTCTGAATACTGCGGCACAAGTTGCAGGTGTTAAAGTTCAAGAAAGCGGTTATTTTTCTCGTCAAAATGTACCTGCTGAATTAAATTTCCCTAATGTAGTTTCTGCTGTTTTTGAATCTGATATTGCCAATGGTAGTGCTAATTCAGAACCTTTGAATGTCGGCGATTATCACGCTATTGTAGTGCGTGTGTTAGAGCATAAACCTGAAGGTGTGAGAACATTGGAAGATGCAAAAGCGGATATTGAAATGTTCTTAAAACGCCAGAAAGCTGAAAATGTGCTTAATGAAAAAGCTCAACAAGCAGTGAAAGCATTAAACGAAAATGCTGAATCGAAAGTGGATGGAATTAATTTCTCAAGTGAGCAAATTTTTACTTTAAGTGAAAATAAAGATCCGATTTTAACAAATGGTGTATTCTCAATTGCTAAACCAGAATCAGGTAAAACGGTTTACCAAGTTGCTCGCAATGAGAAAGGCGATGTAGTTATTATTGCTTTAAATAAAGTAGAAGATGGCGTGCTTAACGATAAAGAATTAAGCCAATTTAGTGCTCAATTATTACGTACAAGTCAGTCTGAAGTTCAAGCGCAATTAATGCAAGGATTGCGTGAGAGAGCAAAAATTGAAGTAAATGATTCTTTCATCAATCAAGATGATGAAGCACAGCAATAATTGATTAAATTGCAATCTAAGATAAATTTTGATAAAAAGTGCGGTAAATTCACCGCACTTTTTTATAGGGAGCAAACAATGGCAGAAGAAACAATTTTCAGCAAAATTATCCGTAAAGAAATTCCTGCAAATATCGTCTATCAAGATGAATTAGTCACAGCGTTTCGTGATATTTCACCACAAGCTAAAACACATATTTTGATCATTCCAAATAAAGTAATTCCAACAGTGAATGATGTGACGGAGCAAGATGAACTAACGCTAGGTCGATTATTTAGCGTAGCGGCTAAACTCGCTAAAGAAGAAGGCATTGCGGAAGACGGTTACCGCCTAATTGTGAATTGTAATAAACATGGTGGACAAGAAGTATTCCATTTACATATGCATTTAGTCGGTGGTGAACCTTTAGGTAGAATGTTAGCGAACTAATGAAAAAATATTTTCTAATTTTGGCGAGCCTTGTGCTCGCTGCTTGTTCAAGTTCAGTAGAAAACTTAACTTATTCAACGAAGCCGATTTTGAATATCACATCTAATCTTTCACCTTTAATTCAAGTTGAAACGAGTCAAAAATCAGCGCTTATAAAAAATAAAAGTCAGCAACTTTTGAATATAAGTTACTACTTATATTGGTACGATCATTTAGGGGTAACCCAAACTTGGGAAAATCAGCAAGAAAGCTATTCCGATCAATTTTTGCTAAAACCACAAGAAGAGAAGTCGATCGATTTAATTAAACCTACTGTAGAAAGTAAAAATTATCGCCTTTATTTAAAATAATTTATGAGTACGTTGTTAATTGATTTAGAAGGAAAAGAGTTGGAACAAGAGGAAGTTGAGTTACTTTCTCACCCTCTTGTTGCGGGATTGATTTTATTTACTCGAAATTTTGAAGACAGAGAACAAATTCAAGAATTAATTCGTTCTGTTCGTCTGCGAGTGAAAAAGCCTTTATTGATTACGGTGGATCAAGAAGGTGGACGAGTTCAACGTTTCCGTGATGGATTCACAATGTTACCTTCAATGCAGGCTTTTCAAGAAACATTGTCAGCAACTGAACAAGTGAGTTTTGCTAAAGAAGCGGGTTGGCAAATGGCGGCAGAAATGATTGCCTTGGATATTGACTTGAGTTTTGCGCCGGTGTTGGATTTGGGGCATGAATGTCGGGCGATTGGTGATCGTAGTTTTTCATCTGATGTAAAAAGTGCGGTAAATTTAGCAACCGCTTTTATCGATGGTATGCATCAAGCAGGTATGGCATCTACAGGTAAACATTTTCCGGGTCATGGCCATGTATTAGCCGATTCTCATTTAGAAACGCCTTATGATGATCGCGCAAAAGACGAAATTTTTAGTTGTGATCTCCAACCTTTCCAACAGTTGATTTCACAAAATAAACTCGATGCCATTATGCCTGCGCATGTCATTTATAGACAATGTGATAGTCAACCAGCAAGCGGTTCAGAATATTGGTTAAAAGAAATCTTACGAAAACAACTAAATTTCCAAGGTGCAATTTTTTCAGATGATCTCGGTATGAAAGGTGCTGGCGTAATGGGCAATTTTGTAGAGCGTAGCAAAAAAGCACTCAATGCAGGTTGTGATCTTTTATTACTGTGCAATGAACGTGAAGGTGTCATTCAAGTATTAGATAATCTAAAACTTACTGAAAATGAACCGCACTTTATGGCTCGTCAAGCTCGCTTAAAAAATTTATTTAAGCGTAGAATGATTAAGTGGAATGACCTGGTTTTAGATCAACGTTGGAAAATGAATCACCGAAATCTCGCAGATATTCAAAGCCGTTGGCTAGATATTCAGGCCGCAAAAAAATGATTGATTGTCGATACTATCAACAAAATGAATGTCGTTCTTGTCAATGGCTTGAAATACCTTATAGTCAGCAGCTAATTGAAAAACAACATCATTTAAAGCAGCAACTGATTTCTATTAATTGCAATGGAGCTCAATGGTTGGCTCCTTTTGAATCTGATGAACAAGGCTTTCGTAATAAAGCTAAAATGGTTGTTAGTGGTAGTGTTGAACGCCCGATACTTGGCATTTTAAAAAATCCTAATGATCCACAAAGTGCGATTGATTTGTGTGATTGCCCCCTTTATCCAACTCATTTTTCATTGATTTTTCCAGTTTTGAAGGATTTTATTGGCCGTGCTGGTTTAGTACCTTATAACATTGCTAAACAAAAAGGTGAGCTCAAATATATTCTGCTCACAGAAAGTATTGCGACGGGAAAATTAATGTTGCGTTTTGTATTACGCACAGAAAATAAATTGCCATTAATTCGTCGAGAATTACCCAAATTATTGGAAAAATTACCGCACTTAGAAGTTGTTAGTATTAATTTACAACCACAGCATGCGGCTATCTTAGAAGGTGAACAAGAAATTTTTCTGACAGAACAACAATTTTTGCCTGAGAATTTCAACAGTATTCCGCTCTTTATTCGCCCACAAGGTTTCTTTCAAACCAATCCTAAAGTGGCGGCGGGATTATATTCAACCGCTCAGCAATGGGTAAGAGAATTACCAATCTATAAAGCCTGGGATTTATTTTGTGGTGTGGGTGGATTTGGCTTACATTGTGCTAAAGCTTTACAGGAAAAATGGGGAAAAAGTATAGAGTTAACTGGAATTGAAATTTCCTCATCAGCTATTTTTGCAGCGAGTCATTCCGCTAAAATATTAGGTTTAGAACATGTGAATTTCCAATCTCTAGATGCAGCAAGCGTGATTGAAAATAAAAATGAAAATAAGCCTGATCTTGTGATTGTTAATCCACCACGTCGTGGAATTGGAAAGGAATTAAGTGAATTTCTTAACCAAATTCAACCGCACTTTATCTTGTATTCCAGCTGTAATGCCGTGACAATGGGTAAAGATTTACAGCATCTCACTTGTTATAACCCATTGAAAATTCAACTTTTTGATATGTTTCCGCAAACATCTCACTATGAAGTATTAGTTTTACTAGAAAGAAAAAAGATTAGTTAAGGGGAGATAGAAAAAACTAGGGAATTTGAAAGAAGGGTGGTGGAACTAAGCAGAATTGGTCTTAACAGCAAGTGGCTTACTGCGCGCATCCCTGCGGGATTTCTACCCAGCCCACCATAGATTAGAAAATGCATCTTGGTGTTCTAGCTTTTGCAGCATAAAACTATGCAATAAGGTTGTAAACCTTTAAAGCCACTATATCAGGAGACCAATCCTGTCTTCCCACTATATTTGTAAGAAGTTGGATAATGATAGAATCCTTTATATTAATTGTCAATTAATGTTTTGAATATTATTTCTAATTAAACAAAAACCATCCAAATTGATTTTGGATGGTTTCATTTTTGAATAATTTATGATGAAAAATTATCTTGCTCCATACACAACGATGGTTTTTCCATGAGCGTGGATAAGATTCTGATCTTCTAACATTTTAATAATGCGTCCTACAGTTTCTCGTGAACAACCCACCATTTGCCCTATTTCTTGACGTGTAATTTTGATTTGCATCCCATCAGGATGTGTCATTGCATCAGGCTGTTTAGCTAAGTTCATTAGCGTTTGAGCAATACGACCTGCCACGTCTAAGAATGCTAAATTACTGACTTGGCGTGAAGTATTTTGTAAACGTCTTGCCAATTGTGCGGTTAGAAACATTAAGATTTCAGGGTTTGCCTGAATTAATTGACGATATTTTTTATAAGAAATCTCAGCAATTTCACATGTTGTTTTTGTTTTTACCCAAGCAGAGCGTTTTGAACCTTCATCAAATAATCCAGCCTCACCAAAGAATTGTCCTGCGCCTAAGTAAGTGAGGATCATCTCTTTACCTTCATCATCTTTTGAAGATACCATTACAGAGCCTTTAATCACATAATAAAGCGTTGTTGCATCTTCACCTGCATGAATTAAAGTTGATTTTGCAGGATATTTATGCAAGTGACAGTGAGTAAGAAACCAATCTAAAACTGGATCTCGTTGAGTTATCTCTTCTTCTTGAGGGGAGGTTACAACTTCATCAATTTCGGTTAATTCATTTGACATTCGTGCTCCTTACATTCCTGTTTCAAAAATTCCGTTTTATTTTTGATGTCAATGGATTCATGCAATTCAGACCATACAATCACCGCAATTCCATTGCGAATTTGAGTCAGTAAAAGTTGTTTTTTTTGGTTGAGTGAAAGTTCTTCTATACCGTAATCAGTTCCTTCGCGTAAAATTACGCTTTCTACGATATTATCTAATGTTTCTGCTTCTAGTTCTTGCCAAGGAATAATCATATATTTACTCGGTAAAGTCAATTAGGCAAAAAGTGGCTCGATAAAACGCCATTGTTGTTCGAAAGACTGACTTGCATTCAGACGGAAATTAGTACGAACATAGCGCATAAATTGTCCCTCACATAGGGTAACTAAATGAGAGGCAATTATGCGTTCATCCACATTAAAGCCACGTCCTTCACGCAATTTTCGCATTTGTAAAATATTGACAAACTGCATTTCAAGACGATTAAAAAATTGTGCGACTCGAACTTGCAATTGCGCATCTTCAAACATTAATGCATGACCCGTTAGAATTCGAGTTAAGCCAGGATTTTTACGGGCAAAATCTAAGATCGTTTGTAAAATATCATGAATGCGATTCATTGTTTGGGTTTCGTTACGCATAGAAGCGGTAATACGGCTTAATAGGGTATTTTCGATATGCTCGATTAAGGCTTCAAACATTTTTGTTTTGCTTGGAAAGTAACGATATAACGCAGCTTCAGATACCCCAACTTCTTTTGCTAGACGAGCCGTTGTCATACGCTCCATGCCGCGTTCGGAATGAAGCATATGTATCAACACAGTAAGCACTTGTTGACGACGTTCTTTTACCGTTCTTTTTTCAATTTTTGGTGTTTCAATTTTAGGCGAAATGTCTTCTACGCCTGATAAAGATAATTGTTCTTCTACCATATATTATTGTTTACCCGAATGACCGAAACCGCCTTCACCACGTTCGGTTTGTTGAAAATCTTCTACAATATTAAATTCAGCTTGTACTACTGGCACGAAAACAAGTTGAGCAATGCGATCGCCGACTTCAATTTTGAATGACTCATTTCCACGGTTCCACATTGATACCATTAATGGACCTTGATAATCGGAGTCAATTAATCCCACAAGGTTTCCTAGCACAATGCCGTGTTTATGACCGAGACCAGAGCGAGGCAAAATCACTGCAGCTAAATTTTGATCCGCAATATAAATTGAAAGCCCCGTAGGAATTAATTTGGTTTCACCTGGTTGAATTTCAAAGCTTTCATCGATTAATGCACGTAAATCAAGACCTGCCGAACCTTCAGTTGCGTAAGTTGGCAGAGGAAATTCATTTCCAATGCGAGAATCTAAAATTTTTACGTCAATTTTTTTCATGTAATACTCCGTTTGAAATTCATTTTTAAGTAAAAGTGCGGTTGAAATTATAAGGTCTTTTGATAGCGTTCGATGATTTCATTGACTAAATCAGTTGCAAGTTCCACTTTTGATTTGAGCGATAATTTTTTATGGCCATCTTTCCAGAAAAGCTGCAAGGCATTTTCATCAGCGTTAAAAACTTGTCCACCAGATACATCGTTGGCACAAATCATATCAAGATTTTTGCGTTCAAGTTTATCTTTTGCATAATCATCAACATTTTGGGTTTCAGCTGCAAATCCGACAGTAAAAGGACGATGTGTTTTTAAGTGCCCTACATCTGAGATAATATCGGGATTTTTAATTAACTTGATAGATATTTCATCGCCAGATTTTTTAATTTTTTGGTCAGCAACTTCGGCTACTCTATAATCAGCAACAGCCGCACAACCAATAAAAATTTGATTTTTTACCGCACTTTCAAGAGAAGCTTGCCACATATCTTGTGCTGAGATGACATTAATTCGATTTACATTTTTTGGTGTTGTTAAATTCACGGGACCTGAAATTAGTGTGACGTTCGCCCCACGTTCGGCAAATGCTTCAGCAATTGCAAATCCCATTTTTCCTGAACTATGGTTAGAAATATAACGAACAGGATCGATTGCCTCACGCGTTGGGCCTGCTGTAATGGCGACATTTAATCCTTGCAGATCTTGTTTTTGAGAGAAAAAGTCAGAAAGTGCGGTAAAAATTTCCTCTGGTTCTGACATACGCCCTTTCCCCATATCGCCGCAAGCCTGAAAACCACTATTCGGGCCAATAAGCTCAATTCCACGTGTTTGAAGAGCCGTTAAATTTTGTTGAGTAATGGATTGGCGATACATCTGCTGATTCATTGCAGGGGCAAGAAAAATTGGTGCATTAGTCGCAAGACAAATTGTTGAAAGTAAATCATTCGCCATGCCGACAGTAAGACGGGCAATAAAGTCTGCACTAGCTGGCGCAATAATAATGGCATCAGCCCATTTAGCAAACTCAATATGGCCCATTGCCATCTCAGCTTGTGGATCAAGTAAAGATTGTGCGACAGCATTGCCAGAAATGGCTTGAAGCGTTAAAGGCGTAACAAATTCTGCTGCAGATGGGGTTAATACTACACGTACTTCGGCTTCTGCTTTGCGTAATAAACGAATCAACTCTATTGTTTTATAGGCAGCAATTCCGCCAGTTATGCCAACTACAATATGCTTTTCGTTTAATTTCATGTTTCAACCTTTGTTAGTGCTTAGCCACAATTCCGTTATTTTACTTTAATTTTATTGAATGCCCAATGCTATTTTTGCAATACATATCGCAGACTTTACATAAGTTACTCGTAAAAAAAGAAAAGAGCGGTCAAAATTTTTTCTATTTTGCGTTTAATATTTTATGGAAAACAATGATGATTTAATGCCACGGGAAAAATTGCTTAAATTTGGCGTAGAAACTCTCGCTGATTATGAATTGCTGGCGATCTTTTTACGAACTGGCATAAAAGGCTGCCCAGTCATTCAGCTTTCTAAAAATGTCTTATCACATTTTGGTTCCTTGCATGCTTTACTTTCTGCAGATGAAAAATCCTTTTGTTCTGTGAAAGGCTTAGGCATTACGCAATTTATTCAACTGCAAGCAATTACGGAAATGACCAAGCGTTATTTAAAGCAAGAGATGTTAAGTACGCCGATTATTAATGATCCTGAAACGGTAAAACTTTTTTTACTCACTGAATTGCAACATGAGGAAAGAGAAGTGTTTATGGTTTTATTTTTGGATAATCAACATCGTCTGATTAAAAAAGAGCGGTTATTTTTAGGTACAATTAATGTATCAGCGGTTTATCCTAGGGAAATAATTAAAGAGGCGCTTTATTGTAATGCAGCTGCTTTAATTTTGGCACATAATCATCCTTCGGGTATAACGGAGCCGAGTTATTCGGATCAGCTTATTACTAAAAAAATTCAGGAATCTGCAGAACTAATGGAAATCAGAGTGCTTGATCATTTAATTGTAGGAAAAAGCGATTGTTATTCTTTTGCGGAGAATTGTTTATTATAAATTTTTATAATATTGACCATTTTTTTACCGATTACATTCAAGATAACCGCATTTATACTTGAGAAATGAAAACAAAGTCAGTATAATTTGCGACCTTTAATATAGTAAGCGGGTCGGATTAGCGCGACCTGACGAGGTAGCAAGCTAGGTTTAACCTGCTTTAAACAATCCGAACCGTAAGCTCGAGCTTATATTTAATTATTGGAGATTATTATGTCTAGAGTTTGTCAAGTAACAGGCAAGCGTCCAGCTGTGGGTAATAACCGCTCACACGCGATGAATGCGACACGTCGTCGTTTTCTTCCAAACCTTCACACTCACCGTTTCTGGGTTGAAAGTGAAAACCGTTTCGTAACCTTACGTTTAACTGCGAAAGGTATGCGTATTATTGATAAAAAAGGCATTGATGCAGTCTTAGCTGAAATCCGTGCTCGTGGCGAAAAAATCTAAGGAGCTAAAAAATGGCAGCTAAAGGCGCTCGTGAGAAAATCCGTTTAGTTTCTACTGCAGAGACCGGTCACTTCTACACAACTGATAAAAACAAACGTAATATGCCTGAAAAAATGGAAATCAAAAAATTTGATCCAGTAGTGCGTAAACACGTTATCTATAAAGAAGCAAAAATCAAATAATTTTGCTTATTTAGAAAAGGCCCGAACATTGTTCGGGTTTTTTTGTATCACAAATTTATTAAGGAACAAATCATGCCGGAACTTCCCGAAGTCGAAACTGCACTACGTGGTATTAGCCCTTATCTTAAGAATTTTACGATTAAAAAAGTTGTCGTGCGTCAGCCTAAATTGCGCTGGTCCGTATCAGAGGAATTGATAACTCTAAAAAATGTAAAAATTGTCGATCTCACTCGTCGAGCAAAATATTTGATTATTCACACGGAAAAAGGCTATATCATCGGGCATTTGGGCATGTCAGGTTCGGTGCGAATTGTGCCACAGGACAGCGCAATAGATAAACATGATCATATTGATATTGTAATGAATAATGGCAAGTTATTACGCTATAACGATCCTCGCCGTTTCGGTGCGTGGTTGTGGACAGCAAATTTGGATAACTTTCATCTTTTCTTAAAGCTAGGCCCTGAACCGCTTTCTGATGAATTTAATGCAGAATATTTATTCAAAAAATCTCGTCAAAAATCAACCGCACTTAAAACCTTCTTGATGGATAACGCTGTGGTGGTGGGCGTTGGAAATATTTATGCGAATGAAAGCTTGTTTATTTGTGGTATTCATCCACTTAAACTCGCTAAAAATCTCACGCGTAATCAATGTATTTCCCTAGTGAACACAATTAAAGAAGTCTTGAAAAAAGCCATTATTCAAGGTGGAACCACACTTAAAGATTTCTTACAGCCAGATGGGCGCCCAGGTTATTTTGCACAAGAATTATTGGTATATGGAAATAAAGATAAACCTTGTCCTAAGTGCGGTGGAAAAATTGAAAGTTTAGTGATAGGTCAGCGTAATAGTTTCTTTTGCCCGAAATGTCAGAAAAGATCTTAGGATAAAGTTTAAAAGCATTATTGATTGTTGTGTGAAATTTAGTCATAATTTCAGCCTTTCTCTAAAGTAAACAAGGATAAAAAAATTATGGAATTAAATAGATTATTAATAGTGAAATTTGTGAAAA
>NZ_LDVZ01000007.1 GCF_001276515.1 Haemophilus sp. C1
AATACCTGCCTGTCACGCAGGGGGTCGCGGGTTCGAGTCCCGTCCATTCCGCCAATTTATTCATACCAATAGGGGCGTAGTTCAATTGGTAGAGCACCGGTCTCCAAAACCGGGTGTTGGGAGTTCGAGCCTCTCCGCCCCTGCCATTAAAAAGCATTTCATTTTCAATAATTTACTACATTGTAAAAATTTTCTTGTAAGAAATCATTGTCTTCATGTGGCGTAAATGTGACATTGTTCGCAAACTCTATCATGTGATCTGCATTTAAATGCGCATATTTCTTTACCATTTCTAATGTTTCCCAACCACCCATCTCTTTTAACGTATAAAGCGGCGTGCCTGCCTGAACGTGCCAACTTGCCCATGTATGGCGTAAATCGTGAAAGCGGAAATTATGAATATTGCTTTTTTCTAATGCTTGATGGAAATCATGCCAATCAATACGCCCAATTTGTTTATCAGTACCACGATGAAAAACAAATTCACTGCGGCGAGTTTGGTATAATTTTTGCAATAAATCCAAAGCAGTGTTATTCAACGGTAATGCTCTTGCTTTACCTGATTTTGCTACATCATTTGAAACAATTGCGATACTACGTTCAAAATCCACCTTATCCCATGTCATTGATAAAATCTCTGTCATACGCGCGCCAGTGAATAAAGCAAAAGAACAAACATTTTTCATCCACGCCAAATTTAAATTTGAAATCAGTGTTGTTGCTTGCTCTTTTGTAATCCAACGAACACGGACTTTTGGCTCAACGAATTTTTTCACATAAGGGATTCTATCAATCCAACCATTTTTATAAGCCAGTGAAAGCACTCGTAAAATGGACGTGCGATAGCGGTTTTTTGTCGATGGCGACAATGGTTTTTTATGAGTGGTTGAGTATGTCGGCAAATTAGTCATAATATCTTCGCCTGTAATATCACTCAATTTCCAACCGCCAAAAACAGAACGCCAATAAATGGCGTGTCTGCGGTTAGTATCAAAATCCTTTTTCAGCTTGGCGTCTTCCACAAATAATAACAATGCTTCTTCAAAGAGTTTAGGCGGTTTCTTGTTAAGGTGCGCCATATCCCATAATTCTGCCTTGATCTTATCGTGTAATTCTTGAGCCTTTTTCTTTACTTCAGTCCCAGCGCTTCGTCTAATTCGTTCGCCACTCGGTGTTGTAATATCGAGCCAATATGTACTTCCTCTCTTGTAGATTGACATTTATTCTTTCCTCCATTTTTTATATCAGTCAATCCAACCAATCGGATGACATTATTTTTTCTTTTTCTACAACGGTCAAGATCTTCCCTAAAAACTCGCCAAGCTTTCGAACCTTCCATCTGGAAAAAGCCCCATTTAAAACGATGTGCAAAAACGGTGCTGTAACTTAAATTAAGGAGGTTGGCAACCTCCTTGATTGTTAAAGTGCGCTCGGATTTTGTTGTGTTTTCTTCTGTAATCACAAATCCCCCTCTTTCACAAACACACCATCAATCATACGCCCTTTGCGGTCTTTGATTTCATCCCAAGCTGCTTGCACACAATCTGTTAGCATTAAATTATATTTTCTGCTAATTAATTTAAGTGATACGCAAGGACACCCGAATATAGCATCAACTTTTGTCGGCATTTCTAGGTTTTGACCCATTAATTCACTTGCGAGCATACCAAGGCTAACGACTGTTTCCGCGATAATTTCTTCAACGTCTAATTTAAAAACAGGTTGAAATGAATCTAGATTACTAATTGTTTCTAAAACGCTATCAATATGATTTTGCTTAGCCAAAATCACCATCACCACAAAACAATCCCCAATGCTATCCTTAATTACATCTGGTTTATTTTTTGCTACGCCACTGCATAGCTCACCAAATTCTTCCATTAATTTAATGAATTGTTTCTTCGGTGTAGAACCCTCAATCAAATTGCGATCTTCTGCCCATTGTTCGATGTTTTTTATAAGCTGTTGTAAGTCTGCCATTTTTATTTCCTCTAATTTTTCAACTGCGCCAAAATATCTTCAACCGTATTTGCAACCAAAACAAAGTTTGCGCCTTTACTTGTTGAATAATCACTTGTTATATTGCTTTCGTAAAAACGCTCACAAATTTCATCAACTGCTTTTATTCCATCCTCTAAAAGCCACAGGATTGTTCCTGTTTCCAGGATTTCTGAAAAATCATCATCAGAACGGCTAGAACCATCGCAAGGAATATCCTCGCATTCTATAAAATAGGAAATTAGATCAGCATTAAGATACATTTCTAAATGCTCATAACCATCGCTTACATGCTCAAGTTTTGATGTTTTGCTATTTTTTCCCATAATAAAATTTTCTTTCACGAAATTTAATTTTAAAAATTTACTCATAGTTCACCTACATTTAATTAATGATTCCTAAAATCCCCCAAGCTCTCGCCCCAACCAAAGGCTTGAGCCAACGGAATTTTTTCTTCTTTAATGAAAACTTCATCGTTTTCACAACAAATCCACCGATAGTCATTAAGCCGTAACCGTCCATGGCGCATTAAAAGGTCAATTTGTGACGGTTTTAATGGCGAACCAATAGGCAACATCAATATACTTGCTTGCTGTTCAATTTTTGAACGGTTACAGTTATTGACACAAGTCCAAGCGGCGCGATGCGCCTTGTTTGTTTCGGTGGACTCCGAATTAAGTGCGGTGGAACCCAACGCACTTTTCGCTGATTTAATCACCCAGTTTTTTAACTTGGTGATGATTTTCTTTTCTGTGAATCTGTTTTTTACCCCCACAATTTTCTTACGAATCTCCCCGTATTTATTCGGTTCGCATTCCTCATACTCAATACAAATTGGTTGGTCGCAACGTTTTGTCATTGCGCCACCTTGCACTTTTAAATAACTACCAAAGCAACTCACATCAGCCACGGTACGACCAATATCCAATACTTCATCGTCCGCAGTTGCTGCCATGGCATCATCAATTTTGCGAAGTTCACGCCACGTCGAAATTGACGGTGTACCGTAAAACTGGAATTGACGAATGCCCCAAAGATTTGCCCACGCACTGACACGTTGCACGTTTTCAAGTAATGTCAGATTTTCTACTTCATCGGACATTTCTTTGCCTTGCTTACCTGCATAGATATTCTTGGCGATGTATTTCGCTACATAGCCAATGGCAGAACCTTTGGTTGGGTCAATTTCTTCTACTTTGAAATGGTATTTTTTCGCCCCAAATTCATCGCCATCTAATTCCAACGCTTTCTTGCGGAATAAATGAATAACGTCATCTTTATGTTCAGGTTGTACATACATCAGCAAGTGCCAATGCGGTGTGCCATCGTGATGTGGTTCAACGCCACGAAAGCCGAAAAAACCGATTCCACGTTTGGCAAACTGTGCGCGCAACTGTGCCCACACTTTATTTAAGTAACGTTGCGTATCACGAGGGCTTGCACCTTGCCATTTTTTATTGTTTTTGCCTGTTTCATGCGTTGCGTGAAAAGAGGATGGGGCAGTCAGCGTAAGAAAGAGTGACACAAATGAATTTTCTATCGCCCATTCATCAATACCACGCAAGCGGTTCATGGTTTCCTGAAAACGGATAGCAGGATTTGCTACCGATTTTTTCCACATTTCAATCAACGGCATTTGTTCGGTGCTATCGTCTAGATTTTCCAACACCATTTGTTGCAGATATTCGAGGTTATCTGCACGTTGCGCACGGTAATCATTAAATGCGGTTTGAGAGACATAAGGACTCACTTTTGCCGATACTGCACCACAGCCAATCTCTACATGTTCTTTCAATCGTTTTTGTGCCGTAGTAAGTTGGCGTTTCCAATGTTTTGTGCAAACTGATTTATTCAGATCAACCTCAATGTCATTCACATCTAAGAAACGGTTATCTTGATAAGCGAACCAGTGTTTTAACGGAAAACCAATATCCGCACACACTTCGCCCACTAAGCGATAAAGGTCACGAGAAAGTGCGGTGAAATCATCAAGAGATATTTCCCCACGTTCTTTCCGCTTGGCTTGTTCGGTGACAAAATCGGACTGTAATTTCGTAAACAACATGGATAATTTGTCTGCCATTTCTTTTAGCTGATATTCACTTAACAAATAAAACGGAAAGTTAGCCGCCTTTTTGCCTTTGGAAAGTGCGACCACTTGTGAATGCGTATCACGGTCAATCAACCAATCAAGGCTAATGTGATAATGTTGAAAAACGGCTTTCAGGCGATTGGTGAGGATTTCACGCAAATAGGTATTCGCATACGCCGCCTGTTTATTGCCGAATTTAAACCCAATAGAGCCATCATCTTTCAAGCCGTTGAACGCACGCAACCACACATGGCGAAAATGCTCACGTTGGCGTTTGCGAGGGAGCGCAGAAAGCAGTTTTTCAACATAATCGAACTGGTGCGGCGCAACAGAAAATAATTCCATTTGCGCCGATGTTGCTTGAGCAGTATCGAAAGTGCGGTCAAAATTCACCGCACTTTGCATCATCACTGCACGTGCATCTGCCATCGCTTGCTCACGTTTGGCAAGATTGGCATTACACTCAAGTTCCCAGTTCATCATCAAGAATCCTTACATTGCCGTATTGGCTAAATATTCACTGTGATATTCAAAATATTCTTTGATTTTGTTGTTGGTCGAACTCACTGCACTGAGTAATTCTTCCAAGCTCAACATTTCATATTGAGCTAAGTCATAACGGCGTACTTCTTCGATTGCACCCCAAATTGTGTTGTGTAAATTGCCCACCGTTCTTGTTTTTTGTTTGCCATACCAACTATCTTGATCGCCAATCACTTCAACCACTTGAAAACGAGTGCCGATGGGTAAAATTTCTAGCGTTGCGCCACAATCTAGGGTGATATAAATATTGTTTTCCATTATTCTTCTTCTCCTTTACCAACGGCTATCTAGCACGTTCGTAATAAACTCAATTAATCCCATTACCGTCATAGCCACGCCAAGAGCAGCAAACACCACCACGAAAAACATCACTAAACAACTTGTCATTTTCTTTTTTCTCTCCAGTCCGCCCATTCGGCGTGTTTTTTCATTAATTCTCGTTTCGCTTGAATTGCAATATCGCCCAAACGGATATATTCACTAAATGCCGTATTCGCTGATTGTTCATCGCCCTTATCTAAGTGGTAGAAATAAGCAAACAATTGTTCTTGCGCATTATCTAGCTTGTGATAAACATCTTTTGCACAAAAAGACAAAGCACCACGGCTTAAAATTATTGCTGCCATTTGTTATTCCCCCATCGTCTTATCAATTTGAGTAAATTCCCGCTCTGTTACGCCTTGTGAAAACATTCCCGAAAGTAACCGCACTTTACGTAGTGCGCGGGCTATTTTGCGTTGTCCTTGTTCTGTGTAGTGATGGAGCTTAGTGCCTGTTAAATGCCCTGCACGTAAATCTGAAAAATCTAAATCGGCTAATTCCAACAGCATTTCTCGAAAGCCTTGTTGTAAACCGTCAAACTCTCGTTCTACACGGAATTGGCTTTTGCTTAACGAGTGCAGCACATCATCAAAACTTCGGATTTCAGGCACCTTTACTTGATTAACACGGCACCATTTTTCAGCGGCAGATTCCGTTTCATCGTCAAAGCAATAAGGCATTAAGGCCATCACTCACCCCCATTCATTTATTTACGGAACCACCGTGCAAAGCGTTGGAAAATGCTTTGTTCACGAGCCCACTGTTCTTCTTCAAGTAACGCAATGCGATCACTCAGTGATTCATTCAGCAATACTTGTTGTACATTCACGTTTGCTTGGTGCGAAATAGCCCGTTGTAACAGTTGAATGTTGTGAGCCTGTGCTTGTACGGTTTTGTTTAACTGCCACACATTCACACGGCTACGCGGCGTGTTTTTTTCTTTGCTGTACACATATTTTTTGCTTGTCATTTGCTCAAACTCCTAAATTTTGGTTGCAAAAATCCTGTCGAATGAATTTCTTCAAACGACGGTGGTTAAAAATTGTTTGGATTAAAAATAGATAGGGTTATTTGTTCCCAGGCCAGTCATTCCAATCTGCAAAAATATCAATTTGCCTTTCGTCAGCATTTTTCTTTTTGCTTTCATTAGGAAAATCCGACCAAGTGAGCGATTCCAAATTGAGAGATTTATGTAAATCATAAACTTCATCAAAATTAATGGTTATCTTGCCAAGCATATTCAAACAGTTTGGGCAATACACAATCGCTTTCTTTAATGTCGGCGTAATTTGAGTTGATGTTCTCGTACTGGTACTTTTTTTACACTTTGGACATAACACTTCAACAGCCATATCACACACCTTCTTCTGTCCTATACTCTCCACATTCCCCAATATGGATTGCACGGTTATTAAAATTAAAAGATAATCAACACTATAAAGAACGACACCATTGAAAATAACGCCACGAGGTATGCCATGCTGACTCGATTTTTACGATTTCTCATATTTATCCTTAACTGGTCTATTGTTGCTGGAATTGTTTGGCTTAATTTCATCTTATTAAGTAACAATCCCACTCTTACCCTGCTTGATTACACCTTTAACCCACGCCAACTGTGTTTTTTAAATGCGTTGTTAATGGGTTTATTCACTTACAAAGAACGCCACTGCATAAAACAAGAAATCATTCGTTTCGTTCGTTGGTTTAAAAGTCTTTAATTCCCTTCAAACACCTGTTTCAGACTTTCGTAAATTGTTTCCCAATCCACATCCGGGAGCAGGTCTTCGGCTTTCACTGCGCCGTGATTAACTAATCGCGCCCATTTCGCGTAGTCCTTTCATCACCAACATCCGCACTAATGCGGCTTCGGTTTGTCCCAATTCGGCACATTTTTCCTGCAAGACGGTGCGAATATCGTCGGAAAGCCCTACTTGCACCTGTACTAATTTTTTTCTCATCCGCTTCTCAGTGGCATTTTCTTTAATTTCACTCATATACAACGCTCCTTAAATTGGTTATCATCAGTAACAATCATTGATCTTTATATTTTAGAAATAATAATACCCACATTTGTAGGTATTGTAAAGGAAATTATTTATGTTTGGAGATATTTGGAGTATTTCTTACGGCGAACGTTTAAAAGAGGAACGTTCCAGATTAGGATTTAGTCAAAAAGTATTGGCTGAAAAAGCTGAAATTGCATATAACACTTATTCTAATTATGAATTAGGTAAACGTTCTCCTGATGCAGATACTTTAATAAAACTATGGTATTTGGGGGTTGATATTTTTTATTTGTTAACTAACCAAAAGTCCGTTGTTGCAGAAAATTATGAGGAAAGGGCATTATTAAAAAAGTTCAGAAATCTGAATGGGGATGAGAAAAGATCTGTCTTAATGAAGTTAGAACAGATGGGAATTGATACATTTTTTTTTAGCGGTAAAAGTGCAATGGAGCAACCACGTGTTCAGGTATTTGATTTAAATGAAGGCAATGACAGCATTCATACTAAAGATAATACCATCATAGGACACAATAATATTGTCGCAGGGCGAGATGTTAAAAGATAAAGCCATGTCAAACCATATTGTCGGCGATAACAATACGGTTGCTGGGCGAGATGTGAACATCACGAATATCTATCATAAAGAAGGTGCCCCTTTTCCGCGCACCAGATTAGTAGCTGAAATTCTTGCTGTGCGTAATTGTTCTGCGCACCTTGAATTTGTGATCAATACACATGCCGATAAATGTTATGGGTCACACTATTTTAAAGAAATGAAAGAAACCGAGTTGCAAGCAATGCACGAATTTGCCTGCCACTTGCGTGATTTACTGGCTGAACAACAACGGCTAAGCTGGGTAAAACGGCTGCTATCGTGGATTAGGTCACGTGGTGTTTAGTTTGACGATGAAGCGGTGGTGAACCTCCTCCATAAAATAAAAGAGCTTTATTAACAACAACATAAGGAAATATTATGGCATTAATTAACTGTCCTGAATGCAACAATCAAGTAAGTGATCAAGCTTTCAAATGTCCGTCTTGTGGTAAACAACTAAGAAAACCTAAACGCACCTTTATGGGCAAGGTTTTTAAATGGTTGTTTATTCTGTTCAACTTGTTCATGGTGTATAGCCTTTTCACTGGTTTGGGCGGGGGCGCAGAAGTGATAAATAGCGCAGCGACCGATGCAGAAAAAGCGGGTGCGGCAATCGGCACTGGCTTGGGGTTAAGCATGATTCTTGGCTTGTGGGTCATCGGTGATATTATTCTCGGCTTATTTGTTTTATTCACTCGTCCAAAATCTTAATTCTATTGTATGCCTGTTTTATAACGGGCTTTTTTATAGGAAATATTCTATGAAAAAACTTTTCTTAATTTTAACCGCACTTTCCCTTGCCGTATCACCTGCAGTGTTTGCTAAGGCGCACAAAAAATCAAATTCTGAATCAGAACAGCAATTTAGTTGTAATGATGGAAAGCGAGTATGTGGAGATATGGAAAGTTGCGATGATGCAATGTTTCATCTTAAGCAATGTGGTATGAAAAAGCTTGATCGTGACCACGATGGCGTGCCTTGTGAGAGTATTTGTCAATGAAGATGAAGAAGTGGTGATTTATTTTAATAAAACAAACCTAAGGAAAATTTATTATGTTATACGAATATAAAATGATTCAAGCTGCGCCACATATTATTGCGCAAAGAAAGAACATTCAAACTGCCGCAGCAGACTATTTACAAGAACTGGTGAATGAACAGGCTAGATTAGGCTGGGAGTTTTTCAGAATAGATGATTTTTCTACTGAAGAAGCAGCAGGGTGCTTTTCAGGTGGGAAAACAACATCTAAAGTTCATAAAGTTATCACTTTTAGACGTGAAAAAAATGATTGATGGCTTGGCTTAGCATTCAACTTATCTTGCTTTATCAATATCTTGCACCGCAAAAAATTCGTGATGCCTGTCGGTTTGAACTGAGCTGTTCAAACTATGCGATTTTAGCCTTGCGGAAATATGGTTTTCTTCGTGGCTGGCAGATGGCAATCAATCGACTAAAGCGGTGCAAATATCCGAATGGTGGTGAGGATTACCCTTAACGTGTATCCACTGTTCGTTTTTCAGTATCACTATAAAATTTGGATAACCTAAGAAAATGAAAAAACTTCTCTTAATTCTAACCGCACTTTCCCTTGTTTTCTCACATAGAAATTTTTATCATTAAGAATGGGGTTATATGATGCAATTACGTCATATAACATTTTTTAATTAAAAAGTGGAGCGTTAAATGCAGAAATTTTTAGAATTTATATCAGTATATAAAAGAATTTTATTTTTTATTGTTGGTATCATAGCTATTGAAAGTATTCTTTTCTGTGCAGAATATTTTTATTCTTGGTTTTCCCTTTACATTTGTTTTATGTTATTTGTTGTAGACATAAATAAAACATTGTCCAAGAAGATTATAACATCACTTTTTTGTTTTGCTTTTCTGGTGTCTTTTTCTTGGTTGATTTATTATATTTATGGTGAAAATCATAAAGATATACATCAATTATTCTATTTAGATAAAGATACAGTATTGTCGTTTTTGGATAAAGATATAGTATTGTCGTTTTTGGATAAAGATATAGTATTGTCGCTTTTAGATAAATATAAAGTATTACCACTTTTGGATAAAGATACAGCATTGTCGCTTTTGCTCCCTTTTGTTTTTTATTTTATTGATTATTATTGTATGAAATCTAAGATAAAAGAAATTCAAGAATATGAAGATAAAAGAAATAAAGAAAAGAAACAATAAAAAATAGAAACTTTAAAATCAGATATGAAAGCGGTCAATAGACCGCTTTATTTTTTCACTTTCTTCACGTCCACCTCATCATCTTCCACTTTCAATTCGCATTCAATTTGGCTCGTGAGTCCGCTGTCTGAAAGATTGTGTGTCACTTTGGTGATTAGCCAGTTGGTTGCGTCAATTTCTGCTTTAAAGCCTGAAAGCTCAATGGGTGTTTCGGGGATTAAATCAGGTTCGCCAAAGGCAAGATTTAGGCTAAATGTTGCCACGCCTCGTTTGAGTTTGTCAAAGGCAGATTTGGCGGCGTTGATGGCGGTTCTTTCGCTTGCATAAGTGTGGCGGAGTGATTTTATTTGCGCATTATCACTGGTGATTGGCTCTTGTTACTCAATAGTGTTGTATTTGCGTTTGCTTAATCGTCTGCCTTTCACGGTGCCATTTTTCAGCGTTCTGCCTTTCGTCATACGCTGTTTTTTCACTATCTTGGTGTTTTCATCCACCGTGATTTCGCCACACTTGCCCGTGTCCGTATCATGCCAATACGCCCGCACGGCTTTGTAGTTTTCACTTTCTGCGATAGAGAAATTGTAGTTGTCGCCACTTTTGCGAGTGATTTTACGTCGTGGAATCGGCTTGCCTGTGGCGGTTTTGCCTTGTCCTAGCGGCATAAATAATAGCGTGCCATTTTTAACGGTGCACATTGCCCCGTGTTCTTCTGCTAGTCGGCTTAATAGATTAATGTCGCTTTCGTTGGTTTGGTCAATGTGTGCGATAAACGTATTTGCCAGTTTTTTCTCGCACTGGCTTTTGAGTTGGTTTTCTTTGGCGATAGTGTCAATAATTTCGCCCAATGTTTTTTTATCAAATGACCGCTCTTTTTGTTCGGAAAATGAGCCTTTTAAATCTGCCGCTCTTGCTCTGATGGTTAATCGGTCTGCCGACCCTGCACCGCCTGAAAATTGCACTTCATCGACGGAATATTGCCCTTTGTCAATCAGTGGCTTGCCTTTCCAACCAAGTGCAAGGCTGATTGTGGCATTGCGTGGCGGTAAGGCGAGTTTGCCGTCATGGTCGGATAATTCTAAATCGAGTGTATCCGCCTCTAAGCCACGATTATCCGTTAAAGATAAACTAATTAAACGGCTCGAAATTACTTGTGTGATGTCTTGCTGTTTTTTGTCTTTCGTGGTGATCTGCACTTTAAAAGCGGGCGTGCGGTGATTGTCGTTAAGATTTAAATCAAACATTAAAGGCTACTCATTAAACTCTCTGCAATGGCGATTAACATGGGGTCATCGGTGCGTTTTAGGCTCATGCTGAAATCAATCGCACGAGGTGCACCATCGTCAAAAAACTCTGTTCGGGTTTCTTGCATGCTTTCAATCACAAAAAAACCGATAATTTCAAAGGTTGCTCCATCAATAAGCGGAAATGCACCGCCACTGTCTGCCATTAATTCCAGGGCTTTAATGGAAAATCTGCCGCCAGTAATTTCGGGGATTAATCTGCCACTAATCGTGACAGTTTCGCTTTCTTTTCCTGTGAACTGTGCTTTGGGCATTTTACCAACAACAGAATTTGTTGGATGTCGCCAATTTGATGTGCGGTCTAAACTTTGAAAAGGCACGGTTTGCCGAGTAAAAACAAACATACCCAATGTGGCAAGTGCGAAGTTTTGGAACATAAATAATCCTAAAGAAAAGTGCGGTCAAAAAATCCCATGATTTCTGACCGCACTTGATGAATTAGCGAAAGAGAAATGCAATGCCGAAAATCACAAGCAACCAAAAGGCAATGGAAAGAATAAAGATTCCACGCCATATAATATGCCGTGGCATATTTAATAAATAATCAATCAGTTTCTGTTTCATTTCGCTCTCGTGCTTTTTCTCGCCATTGCATTAATTCGGAAAATGTCATTTGCTCAAAGGCTTGTGGTTGCCAGTGGAAGATGATGGCAATATCTGCCATAGCATCTTCCACTGTTGCGGCAATCATTACTCGGTCGCTTCGGTTTCCACTTCCGAGTTCTTCCCTAAAAAACCGACAGCCGCCGCAGCAAGCTCGGTGAAGTCCGCCACTTCCATGGTAACAAAGTCGGATTTGTGTAAAACAGGCGTGGTGACACGTGCAAGTAAAACTTGTAATGCGTCCACATCCATTTGCAACACTTCAAACATTTTTAAGCCTTTTAATGCGGGCACAGTCGGTTTATTGACGGTGATTTCCGTGATTTGGTTTTCGCCACGAGTAATAGGGGTGGTTAAGGTGATGATTTTGGTGTTTTCTGTTTTCATTTTATGTTTCCTTTAAAATCCCTCTTTTTTTGTAAAGAGGGGAGGGGGATTTAATAAAAGCCCCTTTCGGGGCAAGGTGTGTGAATTAAATGCCGATTGCAGAACGATGCTCAGCTAAACGATCAGTGCCACCGACAATGAAAACGGAATTGATTAGGTCAATTTCCACAAGGTCTTTGCCGTTTTCGATGATTTTGTAGTAGGTTAATGGCACAGTGTAGCTTTGTTCGGTGTCATCGCCCGATTTACTGGTGCCGTTGTCAATTTCGCTGAAACGACCGCGCATGACTAGTTCGATTGCCGTGACTTCTTCGGTGTCGTCTTGTTGATAGGCACCCGCAAAACGTAATGCTGTGCCGTCAATTTTTCCGCCAAATTCTTTGATAAGTTCGGTCATATAACCGCCCATCTTGAATTGCGCTTCCAAGCCTTCTACCCCTAAATTCACTTTTACTGGACCAAACATGCCGCCTGCACGGTATTCTTCCAGTTTCATGGCTAATTTGGGTTAGGTGATTTCGGTGACTTGGCCACGGTAAGAATTACCGTCAGCCATAAAATTCATTAATTTGAGTTTACGAGGTAATGCCATTTTTTACGCTCCTACTTTCGCAATGTTGTTCGCCAATTCCACAAGATATTCATCGCTCACGCGTTGTTCAAAGCCAAGCTGTTCAAGCGGTGGCACAGCGGCATAATCATAACCAATTAATAATTTGGCGTCTTTTAAAGTGGCAGCAGTGTTTAACTCGCGCTTCACGTAAGCCTTACCGCCCACAAGATAGCCCTTGTTGGTGTATTCGCGCCATTTAGCGTTGATCGCTTCCACGATTTCTTTTACAAGATTCACGGAAATGTCTTTATCCATCGCCCAGTCAAAGGATTGTGCAATGGTGTCTTTCAACACTTGTGCCGTGCGAGTGTAGTTTTCGTAGATAAATAATTTATCTGCCGAACGAGTGCGTAATCCCCAGAACTTAAAGCCATTGTGATTAACACAACAAGTAATGCCTTGTTCGTTGAGATAGTTCACGTCGGTTGCTCTGTCGTTAATATCGAAAGAAAGCGGCTTAGTGACACCCGTTACGCCAGTTAAACCTTTGTTTGAGATTGAGGTATGCCAGCCGTATTCTTTATCTTGATATGCACGCATTGCGGCAGCGCGAACAACGGCATAGTCCACTTCGGTTTGTTTGGTGTTTGGGTTAAATGATAAGAAATCACCGAAAATCAGCATTAGTTCACGTTGTGAGAAATTGCGACCGTATGTCACTGCTTCTTCTTTGGTTTTTGCTGTGCCGCAAGAGGCATACACAAAGCCATTGAGTTTTTTCGCTACGCTTAACAATTCAGTGGTTACGTCTTGGCTGTCGTATTTCGGGATACAGAAAATACGAGGTTTGACACCACAAACTGCAGCAGACACGAGGAATGCTTTTAAGCCAGTGTAATTGCCTTCGTTATCTACGGTTCCGATCACATTGGCTTTCATGGTGCTTTCATCTTCGTTTTCTTCCACGCGAATGACGACAACTTTACAATTCACAATGTCCGCAATGCCATCTAGCGCACGAGATAGCGTGCCTTGTTTACCTGCTTTGGCTTGCATTTCAGCCGTGATGCCAGTTAAAAGCGTAGGTTTGTTGAGTGGGAAAACCGATGCATCTGCATCTGGTGCGGTTGCCACTAAACCGATAACTGCAGTGGATGATGTGGTGAGTGTTCGCAAGGCTTCGGAAATTTCCGTTACCTTGACCCCATGGAGATATTCATCAGTCATAATTTTAGCCCTGTTGTTGAGATAGGGCTATTTTGTAAGGATTTAAAAGCCAGTGGTAGCGACTGGCGTTGTGGTATTTAAACTAACAAAGTTCACGGTGTATTGGAGAAAATAAACAACGGCAGGATTACCCGCCGTTTTAATTTGAAAAACAATTACTGTATTTTTGATAACTTATTAAATCGTGCATCGTGCTGTTTGCCTGAAATCTCACTTTCATAAGCTGTTTTGCAGTGATTGCGGTCAAAGAAAATGCCGTTGATGAAACGATATAACACTCGCCAGCGTTTTTTCGGGTTCTCGGCTAATATTGCCCCCCAATAAGTGCGACTGGAGAGGGTTTCATCTGCGGCGCCGCCTGTGAGGGCGTTAAACAGTTGGTCTATGGCGATAATCACGTGATAGCCATAGCGTGTTAATTTGCGTTTAATTGCCATTGCTCAATCTCCTGTTCAAGTGAGGTTAATTCCTCGGGTGTTTTTAAAGCGAGCAAACGGTCTTCAAATGCCTGACGTTGCCCAATGATGATGCCAATCACCACAGCAAACTGAGCAGATTTCTCAATCACTTTTTCAATGAGTATTTCGAGCGGCACACCACGATTTTGGGCGATTTGTGAAAGCATCGGTGTCGGTGTGTTGTGGTCGGCTTGCCACGCGAGAGCCTCTTTTTCTTGACGGTAAAAACTTTCAATTTCCGTCTGTGGATAGCCCGCCAGTAATCCATTTTTAAGTTGGTCGGCTTTGTCCGCTAACTTATTGAGTAATCCTTCTTTTCGTTGTGCAAAAAGTGCGGTTTGTTTTTCGGCTGAAATTTCCCACGTAAGTGTGTCAAGATTTAACTCGTGTGCCGCACTGGGTTGGGGGTCAATTAATACAGGATTGCCTGTTTTATCTACGATGATTTGCTTGCCTTGAGATTGTCCATTAAGTAGCTCAATATATTTATCTTGGCTAATTTCCACCGCACTTTCGGGTACAAAACCGCCGTCTGCGTCATCAAAAAAGCCATTTTTGTAATAGATTGTCATTATTTCCATCTCCCAATAGTCATCCAATCTGCAGCCCCTAAATACCAGCTTGTTACTGTCGCTGTTGTGTTCGTTTTGGATTGCATAAATACCCAGTTATATTCTCCCTTACTGCTTGCCCTTGATTCGTATCGTTCTGTAATAAAACATCGATACTCTTTATCTACATATGCAATCGGCAGCACGATATCTGTATGCACAGTAGTACCGCCTCGAGTAAAAACAATTAAACCTGTTTGAATCATCGTCCCATCAGGATATTTTCTAATTTCAACGTTACCGATTTTTTGATAGGTAATTACAGCATTAATAATTTGAGAGGTAGCCTGATTAAAATCAGTAATCTGACTAGCCGTGTGCGTATGATTACGGTCTGCTTTGCCTTGTAATTCTTGTGCTAATCGCCCTGCATCAAGTGCACCAGCATTAGTTACCTCGCCGTGGGATTTAATCCAAAAGACCACATCATCAAAACTATTAAGGGCTTTGATGCATAATTTGAGGATTAATGATTTGGGGCGAGTTTCATCGCCACCTGTTGCCATTTGAGAGGTATCTTTTGGGAACACAAAGCCATTATCTCCATCTGCATTGTCATAACCAAGGGTGCTCCACAAATCTGAAGACTGAGCAAATGTTGTATAATCAAAATACGAATTATTCCGTCCTTGACTTGAGTGATTAAACCAAGAATCGTAGTCTATCGGTACTCTATGCACATGTCGTTTTAACTCATCCTCTTGCGTTTGCCCTACAAATAGCCCATTTCCCGCATTACGCAAAAATCTATCTGCTACTTTAGGCACACTAGCAATTGAGCCATATTTACCGACTAAGTGACGATATAACTCAGGGTAACGTTGCTCGGTAACTTGTGTGGCAATCTCATCAAAGGCAATCCAGCCAGTGGGAATATTATCCACGGCAAAATAAGCCGTCATGCCTACATCGCTACGGGGTAAATCAGGGAGTTTGTTGCTGTTGCCTAACACCTGATACAAATCAGGAAAGGTTTGTTGATTAAAGGTCGAGCCGTCAGCACGTAAAAAACCGACGGGATTGGTCACCGCGCGTGGAAATGATACTACTGCACCTAAAGGCAAGCCTTTTTTAGCAGCCTCGCCCACCGCATATTCAGATGCAAATTTGTTTTTATCTGTTCCATCTGTTTTATGCGATATTGGCAAAATACCTGGCTCTGTTTCTGTTGCTGATTTTGCTGTCCATTTTGTATTAGCAAGATCTTCGGCTTCAACTGCTTTGTCATAAGTGGCTTTAACCGCGGCACTGGTTGCGACGGTGTCTGCGCTATTGCTATTTACGGCAGAGGATTTTTTGCTATTGGGGATGTAATTAGAGAGATTGCGTGTAAGCGCATCAATAAATGCTTTTAGTAACTTAATCGATTTCGGGGTGGCAGCCATATCTTCGGATTCCGACTCATATCCCGAATAGAGTTGGGTTATCCCTTGTTGTGTGGTGTTTGCCTTGGCTATTTCGTGGGTGTGTCCGCTTTCATCAAATCCATTTTGCGTTGTGGCAGTAATGGTTTTTGGTGCCATTTGTTGGCGGGTGACAAAAATCACACTGTTATCAATGGATAATGTTACCGCACTAGAGGATTCTACTTTTAAGATCATCCGCAATACTTGGACTTTACCACTGCCACTACTTTCTGTTGGTTTAAAACTTTCAGGGCAGTTTGCGTAGGCAATGAGTTTATTTTGTGAGTCAAATACGCCCATTTCTCTTATGTAAAAACCGCCGACATTTTCAGGGATGGTTAATTCAACGATCACCTGTTTATTATTGCGAGGGTCGAGAGAGACGGCACTGACTGGTGCAATGTGCGTTTGATGTACGAGAGCTGTTGCGCTCGCCGTTGGTGTGACCGCCTGTCCATTGCCATCACCCACAGCAAATTTGGCGAGTTGCAACGGTTGCCCTTGGCTTAATGCGTGAGCGATAGCATGTGTTCCGTAGTCGGTTAATATTGCAAAATATTGTGATGCCATAAATATTCCTATTGTGGATATATAGTGATGATTTCACCGCATTGTTGACCAATAAAGGTTCTGAGTGCCCCTGTTGGTGAGATTGCGATAGCGAGCTGATTGAGATGTCTTGAGACGGGTTTTACATCATTAATAAGCCGCACTAGTTCGTTATAGGTTTGTTCATTCAAGCCACTTTCAGAAACTTCTACGGTTAAGCTAAATGTTCCTGGTGTGCCTTGTGGGTTGGTTTGAAACCATTCTTTCAGTTCAATGAGATAGCCTATTGGCTTAACCACACGTTTTACTGCACCAATTGTGCCTTTGTGTTTGTGTACAAAATAAGATTGTTTAATCGCAATGCGTTTAACTTCTTCTGTCCAGTTTTCATCCCATTTATCCACCGAAAATGCCCAGGCTAAATAAGGCAGTAATTCGGTGGGGCAGCGTTCAGGGTTGATTAAATCTGCAATAACAATGGGATTTTCTACCGCACTTTTTAGAATTTCTGCCGCACGTTTTTCTAATGGGGTTGAGCCTATCGGCAGTAAATGATTAGTAATCATCACTTGTCACGATCTCCAAATTAATTGCCGTGCAGTAGGCTGATTTTGAACTTGGTAGCACAATATCGGCGGTAGGAGAGATAAGTTCTACCCGTTGTACACCTTCTAAGTGTAATGCGGCATAAATACCTGATAGGCTAATGTCTCGCCCTAAACGGTGTTTTTCTTTGGTGTAAGCCGTCAATTTTTTTAATGCGGCGGCTTTGATGGGTTCGTATTCAGGACCACGATAAAGATGTAATTTGGCTCGGATTTCGTAGGATTGGATTACCGCACTTTGGACAATAACGCGGTCGCCAATAGGGCGGATGTCATCATCGTTAAGTTTTGCTCGAACCACATTTAAAAGACTTTCCTCTGCCTCGCCTTGACCATTACGGCTTAAAATCGTCACGGTAACATTAGCGGGCTGAGGGGAAACCACCGACACATCTGCAACATCAGGGTGTGCAGAGAGCGCGTGGAAGATATAAGCAGAGCGAGGACCCGCTACAGAAAGCCCCTCAAAGGCTAATTGCGTGCGCAATCTTAATGAGGTGTCATCTTCTAAAATTTCGGGGATTTTAGGCGTAACATTATTATTCGCCTCTTGAATGACTTGTCTTTTTACATTGTAATTGGCGGCAATCACATCCAAATCTGAACCGCTTGCATAGGCTAACATTGTGGCTTTTGCCGCGTTATTGATGCGGTTTCTTTCCATCAACTGTAAGTAAACCACTTCTTGTAATAATTTAGTGATAGGTTCACTTTCTAAACTTAATCGTGCTTGCCAAAATGCTCTTTCATCTTGTGGGAAAAGCGCGATAAATTCCGCTTTTCTGTCTGCGAGCAAACTTTCAAAATCTAAATCTTCTAGCACTTTCGGTGCATCTAGTTTTGATAAATCGACTAATTCGCTCATTGTTTATGTCCTAAAAATAGTTTTTCGTTTCGCATTTCTTGGTTGTCTTTACGACTGCGTGCGACATAGCTTGCCACAATACCACCTTCAACCAACTCTGGTTTAAATTGTGTGATCTGTACGCGTGGTTCCCAGCGATTAATTGCGGTGACGGCACAAGCTGCGAGTTGTAATAACAATGTGTGGCTAATTGGTCGGTCTATTAGCATTGGAATTAAACTGCCATATTCACGCCGCTGAATGCGCGAGCCAACTGGCGTTAGCAAAATATCGGCAATGGATTGTTTAATGTGGTCGCTTTCGTTTTTTAATGTTTCGCCAGTGTATCGATTCATGCTATGCCTTTGCGTTAGAGGTTCGTTGGCCATCGCCTTGTTCAACGTGAACATGGTTTTGTAAACTAATCGCTCCACCTTTAATATCACCGCTTGCGGTCACACTGCCTTGTGTGCTGATATTGCCTTTTGTGGTGCTTGTGCCTGTGGTTGATAAAGAACCGTCAATATTCACATTGCCTTTGATATTGATAGTGGGGCAGTCAATGTCAATTTGATTAGCGGCAGTAATACTGGCGGTTTTGATGCCTGTGACAACCAATGCGCCACTTGATTGGTTGTAAGTGATTTTGGCTCCGTCAGCAAATTCAATGACGTGTTCATCGGCTGAATGGCTAGGGCTGTTTTGTGTGTAAAGCCCAACTAATATGCAGGCAGTAGTAAATTCACCGCTAACCGATAACATCACACATTGTTCGCCCTCCGTAGGCGGCGACCATGTTTTAGTTGTTCCCGCACGAGGTGTGATGAATGGTAAAAACTCTGTCAGAATATCACCGCTCTTTACACGAGCACGTGCGGTGGCGTAATTCACTTCAGCGATTACCCCAAAGCGGATAATATTGTCGAGTTTTCGTTGTAATTCAGCAGACATAGGCATTCACAGTTAAAGAAAATGCCTTATTGTTGGCAATATTGTGCGGTGTGGCGAGTGGGGGCGAGTGTGGAATAGTAGGTAACAAAAAAGCAAGTCAGGCTACTTGCTTATTCTGTTCGATCAATGATTGGATTTGGAGTATCCCATGCACGAGGGAATGGCTCATGTTGTGGTGAGAACGCTATAATCACAATATGTTCATCTGATATTTTTTGGTAATGAATTACAGGTCCAGATGTTTCTCCGTTCAAATTCATTTTTAGGTCGCTCATTGGGCAATAGCTAGTGCTATTAGCATAAGGCCCGCAATGATAATGCCAAATATTATTTTCTTGATAAACTTCGGTATTTGGAATGTCATTGAGATTGTCATCAATCCAAGATGGTTTATTTTTACCTCTTAATCGTTTTCCTTGTTCAATGGATTGCATAAAATCAAAGATGAGCTTCAATTCTTCATCTGACATCGCTTGAATGTCTTTAAAAAAGGGCGTGTTTAAACGCCCTTCTTTGAATTGTTTCGATAACTCAATCTTCATTTGTTATCCTACATCATCACTGCTTTTTTGAAATCATCAAAAGAATGTGACGATTTGTAGGTATACCCTGCATCTTCAGATTTGTGATAAACGCGTGATAAAACCACTTCATCTGATTGTTGTTTATATTTTTCTGATTTCATCATATTGCAAAGTGTATGCATTTTATTGCTGAATGATTGTAGTGTTGTTGATAATTCTGGAGATTTATTGTTAGCTATAATATTGTGAGCTAAACCATCATATTTGTTAATTTCATTTTCCAGTCTTTGAACATCATTTAAATCAATATAACTTAATGATTCTGGCGTAATTGACGCAATAACAAAGTCAGTGATAGCAGAAACAGCTTTCACCATATCAATAATCTTTTCTATATCTTGTTGATTGAGCGATTTGTTTTCATCCGCTTTAACACTGAAAATATTTACTGTGTGTGTTGAGTGATGAACAGGATGATTCATTGCCAATGGCGCAATAAATAACGCAGACATCGCTGCGACTTTTAATTGCTTAAAAATTGGCGCAAAACTTTCAAAAATAGGATTTAATGATAGATTTGTCATAAGTCACCAAAGAATAAAAGTTTGCGAAGTTTACAATTTTTTAAAGAAATATAAAACTATTTTCTGCAATGTGCAACTAAAAAAGGGCTTTCGCCCTTTTATTATGCTCTATCCCACATGGAACTCCGCGCTCTTGCTTGGCGTTGGTTTTCGATGCGTTGTATTTCTTTTGCCACTTGCTGTGCAATGGCTCGTTCGTCCATGCCTTGTGCAGCATTGACAGTAATATTTACGCTCATTGGTTGGCTGGTTTGTGCAATCATTGGACGAGCAGAAATGGGCGCACGAGTATCAACTTGCACAGGGGCGGCAGTTCGCTGATACCTAAACCGCCCGCAATAAGTGCTTGTTTGCCGTAATTAAGGGCGTTGAGTGTATTGACGCCAAGGCGTGATGTGGCTTCTTTGGTCATCACATATTCGCCACCGTGAACAATGCCCATTGGTTGATATTTGCCGCCATTGCCAGTGTAACCGCCGTTGGAAAAGCCTGTATTTGCTGCCATCTTAGCTGTTTCGCTGAGTTGCTCTGCATGTTTTTTGGGTATAAGTGTATTAGCGATACTACTGACACTCGGCATATGATCTATTACCCATTGAATAGCATTTTGTAATAGCTCCAAAGGTTTTAGAGCTAAATCAATACCTGCTGCTATCCATTCGCCAAATTTTTTACCTGCACTGGCTGCAGCTTCTAAATCTTCTTTAGTACTTTGTACTGGAGACAATAAATCAGTAAACCATTTTACCGCTTTTTCAATCCAGCCAACGACCACACCAAATGCAGTGCCAAGCGGTTGGAATTTTTCAAGGACGGGGGCGAGACCTGATTTTAAGCCCTCCCAAAAACCGCCGAAAAATGACCGCACTTTATCCCAATATCGATAAATCATCACACCTGCCGCGACAAATGTAGCAGCGAGTAAACCTATTGGAGAAAGGAGAAAACCTATGATTGACGTTAATCCCATAAAGAGCATTCTAATAGGTGCAAAAGCAATACGAAGTATTGTTTTTAGTCCATTTAGCCAAAATGAGAGGTGTCTCATCTTTTTAATGAGTTTAACAAAGACACTCGGCATTTTTTTCAATCCGCCATAAAACATGACAGTTCCTGTTTTAGCTGAATTGAGGGTGGTTTTATAAGAAAATAAATGTTTATTTGCCTTTAAACTTTCAACAGAGACTTTTTTTAATGATTGACTTAATAAATGATTAATGCCTGTAAAACGCCCGACACCTAATAAAATGCGTGCAACAGGATAAAACAGAAAACTAAATGCCATACTTAATGCACCTAATGCTGTAATACCTCCTGCAATTAATACACTCCATTTAACAATTTGTCGAGTAAGTTCAGGATTCGCTTTTATCCATTCGTTCACTTTTCGCACTATTTCGGTTACCGACTGTATTGCGGTTCGAATATCATCTGAAATAGTATCATAGATCGCAATGCCTACGGATTCACGCGCAGACTCTAGATTTTTTATATCCCCCATTAAGTTATCCGCCATAACTTGCGCGACTTGCTCTGCACGACCTGCGGAATTTTTTAATTTTTCCGTCATTTCTTGAATGCCGTGGATGCCTGCCTGTCCAACTAATTCAACCATAGCTGTCGCAGCTTCTGTACCGAAAATGTCCTTGTAATAAGCCATTTTGTCGCCAGATCCCATTTTGGCAGTTTTCTTTTCTACATCAACTAAAATGTCGGTAAGCGCACGCATATTGCCACGACTATCTTTTGCGGATACGCCTAATTTTTTCAATGCTTTTGCTGCCGCTTTAGGAGGAGCGGAAAGTCTGAGCATGGCAGAACGTAATGATGTCCCTGCTTGAGTGCCTTTAATCCCTACGTTGCCTAACAACCCTACCATTGCTGACATGGTTTCAAAGTCTTGACCTGTTGCCGTGGCAATTGGACCTAAATATTTCATTGTATCGCCTAAGCCTTCTAAGGTTGTGTTGGATCCACTAAATGTTGCAGTAAGCACATCTGCTACACGCCCCATTTCATCGGCAGGGATTTTAAAGCCAGAAGAAATATCTGATGAAATATCTGAAACTCGCCCCATTTCGATGCCTGCGGCTTTTGTCATTGCTAAAATAGCAGGCATTGATTTTTCGATTTGGTCTGCATTGAATCCCGCCATCGCCAAATAACCTTGACCTTGTGCGACTTCTCCTGATGTAAAGGATGTTGTTGCACCGAGATGAATCCCTTGTTGGCGCAGCCGTGCAAGTTGTTCCGCTTGCTTTGGATCAGTTTTATTTAACCCAGTTAAAGCTTGCACCTTAGAAAAATCTTGTTCAAAATCTAATGCAGGTTTAAGCATTATACCAGTGAGCGCATTGCCTGCTGTTCCTGCGATCATGGCAGATTGCCCAAATCCCTTTAATTGCTCACTTTTCGTTTTTAAATTATCTACGCTATTTCGATAAGCTAGGTTTCTTGCTTGTCGCTGTTGCAGTTTTTTCATGGCTGCATTTTGTTTTTCAATGGCGGCCGTGGATTGACTAAGCTGTTGTTTAAGTTTTTCCTGACTTTCCTTAAATTTTGATGTGTTAAAGCCCCCAAGTTTTAATTCTTGGCGGAGTTTATTTAATTGTTTACGCTGATTTTCTTGCACTTGTGCCATTTTATGCGCTGCTTTATGTGCTGCTTTATGTGCTTCTGTGACTTGGCGTTTAAGTGCGGCTGTCGGTGCGGCAGTATTGCGTAGTTGTTCGGCTAATTTTTTTGCTTTTTCTCGTGCTTCAACTAATTTCTGATTATTTTGCTGCAGTGAGTTTTGCAAATTTTTAAATGAATCAGCGGTTTTATTTTGTTGTTTTAGTTTATTGAGTTCATTGGTCGCACCTTTTACTTTAGATTGCAAATTATCCATTTGTTTTTGCACACCTTTTAAAGGGGCTGTGAGTTTATCAACTGCACCTAGAATTACTTTAAGCTCTAAATTTTTCATTTTTACCCACTTTTTCTTGACATTTTAGGAATGAGGAACAAATAATGAACAAACTTAACAGGGAGAGAACGATGGAAATTTTTGTTTTGCTCATTGGTTTGCCAATTATTGTTGGTTTACTTATTGCATTTGGTACTGCAGTATTAGCCGCATTTAGTTATATTTTTGTTGGCGCATTATCTTTAGCGATTAATTTCTGGTATATCACGTTAGCAATAATGCTTGTTTTGCTTGCACCTCTTATTTATTTAAATAGTTGGCTATTTTGGCTTTTGGCTGCAATCGTTATTTTCTTTACTGTTGCTTGGTTTTTTGGTGGAGATACCGAACAAATCAAAGCAGAAATTGAACGTAAACGTATTGCTAAAGAGCATAAATTGTAAATTAATCTAATTAAAATTCTTTACCCGCTATAGCTCTAAGCACAAATCTTTCAATCATTTCAATATCTTCTTCTGTAAAGCCCAGTAATTCACGCTGGGCATATAGCACCTTGAAATCTTTATATTTAGATGGGCTAGAATGTAAGCCATATTGATGCACTGCAGCAATCGCAGCATCTCCACCATAAAAACCGAGTGAAATTCCTTCTTCTTGGTAACGTAATTTCATGTGGGCTGGCGTGACCAATTTTCTAAACATTAATTGGCGTTTAATTCGCCCTTTCTTTTTGCCAAATTGTTTTCTTGGTTTACGAGGTTCATAAGGTGAACCGTCAGGATTTTGTTGGGCTTTGATTCTTCGGCGTTGATTTCTTGCAAGTTCTCGACCTATTTGTTGATAAAGTAATCGTCTGCGAGGTTTACTGATATTATTTAATAAGGCAGCCAAAGCGACTTTAATTTTCTGAACATCATCACTCATATTTTCTGTATATCACCCTCAAAAATTAATGATTCCCAGTTTTCCAAATAGACTTTTACTCGGGTTGGTTCGTCCCATACTGGTTCTTTTGCGTAATGGATCTGCACGTTATTACCGTCTTTTTTCGACACAACACGTTCAGTGAGTTGGATTTCGAAACTAATATCTGCGGTGTTGTTATTGTTGTAATCCACCTGGAATTTAAATGCGTTCTCTCGAATTTGTGGATTTTCTAATATTTCAGGTTGATTTGTGCGGAGATAAGCCATCATTGGCACAATCAAGGTGGCAATATCGCCTGCATAATCAGTCACTACAACATTGAGTGTATAACGATATTCAAAACTAAATGATGCGGCACCTGTTGCGACGATTTGCCCACCGTCCACATAAAGTTGTAGATGGTCGGGATTTTTTACAAAATCGGGATGGCTTTGTTCAAGTATTTTGCGCAGTTGGTTGGGCTTTTTCATTTTCGAAAATTCCGTTGTTGCATTTCGAATCTTTGTTGGCAAGTCAAGCAACGTGTTACACCTTGAATCATTTGTCTGCGTTTTTCTGGGATGGGGGCATCACAATCTTCACAATAAAGGCGGCTTACTGCTTTAAAAGTGCGGTGTTTTTTCAGGGCGATTTCACGTTGCATTTCTTCAAGCTGTTGTGCTCGGTCGAATTGATCTGTCATGGCTGTTCCTTTTTATTAAATTCATCCATGCATTTTTTTAAACTCGAGTTTTCAATGATGCATAAATCAAGGTGGTGCTGTGTCTGTAAATAGGCTTCAGCTAATTCGCCATTGGTGCGAATTTGTGGCGAATACGCGCTGCACTCCGTGGTTTGCGGGCAAAGAATCGGTGATTTAATGACTTCCTGCTGAGTTGAGCACGCGTTTAACATCATCAGGCAAAGGGCGGTCAGCCCAATCTTGGTTTGATTTAAGTACATTTTTTAAATCCTGTGTTTGTTGATTTTGGTTTGCTTTGAGGTTGTTTACGGCTTGGATAAGCTGTGCTTGCTGTTCGGCAAAATTTTGAACGCTATGATTTAACTCAATGTAAGAGTTTTGCCATTTTAGTTTTAGCTGTTCTTCTTTGAGCATTTCTTTTCGCCAATAATTAGCCTCAAATCCCAGAAAAATAATGAGGAGTACAAGCAGTATTGGCCCGATAAGTAAAATGCCTCGTTCTTTGGCGGTTAAGAAATTAAACATAGGTTTTTCTCCTTTTGACGGCGTTCAATTAATCCTTTTAGCGGTTTTCCTGCTGCGTAAATCCAACGCTCAAACTGACTGCACATAGCTTTGTTGTAGCCTTGGCGTGCCATTTTAAAAAGTGAGCTATTTTTTAATTTGCCACATCCTACGTTAAAGGTGATGGACACTAAGGCATCAAATGCGCCTTGTGGCATGGTTTGCCCGTTGGCATATTGATTAACGCATTTTTCTGATTGTTTAATGCCCTTTACGTATAACTCGGCAATTTCTTGTAAGGTGTAAATTTTATTTCGGTCGATTTTTTCAACGGCATCGGTTATGCCTATGCCGACTGTTAAAACATCAGCAGGGCATTGATAGGGCTGTTTCATGCAACCCTCGGCATTGCCAATCAGTAACAAGCCTTTTTCTGATGTTCGAATTTCATTCCCATGAGTGGCAATCACCAGTCCAACAACGGCAGATATGGCGCAGATGTATTTGGCAGAACGTTTAATCATGATGATGGATCCGTTGTTCGAGTTCTTTTTCTTTTAATTCAAAATCTTTTTTCTTGTAATACCAATTCACAAGAAAGGTGGCGACACCAATCACAATACCTGTAACCGATGCGACATCAGCCCAATTTACATTTGAGAACATATCGGCAATGCGTCCAATCAAAAAGGCGAATATTCCTGATATGTAAGATGCTTTTGATGGTGTGTCGTGCATATCAGCTCCAAAGTTGAATTGTGTCATTTGCTACACTGATTTTTTCTGTATCGGCATCTGGCAATATGACAGGAGTGCCAATGGGAATAATGGGCTTATCCATTAAATGCGGATTGAGTTCGCATGTTATTTCGAGCAAGCCTTCACTTCGTCCAAAATGGCGATAAAGGATGGCATCTAAATTGTCATTTTGTTGTGCGTAAACTTGCATTAGATTAACTCCGCATCGACGCGTTTTCTGCCCAATATGTCGCTAATCGCAAAGCGAGCATCACGGCGTAATTCATCTATGCTGTCTTTGAGTTGCGCCATTTTCTTTTCGCCATCGTTGGTGCTGTCGTAGCTTGCATAGCGTTCATAGAGATTTGCCAGTGCCAAGCAACTTACCGCACGTTTATAACGATAAATCAGCACGCTTTCGCCATTGATTGATGGGGCAGTGATCTGTTCTAAACTGTCGCGTTTGCTTTGTGTTTTAAACGTGGAGAGTTCCGCATTGACGCTCGCCATTCCTTCAATTAAGGCATCTTGTAAACGTTGTGTGGTAATGGTGCCGTCTGCACGATATTGATTGCGAAATTGGGAAAGTGACATATCGGGGAAGAAACCGTCATTACTGATAATGTCATCTGACGTATCGTAATCATTTAACTGTTGCTGCACTTCGCCCATTTCATAATCAGGGGCAAGTTTGACTGATATTGCGCCGTCGCTCATTGATTTACCCTTATAAAAAAAGTCGGGTGAGGATTAAATTAAGCACGGCCAATAAATCCGTCAGAATTTGACCGCACTTTTAATCCGCCCGACGGCTGCGTGGTTTGCTCTTTACCAAAACCGATTATTCATCGGCTTTGTTTAATTGCTTACGTAATTTTTTAATATCGCCTTTCACGCCAATTTTCTGATCTAAACCCAAAGCACGTTCTAAATATGCCAGTGCTTGTTCAGGGTTCTTTTCAACCAATAACAAGCCCAATTCACGCAATAATCGCGCACGGCTTTCATCGGGCATATCGCAATCAGCGGTGATGCGTTGAACTTGCTCTAAGTAAGCCACTTCGAACGGTTTATTGGCGGCTTGTGCGGCTTTGGCTTGGTCGGCAAATTCTTCTGCCAACAAGGTGCCAAGTGTTCGGGTAAATGGCTCGGGTAAGCGTAAATCATGAAATACGGCATAATCGGCAATCTGTAAGGCGAGATGATATTCGCCACAGTCAATCGCCCACACGCACCATGTCATTAAGACATTATCTTGTTTGCCACTTCCGACCGATAACGCCCCTTCAATCCATGGTAGATAGTCAGGCAAAATTTGCTTTTTAAATGCGCCTTTGCGTTCCGTTGATTGGATGTTTTTCAAATCCTTTCGATGTCTCGCAAGAATACGGCACATTTTTTCATATTCCGTAAAATCGCTTAGATCTTCGGTTTCTGCCGCATTAGCAATAGCGGCAGAAACTTCCAGAAAATGGCGTTTGGTTGGGCGCATTATTGATTCCGTTATGCGGCCACAGGCGAAATAGGCGCAGGTGCCTCAAGAATGGTGATATTTTTCGCCATGGCGACTGCCTCGTAGTTTTCCACAACATAGGCTTCGTTTGACGATAAATAATCTTCCACACGATTGCGTTCAGGCACATCTTTTAAGTGACGGCGCACTTTGCCTTCCTGCACGTAGATTGACAAGTTGTCTAGCGATGTGACTAACACTGTGCCTTTCGGGAAGAATGGAACAGATACGGCTTGTAACCCGCCCACACGTTTTTGGCTAATGACGGTATCGCCTGCCAAAATTTCACTTGGTTTTTCTTGGTTGATTAATGGGAAATATTTATCGGCTAATAAGTCGCTACCCATAATTGCAACCAGTTTAGTGTCGTCACGATATTGTGCTGGGATGAAATCTTCTTTTAATGCAAAAACAAGGGCATTAAGGTTTTTATAGGTTTTACCTGCACCGATTTCGATTTTGCCACTGCTTTTTTCAATTTCTTTTAATACACGGGCTTTGGCTTTATCTTCGATTTGGACTAACCAACCCTTATTCACATCTTGCAATAATGGATGTTCAGTGCGGTTTGTGGTTGCGGCTGCACTTGTGCCATTCCAACCGATCATGATACGGTCTAATGCAATGCGTTCTGCTTTGAGTTTGCCAATGCGTGCAGCGAAATCAGGGAATTTTGCCCAACTGTCTAAGGTTGCATAATTTAAATGCGTGTCAAAGTTGGTTTGTTCGCAAGAATAGGTGTTTTCTTGCAAGCTGTGAATGTCTGTGGTTTCACGTGCTTTAGTGTTAGTGTCGGTGCGGCTTGCCACAGGAGAAAGCACGCCTAAACGCAATGCGGAACCTTTCATTTCTTGCACCATGACGACATTGATGCGTTTCAAGAAATCAGAACTTTCAAGCACAGCATTTTCTAATTTTTGTTGAATAGTTGGCTCAACGGTAAACTGACCGCCATTTGCGATAAAAGCAACATCTTCGCCGTTATCTTGTGCAACACCAGCTACATAAGCATTAAATTTTTGTTTGGTAAATTTATTCATTTGGTTTTTTCCTAAGATAAATTAAAAGAAGCGGCCATCAGTTTCAGGTTGTTCACCGTAAACTAAAGGGCGAGGATTTTCGGGTTCAACCGGCTTTTTGAGTTCTGCAAAGGTTGCTTGGATTTCCGCATTACCTGCTTTCATTTCTTCGATTTCGGCTTGTTGTTTGGCTAAATCGTCAGAAAGTGCGGTTAATTTTTCCAAGGTTTCTTTGGTTTGTTCCGCTAAAAGCTCAATGGCTTGTGTTTGATCAGCAAAGCGTTCATCGTCTGATTTTTCTTTTTTCGCAAATAATCCTTTAATTTTTTCAAAGATGCTTTGTGTTTCTTCCACAAATTCCAATTCAGTTTCAATAGCAGCAGTGAAAAGGTTTTCTGATTTTTCTTTGCGGTTATTAAGTGGATTCGCACTTGCGCCAGCAGAAAAGACCAACATTTCGGTGCCAAGGCTTGCTGGATTATCAGTTACAGCTAAACCAACTAAGTAAGCCTCGCCAGTGTCAGCAAAATTCGGATCACACTCAATAGAGGTGTAGATTTTTTGACGCTCTTTATTCAGTTTGATTAAATCGTCTGTTGGATCGATTTTAGCTAATAACTGCAATTTACCTTCTTCGGTTTCTTCTGTTTTTAAGGCTAAAACATCCCCATAACATTTAGCGTGAGGTTCATCGCTTTCATACCAACGTAATTTGATATGTTCTAGGTTAATGCGTGCACCGTATTTTTTTGGATCATAATTTGCCGCCATTTGTTCAATCCAAGTACGATTGATTGAGCGACCGTCAGTAGTTGCACCTTCTGTTGCGACTACAAACCATTTTGAAGTTTTTGCCATTGCTTATCCTTTGTTTGGTTTGATTCAATGATTATCGCTATTCTGAAAGGTTTAATTTTGGTGGTCTATGAGTTGCTTTTGTTGTATGTCGATTCACAGAGCAAGCGGAAAGACTAACATTCGCCCCCTTTCTATTATGCGGTTGTAAATAGAAAGGATTAGGAATGGACGAACAAGTTATTAATCAACCTTCCCCCGAAGTGACGGCGGAAATCAAACGTAAAGCACAGCAGATGTATTTCAGTGGTTATAAAATCGCTGAAATTTCACGCCAGTTAAATATTCCTGCATCAACGATAGCCAGTTGGAAAGACAGAGAAAAGTGGGACGATATTGCGCCTGTCGGTCGGGTGGAATTAGCACTTGAGACAAGATTAAATTTGCTGATTGCGAAAGAAGAAAAGAGCGGTTCAGATTACAAAGAAATTGATTTGCTTGGTCGCCAAATGGAACGGATGGCGAGAGTGAAAAAATATTCTTTTGGTGATGGTAACGAAGTAGATTTAAACCCGAAACTGGCGAACCGCAACAAGGGCGACCGGAAGAAAACCGAACCCAATGCCATTGATCAGGAACAAGAAGAATTGCTGATTAATGGCTTTCTTGATGGGATGTTTAATTATCAGCGAATTTGGCACAAGGCGAAAGAACACCGAATCAGAAATATTTTAAAAAGCCGACAAATCGGGGCGACGTATTATTTTGCTCAGGAAGCCTTTGTTGATGCTTTGACTACTGGTAACAATCAGATTTTCTTATCTGCCAGTAAAAAACAAGCCTTACAGTTTCGTTCGTACATTGTGAACTATGCTAAGCGGACGGCAGATGTAGATTTAAAGGGCGAAACCATTCGCTTACCAAATGGTGCGGAATTGATTTTTTTGGGAACGAATTCTGCTACAGCTCAATCCTACCACGGCAATTTATATTTTGATGAAATTTTCTGGGTTACTAAATTTGAAGAGATTCGTAAAGTGGCATCTGCTATGGCGTCTCAAAAAATGTATCGCCAAACTTACTTTTCTACGCCTTCTACAATTGCCCATTCGGCTTATGCTTTTTTTCTGGCAAAGCTTTCAATCGAGATCGCCCAAAATCAGAAAAAGTTGAAATTGATATTTCTCATGAAAATTTAAAAAACGGGAAATTTTGTGCAGATAGCCAATGGAAACAAATTGTGAGTATTTATGATGCGATGGAGGGGGGCTGTACTCTTTTCGACATTAATAATTTGATTGCAGAAAACAGTAAAGCTGAATTTGAACAATTATATCTATGTCAATTCGCTGATGATAACACGTCAGCATTTAAATTTGGCGATCTGCAACTTTGCCAGGTGGATAGCTTGGAAGAATGGCATGATTACAAGCCATTTTATCAACGCCCATTCGGCAATCGTGAAGTGTGGTTAGGTTATGACCCTGCTTTTACTGGCGATCGTGCAGCCTTAGGGATTGTTGCACCGCCGAAAGTGGAAGGGGGCGATTATCGCGTTTTACATAAACAAACTTTTCACGGTATGGATTACGAAACTCAAGCAAGTCGCATTAAGCAGTTTTGCGATGATTACAACGTGACTCGCATCGTGATTGATAAAACGGGGATGGGATCGGGCGTTTATCAGGAAGTGAAAAAATTTTATCCAATGGCGCAGGGCCTAGAGTATAACGCTGATCTTAAAAATGAAATGGTGTTAAAAACACAAAACTTAATTCAGAAACGTCGCCTTAAATTTGATAGTGGAGACAATGACATCGTGAGTAGTTTTATGACGGTGAAAAAACGCATTACTGGCACAGGGAAAATTACTTATGTTTCGGACCGTTCGGAAGATGCAAGCCACGGCGATGTATCAAGCAACAAATCAACAATATTTACCTTTGAATAGGATTACCAAATGAGCAAAAAATCAAAAAAATCAACCGCACTTTCTACGGGGAATCAAGCACAGGCGTTCAGCTTTGGAGAGCCTATTCCAGTAATTGACCGTGCAGAAGTACTGAATTATTTCGAAAGCGTGGTGATGTATGAAAAATATTACAATCCGCCAATTAATTTAAGTTACTTGGCTAAAGCCTTAAATGCCTCAGCACATCATAATAGTGCGATTACCGTGAAGAAAAATATTTTACTTTCAACATGCAAAACCACCGCACTTTTACCTCGTACCCAATTAGAAAAACTGGTGCAAGATTACTTGGTCTTTGGCAATGCTTATGTTGAGAAAACTGTAAATTCGTTTGGTAAAGTCGTATCACTCAAATCCCCTCTTGCTAAATATATGCGTATCGGTGTTGAAACAGGTGTGTTTTATCAGATTGTGAATGGATTTGATGAATATGAATTTAAAAAAGGTTCTGTCTTTAACTTGATTAATCCCGATGTGAATCAAGAGATTTATGGCGTGCCAGAATATTTGGCAGCGTTACAATCTGCTTTTTTAAATGAAAGTGCCACATTGTTCCGCCGTAAATATTATTTGAATGGCGCGCATGCTGGGTCAATCATTTATATGACTGACCCAACACAGAACCAAGACGATATTGAAGCAATCAAAACGCAAATCAGACAAACGAAAGGCACTGGCAACTTTAAAAATTTATTTGTGTATATTCCAAACGGAAAGAAAGACGGGATGCAAGTTATTCCGTTGTCTGATGCTATTGCTAAAGATGACTTCCTAAACATTAAGAACGCAAGCCGTGATGATGTGTTAGCCGCACACCGTGTGCCACCTCAATTAATGGGGATTGTACCTAACAATACTGGCGGATTTGGTGACGTTGAAAAGGCAACGCGAGTGTTTTTTATTAATGAGATAATCCCATTGCAAGAACGATTGAAAGAGATTAATAGTTGGGTAGGGGAAGAAGTGATCACGTTCTCTGATTACAAATTGCTAAATTAGATCCTTTCAAAAATAAACAGCCCGCAGAAATGCGGGTTTTTTATTGCTCAAAGAGCTGTTTTTGTCCTATATAGTATTAGTACCGCCCCAGTATATTATATCAAATCAATCAATATGACAAATCTTAAATCCTTATTTCAGCCCGATTTTTCGCCCAATTGTACGCATGAAAAATCGCAGTCAAACCCTCGCCACGCTCGCACACTAAAGATGTCGATTTCAACGCAATTTTAGATCCTTTACAAAGCCTTTTCAGTAATAGCGCCTTTCGGATCCTTTATTTCAGATCTTTTAACGCAAACAAACGCAGAAAAGTGAAAAATCAGATCTTTTGGTAAGCAAAAAAAGTTATGTGTCTAGATGTGTCGTTAGTGTGGCGTGGAGTGCGATTTTTTTTATGGTATATTAAAAGTGTTACAGTTTTGATTGATTGGATAACTGATTGAATTATTTGTTATTTATTTTCTTAATGGCTACCAACTGTTCACAGTTTGCATAACTCCAAAACCGGGTGTTGGGAGTTCGAGCCTCTCCGCCCCTGCCATTAAAATATTCCTTTCAATTAATCATAAAATATTTTTATACTTATACCCTTTGCATATTATTTAATAATTCTTTTTATTTTTCTTTTTGAATTAGATATATAATTATCAAATTTTAAATATAAAAATAATTAGTATGAAACCTCAATATTATCTTGGCATGATGTCTGGAACTAGTCTAGATGGAGTGGATGTTGCTCTTGTTGATTTTTCTCTAGAGCCTCGACTTATCTTATCTGATTTTTTTCCTATGCCAGAAAATTTACGTCAGAAATTAACCAAACTCATTCAAACTGGTGAAACAGCTCTACAAAATTTAGGCGAACTCGATCATGAGCTTGCTTTACTGTATTGTGATTGTGTAAATACTTTTCTACAAAAATATAATCTTATTCCAAGCCAAATTGAAGCTGTTGGTTGTCATGGACAGACAGTATGGCATTCTCCTGCTCCTACTTCTGCATTTCCTTTCACAATGCAACTAGGCGATATGAATTTATTGGCAGCTAAAACAGGAATATCGGTTATTGGTGATTTTCGTCGTAAAGATATGGCGTTAGGCGGACAGGGGGCTCCTCTTGTACCCGCTTTCCATAAAGCTGTATTCTCAAATGCTAATTTTGCTACAGTTGTTTTAAATATTGGTGGGATTAGTAATGTTTCTATATTGTTTCCTAATCAACCTGTAATTGGCTTTGATACAGGTCCAGGTAATACATTATTAGATCAATGGATAGAAAAACACCAAGGCCTTCGCTATGACAAAAATGGTGAGTGGGCTTCAAAAGGCAAAGTGAATCAAGTTCTGCTTGATGAATTATTAAATGAACCTTTTTTCTCTTTACCAGCCCCAAAAAGTACAGGGAGAGAGTTATTTAATCTTGATTGGTTAATTGGCAAAGTAGAGAAAACATCAGAAAAACTTACCGCTCTTTCATCTAAAATAACATTATCCCCAGAAGATGTGCAAGCGACTCTTGTTGAATTGACGGTAACAAGCATTGTTAATGCACTAAATCAGCTCCAAACAAATTTACCAAAACGTTTACTTGTATGTGGCGGCGGCGCCAAGAATAGCCTAATTATGCGTGGGTTGCATGATAATTTACTCGATTGGCAGGTTGGTACAACGACAGAGCAAGGTTTTGATATTGATTATGTAGAAGCCGCTGCTTTTGCTTGGTTGGCTTATTGTCGAATGAACAATTTACCAGCAAACCTGCCTAGTGTAACTGGCGCAAAAAGTGCGGTTAGTTTGGGGGCTATTTTTCCTAAAGACTAAGGTCAAAATATGAATGACATTATATTAAAAAGTTTATCCACGTTAATTACGGAACAAAGAAATCCGAATTCAGTTGATATTGATCGTCAAAGTGCTTTAGAAATTGTTCGATTAATGAATGAAGAAGATAAACTCGTGCCATTTGCGATTGAACGTTGTTTACCGCAGATTTCGTTGGCAGTAGAGCAAATTGTGCAGGCTTTTCAACAAGGCGGGCGTTTAATTTATATTGGTGCAGGCACCAGTGGTCGTCTCGGCGTATTGGATGCGTCAGAATGTCCTCCTACATTTGGTGTATCTTCAGAAATGGTCAAAGGTATTATTGCGGGGGGCGAACATGCTATCCGTCATCCCGTAGAAGGGGCAGAAGACAATACAAAAGCTGTACTTGAGGATCTACAAAGTATAAATTTTTCAAAAAATGATGTATTAGTTGGTATTGCCGCAAGTGGTCGCACACCTTATGTTATTGCTGGTCTTCAGTATGCAAAATCGCTTGGTGCTTTGACAATTTCTATTGCGAGTAATCCAAAATCTGTGATGGCTGAGATAGCAGATATTGCCATTGAAACCCTTGTAGGTGCTGAAGTTTTAACAGGTTCTAGCCGATTAAAATCTGGTACCGCACAAAAAATGGTGCTGAATATGCTGACTACGGCAAGTATGATTTTACTGGGTAAATGTTACGAGAATTTGATGGTGGACGTTCAAGCCAGTAACGAGAAACTTAAAGCACGCGCCGTGCGTATCGTAATGCAAGCAACGGATTGCAATAAAACATTAGCCGAACAGACATTACTCGAAGCAGATCAAAACGCCAAATTGGCGATTATGATGATTTTAAGCAATTTATCAAAATCAGAAGCGAAAGTATTGTTAGAAAGACATCAAGGTAAATTGAGAAATGCGCTTGTTAAATAAGATAAAAAACTAATTTAAATATCAGTTTTTTATTTTGGAACTCCACGTAGTAATCCTACAGGTTCAAAAGGTTCTATAGAAGTTGGCGCAGGCATTTCGCTGAATAATAAAATAAATAGCTTGGGCGGAATAACTTTTTCATTTCGCCATAAATTTCCCATTCCGACTAATTGAATATCTTCGGGTAAATTACGAAGTCCTGCTTGTAACACCGCAATGGTATTTGGACGAGGATGTCCTATCGCAATCGCGGTACCATGTTTCCTTGCATAGTGAATTGCTGCTTTAAATTGACGCTGAACGTCTGCGAATTCGTTACTATCATCTAAAAATATATGGCGATCTAATGAACGCACGCCTTGTTCTTTTGCTATTTTTCCTGCGACAGATTTTCCTATTGTTCGACTATCTAAAAAGAATAAATGTTTTTCTTGAAGTGCGGTCATTAAATAAGTCATTAATTGGGGATTGGCCGTAGCTGCACTGCCCATATGATTGTTCATACCGATGGCATCACGCACAATATTTTTAGCAGTATTAACGCGATCATTTACTTGTGCTGCAGACATTCCTAAATGTAATCCACCGTCTTCGATTTTAATTGCACTAATTGGTTGCATCGGCATATGGATTAAAATATCTCTGCCTTGAGATTTCGCTTCTTGGTTACGTACTCGAGCATAGGGTGCGGCAGGAATAATTGCCACCGATATTTCACGTGGCATTGCAAAAACAGCCGCATCTTCCTTGGAATGATAGCCTACATCATCAATTACAATCGCAAGTTTGCTTTGAGCAAAAGAAAAAGAGGCATAAAGTGCGGTAGAAAAAATGATAAAATTTTTTACCGCACTTTTTATCAGAATATTCATCAACGAACCCACCCTGCAGGATTTACTGGCGTTCCTTTACGGCTAATACCAAAATAAAGCGCGGAACGTGATATTTCCCCTGTATTTCCTACTTGAGCAATAACCTGCCCTGCTGAAACAAGCTGACCAACTTTCACTGATACCGCTTGATTGAAGCCATATAAACTTAAATCAGTTTCGCCGTGTTTAACAATAACCATATAACCATAACCATTTAAATATCCCGCTAAAATGACGCGTCCAGCTGCAATTGCTTTAACAGGCGTGCCTGCCGATGCGCCAATTACCATACCTTTCCAACGTACTTCGCCTGCTTGGATAGAACCAAAAGTATGCAAAATTGAACCAGAAACTGGTAAGGAATATTGTTTTTTTGCCGCCCCTAAACCGCTTGTACTATTAAGTAATTGGCGTTCTTGCACAGTTGGTTGATAAGGCTTTGATGTTCGTTTTTCTTCAGCTTTTTGGCGTTGAGCAAGTGCCTCTCTTTCACGTTTTTCTTGTTCGCGCGCGGCTTGTTCTGCTCGTTGAATTTCTTGACGAAGTGCTTGTTCGTTTGCTTTTAGAGCATTCAATTTATCTTGATCTAGGGCTAAATTTTTATTGAGTTCATTCAGCGTAGATTGATGCTCTTGCTGTGCTTTTTGCAATGCTTGTTGTTGTTTCTTTTGTGTGGAAAGTTGATTTCGGTGGTTTTTTTGTTGAGCGAGAATCGCTTCTTTTTGCGTTACAATTTGTGCTTGCGTTGCTTTTAAATCTCCAATCATTTCAATCCGAACTTGATTTAAATGCTGATAATAAACTTTCATTCGCTCTGCTTTTGTTGGATCTTGAGCAAACATTCGTTCAATCAGCGATGGATTAATGCCTGAACGGTAAATTATATCCATTTGTTTAGCTAATCGTATTTTTTGCTCACGTTCCTGTTTTTCTAATTGTTTGAGTTGCTTATCTGCATCGGCAATTTGCTTACGAATTTCCTTTAAACTTATTTCGGTTTCAAGCAGTTCTCCCTCAACAGTGTTAATTTTACTCTCGTGTTTTTTTAAATTCGCTTGCAACTTAGCTTGCTCACGTTTTTGCTTCTCAATTTTAGATTCTTGTTGCTTAATTTGTTTTTGAATTTGGTTGAGATCGGAAGATTGGCTGACAGGCGAAAATATTAATAAACCGCAGCTTAAAAGTGCGGTTAACAATAATGATGTTTTTTGATTAACAAAACGCAACATAATTCATCCTAAATCTGTAAAACTCGCAAATCTTATCATATTTGTGAAAAGGCGAAAAAGTTTGATGGTTATTTTTTGCTAAAGATCAGGAAATCATTCCTTTTAACTTTTAAAGCTAAGGATTTTTTGCTATAAAATGTGCATTCTTTTTATTTGAAAACATTAGGAGATTCTTATGGAATTAGTATTTATCCGTCACGGTTTTAGTGAATGGAATGCAAAAAATTTATTCACGGGTTGGCGTGATGTGAATTTAACTGAACGCGGTGTGGAAGAAGCAAAAGCTGCGGGTAAAAAACTGTTAGACAAAGGTTATGAATTTGACATCGCATTTACCTCTGTTTTAACTCGAGCAATCAAAACTTGTAACATCGTGTTAGAAGAATCCCACCAATTATGGATTCCGCAAGTGAAAAACTGGCGTTTAAATGAGCGTCACTACGGTGCTTTGCAAGGTTTAGATAAAAAAGCTACTGCGGAGCAATACGGTGACGAACAAGTTCATATTTGGCGTCGTTCTTATGATATTTCTCCACCAGATTTAGATCCGCAAGATCCAAATTCTGCACACAATGATCGTCGTTACGCAAATATTCCATCTGACGTAGTGCCGAATGCAGAAAACTTAAAAATTACTTTAGAGCGTGCACTTCCATTCTGGGAAGATCAAATCGCACCAGCAATGCTTTCTGGCAAACGTGTTTTAGTGGTTGCTCACGGTAACTCACTCCGTGCGTTGGCAAAACATATTATTGGTATTTCTGATGCTGAAATTATGGATTTTGAAATTCCAACAGGTCAGCCTTTAGTTTTAAAACTAGATGATAAATTAAATTACGTAGAACATTACTATCTTTAATTAAGTTCAACGTATTGTTGTTCTAACTGTATAAAACAAAACCCCGCAAATTAGCGGGGTTTTTAAACAAGTCCAAATTATTTTGTGCTTGGAATTTTGAAACGGCTGTTGAAACGCTCAACACGACCACCAGTATCAACAACACGTTGTTTACCAGTATAGAATGGATGGCAGTTACCGCACACATCAAGATTGATGTCTTTGCCTAAAGTTGAACGTGTTTTGATCACATTACCGCAAGAACAAGTTGCAGTAATTTCTTTATATTCTGGATGAATACCTTGTTTCATAGAAAAACCTCAAAATGAAGCCACGCCGCTATAGGAACTTTCTCCCCACACCGCGTGAGTGAATAATACGCCATAATTGGCACCAAATAGGTTGCGAATTATACTGAAAAAACACAGATAAACAAGCTCTATTTTCGTGTAAAATCATCAGAATTTTTAACCGCACTTTTCTTTTTATGTTAGCAAAATCCTCCATCAATGCGCCATTTGCCAAATCTGTTTTAGCTTGGTATGACAAGTTTGGGCGCAAGCATTTACCTTGGCAGCAAAATAAAACGCTTTATGGTGTATGGCTTTCTGAAGTGATGTTACAGCAAACACAAGTTGCGACGGTAATCCCTTATTTTGAGCGGTTTATCAAAACATTTCCAAATATCACCGCACTTGCCAATGCTTCACAAGATGAAGTGTTACATTTATGGACGGGCTTGGGCTATTATGCACGAGCGCGTAATTTACATAAAGCCGCTCAAAAAGTGCGGGATGAATTTAATGGAAATTTCCCAACAAATTTTGAGCAAGTTTGGGCATTATCTGGAGTGGGACGTTCGACTGCTGGTGCTATTTTATCTTCTGTTTTAAATCAGCCTTATCCAATTTTAGATGGTAATGTGAAACGTGTGTTGGCGCGTTATTTTGCTGTTGAGGGATGGAGTGGCGAGAAAAAAGTAGAAAATCGTTTGTGGACATTAACGGAGCAAGTTACACCTACGGCGCGTGTGGCAGATTTTAATCAAGCAATGATGGACATTGGTGCAATGGTTTGCACGCGAACTAAGCCCAAATGCGATCTTTGTCCGTTAAATATAGATTGTTTGGCTTATAAAAATGCAAACTGGGAAAAATTTCCAGCTAAAAAACCTAAAAAAGCGATGCCAGAAAAAACTACCTATTTTTTAATTTTGTCGAAAAATGGCAAAGTATGTTTGGAACAGCGAGAAAACTCGGGATTATGGGGCGGATTATTTTGTTTTCCACAATTTGAAGATAAAGCCTCGTTGCTTCGTTTTTTAGCCCAAGAAAAAGTCACGCATTATCAAGAATGGTCGAGTTTTCGACATACATTCAGCCATTTTCACTTAGATATTCATCCAATTTATGCTGAAATGGAAAGTACTTTATGCGTGGAGCAGGCTAATTTAGACTGGCGAAAAGTGGCGGAAAGTTCAAAAGAATACCAATCAAACCTATCAAGTGCGGTCAAATATTGGTATGATCCGCAAAATCCTGAATCGATCGGGCTGGCTCAGCCTGTGAAAAATCTTTTAATACAATTTGTAAGGAATCATTATGGCAAGAACAGTATTTTGTGAATATCTCAAAAAAGAAGCGGAAGGCTTAGATTTTCAACTTTATCCAGGAGAGTTGGGGAAGCGTATTTTTGATTCAGTAAGTAAACAGGCTTGGGGCGAATGGATTAAGAAACAAACGATGCTTGTGAATGAAAAAAAACTCAATATGATGAATGCGGAACACCGTAAATTGTTAGAGCAAGAAATGGTAAATTTTTTGTTTGAAGGTAAAGATGTTCATATTGAAGGTTATGTTCCACCATCAAATTAGTTATCTATCCTACAATGAAAAAATATTTATTATTGGCATTGTTGCCTTTTTTATATGCTTGTAGTAACTCACCGAATCAAGGTATTAACTATGATGAAGCCTTTGCTAAAGACACGCAAGGGTTAGATATTCTCACAGGACAATTCTCGCATAATATTGACCGCATTTGGGGCGTAAATGAATTGTTAGTGGCTAGTCGAAAAGATTACGTGAAATATACAGATTCTTTTTATACGCGTAGTCATGTGAGTTTTGATGAAGGTAATATCGTTATTGAAACCCAGCAAGATCTAAATCGTTTACATAATGCGATTGTTCATACCTTATTAATGGGAGCCGATGCAAAAGGCATTGATTTATTTGCATCTGGAGATGTGCCGATTAGCTCTCGCCCATTCCTTTTAGGACAGGTTGTGGATCATCAAGGGCAACAAATTGCTAATCAAGTTATCGCAAGTAATTTCGCAACTTACTTGATTCAAAATAAATTACAAACTCGTCGATTACAAAACGGGCATACCGTGCAATTTGTTGCTATTCCAATGATTGCAAATCACGTAGAAGTGCGTGCACAGAAATATTTACCATTGGTTCGTAAAGCAGCACAACGTTATGGCATCGATGAAAGTTTGATCTTAGGTATTATGCAAACAGAATCAAGTTTTAACCCATATGCGATTAGCTACGCAAATGCCATTGGTTTAATGCAAGTAGTACCTCACACCGCTGGTCGAGATGTGTTTACAATGAAAGGCAAAGGTGGACAGCCATCTACGCGCTATTTATATGATCCTGCGAATAATATTGATGCTGGCGTGTCTTATTTGTGGATTTTGCAAAATCAATATTTAGATGGAATTACGAATCCAACCTCAAAACGTTTTGCAATGATTTCTGCTTATAATAGTGGTGCTGGTGCTGTATTGCGTGTTTTTGATAATGATAAGGATATGGCGATTTACAAAATTAACCAAATGTATCCAGAGCAAGTTTATCGCATTCTAACGACTGCTCACCCATCATCACAAGCTCGTAACTATTTGTTGAAAGTGGATAAAGCACAGAAAAAATTCCGTGTAAGACGATAGTTGGGTTTTTTCAGATAATTAAAAATGTTCGTTGGAAAATACCATCGAGCATTTTTTATAATAAGTGCGGTTTATTTTGAAATAATTTTATTATTTCGTTGTTTTAATAAACATATTGATGATTAACTATTCAAACACAACGTTTTTTTGTATTTTTTTAAATTTAGGTGTTGACCGAATCCCGAAAAAATAGTTTAATACGCTCCGTTGTCAGGCAGTAGCCAATAACGATAACGCCTCGATAGCTCAGTCGGTAGAGCAGGGGATTGAAAATCCCCGTGTCGGTGGTTCGATTCCGCCTCGAGGCACCATTTCCTCCTTAGTTCAGTCGGTAGAACGGTGGACTGTTAATCCATATGTCGCAGGTTCGAGTCCCGCAGGAGGAGCCAAATTCAGAAAAGCCGCTAAATAAATTTAGCGGCTTTTTGCTATCTCTTATTCTAGCACATAAATCATTTCCCCATTTAAAACGGAAGTTATTAAGCATCAGAATTAATTCTCTTTTTTCCCATCCCTTTGTTTTTTATCTTCTTTCTTTTGTATTTTCATTAATGCTTTGAATCAGTAAAGAAAAACGTTCATATGAACTTTGTGTACCTTTATAAGGATTAGATCTTGTTATAGAAGTGATAATTTCTTTGATATGTTGTACAGCTTGTAATAATGAAATAAGGCCTTTAGATGGCATTCAAGGAAAACTCTTTGCTATATCTAATAATCAGGTATTATCTCCTATAGTTTGCTGTTTTTGATATTGAATCCTGGAGATCGTATTGTGATGGAATATGAGACGAGAAATGAGATAAATCCTATATAGATAAAACAAAACCCCGCGATAATTCTGGATAATCGTCTAAGGCTATTTTTGTTCTTTTCCCTGTGAATAGTCTAGTGTATTTGAATCGCCAGCTTTTAGAACCGCTAGGTAAGATTAGCAGCAATAAACCCTTACCATCAGATAGAGTATATTCTTTCTCTTTTGGTTTGACGTTTTTAATTTCAGTCGGTGATAAAGGTTTTACTATTCTAGCTATTTTGTAATTACACGGATAAGGTTTTCGTAACCATTATAAGTTTTGGTTACTAAAATTTGCGATTAAAAACTGTCCTTTTTGCTTACGCTCTTCTATTCAGAAACATGGCAGACAAAATAATCTTCAACTCTATATTCGATGATATTTAGAAAAAGCCACTAAAAATATATGAATGGAAGAAAAAACATCATGCATTTTTAAATGAACGTTCAAAGATGTCAAATGAGAAAGGGAAATATCTTTATAAGCATGGAAGTGTAAGAGGTGAGATGGCAAGTATAAAGCGATATTACGAAGATATTTTTACTTATGAGAAATATACAGAATTACATATTGAAAAAACTACAAATAGGATATAAGGTTCATTTAAGGAGCGTAAGGATAAATTACGCCCTCATAGTGGTTTAACGAGAAATCATAAGATCTTATTTATACAGGATTTTTTTAATTAAATATTCTTCTTTGTTTCCGTGTTTTGACTACTTGCACTATTAATAATAAGGCAAGAATTATCACATATACTGCAAAAATAAATACCAACCATTGCACCATTGTCACACCGAATAATGACCATTGACTTTCATTACAAGAGCCAGTCGGGCTAAACATAAATGGAAACCATTGGTGAAACGGTAAAGTTTCAGGAAAGTTTGGAATAAATTCACATTGTTTCCAAGGGGCTGGATTCATTTGTAAATCAAGATGACGGAATGAATCCAATAATCCCTTAATGCCACTGAATAAGCCTAATGCCAAAGCGATTAATCGAATGATTAAAGTGCGAGGTTGAAGTAAACCTATAATGCCCGCAATAAATAATCCAATCATAGCTAAACGTTCATACACACAAAGTACACAAGGTTGTAGTCCCATTCCATATTGGAAGTAAAGTGCGGTAGATTCTAGTGCTAAACTTGAGAATGCCAGCAGAAACCATGCAGAACGTTTTTCAGAAAATTGTTTTAAAAGTGCGAGCATTTTTTCTCCTTAACTTAAATTGGAAAAATTAAACCTAAGTTTGCTAGCCAAATAGTAGCAGCTGGTAAGATAAATTCAATAGCCAGTAACCCAATGATCGAAAGTACAATCGTGTAAGGTAAAGCCATATAAACCATTCTTCCGTAAGAAAGACGAATTAATGGTGCTAGTGAAGAGGTCAATAAGAATAAGAATGCTGCTTGCCCATTTGGCGTTGCCACTGACGGCAAGTTTGTCCCTGTATTGATTGCAACAGAGAGCAATTCAAATTGGTGCGGTGCAATTACTCCATTAGTCAGTGCAGCTTTGGCTTCATTGATGTAAACCGTGGCGACGAATACATTATCAGAAATAGAAGAAAGCAAGCCGTTAAATACATAGAATAAGGCAAGTTGTGTATTTTCTTCCGCAGAAAGAACGAAGTGAATAATTGGTGAAAAAAGTTTTTGATCGATAATTACCGCAACGACTGAAAAAAATACGACGAGCAACGCAGTGAAAGGTAAGGATTCCTGGAATGCTTTACCGATAGTATGTTCGTCAGTCACACCCGTGAATGCAGTGGCAAAAATGATGATACTTAAACCAATTAAGCCTACCGCCGCGAGATGGAAGGCTAATCCAAGAATTAACCAAATCGCGATTAACGCTTGCACACCTAATTTAATTTTGTCTTGTTTAGACATTTTCTCTGAATTAGTGCGGTCTAAATCTGACAAGATTTTCCATACATCTTCAGGTAATTTTTCACCATAACCGAATAATTTGAATTTTTCTACTAAGAAACAGGTGAGTAGCCCACAGATAAATACTGGAATGGTCACTGGAGACATACGGAAGAAAAATTCAATGAAGTTCCATTTCGCTTGTTCGGCAATGATTAAGTTTTGTGGTTCACCCACCATCGTCATTACACCACCAAGTGCTGTACCGACGCCAGCGTGCATCATCAAACTACGTAAGAATGAACGGAATTTTTCCAAGGTTTCGTGGTGTTGTGTCGCAATTTTTCTATCATCAGCAATATCAACGGCATCAATTAAATTATTACCCGATGCGACTTTATGATAAACACCATAGAATCCCATTGCTACGCTAATAATTACGGCAACAACAGTTAATGCATCAAGAAAAGCAGATAAAAAAGCTGCACTAAAGCAGAATGCAAGGGAGAGTGTAATTTTTGAACGAATTTTGACAAGTAATTTCGTGAATACGTAAAGAAGTAATTGTTTCATAAAGAAAATACCTGCCACCATAAACATCAGTAACAGGATCACTTCAAAGTTTGCCATAATTTCCGTTTTTACGTGTTCTACATTTGTCATCCCGATAATAATGGCTTCAATAGCTAGTAAGCCACCTGGTTGCAAAGGATAGCATTTTAATGCCATTGCTAGCGTAAAAATAAATTCTGCAACGAGTAACCAACCCGCAATAAAAGGGCTGACTAAAAAGAAAATAATAGGATTAATAATAAGAAAAACCACAATGGCGAGCTTATACCATTCTGGACTCGCCCCAAGAAAGTTTTTCATAAAAGCTTGTGTGTTTGTCATAGATAACTCCATTATTTTTATCACGTGAACATTGTAATATATCCCCCTTTAAAGGATAATAAAAACTGAGTAATTTTTTTATAAAATTGCATTTTTTTTGATTTTTATCTGATTTTTAATTGTAATGCAAAACGATAACGATATTTTAAAAGCCCAAAGTCCAGCAGCCTTAGCAGAAGAATATATTGTCAAAAGCATTTGGCAAGATGTTTTTCCCGCGGGCAGTAATTTACCATCAGAACGTGATTTAGCCGATAAGATCGGAGTGACTCGCACCACTTTGCGTGAAGTTTTACAACGTTTAGCTCGTGATGGTTGGCTGACTATTCAGCACGGCAAACCAACAAAAGTAAATAATATCTGGGATACGGCAGGGCCGAATATTATTGAAACACTCATCGGTTTAGATATGCAGTCAGCACCTTTGATCATTGACAATATGTTGTCTTTACGCAGTAAAATGTCTGAATCTTATATTTATGAGGCAGTAAAAAATTCTCCAGAGCAATCTGCCGCACTTTTTGATGAATTAGATCAATTACAAAATACGGCGCAAGATTACACAGAATTTGATTACAAATTATTTCGTCAATTTACCGTAGTGGCTAACAAACCCTTTTATCGTTTAATTTTTAATAGTTTGAAAGGGGTTTACCAACGAATTGGTTTTTTATTTTTTAAAGAAGAAAAACACCGAGAACTTACAAAAACATTCTATTTAGAAATGCAACAAATTTGCCTTGCCGGCAATGCTGATGCGGTAGTGGATTGTATTCGTAAACATAATTTGCGTTCTTCAACTTATTGGAAAGCTATTCTAGAGCGATTGCCGCAGAACCTTTCGGATTAATTTCAACATCAAAAGTGCGGTGAATTTTAACCGCACTTTTTCATTAATATAGATAAACATTATGCGCATACCAAGAATTTATCATCCTGAATCCCTTAAAAATCAAACTCAATGTCAGCTTTCAGAAGACGCAGCAAACCATGTAGGACGCGTGTTAAGAATGACAGAAGGCGAACAAATCGAGCTTTTTGATGGTTCTAATCATATTTATCCAGCCAAGATTATTGAGTCAAATAAAAAAGCGGTAAAGGTAGCGATTTTGGGGCGTGAGTTTGCGGATAAAGAATCCAATTTAAAAATTCATTTGGGACAAGTGATTTCTCGCGGAGAGCGAATGGAATTTACCATTCAAAAATCGGTAGAATTGGGTGTGAATGTGATTACGCCATTATGGTCAGAACGCTGTGGCGTAAAGCTTGATGGCGAACGCATGGATAAAAAAATCCAACAATGGCAAAAAATTGCGATTGCTGCTTGTGAACAGTGTGGCCGTAATATTGTGCCAGAGATTCGTCCACTGATGAAATTGCAAGATTGGTGTGCAGAAAATGACGGCGCGCTAAAATTGAATTTGCATCCACGTGCGCAATATTCTATTAAAACGTTACCGAATATTCCCGTTGAAGGCGTTCGCTTATTAATTGGCTCAGAAGGTGGATTATCTGCACAAGAAATTGCACAAACTGAACAGCAAGGATTTACTGAAATTTTATTAGGAAAGCGTGTTTTGCGTACTGAAACTGCATCGCTTGCGGCGATCAGTGCACTACAAATTTGTTTTGGAGATTTAGGTGAATGATGGAGTTACAAGGGAAATTTTTGATCGCGATGCCACACTTAGATGATTATTTTAATCGTACAGTGGTGTTTATGTGCGAGCATAATGAGCAAGGCTCGATGGGGTTAGTGATTAATCAGCCCACAGATTTAAGCATTGCGGAACTTTATTCAAAACTCAATTTTATGATGAAAAATGACCGCACTTTTAGCAATGAAATGGTAGTTGCAGGTGGCCCTATGCATAGCGAAAGAGGTTTTATTCTACATAAGAATACACCTAATGAATTTCAGCATACTTATAAAATTACGGATGATCTTTCAATGACAACCTCTGCTGATGTGATAGAGACGCTAGGTTCTGAACTTGCACCAGAAAAATATCTTATCGCGCTTGGATGCTCTAGCTGGGAGGCTGGGCAATTAGAAAAAGAAATCACTGATAATGCTTGGTTAGTCGCGACTGCGAACGATCAGATTTTATTTGATATGCCTTATGATGAGCGCTATGTTGCGGCGAATCAATTGCTTGGTATTCACCCACATAATTTTGTGTTTGCACAAGTGGGGCATAGCTAATGGGGATTACTGCACTTGCTTTTGATTTTGGTACCAAAAGTATTGGCTGTGCTGTAGGACAAAGTATTACTGGCACAGCACAAGCCTTGCCTGCTTTTAAGGCACAAGATGGTATTCCAAACTGGGATGCAATTGAAAAATGCTTGAAAGAATGGAAACCAGATATTGTCGTTGTTGGTTTGCCTTTAAATATGGACGGAACAGAACAAGAGCTGACTTTGCGTGCTCGTAAATTTGCAAATCGTTTACAAGGTCGTTTTGGTGTTAATGTTCAGTTGCAAGATGAACGTCTAACAACAACGGAGGCACGCAGTGAAATTTTTGACAGAGGCGGTTTTCGTGCCTTAAAAAAAGGCAAGGTAGATGGGATCTCTGCTTGTTTGATTCTAGAAAGTTGGTTTGAGGTCACAGAATATTCTGAATAAAAAAAAGCCCTTTCAAAAGTTGAAAGGGCAAAAATATTTGGAGTCATACTATGAGTTGTTGAATTAACAAATCAGGTATGTGGCGTATTATAATAATAAAATACAAAAATGCAACATTTTTTTAACAAATAATTTTTTGTCATTTAATTATGTGGATTTCTTGTATTGCTATTGACTAAATTACGCATTAATAAGGCGTAGTCTAAGTCGATATCTTGTGGTACGTCTAAGAACACAAAATGCCCATCACCTAGTGCTGCATCAACCTCTTCATTTTTACGATTTAGCATTTTTTCAATTTTGAAATTGATATTACCCTGAGGTGTCATCATTTCCACTTCATCACCAAGCAAGAATTTATTTTTCACCGCCACTTCAGCCATACCTTGCTCGTTACGTTTACCGGTAAATTCACCGACAAATTGTTGGCGTTCAGAAATAGAGTAGCCGTATTCGTAATTTTGGTATTCATCGTGCGTATGACGACGTAAGAAACCTTCGGTATAACCACGATGAGCAAGGGATTCCAGCGTATCCATTAAGCTTTCATCAAATGGTTTGCCCTCTGCCGCATCATCAATAGCTTTGCGGTAAACTTGAGCGGTTCTTGCGCAATAATAGAATGATTTAGTACGGCCTTCGATTTTTAAAGAATGCACACCAAGTGCGGTCAATTTTTCCACGTGTTGTACTGCACGCAGATCTTTTGAGTTCATAAAGTAAGTGCCGTGCTCATCTTCAAATGCCGTCATTTGCTCGTCTGGCTTTTGTGATTCGGTGTAAAGGAAGACTTTATCTGTTACCGCACCTTCGCCTAAGGTTGGTGCGACATTTTTCACTTCGATTTGTTGAGCAGGATCGATTTTAGGCACGATGTTGCCCACTTCATCCGTCGTGCCTTCTTCCATTTTGTATTCCCAACGGCAAGCATTAGTGCAAGTACCTTGGTTTGGGTCGCGTTTGTTGATATAACCAGAAAGTAAGCAGCGGCCAGAATACGCCATACATAATGCACCGTGTACGAAAATTTCGAGTTCGATATCTGGCACGTGTTGGCGAATTTCAGCAATTTCATCTATTGAAAGTTCGCGAGATAAAATAACACGAGTTAATCCCATTTGTTTCCAGAATTTAACCGTTGCCCAGTTTACCGCATTCGCTTGTACAGAAAGATGAATATCAATATCTGGGAAATTTTCACGCACCAACATAATTAAGCCTGGATCAGACATAATTAAAGCATCTGGTTTCATATCGATCACAGGTTGTAAATCTTTAATAAAAGTTTTGAGTTTGGAATTATGCGGTGCAATGTTTACCACCACATAGAATTTTTTGCCAAGGGAATGGGCTTCATCGATCCCGATTTTTAAATTGGCGTGATTAAATTCATTGTTACGTACACGTAAGCTATAACGAGGTTGTCCTGCATAAACGGCATCTGCGCCATACGCAAAGGCGTAGCGCATATTTTTGAGAGAGCCGGCAGGGGAAAGTAATTCTGGTTTGAATTGGGTTGTCATAATATTCTCTTTTGTCTGATTTCAGGTCAGGGATTTGCACTAGGCAAATCGTTAGGTCGGGTATTGTAGAGAAAATATTTAGCTTGTAAAGGAAAGTGCGGTCAAATCCTAATTAGAAATTCAGTTTATCTGGTTTTGATATAAAGATTTAACCGCTTGAAATTACCCTATATTAAATAAAATGATGGGTTACAAATTTTGCCCTATGACAATAGCTTGTCTTTTATTCTGGTTATAAGTTTGGTGCATTACTTTCTTCCTTTAAAGCTTGTGTCGTTGGTTTTATATCATTTGCTTGAGTGATGGCTGTGATTACCGCAACACCATCAGCGCCATATTTCCGTAAGGTTTTCACATGATCCAGTTTTATCCCTCCAATCGCTACAAGCGGTTTTGTGATACCTTCATTTCTCAAGGTTTGAATAAACTCCATTCCTAGCGTCGGGGAAGGATTCTCTTTTGATAGAGTGGGAAAAATTGGGCCAACACCAAAATAATCGATTTCAGATATTTCCTCACCGATTTTTGCTTCATCTAAGCGGTTAATCGACCAACCAATAATCAGTGGTTTATTAGTTTTTGCTCGAATCGTTTTCACAGGCGTATCGTTTTGTCCAACATGAATTCCATCCGCTTCAATTTCCAATGCCAAATCAACATTGTCATCAACAATAAATGGCACATCATATTGGTGGCATAAATCTCGACAGCTAATTGCTAAGGATCGTTGTTCATCTGGTGAATTTTCGAGTGAGAATTTGCCTTTATCGCGAAATTGAAAACAGGTAATGCCACCGTCTAAAGCTTGTTTAAGAACAGAAAGCAAGTTATCTGCTGGATTATCATCTAAATGTCGGCAATCTTGTGTGCCAGCTACAAAATAGAGCGGTAAAATTTCTTGAATATTTTTCATCTTTCAATCCTTAAAGGCGACTGTAAGCCCAATGATTTGTTGGCCCATGTCCATGACCAATATTCAATGGGTGAGAAATAGCTGCCGTAATAAAATCTTTGGCTGTTTGGACCGCACTTTTTAATGGCGCGCCTTTGGCTAATTCTGCTGTTAAGCAGGCTGAAAAAGTACAACCTGTGCCATGAGTATGTGGTGTATCGAAACGAATGCTTTCTAAAACAAGATACTCACCATTTTGTAAAAGGATCCAATCTTGGCATTGCTGACTTTGTGAATTGAGCGAATGTCCACCTTTAATAATCACATTCTTTGCGCCTTGTTTTTGCAAGTCTAACGCGGCTTGTTGAATGCTAGCTGTATCAGAAATTTTGATGCCTGTTAAAGCCTCTGCTTCGGGAATATTAGGTGTAATCACGTCGGCTAGTGGTAATAAATGTTTGATTAATGCGGAAACTGCTTGTTGTTGCAATAAAGGCGCACCACCTTTCGCAATCATTACGGGATCAACCACTAATGTGCCAAATGGGCGATGACTTAAAAAATCAGCAACACATTCAATAATATCTGCTGTGCCAAGCATACCAATTTTGGCACTTGCAATCTGAAAGTCATTTTTTACCGCTTCCAGTTGAGCTTGAATTGTTTTCAGAGGAATAGGATGAATATCAAATACGCCAAGTGTGTTTTGTGCAGTGACCGCAGTAATCACTGAAGTGCCAAATACGCCTTGCATTTGAAAGGTTTTGAGATCTGCTTGAATGCCAGCTCCGCCACCGCTGTCCGAGCCAGCAATAGTCAATGTTTGTGGAATGTTAGACATATTTCACCTCTGCATTTTGTTCTATTACATCAGGCGTCAAGGTAACTAATTCATCAAGTAGTCGAATTTGGAACTGCCCGACTTGCGTAGTTAAGTTTTTAGCCGCAATCTCTCCTGCAATGGTGTAAGCAGCACAGGCTTCGATTGTTGCTGAAAAATGTTTGCCTCCATCAACAGCTAAAAATGCTGCGCATACTGCACTTAATAAACAACCCGATGCGGTGACTTTTGGAAATAGCGGCGTACCGTTATGGATTGTGGCAGTTTTCTGGTCATCGCTGATAATATCGACTTCGCCACTAATTAGCACCGTACATCCATAGCGTTGTGCAACACGTTGAGCAACTTCTTGTAGATTTGTTTTACCTTGTCCCGCATCTACGCCTTTTGATTGCCAGTCTTCACCTGCGATAGCTGCAAGTTCACCCGCGTTACCTCGAATTAAGGCAAATTTCACTTCTGCCAATAATTGACGGATAGTTTCACGTCGGTAGTTCGTAGCACCTACTCCGACAGGATCGAGTACCACTGGAATACCTATTGAATTAGCCGTTTTACCTGCTAGTAACATAGCATCTCGTTCTTGCCCGATGACTGTACCGATATTGATGACTAATGCTTGGCTGATTTTTGGTAGTTCAATCATTTCTTCAATATTAGCAGACATCAATGGTGATGCGCCTAAAGCAAGTAAACCATTGGCACTAAAATTTGCCGCAACAATATTGGTAATATTATGAATCAATGGATTCTGTTCACGGATTTTTGATAAATAAACTGATTTCATTTTACACCTTCATTTTTATGCTAAATCCAATCCCATTTGCCAAAATCCAATTTCCATTCGAGTGGCTGTGGTAAAAATCTGTTGGATATTAGCGAGTTGAGAATCATTAAGTGGCTCACAAAGTGCGGTAAGAAAATCAACAGTTTCTTGTGCGGCTTGTTGATATTCTGGTGCCGAGTATGCGTCAATCCACGCTTGATAAGGATTGCTTGGTAGTTTTGGATAATTTTCTGTGATGTAGCGGGCGACTTGTGCGTAACCTAAAGCACAAGGCGTCACGGCGGCATATAGTTCTGGTAAGCCTCCCGTCATTCCACAATCAAGCAGGTAACGTGTATAGGAAATACATGCTGCACTTTCTGGTGTTTGGAATATTTCCTGTTCAGTGATTTCCCATTGTCGGCAGTAATCTAAATGTAATTGGATTTCTTGGCAAAGAATGTCGAGCGTTTTACGTGGCATGTCCATTTCAGCAAAATTTCTCGCTTTGAAGACGCCCAAAGCAAAAGCACGGCTGTAATGGAAAAGATAGATGTAATCTTGTTTTAAATAGTGTTGAAAACAAGCTTTTGGCAAGGTGCCTTTTGCAAGTTGTTGCACAAATTCATGCTCAACATATTGCTTCCAATAAGGTTGCGCTTGCTGAATGAGTTGGTTGATCATCATTTTCCCTTACTGTAATTCGACAGCATAGTCTTTCAATTCAAGTGCTTTTGGAATCAAGCCTTTTTGATGCATAAATTCCGCCATTTGTTGATAACGTTTGGCATCCAATTGACGAGGTTTAGCTGCTAATAAAGGTAAGGTATCTTTCCATGCTAATTGATTTAATTCTGTATTGAGTTCTTTTGGTTTATGGTTCACAAAAGCTTGCCATGCTTCATCTGGATGACTTTGTAGATAGGTTGTGGCTTGTTCAAGTGCGGTCAAAAAAGCGGAAATTTTTTTAGAGGCAAGATTGTTTTTGTTTGCGACTAAAATCAATTCATCATAAACCGGCACATCATATTGTTCTGGGAAAAATGCCACGCCTTCTTGTTTTTCTAAATGGATCTGATTCAGTTCGAAATTACGAAATGCTCCGATGACCGCATCGACTTGCCCTGTTAAAAGAGAAGGGGAAAGCGACCAATTCACATTCACTAATTTTACGTCTTGGTTGCTGAGTCCGATGGCGTGGAGCATGGTATCGAGTAATACATCCTCAAAGCCACTGACTGAATAGCCCACTTTTTTCCCTTTCAGGTCGGCAAGTGTTTTGATATTGCTATTTTTGAGTACTACTACGCTATTTAATGGACTGGAAATCAGAGAGCCTACACGCACTAAAGGCAATCCTTCTGCGACTTGTTGATAAAGTTGAGGTTGATAATTAATAGCTAAATCCACTTTTCCTGCAGCAACCAATTTAGGCGGTAATGATGGATCGGCTGGTTCGATAATCTCTACCTCTAAGTTATTTTTTTCAAAAAAGCCTTTTTGTTGCGCCACAATGATTGCTGCGTGATCAGGGTTTACATACCAATCAAGCATTAAGCTAATTTTCTCTTTTGCCAAACTGGTAAAACTGGCGCTGAGTCCAATTACAAGACTGAAATAACGGATGATTTTCTTCATTTTTGTCTCCTTTTGTTGAAGTGTTAAACGTGCCAAATAAAACGGCGTAGTAGCCAATCGATGCTGAAATATAAACAAAGTGAAATTGCCACTAAGATCAGCAAGGCGGCAAACATTAAATCTACCTGCATACGGGCATTAGCGTGGATCATTAAATAGCCAAGCCCTTCTGATGAACCTACCCATTCTCCAATTACAGCGCCAATTGGTGCGACTGAAACAGCAATGCGAAAGCCTGATGCAAATGCGGGTAAAGCGGCTGGTAAACGTACTTTAAGTAATAAACGCCAAGGGGATGGCTTGAATGTTTTGGCGAAATCAATCCAAGCTTTAGGCGTATTGCGTAAGCCATCGTAACAAGCTGCAGTTACAGGGAAATAGATAATGAGAATAGCCATAACAATTTTTGATGGCATGCCATAACCTAGCCAAAGTACGAGTATTGGGGCGATAGCAAAAACAGGAATTGCTTGAGAAATCACTAAAACTGGTAACAGTAAGGACGATATTTTAGGCGAAAAAGAGAGTAATAGGGCTGATGACAATCCAAAAAGAAAACCCAGTAGCAGCCCTGAGCCAATTTCAATTAAGGTGGTTTGCGTATGCTGCCAAAGTAGTTCTAAATGAGAAGTTAATTGCAGCCATACAGCTTGCGGAGAAGGAAATATGTAATGTGGAAAATCACCTAATACGCTAATAAGTTGCCAGAGACACAGCAATATAATTCCAATAAAGAGCGGTTTAAGAAGGCTAAGTTTCATCTTTTTCCCTCTAATAACTCATTTAATAATTGCTGTTGGAGCATCCACAAATTTTCTTGGCTAAGTTCTCGTGGTGCTTTACCTTCAGGTTTTATGACATCGGATAATGCTGATTGATTAGGCTGCGGTGAACGTAATACAAAAATACGTTGGCTTAAGCGTAATGCTTCTTGAGGATCATGGGTAACCAATAATACTGATTTATCTTTTAATAGTTCATAGGCTAAGTTTTGTAATTGGTAACGACTAATCGCATCAAGGGCAGAGAATGGTTCATCAAGTAAAATTAAATCAGCGTTTTGCATTAATACTCGAGCGAGCGCCACTCTTTGTTTTTGCCCTCCGGATAATTGAGCACAGTTTTTATGCAGATGTTCTGACATACCAACTTGTTCAAGAACTGCTTTTGCTTGAAGAGTTGTTTTTTGGGATTTTTTCCCAAATAGTACGTTTTCTAATTGGACGTTATCAACAATTGAAAGCCAAGGATAAAGGGTATCTTTTTGTGGTAACCATGCCACTCGAATATTTGGATGAGAGATGATATTGCCTTGGATTTTTGTTTGTATATCAAGCCCTGCAATTAATCTCAAAAGCGTTGATTTACCTACACCAGAGCAGCCAAGTAAACTGACCCATTCATTCGGTAAAAGGGTTAAATCAAGATGTTCAAATAGCACTTGCTCTCCAAAAGCAAGACTAAGATCCTGAATATGCACCATAGCATTAACCTAAGGATCAACGACTAAAGGTAACGATAGAAAAGGAATGAAAATTGGTATGAAGAATGAGAAAGTATTTTGGCATATTAGTTTCCTACGTCAGTGCTAACTGTTTCAGGTTCACGGGTATCATCTCAGCCACTTTGTGGCACCCCGACTAAAAGTAGGAAAAATTCTATACTGCAATGAAAAATAAAACAAGGCTGAATTTTATTGGCTTTGGTTTATGATTTTTTAGAAAAATTAAATTTATAAAAAATGCCTTTCCGATTTTATACTTCGGAAAGGCATTGAAATTGAATGCGGTTTATCCATTTTAGATATTTATACTATTTCTGAATAATACCGTAGAAATTAACCGCACTTTTGTCATCTAAATGATTATTTTACGCGGGAAACATATTCGCCAGAACGAGTATCTACTTTGATTACTTCACCGATTTGAACGAAAAGAGGCACTTTTACTACTGCGCCAGTGCTTAATGTTGCTGGTTTACCGCCAGTACCTGCTGTATCGCCTTTAAGACCTGGGTCTGTATCGACGATTTCTAATTCAACAAAGTTTGGTGGAGTAACAGTAATTGGCGCACCATTCCATAAAGTCACTATACAATCTGCTTGGTCTAATAACCATTTTTCTGCATCGCCTACGGCTTTTGCATCAGCAGAGTATTGTTCAAATGTTTCTGGGTGCATGAAGTACCAGAATGCATCGTCTTTGTATGAATAAGTTAAGTTAAGATCCATAACATCAGCAGCTTCAACCGAAGTACCAGATTTGAAGTTTACATCTAATACTTTGCCTGAAATTAATTTACGAATACGAGTACGAGTGAATGCCTGACCTTTACCTGGTTTTACAAATTCATTTTCAACGATGACACAAGGCTCGCCGTCTTGCATAAATTTTAGACCTGGTTTGAAATCACTGGTAGTATATGTAGCCATATTTTTAATATCCTAAAAATGAGAGATGGTTTGAAAAGTGCGTATTCTAACCCAAGAACCCGTCATTAGAGAAGAACAAAATTGGCTCATAATTCTAAAAAATGCCATTTCAGATCCTAAATTGTTGCTAAAAGCCTTAAATTTACCAGAAGATGATTTTGAGCAATCCATTGCTGCGCGGAAACTTTTTTCGCTCCGTGTGCCACAACCTTTCATTGATAAAATGGAAAAAGGTAATCCGCAAGATCCGCTTTTTTTGCAAGTGATGTGTTCTGATTTAGAGTTTGTGCAAGCGGAAGGATTTAGCACAGATCCCTTAGAAGAAAAAAATGCCAATGCGGTGCCAAATATTCTTCATAAATATCAAAACCGCTTGCTCTTTATGGCGAAAGGCGGTTGTGCAGTAAATTGTCGTTATTGTTTTCGCCGACATTTTCCTTACGATGAAAACCCAGGAAATAAAAAAAGCTGGCAGCTGGCATTAGATTACATTGCGGCGCATTCTGAAATTGAAGAAGTGATTTTTTCAGGTGGCGATCCTTTAATGGCGAAAGATCACGAATTGGCTTGGTTAATAAAACATTTGGAAAACATACCGCACTTACAACGTTTGCGTATTCACACCCGTTTGCCTGTTGTGATTCCGCAACGAATTACCGATGAATTTTGCACTCTATTAGCAGAAACTCGTTTGCAAAAAGTTATGGTGACACACATTAATCATCCGAATGAAATTGATCAAATTTTTGCTAATGCGATGCAAAAATTAAAAGCCGTGAATGTCACGCTTTTGAATCAATCTGTTTTGCTAAAAGGCGTGAATGATGATGCGCAAATTCTAAAAATATTGAGCGATAAACTTTTTCAAACAGGCATTTTGCCTTATTACTTGCATTTTCTGGATAAAGTGCAAGGGGCAAGCCATTTTTTGATTAGCGATATTGAAGCTATGCAAATCTATAAAACCTTGCAATCTCTGACTTCTGGCTATCTTGTTCCTAAACTTGCACGAGAAATTGCGGGCGAACCAAATAAGACTTTATACGCAGAATAAGATCCGATAAAATACGCCTAATTTTCTCGCCGCACTTTTGGGCTTCTCAATTTTGTGGCTAATTAATAAGAACAAGCATCAGGGGCAATCCAGTGAATTCTATGGATAAAAATGAACAATCATCTCAAAATGAATTAGATTTAGGGCTTAATCAAGAGCCAATTACACCAAAGAAAACAATTCAGCCAAGTTCGTTAATTTTAGGTAAAGCAAAAGGGTTATTTGCCAAAAAAAATCACGTGCAAACTAACTTTCAGCAACGTAAAGAACCTACTTTTGGCGATTCATCAACGCAAGAAAATGATCCTTTAATTCCGAGTGAAAATTTGAAAACAGCACAAGAGCCAGTTCTTCAACCTTCTTTCACAGAAGAAAATATTTCTTCGGTTGATGAAGAAATCAGTGCTGAAAATAACGCGGATGAACCCGTCGAAAAGGCTGAAAAACCTATTTTAGCCCAACCAGAAAAATGGAAAGTATTACAAGTATTACCTGCAAAACATCGCCGTTTGTTTATGGCTATTTTTGTGTTGGTTATTTTATTGATTATTTTCTTTGCATTAAAACCAAGTTCTGACACCGTTGAGTCTTTCACTCAATCTAACAGTAATGAAATTCCTGTGCAGTTCCAATCGTTAGATCAAAGTCAGCCAGTGGAAACCACGATTTTAGATAATCCTCCTACACAAAATCAGATGGCGGCAGAGCAAGCTAACCAACCTGAAAATGCGCCAAAAGTAGATGAATCGGCGAATAATATGACGGCTCAAAACCAATCAGTAGAAAATGCGCCAATGCAACAAAATGTTGTTCAAGCTCCAATTCAAATGCCAAATGAAATGGCTGCGGCATCTGTTATGTCTATGCAAGCAGCTCAAGCGGAACAGCCTCAAATGCAACCTGCACAAACGCAAGCAGAACAGCCAAAATCAACCGTGACTGTTCAACCGATGAAAAAAACGGTAGAGCCACAAGTTGCGCATAAAGATACCGCGAAAAAAGAAGTGAAAGTGGCGGAGAAAGCACAGGCTCCATCAAAAGCAATGGAACAAAGCGTCGCTAAAACAGCAGGAAAAGCACCGATTGTTGAAGCCAAACCTGTTCAAGCTAAAAAAGAAAAGAAAGTTCAAATCGTTGATGCAAAACCTGTGAGTAAATCTACAGCCTCTCGCCTTTCTGCAAAAACATTAACTGTGCCGAAAGGTGTTTCACTGATGCAAGTCTTCCGTGATAATCAACTTAATATTTCCGATGTAAACGCAATGAGCAAAGCGGCAGGGGCGGGCAATGTATTAAGTAGCTTTAAATCTGGCGATAAAGTAACGGTATCTGTGAATAATCAAGGGCGAGTAAATGAAATGCGTTTATCCAATGGCGCGCGTTTTGTTCGTCAATCTGATGGTTCTTATCAATATAAAAAATAATTTTTTTGGCGAGTAATCGCCTTTTTTTCTTTTTAAGTTCTTTTCTCAAGGTAGGATTTATGTTGAAAAAAACATCTCTTATTTTTACCGCACTTTTGCTGGCTGGCTGTACGCAAAATACGAATGTGACAACCCCCCAAGCGCAAAAAATGCAAGTAGAAAAAGTGGATAAAGCCTTACAAAAAGGCGAAGCTGACCGATATTTATGTCAAGATGATAAAGTTGTTCGTGTTGTACACGCCACGCATAAAAAATACAAAAAAAATTTGCATTATGTCACTGTTACTTTTCAAGGCGTATCAGAAAAACTAACCTTAATGATTTCTGAACGTGGTAAAAATTACGCCAATATTCGTTGGATGTGGCAAGAGCGTGACGATTTTAGTACTCTAAAAACAAATCTTGGCGAAATTTTAGCGGCGCAATGTGTGTCACAAACAAGTGAACGCTTATCTGGACAATAATCGTGCAAAGCGAACTTCAACGTGGTTTTGTTTTGCATCGCCGCCCTTACAGTGAAACGAGCTTATTGGTGGATTTATTCACTGAAGAAAGTGGGCGTTTAACAGTCATTGCAAAAGGGGCGCGCGCAAAGCGTTCATCTTGGAAATCGGTCTTGCAACCTTTCACACCTTTATTGTTGCGTTGGACGGGAAAAAGCGCATTGAAAACCCTTACCAAAGCTGAACCTGCCGCAATTACACTGCCTTTACAACAAATCGCCCTTTATAGTGGATTTTATGTAAATGAATTACTCACTCGTGTTATTGAGTCTGAAACGCCTAATCCTGCGCTTTTTCAACATTATTTAAAATGCTTAACAGGCTTGGCAACGGAAACCAACGTTGAACCAACGTTGCGTCTTTTTGAATTTCAACTTTTACAAATTCTTGGTTACGGCGTGGATTTTCTCCATTGTGCAGGGTCTGGCGAGCCAGTGGATTGCACAATGACATATCGTTATCGTGAGGAAAAAGGTTTCATCGCGTCTTTAGTGAAAGATAATCTCACTTTTTACGGCAGAGATTTGTTAGCCTTTGAAGCCCTCGATTTTTCTGATGATACGGTACGTCAAGCAGCAAAACGTTTTACTCGTATTGCGCTGAAACCTTATCTTGGCGATAAACCGTTGAAAAGCCGGGAATTATTCACTCAAAATATTTTACTTCTAAAATAATGGTTCTTCTTTATACCCCAAAGCAAAAAACAAAAAATGTTCAAACCATTACGGCGGATATTCTTGATTTAGATTATCAAGGTTTAGGCGTGGCGAAAATTAATGGTAAAACTTGGTTTATTGAAAATGCACTTCCACACGAAAAAGTGGAATGTCGTATTTTGGAAGATAAACGCCAATATGGACACGCCATTGTAAAAAAATGGCGAGTAAAAAGCCCTGAACGTTTAGCACCAAAATGTACTTATTTTATGCATTGTGGGGGTTGCCAAGGACAGCATATTCCTATTGAAATGCAGAGGAAAGCGAAAGAATCCGCATTGTTTAAACGATTAAGCAAATTACAGTCAGAACCTATTTCATTCCAACCTATGATTTGTGGCGATGCTTGGGCATATCGCCGTCGTGTGCGTTTGAGTTTATGGTTTAACCCAAACACAAAACAAATCGACATGGGCTTTCGTCAGAAAAATACCAATGATTTAGTTACCGTTCAATCTTGTGAAGTGGCAGAGCCTGCAATCAATCATTTACTGCCTAAATTAACCGCACTTTTAGAACAATTTTCTGCACCGAAACAGTTGGGGCATATTGAACTTGTAGCTGCTGATAATGGCGTTGCAATGTTGTTACGTTACACCAAAAAACTTTCGGAAATTGACCGCACTTTATTGCTTAAATTTGCTGAACAAGAAAAGTTAATGCTGTTTTTACAAAGTGATGAAGGCATTGAACAAATCCATGGCGATTCACCTTATTATCAATTTTCTGATGGCATAAAATTACATTTTGATATTCGTGATTTTATCCAAGTAAATCGTGCATTAAATGAACGTATGGTAAATACCGCGTTGGATTGGCTTGAATTGAACCAACGGGATTGCGTGTTAGATTTATTTTGCGGCATGGGAAATTTTACGCTTCCTCTCGCGAAACGCGTGAAAAGTGCGGTAGGAATTGAAGGCGTTTTTGAAATGGTCCAAAAAGCGGAGCAAAATGCCGCAAGAAACCAAATCAAGAATATTGAATTTTTCCAAGCCGATCTTGACCAATCCTTTGTTGAACAACCTTGGGCACGTCAGTCGTTCAATAAAATTTTGCTTGATCCTCCACGTAGTGGCGCAGCTTTCGCGTTAAATGCTTTGTGCGAGTTGAAAGCAGAGAAAATTTTATATGTGTCCTGTAATCCCGCAACATTAGTGCGTGATGCGGAAATTTTACGTAATTTTGGCTACAAGATTGAAAAAAGTGCGGTGATAGATATGTTCCCTCATACGGGGCATTTGGAATCGATAACGTTATTCACTACAAAATAACTCGGTTATTCGGTACAATATCCACCCAAATAAAAGCGACAGGAAGTTGCTTGCTCTTCATCAATAAGGGGGTGTTATGGTTGCTGTTCGTGGTTCTCATTTGTTAAATCCGCAGGATTTTGTGATTGAACAATGGTGCGCTGGCTTAAAACTGGCAGAACAAACAGAAAAAAGTTTGATCGATGCGTGGTATTACGCACGTGACTTAATGAGCACCCATCCCGATGAAATGAAGAATGCGACTTTGATGCTCCAGTCTGGCGTGGAAATGGTAGAAATTTTGCACGAACTTAATATGGATGCGGAAACATTGCTTACTGCAATGTTGTTTCCTGTGGTTGCAAATAAATTAACCGATTGGGAAAGCCTAAAAGAAAAATTTGGTGCGAAAATCACTAAATTGCTCAAAGGCGTGTTGGAAATGGATAACATCCGTCAACTCAATGCCAGCCATTCCGCTAACGCATTACAAGTGGATAATGTTCGCCGTATGTTGTTAGCGATGGTGGACGATTTCCGCTGCGTAATCATTAAACTTGCCGAACGTATTACTTTCTTGCGTGATGCAGAGCATCGTTGCGCCGAAGAAGATAAAGTCCTTGCCGCCAAAGAATGTTCTTATATTTATGCCCCTCTTGCCAATCGTCTTGGGATTGGTCAGTTGAAATGGGAGTTAGAAGATTACTGCTTCCGTTATCTCCATCCTGAACAATATCGCGCTATTGCTAAATTATTGCAGGAACGTCGTCTTGATCGTGAACATTACATTGCTGATTTCGTTAGCGAGTTGAGCGGTTATTTACGTGAAAGTATCGAGCAAGTGGAAGTCTATGGTCGTCCGAAACATATTTACAGCATTTGGCGCAAAATGCAGAAAAAGCATCTTGAGTTTAGCGGTTTATATGATGTCAGAGCGGTCAGAATTATCGTGCAAAAATTGCAAGATTGTTACACCGCACTTGGGATTGTTCATACTCAATTTAAACACTTACCCAAAGAATTTGACGATTATGTGGCGAACCCGAAACCGAACGGTTATCAATCTATTCATACTGTTGTTTTGGGTAAAGGCGGCAAGCCAATTGAAGTGCAAATTCGAACCCAACAAATGCACGATGATGCAGAGTTGGGGGTGGCTGCACACTGGAAATATAAAGAGGGCAATACAGGCAGTATGTCTGCCTACGAAGAAAAAATTGCGTGGTTGCGTAAATTGCTAGCTTGGCAAGATGATATTACGGATTCTGGCGAAGTGATGGCTGAGTTACGCAGTCAAGTATTTGATGATCGTGTCTATGTGTTTACGCCAAAAGGCGAAGTGGTGGATTTGCCAACGGGATCTACACCATTAGATTTTGCTTATGCAATTCATAGTGAAATTGGTCATCGCTGCATCGGGGCAAAAGTGGCAGGGCGTATTGTGCCATTTACCTATCAGCTACAAATGGGCGATCAAATCGATATTATTACCCAGAAAAATCCGAACCCGAGCCGTGACTGGCTAAACCCAAATTTAGGATTTACCCATACGTCAAAATCTCGCGCCAAAATCCAAGCGTGGTTTAAAAAACAAGATCGCGATAAAAATATTCCAGCGGGTAAAGAATTACTCGATAATGAACTCACGCGTTTAAATTTAAGCATTAAGCAAATAGAGCCTTATGCGTTACCACGCTATAACTTGAAAAATTTGGACGATCTTTATGCGGGCATTGGCAGTGGCGATATTCGTTTAAATAACTTAATCAATTTCTTGCAAAGTAAATTGATTAAAGTGACCGCTGAAGAAGCTGATCAAGAAATTTTACGTCATGTTGCTAACAAAAGTGCGGTGAATTCTCAGCAGAAATCTGAAAAGAACAATGGCTACGTGATTGTGGAAGGCGTGGGCAATCTTATGCATCATATTGCACGTTGCTGCCAGCCGATACCGGGCGATGCGATTGTTGGCTATATCACAATGGGGCGTGGTATTTCTATTCACCGAGCGGATTGCGAACAGTTCTTGGATTTACAAACAGCTCATCCAGAACGCGTGGTGGAATCTATTTGGGGCGAAAATTACGCAAGTGGTTTCCATATTAATATCCGTATTGTGGCAGGCGATCGCAATGGCTTATTGCGTGATATTACGACGGTTCTAGCAAATGAAAAAATTAGCGTATTAGGGGTGTCAAGCCGTGCTGATACCAAAAAACAGCTTGCTACCATTGATATGGAAATTGAACTCCATAATGTTGAAAGTTTGAGTAAAATATTGGCTCGATTAGCAAAATTAGATGACGTTATCGAGGCGAAACGTTTATAAAAATAGGAAAATTTATGTATAAAACAACGGGGCTAACCCATTTAATCAATTCCACTAAATATTCATTACAAGGCTTAAAAAGTGCGTTTAAGAATGAAACGGCCTTTCGCCAAGAGTGTTTTCTTGCCTGCATTTTAATTCCTCTTGCTTTCTTTTTAGGCGAAACAAAAATTGAAATTATCTTGATGATTTCTTCTGTTTTGCTTGTGATGGCGTTAGAACTTTTAAACAGTGCGGTGGAAGCTGTAGTTGATCGTATTGGTACAGAACGCCACGAACTTTCAGGGCGTGCGAAAGATCAAGGTTCTGCATCGGTATTTATTGCCCTTTGTATTGTCGGTATCGTTTGGGGCGGAATTTTATTCTTCTAGCCCTTCAAAAGTGCGGTAAGTTTTTACCGCATTTTTGATTTATTCAATCACGTCAAAATCATTTATAAAAATAAGGAAAAATATGACCGCACTTTTAAAAATTGGTCTTGTGTCTGTTTCTGATCGTGCATCAGCAGGCGTATATCAAGATCAAGGTATTCCAGAGTTACAGGCTTGGTTAGAACAAGCGCTTGTCGATCCTTTCCATTTGGAAACAAGATTAATTCCCGATGAACAGCCAGTTATTGAACAAACATTAAAAGAACTGGTGGATGAACAAGGTTGTCATTTAGTGCTGACAACTGGTGGAACAGGGCCAGCAAAACGCGATGTAACGCCTGATGCAACCCTTGCTGTAGCGGATCGAGAAATGCCGGGTTTTGGCGAACAAATGCGTCAAGTGAGTTTGCATTTTGTGCCTACCGCAATTTTATCCCGCCAAGTGGGCGTGATTCGTAAGGAAAGTCTGATTTTAAATCTTCCAGGTCAGCCTAAAGCAATTAAAGAAACCTTAGAGGGCGTGAAAGATAAAGAGGGAAATGTGCTTGTAAAAGGTATTTTCAGCGCAGTGCCTTATTGTTTGCAACTGATTAACGGCTTATATATTGATACCAAGCCTGAAATCATCGAAAGTTTCCGTCCTAAATCTGCAAGACGTGAAAATCTGGAGAAATAGCATGAAAAAAATCGAAGCAATGATCAAACCCTTTAAATTAGATGATGTGCGAGAAAGTCTTTCAGATATTGGTATTTCAGGTATGACAATCACGGAAGTACGTGGATTTGGTCGCCAAAAAGGTCATACAGAACTTTATCGTGGTGCGGAATATATAGTGGATTTTCTGCCGAAAGTGAAATTGGAAGTGGTAGTTCCTGATGAGCTTGTGGATCAATGTATTGAAGCTATTATTGAAACGGCACAAACAGGCAAAATCGGTGACGGCAAAATTTTTGTTTATAACGTTGAGCGAGCGATCCGCATTCGCACGGGCGAAGAAAACGAGGATGCGATTTAGTGCAAAATAATTTAAATTTACACCGCACTTTGCTTGGCATTGCTGCGGTAATTATTATCTTAGCTGGCGTAAAATTGGCGGCAGAAATTGTGGTGCCATTCTTGCTATCGCTATTTATCGCGATAATTTGCTCACCGATGATTAAGGCGATGACGCAACGCCGAGTCCCTCATTGGTTAGCCATTACTTTACTTTTCGTCTTGATTTCTTTGGTGTTTTTCTTCTTAGTCGGGTTGATTAACAGCACTGCAAGAGAATTTACCCAATCTATTCCACAATATAAGATTTTGCTTTCACAACGCATAAGTGATTTGACTGCTTTATCGCAACGTTTCAATCTGCCTTTCACGCTTTCGCGTGAAACCATCCAAGAAAATTTTGACCCAAGCAGCATTATGAATTTTGTGAGCCGAGTATTGCTGAATTTCTCTGGTGTGGTCAGTAATGTGTTTGTTTTAGTGTTGGTCGTGATTTTTATGCTTGCTGAAGCGCCAACGATGAAACATAAATTTGCTATGGTGATTAGCTCAACACCTTATGATGCAGTCAAAGAAGAACGTCATATTGACCGAGTTTTGCAAGGCGTAATTGGTTATCTTGGAATTAAAAGCATCACGAGCTTACTGACTGGTGTTGGGGTATTTATTTTGTTGGAAGCCTGTGGGGTTCAATATGCCATTTTGTGGGCAACCTTGAGTTTCTTGTTGAATTATATTCCGAATATTGGTTCTATCATTGCGGCTATTCCGATTATTGTGCAAGCCTTATTACTAAATGGTTTTGGTGTTGGCTTTGGCGTGGCAGTCGGTGTTATTGCGATCAATATGGTTGTCGGTAACATTATTGAACCTAAAATGATGGGGCAACGATTAGGGCTTTCAACCTTAGTAGTATTCCTTTCATTATTGTTTTGGGGATGGTTACTTGGAACAGTGGGAATGCTACTGTCTGTTCCTTTGACGATGGCATTAAAAATTGCCTTGGAGTCCAGTCCCAATACAGCGAAATATGCCTGTCTATTGGGGGATGTAGAAGATTTCAAATAGATTTTAGAGATAAAAGTGCGGTGAATTTTCACCGCATTTTTTATGATAAGTCTTGCGGATCAACGTCCAAAATTAACCGCACTTGGCTGTTTTTTTCAAGTTCGGCTTGTTGATATTCTCTCAATGCTTTTTGCAACGTCATTCTTGATGGATGTTGCAATAATAACTGCCAGCGATATTGCTCCGCTTTCTTGCTGAACGGTGCAGGCATAGGGCCAAGCATTTGTAATCCCTCAATTTGCTTCGATTGAAAAAAATCTGCAATTTGGCTTAAGCAATTTTCTGCAAGCTCAGAATGTCTAGCCTGTGCTTTGAATAACGCCTGAAAAGTGAAAGGGGGTAATCCCATTGAATGGCGTAATTGTAAGGTTTCTTTGGCAAAAGCTTGATAACCATTTGCCAATAAGGTGGTAAGCAAAGGATGATCGGGATAATGTGTTTGTAGCACGACTTCGCCTTGTTTATCGGCACGTCCAGCTCGTCCAGCAACTTGAATATAAAGTTGAGCTAAACGTTCTTCTGCACGAAAATCCAGTGAAAATAATGCACTATCTACATTCACTAAGGCAACGAGGGTAACATTCGGAAAATGATGCCCTTTCGCAAGCATTTGTGTGCCAATCAAAATTTGGCTTTTGCCTTGTTGAATATCTTCTAAATAACTCTCCAATTTTCCTTTACGCGCCGTGCTATCGCGGTCGATTCGAGCTACAGAATAATGAGGAAATAGCATTTTCAAGGTTTCTTCTAATTGTTCCGTGCCGAGACCTGTGGTTACTAAATGAGTCGAGCCGCAATCGCCACATTGACGAGGAATAGTTTTTTGCGCGCCACAATGATGACAACGCAATACATTTTGATGCTGATGATAGGTATAAGGTTTTTCACAATGAGGGCATTGTGCGATCCAACCACATTCATGGCAAAGCAATACGGGTGCAAAGCCTCGACGATTTAAGAAAAGCAACACTTGATTGCCTTTTTCGAGGTGGGCTTTCATCCGTTCTAATAAGGGTTTTGATAACCCGTTTTGTATGTGTTGATTTTTCAAATCAATGACGAAATGACGAAGTGCGGTAGAATTCCCCGCTCTTTTTGATAAAACTAAATGTTGGTATTTGCCATTTTGTACATTATTAATACTTTCTAAACTTGGCGTGGCAGAACCCATTAATACCGCAATATTTAGTTTTTGAGCCAGTACAATCGCCAAGTCTCGCGCATGGTAACGCCAGCTGTCTTGCTGTTTGTAAGACGCGTCCTGTTCTTCGTCTAAAATAATTGCACCAAGATTAGAAAATTGCGTGAACAATGCCGATCTCGTGCCAATCACAATGGCACTTTGTCCCGAACGCGCACGATCCCATACATAAAGCCGTTGCGTATCGGTTAAATTAGAATGCAGCACATCAATTTCTACATTAAAACGTGCTTTAAAACGTTGCACCGTTTGAGGTGTTAGCCCGATTTCTGGTACAAGCACTAATACTTGCTTACCCGATTTTAGAATTTCTTCAATATACTGCAGATAAATTTCTGTTTTGCCTGAACCTGTTACCCCATCAAGCAGCCATACGTTGAAACCAGAATGAAAGAGCAATTGACTAAACGCTAAGGCTTGCTGCTTATTTAAGGTTAAGCGATTTTCAGCATTGACAATTGGGTTATTGCCTAAGCTTTGTTGCCAGCTTAGGGGCTTGGTTTGGATAGTCATTTCCTCAATAAACCCTTTGGCTTTTAAGGATGACCAAATCGCAGAAGAAAAATCATTATTGCCTTTTTCAAGATCAGTTTCAGATAAGCATTGTAGGGCTTCAGCTTGCTTTTTCGAGCGTTTTAATTCGCCTTGTTCAAGAGCATTTTTCCCCGCATCTGTAATTCGCCAAAAAGTGCGGTCATTTTTCACCGCACTTTCGCCGTTGCGTAATTTCACAGGCAAGGCTTGAAATAACACATCGCCTAATCCTGCTTGATAATAATTTGCAGCCCAATGCAGCCAATCCCAATAAACGGGCGTAAAAAGTGGAGTTAAATCCAATGGTTGAAGAATGGCTTTAAGTTTATCCTCTGGAATGTCTGATTTTGTTGGGAAATCAGCCACAATCGCTACGCGTTTTTGCGTGCCAAAAGGCACAAGAACGCGCATACCGATTTGTAATAAAACATTATCGGAGACGAGATAATCAAATAAACGAGGAAGCGGCACAGCCAGTGCCACTCGGACAATTTTCATAATCAACCTTGGGAAAAAATTTGCCCTATTATACGAGAAAAATTGGTATAATCGCCGCCAATTTTTTTCACGAACAAGATTTTTATGACACAAACTTTTGCTGATCAAAAACGTAAAACCGTTGAAACCGCAGAATTTACCGAAGATGGCCGCTATAAACGCAAAGTCCGTAGTTTTGTGCTCCGCACAGGTCGTTTGAGTGAATTTCAGAAAAACATGATGAATGATAACTGGGGAACACTTGGTTTAGATTATCAAACGGAACCTTTTGATTTTGCGAAGATTTATGGCAATGATAATCCAGTTGTATTAGAAATTGGCTTTGGAATGGGAAAATCGCTCGTGGATATGGCTTTTGCTAATCCCGACAAAAATTATCTTGGCATTGAAGTTCATACTCCAGGCGTTGGTGCTTGTATTGCTTATGCAGTGGAAAAAGGCGTAACGAATTTACGCGTGATTTGTCATGATGCCACGGAAATTTTACGAGACAGTATTGCAGATGGTGTGCTTGGCGGTTTGCAATTATTTTTCCCTGATCCTTGGCATAAAGCAAAGCATCATAAACGCCGTATTGTTCAACCGCACTTTGTGGCACAAGTTGTACAAAAATTAGGTGGAAATGGTTTTATCCATATGGCGACAGACTGGGAAAATTATGCAGAGCAAATGCTAGAAGTATTAAGCGCAAACACCGATTTAGTGAACACTTCGAAAAATGGTGATTATATTCCAAGACCAGATTTTAGACCTTTAACTAAATTTGAAGCCAGAGGCCACAGACTTGGTCATTGTGTTTGGGATTTATACTTTGTGAAGAAATAAAGCCTATTTTGGGCAAATTAACTTTTGGGTGAAGATTGGTGTTGGGAAAATCCGATGCCAAATTCACGAATTTAATATAGAATACTGATTTGAATACGACCTTAATAGGAGAAATACCATGCCTAAATCTTACAATCAACGTCAACGTAAAAAACTTCACCTCGCTGAATTCCAAGAACTTGGTTTTCTTGTAAATTTCCAATTTGCAGAAGGTACTGCGATTGAAACAGTAGATGAAATTGTTGATCGTTTTATTAACGAAGTGATTCAACCAAATGGTCTAGCTTATGAAGGTAGCGGGTATTTACATTGGGAAGGTTTAGTTTGCCTAGAAAAAATTGGTAAATGTGATGAAAGTCATCGTGAAACTGTGAAAAAATGGTTAGAAACCAATAGTTTGCAACAAATTGAAGTAAGTGAGTTATTTGATATTTGGTGGGAATATCCAGCAAAAGCAGAGTAATTTGATTTAAAAACAGCATGGTATAAATTGCTGTGCTGTTTTATTAAAAATATTAGCGAAATTCACCGCACTTTAGATTTTTTGATCTATCACAAATAAAGCTCAATAATTTAACGATCTACCTATTTTGGGTGGTTCATATTGTAACTGTTGCGTCGCATAATTCTACGCCTTAAAAAAGCATTTGTTTATTTATTCACAAAAGGCACGCTTGATGACCGTTGAAAACTTACCCCGCAGACAGTTTTTACGAGGTAAATTCTTAACGTCTTTACATTCAGAAAATGAGCAAAAACAAGGCTTTGATGGAATTCGCCCACCTTGGGCTGTGGAAAATTCTATTTTTGTGGAGCAATGTACTCGCTGTGGCGATTGTCTTTCTGTCTGTGAAACCAATATTTTGGTAAAAGGCGATGGAGGCTTTCCTGAAGTTCGTTTTGATAATGGCGAATGTACTTTTTGTGGAAAATGCGTAGATGTGTGTAAACAACCTATTTTTCATTCTCGCGATGAAAAGCCTTGGTTACACAAAATCGAAATTGGCATGGCTTGTTTAAGCCAACATCGCATTGAGTGCCGTTCTTGCCAAGACAGTTGCCCGATGAGAGCAATTAGTTTTCGTCTGCAAATGGGGGGAGTGGCGCAGCCTTTAGTGAATACGGATGTTTGTAACGGCTGTGGGGCTTGTTTACAGGGGTGTCCGGTGAATGCGATTAAAATTAGTTATCTAAAACAAAATGAGTAATATAAATTTATCTCCGGAAAGCGCAAAAGATTGGCATGTTGTTGGGCTAATTGTTCAAGGTAACCCGGAAAAATTTGCGGCAATTCGAACCGCACTTTTAGCGATTGAACATACTGAAATTCCAACTTTTGATGAAAAATTTGGAAAGATGGTCGTAGTGATGCAATCGCATGATCAACATATTCTGCTAGACAATATGGAAAGTGTGAAAGACATTGATGGTGTCATTAATGTGTCATTGGTGTATCACGAGCAAGACGAGCAGAAGAAATAAATTACTATAACAATATCTTTATTCTCTTGTAAGCAAGGGAAATGCTTAAAAGATAAAAGAAAAGTTTTTGTCTTTTATCGTAAGGCTACTGCCTTATAGGTGTGTAAAAAAGTTTACATTTAATAATAAATCAGTGTTTAACGTGGGGGAAACGCGATGAGTTTAAGTCGTCGAGACTTTATGAAAGCCAACGCAGCTGTAGCTGCGGCAACGGCTGCGGGGCTAACCATCCCAGTCAAAAATGTGGTTGCGGCTGAATCCGAAATTAAATGGGACAAAGCAGTATGTCGTTTCTGTGGTACCGGTTGTGCAGTATTAGTTGGTACTAAAGATGGACGTGTTGTGGCATCTCAAGGCGATCCGGATGCAGAAGTAAACCGTGGTTTAAACTGTATTAAAGGTTACTTCTTACCGAAAATTATGTACGGTAAAGACCGTGTAACTCAGCCACTTTTACGTATGACAAACGGAAAATTTGATAAGAACGGAGATTTTACGCCTGTTTCTTGGGATTTTGCGTTCAAAACAATGGCTGAAAAATTCAAAGAAGCTTTCAAAAAGAACGGTCAAAATGCAGTAGGTATGTTCAGTTCTGGTCAGTCTACCATTTGGGAAGGCTACGCGAAGAACAAACTTTGGAAAGCAGGTTTCCGTTCTAACAACGTAGACCCGAATGCACGTCACTGTATGGCGTCGGCGGCAGTTGCGTTTATGCGTACCTTCGGTATGGATGAACCTATGGGGTGTTATAACGACATTGAACATGCAGATGCTTTCGTTCTTTGGGGCTCAAATATGGCGGAAATGCACCCAATTTTGTGGTCTCGTATTACTGATCGCCGTATTTCTAATCCTGATGTTCGTGTAACTGTACTTTCTACTTACGAACATCGTAGTTTTGAACTTGCCGATCACGGTTTGATATTTACACCGCAAACTGATTTGGCGATTATGAACTATATCATCAATTATCTTATTCAAAATAATGCGATTAATTGGGATTTTGTTAATAAACATACCAAATTTAAACGCGGAGAAACGAATATTGGCTATGGTTTGCGTCCAGAGCATCCGTTAGAAAAAGACACGAATTATAAAACAGCTGGGAAAATGCACGATTCTTCTTTTGAAGAATTAAAGCAACTTGTCTCAGAATATACTGTGGAAAAAGTGTCGAAAATGTCTGGGTTAGATAAAGTTCAGTTAGAAACTTTAGCGAAACTTTATGCCGATCCAACGAAGAAAGTGGTTTCCTACTGGACAATGGGCTTTAACCAACATACACGTGGTGTGTGGGTAAACCAATTAATCTACAATATTCATTTACTTACTGGAAAAATTTCAATTCCGGGTTGTGGGCCATTTTCATTAACTGGTCAGCCTTCTGCTTGTGGTACAGCACGTGAAGTAGGTTCATTCCCTCATCGTTTACCGGCAGACTTAGTGGTAACTAATCCTAAACACCGTGAAATTGCTGAACGTATTTGGAAATTACCAAAGGGGACGGTTTCTGAAAAAGTGGGGCTACACACAATTGCACAAGACCGTGCAATGAATGATGGCAAAATGAATGTGTTATGGCAAATGTGTAACAATAATATGCAAGCAGGGCCAAACATTAATCAAGAGCGTTTGCCAGGCTGGCGTAAAGAAGGCAACTTCGTGATTGTTTCAGATCCTTACCCAACTGTATCCGCACTTTCCGCTGACTTAATTCTTCCAACGGCAATGTGGGTAGAAAAAGAGGGGGCTTACGGTAATGCAGAACGTCGTACTCAATTCTGGCGTCAGCAAGTCAAAGCACCAGGCGAAGCAAAATCAGACTTATGGCAATTAATGGAGTTCGCAAAATACTTTACGACTGATGAAATGTGGACAGAAGACTTACTTGCACAAATGCCTGAATATAGAGGTAAAACTTTATATGATGTGCTCTTCAAAAATGGTCAAGTAGATAAATTCCCATTGAGCGAACTTGCTGAAGGTCAATTAAACGACGAATCAGAATATTTTGGTTACTACGTTCACAAAGGTTTATTTGAAGAATACGCTGAATTTGGTCGTGGTCACGGTCACGATTTAGCTCCATTTGATATGTATCATAAAGCACGTGGTTTACGCTGGCCAGTTGTAGAAGGTAAAGAAACCTTGTGGCGTTACCGTGAAGGCTATGATCCGTATGTTAAAGAAGGGGAAGGTGTGGCTTTCTACGGTTATCCTGATAAGAAAGCGATTATTCTTGCGGTGCCTTATGAACCACCAGCTGAGTCACCCGATAATGAATACGATTTATGGCTATCAACGGGTCGTGTTCTTGAACATTGGCATACGGGTACAATGACACGCCGTGTACCAGAATTGCATCGCGCATTTCCAAATAATTTAGTATGGATGCACCCATTAGATGCACAAGCACGTGGTTTACGTCACGGCGATAAAATTAAGATTTCATCTCGTCGAGGCGAAATGATTTCTTACTTGGATACTCGCGGACGTAATAAACCACCTCGTGGCTTAGTATTTACCACTTTCTTTGATGCAGGTCAGCTTGCAAATAGCTTAACCCTAGATGCGACAGACCCAATTTCAAAAGAAACCGACTTCAAAAAATGTGCGGTAAAAGTGGAAAAGGCTGCGTAAAAACGATGTAAAAATCAACCGCACTTTATTTTCTCTCACCAATAAAAGAGGAAGATGAAAGTGCGGTTAAAATTTAAAAAGAAAATGAAGAAACCCGCTCTCAATCCTGAACGTAGAAAATTTCTCAAAGAAGCAACCCGTACTGCGGGTGGTTTAGCTGGCGTTGGGATTTTGTTGGGATTGCAGCAAAATCAAAGTCTTGCGCGAGAAGGTGTGCCATTACGTCCGCCCTTTGCTTTGCAAGATGCAAAAGCGTTTTCTGCCGCTTGTATTCGTTGTGGACAATGTGTTCAAGCCTGTCCTTATGACATGCTGCATTTAGCATCTTTATTATCGCCAGTAGAAGCGGGAACGCCGTATTTTATTGCACGTGATAAACCTTGCGAAATGTGTCCCGATATTCCTTGTGCTAAAGCCTGTCCTAGTGGTGCATTAGATCGTCAAGCAACAGATATTAATGAATCGCGTATGGGGCTGTCAGTACTGTTAGATCACGAAACTTGCTTAAATTATCAAGGATTACGTTGCGATGTTTGTTATCGGGTTTGTCCATTAATCGATAAAGCGATTACATTGGAAAAACAACATAATCCACGTTCTGATAAGCACGCGTTATTTATTCCAACAGTACATTCTGATGCTTGTACGGGATGTGGAAAATGTGAGCAAGCTTGTGTGTTAGAAGAAGCAGCGATTAAAATTTTACCAATGGATCTGGCAAAAGGTATGTTAGGTAAACATTATCGTTTAGGCTGGGAAGAAAAAGCGAAAGCTGGTCATTCTCTTGCGCCTAAAGATATGATTTCGTTGCCAACTCGAACGCCAGAGGGAGCTACAGTAATGCCTGAACCAGCAGAACCCGTGCTTGCGCCTATTTTAGGGAGTGGCAAATAATGGCAAATGCACCAAAATTTGCAGGGAAAGAGGCTCGAGAAAAATGGGGCTGGTGGTATGCAAACCGCTTTTTGTTTTGGCGTCGATTAAGCCAACTTAGCATTCTTACCATGTTTTTGAGTGGCCCTTATTTTGGCGTGTGGATTTTAAAAGGTAATTATAGTGGTAGTTTATTACTCGATACTATTCCACTAAGTGATCCTTTAATTACCGCTGAAAGCTTGGCTGCAAGACATTTACCAGATGCTCTCACTTTGATTGGTGCAGCGATTATTGTGTTATTTTACGCAGTACTTGGTAGTAAAGTGTTTTGTGGTTGGGTATGCCCACTAAATGTTGTGACTGACGGTGCTGCGTGGCTTCGCCGTAAGTTAGGCATTCGCCAAACAGCAAAAATTTCGCGTAGTTTACGTTATGGCATTCTTGTGCTTATTTTACTAGGCAGCTGCGTAAGCGGAATGTTGCTTTGGGAGTGGGTTAATCCAGTGGCTGCTCTTGGTCGAGCCTTTGTATTTGGTTTTGGTGCAACAGGCTGGCTATTACTTGTTATTTTTCTTTTTGATTTATTGATTGCAGAACATGGCTGGTGTGGACATCTTTGCCCAATTGGTGCTGCTTATGGTGTGATTGGTGCAAAAAGTTTAATCCGTATTAAAGTGATTGATCGTGCTAAATGCGATAATTGTATGGATTGCTACAATGTTTGTCCCGAAGCCCAAGTGTTACGTTCGCCTTTACACGGAAAAAAAGACGAAAGCCTACTCGTGCTTTCCAAAGATTGCATCAGCTGCGGACGTTGTATTGACGTTTGCGCTGAAAAAGTTTTTAAATTTTCGACCAGATTCGATCATTCAGGGGAGTGATTAATATGACTAAACAGGTATCTAAAATTTTAGCGGGATTATTTACCGCACTTTTTGCTGGCTCACTGATGGCATCTGATGCACCAGCAGTGGGAAAAGATTTAACTCAAGCGGCTGAAAATATTGCACCCGCATTTCACAATCCACCGCGTCAAAGCGAATTACCCGCATTGAACTATGTAAACCAGCCTCCAATGGTTCCACATAGTGTTGCAAATTATCAAGTGACAAAAAATGTAAATCAATGTTTAAATTGTCACAGCCCAGAAAATTCTCGTTTGAGTGGTGCAACTCGAATCAGCCCAACTCACTTTATGGATCGTGATGGAAAAGTAGGTTCAAGCTCATCACCACGTCGTTATTTCTGTTTACAATGTCACGTTTCTCAATCAAACGTAGATCCGATTGTTCCAAATGATTTCAAACCGATGAAAGGTTACGGAAACTAATTTAAGAGGTCTATATGTCTGAGAAAAAACCAAATATCTTAAAGCGTTTCTGGCAATGGTTTAGAAAACCAAGCCGTATGGCGATAGGTACAATTATTATCTTATCGGCTATTGGCGGTATTCTTTCTTGGGTTGGTTTTAACTATGGTTTAGAAAAAACCAACACTGAACAGTTCTGTGCAAGCTGCCATATGCAAGACGCTTATCCAGAATATTTACATAGCGTGCATTATCAAACTCGTACTGGTGTGGGGGCAAGTTGTCCAGATTGTCACGTACCACATGAATTTGGCGCAAAAATGAAACGTAAAATTGTTGCAGCTAAAGAAGTATTTGCTCACTATACTGGGAAAGTGGATACCTTAGAAAAATTCAATGCACATCGTTTAGAAATGGCTGAAAACGAATGGGCTCGTATGAAAGCTAACGATTCTAAAGAATGCCGTAACTGTCATAAAGTAGATCGTATGAACTTCAACGATCAACGTTCTGTGGCAGCACGTATGCATGAAAAAATGAAGACTGAAGGTAAAACTTGTATTGATTGTCACAAAGGTATTGCACACCAATTACCTGATATGAGTGGTGTTGAGTCAGGATTCAAAGACGAGAAATAATTTTCTCAATATATTGTGAAAAAATACCGCACCTAGTCGCTAAGTGCGGTATTTTTATTTTGTGTTTATACACAATAATCTATTGATGTTAGTCTTTATTTAAAGACCATTTTTCAGTAAACTTAATAAGTTTTGTTGAATTATTAAAATATCATTTCAAATTTAGGAATTATTGTGGCTCATCGAGATTTTGCCGCACGTCGCGGTTCAAATAATAAGAAAAAAACAAAAAAGAATAAGCATATTCTGATTATCCTTGCCTTAGCCGTTTTGTTAGCTTTTGGCGTAGGACTTTATTTGTTGAAAAATAAAAATAGCGAAGCTGTAGTACAACAGGCTGCGACACAACAAGAAAAAACGCAACCTAAAAGTGTCTTACCTAATCGTCCAGAGGAAGTTTGGAGTTATATCAAGGCGTTAGAAACGCGAACTGTTCCTGTTGATAATAAACCTACAAGCGTAGAGCAAAATATGCGCTTAACCGAAGAACAACGCCAAGTCCTAGTACAAATGGAAAAAGAACAACAAGCTGCGGAGGAAGCTCGTAAATTAGCGGAGCAACAACGATCGGAAGAGGCGGCTAAAGCTCAAGTGACACAAAAAGTAGAGCAGGAGAAAAAGCCTGAAGTGTTAAAAATAGAAACAGTGAAACCTGAATCTACACAAAAACAAGAACAGCCTAAAATTGATACTGCTAAAAAAGTGGAGCAACCTAAAACAGCAGATAATCCGAATGGTGGTAAAAAATTTGGTTTGCAATGTGGTGCTTTCAAAAATCGAGCGCAAGCTGAAAATTTGCAAGGACGTTTATCAATGACTGGGTTAAATGCACAAGTGCAAGTGAATGGTGAATGGAACCGTGTTCGTGTAGGTGGCTTTGCTAGTCGAGATGCTGCAGTGCAAGCGCAAAGTAAAGCCAAAAGTGTGGCAGATTGTGTTGTGATTGGTATGTAATGCGAATCTAAGGTTGTTGAGTTATCTTGATACGTTAAATCTCTATCATTGAAATAAAAAATCCCAACTAAAAGTGCGGTGCAATTAGTTGGGATTTTTTCATTAAGGATTATTACAAAATAATCATATCATCACGATGCATTGCTACTGCACCGTATTCATAGCCTAAAACATTTTCAATGTCTGCTGATTTTTTGCCCTTAATCAATTGTAGGGCATCGCTGTTATAGCGTGGCATACCTAGTGCAATGTCTTTACCCGATTGAGTGCGTATTTTGACTACTTCACCACGCGAAAAACGCCCTTCCACGTTAATAATACCAGCGGGTAATAAAGATTTATTTTGTTCAAGAATGGCATTTTTCGCTCCATCATCAATAGTGATAATGCCTGCCGATGGCGCGGCGAAAAGCCATTGTTTGCGGCTTTCTAATCGATCAGATTGGTGTGCAATAAATTTTGTGCCAATATCTTGTTCATAAGCAAGATCAGCGATCACATTTGGACGATTACCCGGTGCAATAATGGTTTCAATTCCAGAGCGAGTCGCAACATCGGCAGCAATGATTTTAGTCATCATTCCTCCAGTGCCAAGATTAGTCCCACTGCCACCTGCGATTGAGCGAATGTGATCCGTGATTTGTTCTACAACTGGAATTAATTTTGCTCCAGGATTTTTACGCGGATCACTATCAAATAAACCTTGTTGATCAGTCAATAAATAAAGTTGTTCGGCTTGAACAAGAATAGCGACTAATGCAGATAAATTGTCATTATCGCCCACTTTAATTTCTGCGGTCGCCACCGCATCATTTTCATTAATTACAGGAATTATGTGATTATCTAAAAGTGCGTGTAAAGTATCTCGCGCATTTAAAAAACGTTCGCGATCTTCAATATCGGCACGAGTTAATAAAAGTTGTCCGATATGAATATCATAAATAGCAAATAATTTTTCCCAAGCCTGAATTAATTGGCTCTGGCCAACCGCTGCAAGCAGTTGCTTTGATGCAATAGTCGGCGGTAATAGAGGATGATTCAGATAATGGCGACCCGCTGCAATAGCGCCAGAAGTAACGATTACTATACGAAATCCATCATTATGCAGTTTTGCAATTTGACGAACGATTTCCATCATGTGCGGTGAATTCAGTTTTGGAGAACCCTGTGTTAGGGTACTTGTACCAAATTTCACTACGATTGTTTTTTTGTTCATAGTCGTTTCCAAAGTTCTTAAAATTGACATTAACGTTATCACTAAATCAATGAAAAATCACCTAATATCAGGTATAGTAACGGCAAATTTTAGGGGGATTTATGACATTTAGTTTAATTGTAGCGACGACATTAAATAGCGTGATTGGTAAAGATAACCAAATGCCTTGGCACTTGCCCGCAGATTTAGCATGGTTTCGTCAGAACACGACTGGCAAACCTGTCATTATGGGACGTAAAACGTTTGAAAGTATTGGTCGCCCGCTACCTAAACGCACTAATATCGTACTTTCTCGTCAGTTTTTTGAACACGAAGGTGTGGTATGGAAAGATAGCTTTGAAAGTGCGGTCGATTTTGTCAGAGATTTTGATGAAATTATGTTGATTGGTGGGGGAGAGTTATTCAAACAATATTTGCCACAAGCAGATAAGTTATACCTTACTCAAATTCAAACAGAACTAGATGGAGATACTTTTTTCTCTCATTTGAATTGGGATGAGTGGGAAATTGAATTTGACGAATATCGTAAGGCGGATGAACAAAATCGTTATGATTGTCGATTTTTGATTCTTACACGAAAATAAATCAAATTAATGAAACCATATCTTTAGAACATTCATTAATCTAGAAAATAAAGAGATGATGATTTCCCTTGAGTTCCCCTTTTTAAAGTTTCATAATGAGCCTTCATTTTTTTATTTTTGATAGTTTTAAAGGTTATCTCAAATATCTCATTTTTAAACATTATCCCAACTTAGGGAAGGCATTATGACACAAACTGCAACTGAAACCCCATCAACTAAATCTGTATCAAATAAAACTAACCGTAAAAAAGGCTTAAGCATTTTTATTCTTGTCCTACTCATTATTAGTATTGCTTGTGCTTTGTATTGGTTTTTCTTCTTGAAGGATTTTGAAGAAACAGAAGATGCTTATGTGGGTGGAAATCAAGTAATGGTGTCATCACAAGTCGCGGGTAATGTGGCGAAGATTAATGCTGACAATATGGATAAAGTCCATGCAGGTGATATTCTAGTTGAATTGGATGATACGAATGCGAAACTTAGCTTCGAACAGGCCAAAAGCAATCTCGCCAATGCTGTACGTCAGGTAGAACAACTCGGTTTCACTGTGCAGCAATTGCAATCAGCTGTGCACGCCAATGAAATTTCTTTAGCTCAAGCTCAAGGTAATTTGGCGCGCCGAGTTCAACTTGAAAAAATGGGCGCGATTGATAAAGAATCTTTCCAACATGCAAAAGAAGCCGTTGAGCTTTCCAAAGCAAATTTAAATTCTTCTAGAAATCAATTAGCGGCCAATCAGGCTTTATTGAGTAACGTTCCATTACGTCAACAACCGCAAATACAGAATGCAATGAGTTCGCTCAAACAGGCTTGGTTGAATTTACAACGTACAAAAATTAGAAGCCCAATTGATGGCTATGTGGCGCGTCGTAATGCTCAAGTTGGGCAAGCCGTTTCAGTGGGAGGCGCATTAATGGCGGTGGTATCTAATGAGCAAATGTGGTTAGAAGCTAACTTCAAAGAAACCCAATTAACGAATATACGTATTGGCCAACCGGTGAAAATTCATTTTGATTTATACGGTAAAAATAAAGAATTTGATGGCGTGATAAATGGCATTGAAATGGGGACTGGTAATGCGTTTTCTCTTTTGCCTTCACAAAATGCTACGGGTAACTGGATTAAAGTGGTACAACGTGTACCTGTGCGAATTAAATTAGAACCACAACAATTTGCTGAAACCCCATTGAGAATTGGTCTTTCTGCAACGGCAAAAGTAAGAATTGCAGATTCATCTGGCCCAATGCTACGAGAAAAATCAGAACCGAAAACGTTATTTGCTACTGATACACTTAAATATGATGAAAGTGCGGTAGAAAATTTGATTGAATCTATCATTCAGCAAAACAGCCATTAAGGCGGTGTTATGGACAATTCCGCCAAAAAATTTCCACCTATTCAAGGTGGCGCGCTGATTTTATTAACACTAGCTTTATCTCTCGCCACCTTTATGCAGGTATTAGATTCTACGATTGCAAATGTGGCGATTCCTACTATTGCGGGCGATTTAGGCGTATCTTTTAGCCAAGGAACGTGGGTAATTACTTCTTTTGGTGTGGCAAATGCGATTTCTATTCCAATAACAGGTTGGTTAGCAAAACGTTTTGGCGAAGTGCGGTTATTTTTAGTCTCAACTTTTTTATTCGTTGTATCTTCTTGGCTTTGTGGGATTGCAGATAGTCTTGAGGCATTAATTATTTTTCGCGTCATTCAAGGTGCTGTAGCAGGCCCAGTGATCCCTCTTTCGCAAAGTTTATTATTAAATAATTATCCACCCGAAAAACGAGGAATGGCTTTAGCCTTTTGGTCGATGACCATTGTGGTAGCGCCTATTTTTGGCCCAATTTTAGGCGGATGGATTAGTGATAATATCCACTGGGGATGGATTTTCTTCATCAATGTTCCGATTGGTTTATTAGTTGTGCTAATCAGTTGGAAGATTTTGGGGAACCGAGAAAGTGAAATTGTTCATCAACCTATTGATAAAGTCGGTTTAGTTTTACTTGTCTTAGGCGTAGGATGTTTGCAATTAATGCTTGATCAGGGGCGTGAGCAAGATTGGTTTAATTCTAATGAAATAATTATATTAGCCGTTGTTGCTGTCGTTTGTCTGATTGCCTTGGTTATTTGGGAATTGACAGATGATAATCCTGTAGTAGATATTTCGCTTTTCCATTCTCGTAATTTTAGTGTAGGGTGTTTATGTACTAGTTTAGCCTTTTTGATTTATTTAGGTTCTGTGGTATTAATTCCGCTCTTGCTACAACAAGTCTTCCATTACACCGCGACGTGGGCTGGGCTTGCTGCTTCCCCAGTTGGATTATTCCCAATTTTGCTTTCACCGATTATTGGGCGTTTCGGTTATAAGATCGATATGCGAGTTTTAGTGACAATAAGTTTTATTGTATATGCAATAACATTTTATTGGAGAGCGGTGACTTTCGAGCCATCAATGACATTTGCTGATGTGGCTTTACCACAGTTAGTGCAAGGTTTGGCGGTGGCCTGTTTCTTTATGCCACTTACTACAATCACGCTGTCTGGCTTACCTGCGCATAGAATGGCTTCTGCGTCTAGCTTATTTAACTTTTTGAGAACTTTGGCAGGTTCAGTAGGGACATCTCTAACCACATTTATGTGGTATAAGCGTGAAGCTGTTCATCATACTCAATTAACAGAACACATTAATCCTTATAACCCAATTTCCCAAAGTTTTTACCATCAAATGAATCAATTTGGTTTAAGTGATACCCAAACTTCAACTTACCTCGCTCAACAAATAACATCGCAAGGATTTATTATTGGCGCAAATGAAATATTTTGGCTATCAGCTATGGGATTCTTAGGCTTATTTATTGTGATTTGGTTTGCACAACCACCTTTTGGCGGGCGTCATTAGTATCATATTATTCAAAATTTGAATGATTTAACCTCAAAATTTATCAATGTAAACATTGTTGAATTAAAAGAGGATTAGGAGTAGATTAGGTTAAATAATAATCATAAATATAAAGGATTATTTTTATGCCTGCTCAGCCTCTGTACTACGCCCATTCCGCCCAAGACAAACTCGGCAATCTCTTGCCTTACGAACATTGGCAAACCTTGCAAAGCCATTCGGTCAATGTTGGCGAAATGGCGGCGGAGTTTGCTCGCGTATTCGGTGCGCAGGAAATTGCCTGCCAGACGGGACAGCTGCATGATTTGGGGAAATATTCAGAAGCCTTTAATCACCGATTACATGGTGGCCCTTCAGTCGATCATGCTACTGCAGGAGCCAAAATTGCAGTCGAACGCTGGGGAAATGTGATTGGCAAGCTGATGGCATTTTGCATTGCGGGGCATCATGCAGGGCTGGCAAATGGAAACGGCGAAGGCGATAACCGCAGCACGTTAAAGGATCGTTTAGCCTTGCAATTTGGCAAAGATATTCCCACCCTCGATAACCTGTGGCAACAAGAAATCAAGATTCCTGAAACCCTCTCTCCGCCACCACTCAAAGCCGACGCGCATCATCCTTTTTTCTCCTACGCCTTCTTCACCCGAATGCTCTATTCCTGCTTGGTGGGATGTCGATTATCTCGACACCGAAGCCTTTTATTTAAACCTAGAAAACAAAACCGTCGAGCGCGGCGGTTATCCCGATCTAAACGCCTTACAACACAATTTCAATCAATTCATCAACGCTTTCAGACGACGCATTGCCCAAGCTCCAGAGCAAATCGAAACCGAAAAACGCAATGCCGCTTTAAACCGTCTACGCAGTGAAATTCTCGATTACGCCGTAGAACAAGCGGTACAACCGCAAGGGCTGTTCACGCTCACCGTGCCGACCGGCGGCAAAACCTTCACTTCCATGGCATTCGCGCTGGAACACGCCAAACGGCACGGTATGCGGCGCGTGATTTACGTCATCCCGTTCACCAGCATCATCGAGCAAAATGCCGCCAAATTCCGCAAAGCCTTTGGCGAATTGGGCGAACAAGCCGTGTTGGAACACCACAGCACCTTTGACGACGGCAAACTGCAAAATGAGGCCACCAAAGACAAATTGCGCCTTGCCTCGGAAAATTGGGACGCGCCGACTGTCGTGACCACCGCCGTGCAATTCTTCGAATCCCTCTTTGCCGGCCGCTCCTCGCGCTGCCGCAAGCTGCACAACATCGCAGGCTCCGTCATCATCCTTGACGAAGCGCAAATGCTGCCGCTCAATCTGTTGCTGCCCATCATGCAAGCCATCAAAGAATTGGCGCAAAACTACCGCTGCAGCATCGTCATGTGCACCGCCACCCAGCCCGCCGTGCAAGCCGAGAACAGCTTCTATCGCGGCTTTGAAAACGTGCGCGAAATAGCTCCAAAACCGACCGCACTTTTCGACAAACTGCGTCGCACCACCGTGCAACACATCGGCACACAAATCGACGCCGACCTGCTCGCCAAACTTGCCGAACACCCGCAAATGCTCGTCATCGTCAATAACCGCCGCCACGCCCGCAGCCTGTACGACCAAGCCAAGCACCTTAACGGCACGTTCCACCTGACTACCTTAATGTGCGCCAAACACCGCAGCCAAAAGCTCGATGAGATTCGAGGTCGTCTGAAAAACGGCGAACCCTGCCGCGTTATCGCCACATCTTTAATCGAAGCCGGCGTTGATGTGGATTTTCCGCTGGTGATGCGCGCCGAAGCAGGTTTAGACAGCGTTGCTCAAGCTGCCGGACGCTGCAACCGCGAAGGCAAAAGGCCGTTTGAAAACAGCTTTGTCTGGGTATTCGCGCCCGAAGACAAATGGAAAGCCCCGCCTGAACTTGCCGCCCAAGCCGCCGTTATGCGCCTGACCGCCGACAGTTTTTCAGACGACCTCTTATCCACCCAAGCCGTCGCCGCTTACTTCGCCGAGCTTTATCAATTAAAAGGCAGTGAACTGGAAAAAAATTCTGAAAATGCACAACGATACAGGGCAAAGCCTCGATTTCCCATTCCAAACCATCGCCGACAAGTTCCGCATGATCGAAAGCCATATGCAGCCGCTGATTATTCCGTTTGATGTTGATGCCGAAAACCTCATTAGCAGCCTGCACCATGCCGACCACATCGGCGGACTCTTACGCAAACTGTAACCCTACACCGTCCTAATCCCCGAAAAAGCCCTCGCCGCCTTGTATAAAGCAGGGCGTATTGAACCGATTAACGAGCAAAGCTTCGGCAAACAGTTTTATACGCTGATCGGGCTGGATTTGTATAATGAAGTGGCGGGGGTGAG
>NZ_LDVZ01000006.1 GCF_001276515.1 Haemophilus sp. C1
CGATACAATATCGAAAACAATCCTTTAAATAACAGTCTAACTTTTTGGGGTCAGATCAATTTTCACCGCACTTTATTTTTATTTAAAAGCCCTTCTATGCCAATCACAATGAGACTTAACCAAATAGGCACATAAGTAAAATAGTCGCTTGTGGTTATTTGATTATCTAGCACAAAGACAGCTATTAAAAAAAGCAATATGGGTTCGATATAACTCAACACTGCAAAAATACTGACTGGAATTTGTTGGCTAGATTTTAAGTTGGCTGAAAGCGAAATCGCACTCACAATACCAAGTGCAGGCAATAATAACCAATAACGATATTCTTGCGTAACCAAAGAAAGTGTATCGCTTTGAGAAAGAATATAAATAAAACAAGGAATCGAAATTAAAATAATATCCAATGTAATCCCTTGTAGAGCAGGGATTTTCATCAATTTACGGCTTAGATAATAAAATGGATAAACCGTACAAACCCACAAGCTTGTCCATGAAAAACTTTGAGTGTGCCATAATTCATGTGCAACACCGCAGGCAGCCAGTAAAAGCGCAATTTTCTGAACAAATGATAAGCGTTCTTTTAACCAAGCCCAGCCTAAAACAGCCATGATCAGTGGGAAAAGGAAATATCCCATCGCAATATTTACCCCTTCACCATTTAGCGGTGCCCACATAAAGAGCCAGAATTGACTTCCCGCATCTAATGTCCCCAGTAAAAATAAAACCCAACGCGTCCAACTTTTTCCTAAAGTTGTCGTGATAAGAGACAAAAGAGAGCGGCAACCAATAGTCGGGAATAAAAGTAAAAGTAGTCCAAAGATCATGGTTAACATACGCCACGCAAAAACATCCGTTCCGCTAAGTGGTTGGAGCCATATGCTAAATAAATATAATATGCCAAATAAACATTGTGAAAAAATGCACAATAATACGCCTTGAGTGACTACTTTCATCTTAGACCTCATCTCATCAATATGATTATTATAAAATCCCAAGACAATAAAAAATCTCAACTTTATTTTTATTGTGATAATATTTTTCTCAATAGTTACATTTTTGAGAAATTATCTTATGCAAACACTGGATAAATTAGATCGTAATATTTTGAATGTATTACAACAAGATGCCATGATTCCGTTAAAAGAACTGTCAGAGAAAGTGAATAGTTCCGTTGCAACCTGTCAACGACGTGTACAAGCATTAACTGATTCAGGCGTTATTACAAAACGTGTTGCAGTAGTTTCCCCAAAAGCGGTTGGGCGTACGATTAGTGTGTTTGTCATGGTCGAAATGGATAATCAACACTCTTATTATCAAGAGCAATTTGAACGAAAAATGCGCCAAGAAGACGAAGTGGTGAGCTGTTACGAAATTTCAGGGGACTATGATTTTATGTTGCTACTCCATGCAAAAGATATGGAAAGCTATCACGCATTCACACGTCGAGTATTGACTGGCGAATTTCATGTAAGAACTTATAAAAGTTTATTTATAATGAATTTTACTAAAGCAGATAGTGGAATTATCTTATAGCACAGCGCAATAAATTTTGCTCTTCCCCCATAAAGTGGGACTCAATAATTACTGATAAATTTAACTAAAATTAAAAAGGCTGAGTCCGATACAATATCGAAAACAATCCTTTAAATAACAGTCTAACTTTTTGGGGCAGCTCAAAATTTACCGAACTTTTCTTATGAACCTAAACGCTGGCGTACAATTTCAAATAAACATACCCCTGTTGCGACAGATACATTTAATGATGAAACTGAACCAGCCATTGGAATGCTAATCAGTTGATCGCAATGTTCACGCGTTAAACGACGCATCCCTTCGCCTTCTGCTCCCATAACAAGTGCTAGTGGCCCTGTCAGTTTGCTTTGATAAATGGTTTCAGTGGCTTCGCCAGCAGTGCCAACCACCCAAATGTTATGGTTTTGCTGTAAATCGCGTAGTGTGCGAGAAAGATTGGTTACACGAATTAACGGCACGGTTTCTGCTGCACCACAAGCCACTTTACGCGCGATAGATGTTAATTGTGCCGATTTATCTTTCGGTACGATCACGGCTGCTGCGCCCGCTGCATCAGCTGTTCGCAAACATGCTCCCAAGTTGTGTGGATCCGTCACGCCATCTAAAACTAATAAAAGCGGATTTTGTTTATTCGCAAGAACTTCATCAAGATCATTTTCATTAAGTTCTTTTGCCGCTTGTACTCGAGCAATGACACCTTGATGAACTTCGCCATCAGCTTTTTTATCAAGCGTTTGTCGATTAACAAATTGCACGCCAATTCCTAGGGAATAAAGCTCGTTTAAGAGTGGCTGTAGACGTTTATCTTCACGTCCTTTAAGGACGAAGACTTCAATTAAACGTTCTGGTGAATGAGTTAAAATACTATTAACAGCATGAATGCCGTAGATTTGTTCTGACATAAATTTCTCTTTTTCTTATTTGAATTTTTAATTCATTCTAAAAATAGGAAGTGAATTATTTTCGTTTTCTAGATGTTTTCTTCGAAACTTCTTTCTTTTTTACCGCACTTTTTCGTTTCTGGGATGTTTTAGAGGGTAATTCTTTAAAGACTTTCTTGGCTTTTTCTTTCACGGTTTTTCCGGCTCGACGAGGTTTACGTTCACTTCCCATCAGCGAGAAATCGACCATTTTATTTTCTAAATGTACTGCTTCAACTTTGATGCGAACTTTATCGCCTAATCGATATTGCATTCCGCTATTTTCGCCAATTAAACGCTGTTTTGCTGCATCGAATTGGTAATAATCGTTTTCTAAGGTGGAAATATGGACTAAACCATCGATGAATAAATCATCTAAGCGTACAAATAAACCAAATCCCGTCACAGATGAAATAACACCGTTAAATTCTTCGCCAATATGATCTTGCATATATTCACATTTCAGCCAATCTGCCACTTCACGAGTGGCGTCGTCAGCACGGCGTTCCGTCATTGAACAATGATTGCCAAGTAAATCCATTTCATCAAAAGAGTAATGATAACCGCCAGTATCCGTTGTTTTACGTTTTGCGCCTTGTTCTTTAGCGAGTAAATATTTGATACCTCGATGAAGTGTTAAGTCTGGATAACGGCGAATTGGCGAAGTAAAGTGAGCATACTCTTCCAAAGCCAAACCAAAGTGTCCAATATTATCAGCGTGATAGACCGCTTGGCTTAATGAACGTAGCAACATTGTTTGAATAAGTTCATGATCTGGTCGTTCTTTAACTTTTTCTAACAGAGCAGCATAGTCTTTTGTAGTTGGTTTTAAGCTACCTTCTAGAGTTAAAGCAAACTCACTTAAAAAAGTGCGGAACGATGTTAATTTTTCTTCGCTAGGGGTGGCATGAATACGATATAACGCAGGCTCTTTATGTTTTTCCATAAAATTGGCTGCTGCGATATTCGCAAGAATCATACATTCCTCAATGATTTTGTGGGCATCGTTACGAACAACAGGTTCAATGCGTTCAATTCTCCCCATTGCATTGAAAATAAACTTAGTTTCAATGGTTTCAAAATCGATGGCACCACGTTGTTTTCGGGCATTGAGTAATGCTTGATAGAGATGATGTAATTCTTCTAAATGTGGAATAAGTCTTTGATAACGAGTGCGTAATTCTTCATCGCCTTCAAGCATTTTTGCTACTTTGGTATAAGTAAGGCGGGCGTGAGAATTCATCACTGCTTCATAAAAGCGATAATCTGTGAGCTTACCTTTGGCAGAAATTTGCATCTCACACACCATACACAAACGATCCACTTGAGGGTTAAGAGAGCATAAGCCGTTTGATAAAATTTCAGGTAGCATTGGTACAACTCGATTCGGAAAATAGACCGAGTTACCACGATTATGTGCTTCTACATCCAAAGCAGAACGCAAACGTACGTAATAACTGACATCCGCAATCGCTACCCAAAGTTTCCAGCCCTTGCTGTGTTTTTCACAATAAACGGCATCGTCAAAATCTCGCGCATCTTCGCCATCAATGGTCACAAGCGGTAAATTGCGTAAATCCACACGACCTTTTTTTGCTTCTTCAGGCACTTCTTCAGTGAATTTTTTTACGTATTTTTCCACCGCACTTGGAAACTTATGGGGAATATCGTGGTTACGCAAGGCGATTTCCACTTCCATTCCTTTCGCCATATTATCGCCTAGGATTTCAGTAATCACGCCAATTGGCTGGTTAAAACTAGCAGAGCGTTCTTGCAATTCGACAACCACAACTTGCCCCATTCGTGCGCCATTACGATGTTCATTAGGCACGAGAATATCACGACCAATTCTGCTGTCATCAGGCACCACATAGCTAAAACCGTTTTCTAAGAAAAAGCGACCCACAATTTGTTTTTTACGGCTTTCTAATACGCGCACAATTCGCACTTCACGGCGACCACGACGATCTAATCCAGCAGGCTGAGCTAAGACAAAATCTCCATGCATGACTCTTTGCATTTGATGGTTTGGGATGAATAAATCATCCTTTTTGCCATCTACTTGTAAAAAACCGAAACCTTCGCGATGACCAATTACCGTACCTTTAAATAAATCTAATTTTTCTGGTAAGGCATAGCGTTTACGTTTGGTGAACACTAATTGGCCGTCATTTTCCATCGCGCGTAATCGGCGACGCATCGCTTCTATTTGATCTTCATTTCGAATGGAAAGTGCGGTCAAAATTTCATCCCGATTCATCGGTGCATTATTGTCTCGAATAACACTTAAAATGAACTCACGGCTCGGGATTGGATTGCCGTATTTTTCCAATTCTCGTTTGTAATGAGGATCTTGGTTGATTAAGTTTTTACGTTTTTTTGTCATTATTTTTTACAGTTTTAAAAAGTTCGGAGAGTTTGACACTGTAAGGGGGATAATGCAAGGAAAAGAAAATCTGCACTCGTGATGAGTGCAGATAGAAAGTGAATTAAGCTGATTTTTTGGTAAAGCCAATATAGGCACAGAATATAAATCCAAGAACTAAAGCGTAAGGCGTGAATTCACCAATGCCAGAGCCTGAAGCTGCAAGGCTTAAACGATGCGCAGCAGCGGCACCTAAAAGCATACCAAGTACAAAAATAGCGGAGTCATTATCGCCTTCACCAAGATGAACTAAATGTTTGCCAGGACAACCACCGCCAAGGGCGAAGCATAAGCCGCAAAGTGCCATGCCGAGGAAGTTCCAAAGATACTGATTATGTGCACCAGGTTGTTGTTCAAACCCTAAATGGAATTGGCCAAGTAAAGCATTGGTAATAGCAGCAAATACCACTAGAGCGATGACACCGTTCAATAACGAAGAATCACGGAATAAAATAAAATTACGGAATGCGCCAATTGAGCAGAAACGTGATTTTTGCATTAATACACCTACGATTAGCCCACCTACTAAAGATAACGCCCAAAATGCATGTTGTGTGCCAGGGCCTTTTTGTGAGAAATAAAGCGGTAAACCTTCGCCAAAACTAAATTGGGTGATAACGCCAATAAGTAATAATCCCGCAATAATGACAGAAATCCAGCCTGTAACAGGAGCTTGTTCTTTTGCTTTGCCGAGCGAAAACCCTCGATTGCTAAAGAAAATTCCACCTAGTACGCCGACAAATAAACCGACAATCCCTGCAATCGCAGATAAATCGCCGCCTCCTAGACGCAGATATGCGCGCCATGGACAGCCTAAGAATGTTAGGGCACCAATCATAGCAAATGCCCCTAAAATTAAGCGAATGAATGGCGATGAGCCACCACGAGCACGGAATTCTTTTGCAAATAACGCACTCGCTAACGCACCGAAAATTAATCCGATGAGTTCGGGGCGGATGTATTGAAGTGGAGCGGCTTGATGTAAGCCAATGGAACCTGCTGTATCGCGTAAGAAACAGGCTGCGCAGAATCCCATGTTGCCAGGATTTCCGCTATAAGTAAGTAGTGGAGCGATGATACCAAGTGCAGCACCTGCAACCACAGGCCATTTTGATCCTTTCATAATGAAACCCTTGTGATATCTAAAGTTAAACTAAATTGTGTACTCTCGAATACTCGAAAAGCACGTTCATTTTAATCTAAGAAGTTAAATGGTAAAGAATGATTTGATGAAAAGATGAGATAAATCAAAAATTTGCTACGAAAAAAGTGCGGTAAAAATTTTATTGATTTCCGTAATAAAAATAAAAGATCTATACTAACCTCATTCATTTTTTACTCGGAAGATACTATGACAGAACGTTCAGCTAATATCATTACCCACGATCCTTTTGGTAGCTTGCTTGGATATGCGCCTGGTGGCGTGGCAATTTATTCCTCAGATTACAATACTGCAGATGATAAAGAGTTCCCGAATGATGCGGCATTTCGGAGTTATCTAGGGCGAGAATATATGGGCTATAAATGGCAGTGTGTGGAATTTGCGCGTCGTTATTTATATCTCAATCACGGTGTTGTATTTGCCGATGTTGGTATGGCGTACGAGATCTTTTCTTTACGTTTTTTACGCCAAGTAGTAAATGATGCTTTGTTGCCCTTGCAGGCATTTGCTAATGGTTGTAAGCGTAAACCTCAAGCAGGTTCCTTATTAATTTGGCAAGAAGGAGGCGAATTTAAACATACGGGGCATGTGGCAATTATTACCGAAGTATTGGCTGATAGAGTTCGAATCGCTGAGCAAAATGTGATTCATTCTCGCTTGCCAAGTGGCCAGCAATGGACGCGTGAATTGCCGATGATTGTTTCAGAAAAAGGTTATTTTCTACAAGATACTTTTGATGATACTAAAATTCTTGGTTGGATGATTCAAACAAACGATACTGAATTTTCAGAACCCCAACCTTTCCCAAAATCAACCGCACTTAGGTTACAAGCTCATCATGTTGACAATCACGGTCAATTTAGTGGGAAATGGTTAAATGAAAATGAACCATTTGATATGGCTTATATCAAGGCGATGGGCGGGCATAAAGTGAGCCATTCTGATCAATATCGCTATTTTGCTATGTCTGAAAGCGCTCAACAGGAATTAATTCACGCCACAAACGAACTGCATTTAATGTATCTGCATGCAACAGACAAAGTACTCAAAGATGATAATCTGTTGCAGTATTTCAATATTCCGAAGCTCCTTTGGCCACGCTTAAGACTTTCTTGGCAAAATCGCCGTTATCAGACGATTACTGGTCGTCTAGATTTCTGTATGAGTGAACGAGGTTTGAAAGTCTATGAATATAATGCTGACTCAGCTTCTTGCCATGCAGAAGCAGGCGATATTATGAATCGTTGGGCAAAACAAGCTGGTGGCGTATTGGGGGAAAATCCGTCCGATGGCCTGCGTAATGCGTTAGCTGATTGTTGGCAACATAGCCAAGCCTCAAAATTAGTCCATATTCTGCAAGATCACGATGATGAAGAAGATTATCATGCCATGTTTATGCAACAGGCATTAGTGCAGGCTGGCTTTCAAGCTAAAATTATTCACGGAACTGAAGGCTTACATTGGGATAATCGTGGCCGCCTGATTGATGATGAAAATAACCAAGTTCAAACTGTTTGGAAAACCTGGGCGTGGGAAACCATGCTGGAACAACTTCGTGAAGATGCAACAGGAATGGAAGTTGCTCCGCCTATTCGCACAGGTTATCCAGAAGATAAAGTGCGGTTAATTGATGTACTACTTCGCCCAGAAGTGTTGGTTTATGAACCGCTTTGGACAGCAATTCCAAGCAACAAAGCGATTTTGCCTGTGCTTTGGTCTTTATTCCCTAATCATCGTTATTTGTTAGAGGCAAGTTTTCATCTCACACCAAACTTAATCCAAAACGGCTACGCACAAAAACCAATTGCAGGTCGTCGAGGTGATAACGTTAAATTGATTAGTGAAAATAATTCCATGTTAGACACAACCGATGGACAGTTTGGTCAGCAAGATAGTATTTATCAACAACTTTGGTGCTTACCACAAGTAGAAGAACAATATTTGCAAGTTTGTACTTTTACTGTTGGAGGGCATTATGGTGGCACTTGCCTACGTTCTGATTCAAGTCGTGTGATTGTAGGCAATAGTGATATGCAACCATTGAGAGTGTTGAAGGATAAATAAAACACCTTGTGATATTAAGAATGGGTTTTACGCAATGCTTTTCCAATTAAAATGCTTACAACTAACATCACTAAAGTCGGAACCAACCAAGCCATTCCTTCAGATGAAAGAGGGAAGTGCTCCAATAATGAATTAATGCTTTCTGGTAACATTTTAACGTTATTTAAGCTGTCACATAAACTAAAACAAACAGTTACGATTAATGTGCTGTTATGTGTAAATTTTATTGATGGAAGGTTTTTGCGTAAGAATTGCAATAATACAAGCACAATAGCCACCGGATAAATTAATAACAAAGCAGGGATCGTTATACGAAGTAGATCCGTTAAACCGTATTGTGAAACAGTGATTGTCATTGCGGTAAAAAGTGCGGCCCAGAATGGGTAAGAAAAACGCACAGAGAATTTTGAAAAATAGTCAGCGGCAGCACTCGTTACACCAACAAGAGTTGTTAAGCTCGCTAATACAATAATACCAGCCATAATCCAAGTCCCAGCAGAACCGAATAAGACATTTACATAACGAGAGAAAATTTGTCCGCCATTAGTTGCACCTTCTGCAACTGCAGCACTAGTCGCACCTAGATAGAAAAGAGAAAAATATAAACCCGCAAGTAAAATGACTGAAACAAATCCAGCTGAGATAGTGTATTTCACGATATCTTTGGGTTGAGTTACATTTTTTGCTGCAAGTGCGCGAGCGACGATTCCACCGAAAGCAATAGCTGCGAGTACGTCCATAGTTTGATAACCACTGGTTAAGCCGATTAATAAAGAGTGGCCATTTTCATAAGCTTTACTGGGTGTTTGAATTTCAGATAAAGGTGAAATGAAGACAGTGACGGCTACAGCAACTAATAACACAAGCAATGCTGGTGTCATAAATTTACCCACGCTTGAAATGATCGTATTTGGGCGAATCATAAAGACCATCGCGATTAAGTTGAAAATGAGTGAAAAGAGGAAACGAACACTAGCATTATCTTCTGCTAATCCTAATGGCAACCACGCCATTTCATAAGCAACATTTGTGATGCGTGGCATAGCAAAGGTAGAGCCAATGGTTAAATAAAGTATAACGAGAAAACCTGTGCCCGCCCATTTTGGTAAATCTTTAGTAAGTTCTTCGCCACGACCTAAAATTGCCACCACAACAAGCGTGATAAATGGCATTAAAACACCAGTTAAGACAAATCCTAAGGACGCACTCATCCAATGTTGTCCAGCTGAGAATCCTTCCATTGGAGGAAAAATGATATTACCTGCACCTAAAAATAAGGCGAAGATCATCATTCCTAAAATAATAATATCTTTGCGTGAAAACATAAATTTTGGCTCTAAAAATAAAAAGACCTGCATTCTACTACAAAGTAGATAAAATCCCTATTGCGTAAAATTAAAAATGTGAATTTTGTCACAATATGAAGAATTTTATCGACAATTCGCTAAAAATACCTGCAAAATCTACCGCACTTTTCCCTTTGAGAGCGAAAATATGCTAGGATTCAGTCTTTGTTAATTTTTTGTTATTTATTTTTGGAAGGAGTTTGCGTGGTACAACTGATTCAACGCTTTTTAAAATTAGAATCCGCTGGTGGTATTTTGTTGCTTTTTTCTGCTGCAGTAGCGATATTGCTGGCTAATTCGCCATTAAGCAATCAATATAATGATTTTTTGAATTTGCCAGTCAGTTTGCAAATTGGTAGTTTTTCTATTAATAAAACCTTAATCCACTGGATTAACGATGGTTTTATGGCAGTGTTTTTTGTGCTAGTTGGAATGGAAGTAAAAAAAGAATTATTTGAAGGCGCGCTTTCTACCTATCAACAAGCTATTTTCCCTGCTATTGCTGCTGTAGGCGGAATGATCGTGCCTGCGTTAGTTTATTGGTTTATTGCAAAACAGGATCCTAGCCTTGCAAACGGCTGGGCTATTCCTATGGCGACAGATATCGCTTTTGCGCTTGGCATCATGGCATTATTGAGCAAGCAAGTGCCATTGCCTCTAAAGATTTTTTTACTCGCACTCGCTATTATTGATGACTTAGGCGCGATTGTTGTAATTGCTCTTTTCTTCTCTCACGAATTAAGTGTACAGGCTCTAATTTTCTCAGGTATTTCTATTTTGACTTTGGTTTTATTAAACCGCTTTAGAGTTAGCACGCTTTGCGCCTATATGGTGGTTGGAGCAATTTTATGGGCATCTGTTTTAAAATCTGGTGTTCACGCAACTTTGGCCGGCGTGATTATTGGTTTTTGCATTCCATTAAAAGGTAAAAAAGGTGAACGACCATTACGTGATTTTGAGCACATTTTAGCACCTTGGTCATCCTTCGTTATTTTACCGCTCTTTGCTTTTGCTAATGCGGGCGTTAGTTTTGACGGTATTGATGTGAGTATGATTTCATCGCCATTATTATTGGCTATCGCGTGTGGTTTAATTATTGGTAAACCAGTCGGTGTTTTTGGGTTTAGTTATATTTCCGTTAAGTTGGGATTAGCTAAATTACCGGATGGAATCAATTTTAAACAAATTTTTGCCGTCGCAGTTTTATGTGGTATCGGCTTTACAATGTCAATGTTCTTAGCAAGCCTTGCTTTTGATGCGGATGCTGGAGAAAGTGTCAATACGCTTTCTCGTTTAGGCATTTTACTTGGTTCAACCATTTCAGCAACGCTTGGGTATTTATTCTTAAAACAAACGACAAAACTAAACTAATCATACACAAAGTGCGGTAAATTGATCAGCCCTCTAAAAGTTGGACTAAATAAGCGACCGATGACATACAAAGTATGTCAAGAAAAGAAAACTATCTAGACAATGCGGAAATGGAAAGTTTCTTTGGTCGATTAAAAACGGAATGTTTTTATGGTCGGAGTTTAACTGAAATTAAAAGGACTGAGTCCAATACAATATCATCAGTCCTTAAATAAATAGCCCAGTTTTTTGAACTCAGATCAAATTTACCGCACTTTTTAACACCTATTGTCGAGCTTGAACTTCTGCGTTGGCGTAATCAATGGTAACAACCTTACCAGGTAATAACGCACCAGATAGAATTTGTTGTGCCAAGCTGTTTTCGATCTCTTGTTGAATTGCACGTTTCAATGGACGTGCGCCATAAATTGGGTCGTAACCCACTTCACCAATGAAATCTAATAAAGCGTCGGTAAATACTAATTCGTAGCCACGAGTTTCCATACGTTTTGCTAAGCGTTCTAATTGAATATTGGCTATTGCACGGATATTTTCTTTACCAAGCGGATGGAATACCACTGTCTCGTCAATACGGTTGATAAATTCCGGACGGAAATGTTGGCTTACCACTGACATCACTAAGGCTTTCATTTCGCTATAGCTTTCGTCTTTGTTACCTTGGATTAAATCAGAACCTAAGTTAGAGGTCATGATCACCACCGTATTACGAAAATCCACAGTACGACCTTGCCCATCAGTCAAACGACCATCATCCAATACTTGTAATAAGATGTTAAATACATCCGTATGGGCTTTTTCAACTTCATCGAGCAAAATCACCGAATATGGACGACGGCGAACAGCTTCAGTTAAATAACCACCTTCTTCATAGCCGACATAGCCTGGAGGAGCTCCGACTAAGCGAGAGACACTGTGTTTTTCCATAAACTCTGACATATCAATACGTACCATCGCATCTTCACTATCAAACAAGAATTTCGCCAAAGTTTTGCAAAGCTCAGTTTTACCAACACCTGTTGGCCCTAGGAACAAGAATGAACCAATTGGGCGGTTAGGATCGGAAAGACCGGCACGGCTACGACGAATCGCGTTTGCTACCGCATCAACAGCTTCTTCTTGGCCAATCACTCGTTTATGTAGTTCATCTTCCATGCGCAAGAGTTTTTCTTTCTCGCCTTCCATCATTTTTGATACTGGAATGCCTGTGGCTTTAGAAAGCACTTCAGCGATTTCTTCATCTGTGACGCGATAGCGCAAAAGTGTCATTTCTTTTCCTTCGCTGGTTTCAGCTTGCTCGAGTTGCTTTTCAAGAGCAGGGATGCGGCCATATTGCAACTCTGACATTTTAGCTAAATCACCCGCGCGACGAGCTTGTTCTAGTTCGGTTTTTGCAGTATCTAATTCTTGTTTAATATGTTGCGAGCCAGAAAGCGTTGCTTTTTCAGATTTCCACACTTCTTCAAGTTCAGCATATTCACGTTCTTTTTCAGCCAATTCTTTCTCTAACATTTCTAAACGTTTGCGACTGGCTTCGTCTTCTTCTTTTTGTAACGCCTGTTGTTCCAATTTTAGTTGGATAATACGACGTTCAAGACGATCAAGCGGTTCAGGTTTAGAGTCAATTTCCATACGAATGCTAGACGCTGCTTCATCGATCAAATCAATCGCTTTATCCGGCAATTGACGATCAGAAATATAACGATGTGAAAGCGTTGCTGCTGCGACAATCGCAGGGTCAGTAATATCCACGTGGTGATGAATTTCATAACGTTCTTTCAAACCACGTAAAATTGCAATGGTATCTTCTACACTTGGTTCGTCCACAAAGACTTTTTGGAAACGACGTTCAAGTGCGGCATCTTTTTCGATATATTGACGATATTCATCTAAAGTGGTTGCCCCCACGCAATGTAATTCACCGCGCGCTAAACTTGGTTTTAACAAGTTACCCGCATCCATCGCACCATCGGTTTTACCTGCGCCAACCATAGTATGAATTTCATCAATAAAGAGGATAACGCGACCTTCTTCTTTTGATAACTCATTTAAAACGGCTTTTAAACGCTCTTCAAATTCACCACGATATTTCGCACCAGCAATCAACGCACCCATATCTAATGAAAGGACGCGTTTATTTTTCAAACCTTCAGGCACTTCACCATTTACAATACGTTGTGCCAAACCTTCCACTATAGCGGTTTTACCTACACCAGGTTCACCAATTAACACAGGGTTATTTTTGGTACGACGTTGTAATACTTGAATCGCTCGACGAATTTCTTCATCACGCCCAATGACAGGATCAAGTTTGCCACTTTCTGCACGAGCAGTTAAATCAATCGTATATTTTTCTAATGCTTGTCTGCTTTCTTCTGCATTTTGATCATTCACGTTTTGTCCTCCTCTAATTTGCTGGATGGCTTGCGAAATTTGTTCTTTTTTTGCGCCGCACTTTTTCAGAATATCGCTGATCGTTCCTCGTTCTTCTAAAGCTGCAAGCAAAAATAATTCGCTTGAAATAAATTTATCTTGGTTTTGCTGTGCGTATTTATCGCATAGATTAAGTAAATTAATGAGCTGACGTGAAAGTTGAACATCACCGCCATTGCCAATCACTTGTGGCAATTTATTTAACTCAGTCTTCAATTCATTACGCAATAACGCCACATTTACTCCACTTGCAGTTAAAATTGGCGCAATGGAGCCGCCCTGTTGATTTAAAAGTGCGGTTAATAAATGCACGGGTTCAATAAATTGATTGTCTTTTCCGATAGCAAGTGATTGTGCTTCGCTTAAAGCTTCTTGGAATTTTGTTGTAAATTTTTCAATGTTCATACGATTTCCTCAATTTGGTTTCGGCTTTCGCCGTTTGCCCAAATTAAGTAAGATCGTTTGAATGGATTTCAAGAGAAGAAATGAAATATTTTTGATTTTATCTATCAATAAAATCTTGATGATAGGTTTCAACCTACCAAAATATCGAATAGTGGCACATCCCAATGCTCAGTAGGAAGATTTTCTAATTGCTGACATTGATGCGCTAAACCAACTGGAATAAAAGATTTATTTTGCCAATTCTGCAACGTGCGATCATAAAATCCACCGCCCATGCCAAGTCTGTTTCCCTGTTTATCAAAAGCCACCAATGGCGTAAATAAAATATCCAGTTCATTTAATGGCAAAACATTTTGAACATTCAGCTTTGGCTCCCAAATACCAAACTGATTTGGTTTCATTGGCGTATCAGACAAATAGCGTAAGAACAATAAATGATGTTTAGTAAAAGGATGTAAAACAGGCAAATACACATTTTTGTTTTGCGCCCAAAGGGATTGGATTAAGGCTTTCGTAGAAATTTCGCCATCAAAAGAAAAATATAATGCAATATTTTTGGCTTGTCGTTGCTCAATAAGATTTAACGCCTGTTGGGTAACCGATTGTGCTGCTTTTTCCTGCTGAAGTACGGTTAAATTTGCTCGTATTTTTCGAATTTCAGCGCGGATTTGCTGGCGTTTTTGAGTATTCATAGAAATGAAAGGAGAAGATAGGACCCAGAGTGCCGCTGCGGGCAGTAGTCCTTGAACCCGACGGTTCAAGGAAATCAGTTGATACCGTTTTCAGGTTTCTTAGCCCAATGAACGAGTCAAAGGTTAAGCCTACACACCAACGATAGGAAACCAATTTATAAGATTTAAAGTATCGGCTCAGGGACATAGCCTACTGACGAACACTCCAGGTAATTCTTATAGGTTTATACTAGCCCAAATTCTCAGTATTGACTAGCATTTATTTATCAATTTTAACGAGTTGCTTATAAAACGACAAAACGACTCTAGTTTGATCATTAATTTAACGCGGTTCTTTTGTAACGCGAATATTTTCTAATGAATGATCTAATTGTTGAATTCGAGTTCTCAATACATTTTCAATTTGAGCGGTTTTATTTTTTTCTTGGCTTAATTCAAAACTCAAATTAAGAGCCACAATAGAAAGCACGCGATCAAGCTGAATAAGGCCTGTTTTTTCTTTCATTTCGGAAACCAATATATCTAAATTACGGGCAGCTTGGCGCAATAATTCTTCTTGTTCAACGGGCACGTTTAAACGCAAGACCTGCCCCAAAACTAAAATTTCGACCAATTTTAACGACATTTGATTTCCTTAAATTAAATATTTGAGTGACTGGTATTATGCCATAGCAAAAAACGTTCGTCACAAATTTTACATTGAATCCGCCGTTCGCTCATTACCATAAATTACGCTATAATGCCCGTATTTTTCAGTTTAAAACGAGATTTTTATGGCCCAAATTGCAGCAAATCCACTTGTGCTAGTGGATGGTTCTTCTTATTTATATCGTGCATTTCATGCCTTTCCTCCTTTAACCAATGCAGCAGGTGAGCCAACGGGTGCGATGTATGGCGTTTTAAATATGTTAAAAAGCCTCATCTCACAAGTACAACCCACTCATATAGCCGTTGTTTTTGATGCAAAAGGGAAAACATTTCGTGATGAAATGTTTGAACAATATAAATCTCATCGCCCCCCAATGCCCGATGATTTACGCAAACAAATTCAACCTTTGCACGATATGATTCGCGCATTGGGAATTCCGCTTTTAGTGGTGGAAGGGGTTGAGGCAGATGATGTGATCGGCACACTCGCACTACAAGCCTCTCGTTTGGGTAAAAAAGTGCTTATTAGTACTGGCGATAAAGATATGGCACAGTTGGTGGATGACAACATTATGCTCATTAACACCATGAATAATAGCTTATTGGATCGTGAGGGTGTGATTGAAAAATACGGTATTCCACCTGAACTCATCATTGATTATCTGGCACTTATGGGCGATAGTGCAGATAACATTCCGGGTGTTGCTGGCGTTGGCGAAAAAACCGCACTTGCTTTACTGCAAGGCATCGGGAGTATGGCTGAAATTTATGCCAATCTTGAAAAAGTAGCAGAATTGCCAATTCGAGGGGCGAAAAAACTAGGCGAAAAATTATTGGCTGAAAAAACTAACGCTGATCTTTCTTATACATTGGCAACCATCAAAACGGATGTTGAACTTAACGTGACAACAGATGAATTGTTGCTTGGAGAAAGCCAAAAGGATCAGCTCATTGAATATTTTGCTCGCTACGAATTTAAACGCTGGCTTAATGAAGTAATGAATGGCTCAGATTCTATTACCCAAACCACTGAACAGCCAGTGAAAATCAATCAGTATCAGGCGACCTCACTAGATCAAAGTGCGGTAGAAAATACGCCTAAAATTCAAATCGATCGTACAAAATATGAAACCTTACTCACTCAAGCTGATTTAACGCGCTGGATTGAAAAACTCAATACAGCAAAACTCATTGCAGTGGATACTGAAACAGACAGTCTTGATTATATGTCTACTAATTTAGTGGGTATCTCTTTTGCTCTTGAAAATGGAGAAGCCGCTTATTTACCATTGCAATTGGATTATTTGAATGCGCCAAAAACACTCGAAAAATCAACCGCACTTGTGGCTATCAAACCCATTTTAGAAAATCCTAATATTCACAAAATTGGACAAAATATTAAATTTGATGAAAGTATTTTTGCTCGTCATGGCATTGAATTACAAGGTGTTGAATTTGATACGATGTTGCTTTCCTATACGCTAAATAGTACTGGTCGTCATAATATGGACGATTTAGCCAAACGTTATTTAGGTCATGAAACTATCGCATTTGAAAGTATTGCAGGAAAAGGAAAAAGCCAGCTTACGTTTAATCAAATTCCATTAGAACAAGCCACTGAATACGCAGCAGAAGATGCTGATGTGACAATGAAATTACAACAAGCACTGTGGTTGAAACTGCAAGAAGAACCAACGCTTGTTGAATTGTATAAAACAATGGAATTACCATTACTCCATGTGCTTTCTCATATGGAACGTACAGGCGTTTTGATTGATAGTGATGCCCTCTTTATACAATCTAACGAAATTGCCACAAGATTAACCGCACTTGAGGAACAAGCTTACGCATTAGCGGGTCAGCCATTTAATTTGGCCTCCACCAAACAATTACAAGAAATTTTGTTCGATAAACTTGGACTACCTATTTTACAAAAAACGCCAAAAGGTGCGCCATCAACGAATGAAGAAGTATTGGAAGAATTAGCCTATAGCCACGAATTACCAAAAATTTTGGTCGAACATCGTGGCTTGAGTAAACTCAAATCCACTTATACGGATAAACTGCCTCAAATGGTCAATTCACAAACAGGCCGAGTGCATACCTCTTATCATCAAGCGGTCACGGCAACAGGGCGTTTATCATCAAGTGATCCAAACCTACAAAATATCCCAATTCGGAATGAAGAAGGTCGTCGTATTCGACAAGCATTTATCGCGCGTGAAGGTTATTCGATTGTCGCCGCTGACTATTCTCAAATTGAGTTACGTATTATGGCGCACCTGTCAGGCGATCAAGGCTTAATTAATGCGTTCTCGCAAGGCAAGGATATTCATCGCTCCACGGCAGCTGAAATCTTTGGCATGTCATTAGATGAAGTCACCAGCGAGCAACGTCGCAATGCTAAAGCGATTAATTTCGGCTTAATTTATGGAATGTCCGCCTTTGGACTTTCACGCCAACTTGGTATTTCCCGTCCAGATGCACAAAAATACATGGATTTATATTTCCAACGCTATCCGAGTGTACAGAAATTTATGACCGATATCCGTGAAAAAGCGAAAGCACAAGGCTATGTGGAAACGTTATTTGGTCGCCGTTTATATTTACCAGATATTAATTCTAGCAATGCCATGCGTCGTAAAGGTGCAGAACGAGTAGCGATCAATGCACCAATGCAAGGCACGGCTGCGGATATTATTAAACGAGCGATGATTAAACTTGACGAAGTAATCCGCCACAATCCAGATATTGAAATGATTATGCAAGTACACGATGAATTAGTATTTGAAGTGCAGTCAGAAAAAGTTGAATTTTTCCGTGAACAAATTAAACAACACATGGAAGCCGCAGCTGAATTAGTTGTTCCATTGATTGTGGAAGTGGGTGTTGGACAAAATTGGGATGAAGCGCATTAATTGGATAGGTAATAATGAATTTAAAAAGACTTAACGAAATTGAAAAACCATTACTCCACATCGTTAAACATGATGTTGTGCCAGCCCTAGGCTGTACCGAACCAATTTCTCTTGCTCTTGCATCTGCTACAGCTGCGAAATATTTAGGCAAAACACCTGAACGCATTGAAGCAAAAGTTTCGCCTAATCTTATGAAAAATGGATTAGGTGTTGCAGTACCCGGAACTGGCATGGTTGGATTGCCCATTGCTGCGGCAATTGGTGCATTAGGCGGTAATCCAGATGGCGGTTTAGAAGTATTAAAACATATTACGCCAGAGCAAGTTAGTGCCGCTAAAACTATGCTTGAACAAAAATTAGTGAGTGTAGATATTCATCAAACTGAACATATTTTATATTCAGAATCAACATTATTTGCCGATAATGATTACGTGAAAGTAGCCATTCAAGATCAACATACCAATGTTATTTTGATCGAAAAAAATGGTGAAATACTTTTTCAAAAAATAGAGGATGAATGTGCTAATTGCGATCCCTATGAAGTCTTCAAACAAATGACTGCACGAGAGATTTTTGAATTTTCCAATGCGGTTGAATTAGAAAAAATTCGTTTTATCAGTCAAGCTGCAGAGCTTAATCGAGCGCTTTCAGATGAAGGTTTGCGAGAAAATTATGGCTTGCATATTGGCAGAATCTTGCGAAAACAAGTGGGAAGCGGTTTAATTTCTGATGATTTACTAAGCAAAATTATGATTGAAACCACCGCCGCATCAGATGCAAGAATGGGCGGGGCAACCTTACCAGCGATGAGTAATTCTGGTTCGGGCAATCAAGGAATTGCTGCAACGATGCCTGTTGTCGTTGTTGCAGATTATCTCAAGGTGAATGAGGAAAAAAGAATACGTGCACTTTTCTTATCTCACTTAATGGCCATTTATATTCATAGTAAATTGCCAAAACTCTCCGCACTTTGTGCTGTAACTACGGCATCAATGGGAAGCTGTGCAGGCATTGCTTATTTACTCACAGGCAAATTTGAAACAGCGAGTATGGGCATTTGCAGTATGATTGGCGATATTAGTGGCATCATCTGTGATGGCGCAGCCAATAGCTGTGCAATGAAAGTCTCCACCAGCGTTGCTTCAGGCTATAAATCGGTACTTATGGCAATGGATGAGACCCATGTTACTGGTAATGAAGGTATTGTCGAACATGATCTTGATCGAACTATTGATAATCTCTGCGCTATTGCATCAAAAAGTATGCAACATATCGACAGACAAGTTATTGAAATTATGGTGAGCAAGCCTTGTCCTTAATAAAAATAAAGTGCGGTAAAAAATAAAGAAATTTCAATTTCACTCGAATTTATCGTAAACAAAAGGGTTGAGTATAAATTTACACTCAACCCTTTAGAGACAATATTATTTATCGCTTTCTTTTTCGTGTGGATTGCCTTTAACACCAATATGAGAAATTTCCCCATTAGAATCAATCAAATAAGCTTGGCCAAAACCTCTTACAAAACGACCTGTTCCAAATGTAAGTTCAACTAAATCAAAATCAGTAAATTCACGAATCGTTTTAATTCCGCCCACATCATTCATAGTTTCTGCTAATTTATCTAAGACTTTTTCAACAATTTGATCTTCACGAGGAATAAAACGTGCACTAGCCTTGTAACGTAAACGAGTACGTACAATAATTGATTTCGCTTTGCTTTCATCCTCTAAAAACATCACTTCCGCTTGATTCGGATTACGTTTTAAATTGTCATAATGCTCTGCAATAGCACTGATATAAATATAATATTTTCCATCAAGCGAAATAATTGGTGCATAAGAAGACATCGGTAAGCCATCTTTATCTAAAGTAGCAAGCACACAGCTTTTAAACTCTTGACGAAATTCATCAATTTTAGCTTTGATACGATCGTAATTTGCAACTGGTTTATTTTCTACACAAAGATTGATGATCGCTTGTTTAATTGAACCAGCGTCAGCTTGTTGCGGAAATTCCACGCGTAATGTTTTGCTGCCATTATATTTAAAATCTAAACCACCAAAATCTACATTAACTAGCGTCACATCCGTAATTTCATTTTCACCACCAAATTTTTTACAAAGGGCAGCCATATCATCTTGGTGATGATCATTCATGTGAGTGATAATTCTATTGAAATCCATTTTTGTTCCTTATATTTACGATTAATCTCATTATTCTACGAATTATCTTCCGTGAGGAATAATATTGAGCATTATACTCAAGTAAAATATATTTAACATATTTTTCACAAAATAATAATATTTCAAAGAAAAAGGCCCTTACGAAATAAGGGCCCAAAAGAACTGAAATAGTATTAATTATTTACCATCAACACTCACGCCATAGAAAGCATCATAGCCAAATGGGCTTTGAACATAGCCTTTTACGCGTGGACTAAGTGGTGCAAAACCAACAGAATGTGCCACCGGAATCCAAGGTGCTTGATTATGAATGATAACTTGCGCTTGTTTATAAAGTGCGGTGCGTTCTTCCTTATTTGTTAATCCGATTGCTTTATCTAGTAATGCATCAAATTCTGGATTTTTAAAACGAGCCATATTGGAATTACCCGCGTTTGAACTTGCCAATAATGGAGATAAGAAGTTATCAGGATCACCATTATCACCAGACCAACCAAAGATACCAGCAGTTAATTCACCCGCTTTCGCACGTTTTTGGTAATCCGCCCATTCATAGGTAACTGGGTTAGTTTTTACACCAACTTTAGCCCAGTCCGCCATGATAAGTTCAGCCATACGTTTTGGATTTGGGTTAGAGGCACGAACAACAGGTTGAATCCAAAAATCAGTTTCAAAACCATTTGGGTAACCTGCTTCAGCTAAAAGTTGTTTTGCTTTTTCTGGATCATACGGATAATCTTGAACTTCATCGTTGTAACTCCAAATTGTTGGAGGAAGTGGATTTTTAGCTGGTGTACCTGCTCCTTGGTAAACCGCTTCAATAATCGATTTTTTATCCACTGCATAATTCAACGCCTGACGAACTTTGACATTATCAAATGGTGCTTTTTCGGTATTGAATGCGATATACGCCACGTTCAAACCTTTTTGTTCCAAAAGTTGTACTTTTGGATCTGTTTTCATTTTTGCTAAATCCGCTACATTCGGGAATAAAATTAAATCACAAGATCCCGCCTGTAATTTTGCATAACGTGTTGTCGCATCTGGCACAATATTGATAACTAAACGATCCAATGGCGTTCTACCCTTCCAATAGTTTTCGTTTGCTACATATTGAGCAGCTTGATCCGTTTTATAATCAACAAAAACAAACGGCCCCGTTCCCACTGGGCGATTATCAATTGTTTCTGGCTTACCTGCTTTCAGCATTGCATCCGCATATTCTGCGGAATAAATAGAAATAAAATCCATACCAAGACTAGCCAAGAAAGTCGCATCTTTCTTGTTCAAGGTAATACGAATTGTATTGTCATCTAGTTTTTCCACTGATTTTAACAATTCAGGGAATTTCATTGCTTTGAAATATGGATAAGTCCCCTTAGATACATTGTGATATGGATGATTTGGATCTAACTGACGTTGGAATGAAAATACAACATCATCTGCATTAAAATCACGTGTTGGGGTAAATTCTTTTGTTGTATGGAATTTAACACCTTTTCTTAGATGAAATGTGTAAGTTAAACCATCATCGCTAATTTCCCAGCTTTCAGCTAAGGCTGGTTCAATATCTGTTGAGCCTTTTTTAAATTCAACTAAGCGGTTATACACTTGTTGCGAGCTTGCATTATAAGATGTCCCCTCCATTACAAGCGCAGGGCTAAATCCTAAAGGTGCTTTTGCTGTACAGTAAACGAAAGTGTTGTTAGATGCTGATTTAGTTTCGGCTTGTGCGGTCGGTTTATTTGCTGAGCCTGATTGATCGCAAGCTGCTAATACAAGCGTCGCAGCTGCAAGAGTTAGTGTTGCTTTTAGCTTCATGATAGTTCCTCACTTTGTTGGCAGAAATTTATGCGAGCATAGTGATATAACCAATATGCTAGATAAATCCTATCTAAAATAAATGTTTAATAAGATATAAGCAAATGTCGTTTTTTTTAAATAAAAAAATTCTATGGATTATAACAAATTAATCTAAGGATTCTTCCGTAAATGATCGCCATCATTTTTATGTAATTTCATAAGTGACCAAACTAAAGCGATTACAAAAACTGATGAGGTTAAGAAAGTATAGCTAAATGCCTGTTGTAAACCATCACTTACGCTAAAGAAATGTCTATAAAGATTTAGAATTATCGATGAAATAGCAATACCAAATCCAATCCCAACTTGCTGCACAATACTTAATACTGTAGAACCTGTGCCTGCCTGTTGTTTTGAAAGATCGCCTACAGTCAACGTATTGATTGAAGTGAAAATTATCGACATACAAGCACCGTACCACATAAGATTACAAATAATCCAAGTCAGAGAACTTTGTTTATCCAACCAAGCCATGGAAATCACAGATCCCGCCATCAAAAGTGCGGATGAAATTAACGTTGTTTTATAGCCCCAACGATTTAAAATTCGTCCAATTAATATTTTCAAAATCACAGAAATGAGCGCAATCGGAGCTAATAGCCAGCCTGACATTTCAGCACTGTAACCAAAAGATAATTGGAACATCAAAGGCAATAAAAAAGGAACACCAGATGCAGATAATCGGATAAAAATATTGGCAATAATGCCTAATCTAAATGTACGAGTGCGGAAAAGGGATAAAGGTAAAATGGTATCTTCATTGTTTTTGGCATAACTATAATAAGCCCCGAGTAACAGAACACCAACAACTAACACGCTATAGGTTGTAATTGCACTATGCTGGCTTTCACCGAGCAAATCCAAACCAAGCGTGATGCCAACTAACCCCAATGCAAAGAGTAAAAAACCTGTCCAATCTAGTTTCTCTGCTTCTCCTTTGATGTTACTCATCACGCTGCCCGATGCCAAAATCCCTAGTGCACCAATTGGAATATTGATTAAAAAAATCCAGTGCCAACTGGCGTGAATGACTAACCATCCACCTAAAATAGGCCCTAGTATTGGCCCAATCAAACCTGCAGTTGCCATTAAATTCCAAGCATTCACTAATTGTTGTTTCGGGACAGCTTGAATAATAGCTAAACGCGCCACCGGCATCATAAAGGCACCGCCTAGCCCCTGAATTACTCGGGCTAAGATTAAACTTTCTAAATTAGGCGCAGCAGCACAAGCGATAGATCCTAAAATAAACGTAAAAACTGCACTACGAAAAACGCTCAATGTCCCAAATTTTGCAGCCGCCCAAGCGGTAAGAGGAATAAATAATGCAACGGCTAAAGAATAAGCAATAATCGCCAGTTGCATTTCAAAGGCGGGTTTATGTAAATCGGAAGATATCGCAGGTAAAGCTGTATTTAGAATGGTGGCATCGAGGCTTTGCATAAAAAGCGCCATTGCCGCTACCCAAGCTAAACCGCGATAGGCATTGGATTCAGTCATCGTGCTCCGTGAAAATGGTGCAACCAATTTTCAATAAAATCGGCAATTTGCGGAATGCGGTTAATATCAAACAAAGTGCGGTCAATTTCAAGGGGATAATTCGTTGCAACTGCGAGCACATATTCGTCAATTTCGGGTAAAGGTTTTGTCATTTCCTGACGATGGAGCAAAATTTTTGGAATTGGCTCTTGTTTAAAGCCTTCTACCAACACTAAATCCGTTAAAGTGCGATCAAATTGTTGTGCTAAATAATCCAATGAAACAGGTTTTAGCGTTTCCGTCATAATCGCCCAGCGTTCATCATTCGCTAAAATGACTTGAGAGGAACCTGCCTCTTTCATACGCCAACTATCTTTTCCTTCTTTATCAACTTGCATATTGTGATGGCTATGTTTAATCACTGAAACGCGAATGTGACGAGCAATAAGTTCTGGGATAAGTTTTTCTAATAATGTTGTTTTACCACTACCGCTATAACCGGTAATTCCAAGTAAAGGAATCTGATTGTTCATAAAAATAACCTTAAAAATCACCGCACTTTAGATACGGAAAACCCCGAAAGATCGGGGTTAATAAATTAAGAATGTTTTGCTGCGTAAGTTGCAAAAATAAAAGCAGCAATGGATATGAGAGCAAGAATGCCAAGACCAATTGTAAACCACATATTATTTCTTCTCCGATAGTTGACGAAAAATACGCCCAACAGCTAGGCAAAAGTAAGTGACAACAAGTAAGGAAGCAATATTCAATACTTTCAATAAAAAAACCGTTTCTCCGTAAAGTATAACAGGCATTGCTAGAATAGCAACTTTTGCCACATCATCACTAAGTTTTGACCAAGCCTCTAAAGAGCTTTTCTCAATGGGTAATTTAAATAAATTCAGCATAGTTTCTCCGATGAATAAAAGAGAAATTTTGCTGAAATAGAAAGGGAATTTCCCAACTCGCTTTATAGTTTGCGATCTAGATCGCAGCAATAATAAAAAGCAAGTAAAAAACTCAAGATAATACGCGCAATAAAACAGGCTGAAATTCTGTTTGTTGTCCTAATTTTCTACTATAAGATTTTACAAAAATGAAAGAAAGTGCGGTTAATCCAAAGATTAAAATTGCACGCAGGATTTCATTATCGCTGATGTAATCAGATAACATAGTCGCAATCAATAGGGTCAAAAGCGGTACAACATACATCAATAATGCCGACAACAACATCGACTTTTCTTCTAATCCAATTTCAACAATTTGACCTTCGCGTAATGGCATTAATGTTTCCACATTAAAAATATGCTCGCCACGTTTGCCGTTTAATTCGGAAAGACTTGATGTTCCACAACTGTTTTTAGCCGCGCATTGGCCACAGGCACTTTGAGATTGGCATTTCACTTTGGCAATGCCATTTTCATAGCTAATAACAACCGCGCTTTCTCTTAGCATTATGATGCTCCCATATAAATATCAAAGCGATGATTTTTCGTTTCACGGCTAAAGTGCGGTTGTTTTCCACAAAGAAATTCCGCATAGTCAGGACGCTTCACGACCACACGTTTTTTAGCAAGTTGTAATGCAGGTAAAAGCAATTCATCGGCATCTAAATCAGCCCCGACTAAATGCTGGAATACACGCATTTCTTTTTTTACTAGTGCAGATTTTTGTTTATGCGGGTACATTGGATCTAGATAAACCACATCGGCATAATCGGTATTAGGATCAAGTTTATTAATATGCTGAACATTCAGCAAGCGCAAATTTTGTTGCAACATTTCGCCGATTTCTTCATCTTGATAAGCACGATTTAAACCATCTTGTAGAAGTAAAAAAACAACAGGATGACGTTCCACTAAACGCACTTGGCAGCCAATAGAGGCTAGCACAAAGGCATCACGCCCTAAACCTGCTGTTGCATCAATAACCGTTGGCAATTCCGAACCTTTAATCCCTACCGCTTTCGCTACAGCTTCACCGCGACCACCACCAAATTTACGACGGTGAGCCATTGTGCCTCCTACAAAATCAACATAAACCGCCCCGAGTTTAGGTTCGTCTAGTTTACGAAGTTCTAAACGTTCATCGGTTTGAACAAGTGCAAGTGGGCTTTGTTCATTATGAATAATATGATGTTCAGCACAAAGTGCGGTCAATTCTGCTAATGTTTTTTCTGAAGATTCAGAAATCAGCTGAATACCTACTTGCGAATGAGCCATACGCCGCTTTCCATGTGGTTAGTGTAAGGGAATTGGTCAAATAACGCCGCTTTTTTAATGCTATGTGTTTTTGACAGTTCAACAAGATTATCGCACAGCGTATGTGGATTACAGGAAATATACAAAATGCGATCGTAATTTTGTACAAGTTTCACTGTATCAGGATCAAGCCCTGCGCGAGGTGGATCGACAAAAATGGTATTACATTCGTAAGATTTCAAATCAATCCCTTTCAAGCGGTTAAAGGCTCTAACCCCATTCATTGCCTGTGTAAATTCCTCTGCCGACATGCGGATAATTTGTAAATTATCGACTTTATTTTCAGTGATATTAAACTGTGCGGCTGCCACCGATGGTTTAGCAATTTCTGTTGCCAATACTTTACGGAAATTTTGAGCAAGTGCGATAGAAAAATTACCATTACCGCAGTAAAGTTCTAACAAATCCCCTTCGCTATTTTGAGTACAATCAATTGCCCATTCAAGCATTTTGCAGTTTACCGTTGCGTTTGGCTGGGTAAAACTATTCTCGACTTGGCGATAGACATAATTTCTACCATTCACAGGTAAAATTTCATCCACATAATCTTGCTCAAAACAAATTTTTTGTTTACTTGCACGCCCGATTATTTGCACATCAAAACCTTGCTTTTCGAGTAAATCTTTCAGATTTTTAGCAGCACTTTCCCATTCTTCAGTGAGTGTTTTATGATAAAGCAAGCTCACAATAATCTTATTACTCAAAGTGCTAAGGTAATCAATTTGGAATAATTTTTTATGTAGCACCTCTTGTTGTTTTAACAAAGGTAATAAGGTTTGCATCATTTGATTAATCAGCGTGCTAGCGATTGGAAATTCATCTACGCGATAACGCTGTAGCGTCGCTTGATCAAACATAATATGGTAAAAATCATCTTGCTCGTGCCAAATACGAAATTCCGCACGCATGCGATAATGACTTGTTGGAGAGTCAAAAACTTGAATATTAGACGCATTGAAAGGGCGTAAAAGTGCGGTTAATTTTTCAAATTTTTTTTGTAGCAGTTCGTTGTATTGAGAAATCGGTAATTGCATAGAAATTAGTATTCATAGGATGTATGAAGACGGATCTTTCATACAAAGATAGGAGAATAAAGTTATCAGCCGTGAATTACGCATGATTTCACAAGCTATTCAAAAACAAAAGGCAGACTTCCGCCTGCCTTATTTAATGTATCTTATTCGCCGGAATAATCATCTCCGCTAGAAGCAGCTTCACTCACATCACCAGATAAGGTGTAAACACGTTTTTTAGTGTTAATACGAGAGCGATATTTATTCCAAGTTTTTTCAAAGAAAGTTTCTGCTGCACGCTCGCCACGGCAAAAAGCGACGAAATCTTTTTCTTCTTTAGTCGATGGCTCACGTTCCCCTAAATCCAATGCTTTGAACGCTTGACCATATTGCTCAAGCACCTGTGATTCTTTGATTGTGTAATCACCGTGACGGGAAAAACCACGTGGGTAGTTTTTGTCGTCAAAGAAACGACGCGTTACGCTAAAACTTGCAGCCATAATATTCTCTCTTCTTTCATTAATATTTACAAAATAGGGCAGGCATTAAACCAATTTTTCGTTATTTTTGCAATAAACCTTTTACGGTTTGCACATAATCTTTCACGAAATCATCATAATTTAAACCTTCAGGGTTTACACGGAATTTACCATTGACATAAAAATCAGGTACGCCATGCACTTTAAATTGTTCTGCGGCATTTACTTGTTTATTAACTAAACCATTTACTGCAAAACTATTAATGCCACCATCAAATTGCTCGGCAGTTACACCATTCGATAAGAAAATAGCTCGAATATCATCCATTGATTTCAAAGCATCTTTTTGAGCCGCTTCAAATAATGGTGCCTTTACTTTACCTTCTGCGCCTAATGCCATTGCTAACGCCCAAGCGCGCGTTAAGTTTTCAGATTGACGACCTAAGAAATTTACATGATATTGTTTAAATTTCACATCTTTTGGTAAAGCATCTTCGACTTGCTGTGGAATTTTGTATTCCATTTCAAAGGCGTAACAATGCGGGCAGTAGAATGAGAAAAACTCAATCACTTCTTTTTGTTGTGAAGCCTGTTGGCTCACTTGAACATATTGTTTGCCTTCTTGTAAATCTGTGGCAAAACTATTTACAGACATAAGCGTGCTAACACCTAAACCTAACGCAAGTAATACTTTTTTCATTTGCTTTCCTTCTTATTTAATGATACCGCGAGCACGGAGCAATGCGGTTTTAAAATCTTCTTCGTAATCTTTTTTGAGACCTGGAATTGGCTCATGTTTATCTGTACCATCCATTTTTAACTGATAAATAATCACTTCATCAGTTAATTCATTTAATGGCTTTTGGAAACCTGATTCATTGGCAATTTTTTGCAAAATTTCCATTAAGCTCAAATCTGGGTCTTTAGACCAATAAGGCTGTAAAAGTTCCAAAACTTCATTTAAACGCTTACATTTCATTGCTATTTCCTTTTTAATCGTAAAAAATAGGCAAATGATACTTGAAATAACGATAGATTAAAATATGACAATTACAATAAGCGCGGTAATTTTGGCAGGTGGCAAAGCACGCAGAATGGGCGGGCAAGATAAAGGATTACAGATTTTAGGTAAACAATCTTTAATTCAACATGTTATTCATCGCTTGCAACTACAAGCTCATGATATTTCGATTAACGCTAACCGAAATCAAACAGAATATGCAAAATTTGGCTTTCCTGTTTTTTCCGATGAACTATCCGATTTTCAAGGGCCATTGAGCGGCATGCTAACAGCCCTAGAAAAGACAAAAAGTGACTTCATCCTTTTTACACCTTGTGATACGCCTTTTTTCCCTACGAATCTTTTAGATAAACTCAAAAGTGCGGTTAAAAATCACCGCACTTTAATTGCGTATGCTTGCGATGAAGAACGTGAACATCCCGTTTTTTGTTTGATGTCCATTCAGCTAAAAGAAAAATTACGACACTATTTAGCATCGGGTGAACGACGCCTTTTACAGTTTATGCAAGAAAATAGTGGGATTTCTGTAAAATTTACGAAAGAAGAAGGCAACTTTGAGAATTTTAATACGCTGGATGATTTAAAGAAAACAGTAATCTAATTGATAACTAGCAAAAGTGTGGTTTATTTTTATTATTTACGGGCTCCAAATATCGCAATCAATTCTTTCACTTTTACGCGTTTTTCTGAATTCTGACTAATAGAACGTTGGACTTTTACCCGTTTAAATTTTGCACCGTTATAAATTTCACGCGTAAATTTAGTATCGTGATTAGAGATCAATATCGGAATTTGTTTTTCTTTTTGTATAGATTTGACTAAATCAGCCAAAGCGCGTTGCTGCATCAGACCAAACTCATTGCCCGCATAACCAGTAAAATTAGTATCCTGTTGTAGCGGAGCATAAGGAGGATCACAATAAATCACCGAATCCTTATCGGCAAATTCAAAAGTCTTTTGAAAATCACAGCATAAAAACACCGCACTTTGCGCTTTATGAGCGAAATAACGTAATTCATCTTCTGGAAAATAATGAGTTTTGTAAGCCCCAAAAGGCACATTAAATTCATTCTTGCTGTTGTAACGGCATAATCCGTTAAAACCAAAACGGTTCAGATACAAAAAAATAATCGAACGTTCAAAAGGATCCATAGATGTATTGAATTGACGACGTTTAGCATAGTAATAATCGGGTGTATTTGCATCATCAGCAAAGAAAATCGGCTTACAAGCTTCAATATAACCATCTACATTTTCTTTAACAATATTGAATAGATTGATTAAATCTGGGTTGATATCTGCCAAAATATAGCGTTCAAAATTAGAATTAAGAAATACTGCTCCAGCGCCCACAAATGGCTCAATTAAGCAGCTTTTTTTGTTTGGAAAGGCTTTGTTTATATCGTCCGTTAAGCGAAATTTTCCCCCCGCCCATTTTAAGAATGGACGGTGTTTTAACTTAGGTTTTAAAGATTGTTTTTTCGGACGTAACATCTTAATCCGTTTGAGTACAACGACGAATTGCGTTTAATATGAGGGTATGATCGGTATCATTTGCCACATAAGCTTGACCTAGAGATTTGAGTAGCACCAGACGCAATTTACCCGCTAGAACTTTTTTATCACGCATCATATGCGGTAAATAGTCCTCCGACTGTATCGTATCCGGTGATACGGTGGGCAAATTGGCACGAGCAAGTAATTTTTCAAGGCGAGACACATCTGCAATAGAAATATCTCCAAGTTCTTCCGAAAGCGCCGCTGCCATCATCATTCCTGTCGAAACAGCTTCACCATGAAGCCAGTTTCCATAACCTAAGTGAGTTTCAATGGCATGACCAAAAGTATGCCCAAGATTAAGCAATGCACGATCGCCCTTTTCTGTTTCATCTCTTGCGACTACATCTGCTTTAATTTGGCAACAACGCGAAATACAATGTTGAAGTGCTTCAGGATGCAAAGCAACAAGTTCATCAATATGTTGTTCTAGCCATTGAAAAAATTCGTAATCTAAAATGGCACCGTATTTGATAACCTCGGCAAGACCCGCGTTTACTTCACGTTTAGGAAGCGTATTAAGCGTGAGCGTATCAATAATAACCATTGATGGCTGATAGAACGCGCCAATCATATTTTTGCCTAATTCATGATTGACCGCCGTTTTACCGCCCACTGAAGAATCCACTTGGGAAAGTAATGTTGTTGGAATTTGAATTAAACGCACGCCACGTTGATAACTTGCTGCAGCAAACCCTGCAACATCGCCAATTACGCCACCGCCCAATGCAATAATCGTGGTATCTCGTCCATGATTACCTTGTAAAAGTGCGGTGAAAATTAAGTTTAAAGATTCAAGCGTTTTGTATTTTTCGCCATCTGGCAATAAAACATGATCGACCACACAGCCACGTTTTTCTAACGCATAGATGACTGTATCAAGATAAAACTGTGCGACCGTGGGATTCGTTACAATCATCACGCGATCCCCACGTTTAATCGGGTAACTACGTTCATCTTGTAACAATCCGCTACCAATTAAAATAGGATAGCGACGCTCTTGCAATTCCACGTTGACGCACAGCATAATTTATCCTTAGGTGTGTTTAAAGTGCACCATTCAATCCATTCATATTATCAATTAAATCAACAATTTGATTTACCATTACTTTGGCATTTTGCTCATCGGTTGGCAAAGTGATGTCCGCAATTTCTTCATAAAGCGGATTGCGAATTTTTGCTAAATCTTCCAATACTTGACGAGGATTCTCTGCATCTTGGAGCAATGGACGTTTTTTATCACGTTGAGTACGTTGGAATTGTTTTTCCACCGTTGTTTCTAAATAAATCACGATACCGCGTGCAGATAAATAATTACGACTCTCTTTAGAAAGCACTGCGCCACCACCAGTTGAAAGTACAATGCCTTGCATTTGAGTAAGCTCATTAATAATGCGTTCTTCACGCTTACGGAAGCCTTCTTCACCTTCCAAATCAAAAATCCAGCTAATGTCCGCGCCCGTACGCTCTTCAATCACGGCATCGGAATCAATAAAATCCATATTGAGCTGTTGTGCTAATTGACGACCGATAGTGCTTTTACCTGCACCCATTGGCCCCACTAAAAAAATATTACGTTTTTCCGCCATTGTTCTTTTCTAATTAAATTAAAGGTGAAATAAAAATTTGATCTTTCTAACAAAAATACACAGTCTAAAACAAATTTGACTACTTGAAAGATCCCCCCAAAAATGGCCTAGATTATCGCAATAAACCACCCTATTTTTCAACCTTTCTAGGGAATTTATTTTCCACGAGAAAGCATTAAGGTGTGGAATAATCAAGATTCTCAATCATCTATGGCATCTTAAAGCAGCAAACTCATAACAAAAATAGCGCGTTAAATACGCGCTATTTTTAGTCTATTTTTCAATTTTATTTTTTAGGTAACGCATCAGTCGAAGCATTAAATTTCACGTTTGATGAAGTGTAAGCCTCAAAGTGCGGATGTTTTTTCATAAATTTTATGAAACTTTCTGCATCAGGTAAGTAGGTATCAACGCCCTCATATTTTGGATCGTTAAATAATTTACCAAAGGTTTTGTAACCGTCTTTACCGCCTGCAACATAAGCATTCGTTCCGACAAGATAACGTTTGTTATCATCAATTGGTTCCCATTGTTGGGTTTGTTTATTCAATACTTCCACACTCACTAAACGTTTACCCTCCGCATTTGGTGTTTCATTCGCTTCATAGCGAATACCCGCACCATAAGGGAATGCACCAGTTGAACCATCAACTAAAGCAAACTGCATTGCATCTTCAAGCACTTGTTTCACTAACGAACCTTCCATTTTATAGGTATATAAGGTATTCCCGAAAGGCAAGAAAGTATAAGCATCATTAAAGGTCACGTTGCCCGGTAAAATATCTGCGCGTACACCGCCCGCATTTTGAATAGTTAAATCCACTGTTTTGAGTTCGTTATACATTGTTTCTGCAATAAAACGTGTTGCAATAGAACCCTCTGGATTTGAACCTGCTTTATTTGGGATACGATTTGCTGAACCACCAGGCATTGTAGAACCAGTGATGACACCCACAATTTCTTGTGCTAAACGATCTTTTTCACTTTTATATTTAGCAATAATCTTATCGGTTTTTGCATCGTGATCATCAAGTGAAATACTTTTCATTGATTTTAAAGTATCAAGTGCTTTTTTACGTTCATCGCCAGCTAATTCAGCCCATTTACCTTCCGAATTTTTCACTTGAAGTTTATGAGAACTCATTAATACGTGAGGAATTTTACGAGTAATAGACGCAATACCTTCAGGACTGAATTTAACACCTAAGTCACCCACCACAGCAGAATAAGCCCAGCCTTCCATTACAAATACTGGTTCTCCATTCGGATTTTTAAATTCAAGTGGATATTCATAGATTACTGGCAATTTTAAACCACGTAATTCATCATTTCCGTATAAATAATGTGAATCGCCAGTAACGATCACATCAATATCATTCACTTTTTGAGCAATTTCGATATTTTTTTCACTTCCAGCGTGTGAAAGTAAAATGATTTTATTAATACCTTGTTGTTTTAGCGCATTTGCCATAATTTGTGCGGTAGCAATTTCATCATAGAACTTCACATCCTTACCAGGAGAAGAGGAATTCACCGTTTTATTCACGGTATCTAAACCGATAATGGCAATTTTTTCTCCATCCACTGTGAAAATATCGTAAGGTTTCCATTTGTTATACAAAATTGAACTTTTATCAGGAATCACATTAGCTGAAAGCACAGGGATTTTTAATGGCTCAAGCAGTTTTAATAACCCTTCATTGCCTGCGTCAAATTCATGATTACCTAAAGTAAAATAATGGAAATTACCTGCATTCATCACAGCTGCATCTGCAGAACCGCCAAATAGCGTAAAGTAAAGCGTACCAGTAATGGCATCGCCTGCATGCAGTACTAATGGATTTTTGTATTTTTTACGCAATTCGTTAAGTTTTGCATTGACAGCAGAAAAACCACCAATATCCACTTTAGTTTGCTGACCATTTAAATTAATCCGTGTTTCGTGCGGTTCTAAATAAGAATGGTGATCATTGATGTGCAAAATACTTAATTCCACAGCTTTGTGAGCTTGTGGTGCCTCTTTGGCAAGAGCTGCACTAGTGAAAAGCATCGCGAATGCACTGAGTGCAAAGGTAGCTGATTTTTTGGATAAAAGCATAAAAACTCCTGTTGGTAAGGGATTAATTTAAACCTTCTAGCATTGCTTGAAAGGTTTTGTAACGAATTGCATCATTATTGTGCTGTAAATTTTCTCGAGGTTGATCTAAATACGAAAAATCATCAACTTCCACACCTTTAAATTGGCGATTGAACATCATATTTGCTAAAGCAAGGCGTGGCTTAATTTCAGAAGAAGGAGTAATCAAACTGACACGATTTTCAGTAATCGGAAAAATAGTCTGATTCGGAAAATCTTGACGTATTTGTTCAATAATTTTTTGAAATATACCTTTGGCATTCAAAGACAATAATATAATTTGATCTGCTTTTGCTCCCCGCTCCATTAAAGCCTGAACAAATTGCTCTGAATTACCTGTTTGACGAATATAAATTTTTGCCTGCTCATTTGCTAAAAAAGACACCAGTAAGTTTTTCTTCATTTCCTGAATTAAATTAGCATCGCCAGTATTTATCGGCTCAAAATATAAATAATCAAGAAATTTAGGAGTGAGATTTTTATCTGTTTTAAAAATGCGAGTGAGGATTTTTTCGCTTATTTGAATCTGATTATCAAGAAATTGGGGAGGTAAAGAAAAAAGAGCGGTCAGTTTTTTTTGTAAATTTGTAATTTGTTGTTTGTCTTGTTTAGCCAAAGCCATTGAAAATTGTTGCTTCAAAGCCTCAGCTGATTTAGTGGATATTGATTGATGAGAAGATGGACTAGCTATTACACCTTGTTGAACACCAATAGATGATGCTAATCCAATTAACACAGAATGAAAACCAATTTTCATAATAAACCTCATTTAACTGATATTTTATCAAGCTAAAATACCGCTATACGCGTAAACTTGACTTAAAACGGCTTGAGTATTTTCAAGATTATACGTAAAACAAAATAGCTTGTGAATGATAATGTTTACCTTTTCAAGATAATATAACGTACTTATTAGAATGCTCATCCAAAACTTGCAATTTTGCTCAAAAAGTATAAAATTCGCAGGCTTTTTGTCTATATATACAGAGAAAAAAGTAAGCTATATTCTTAAATCGCTTTCGAGTTTGGGAATATTCTTTTAGTAATTAAACATTTAGAGGAAGGTTATGGTAACCATTCGTTTATCTCGTGGCGGAGCTAAAAAACGCCCATTTTATCAAATCGTAGTAGCTGACAGCCGTTCACCACGTGACGGTCGTTTCATTGAGCGTGTAGGTTTCTTCAACCCAATCGCACAAGGTAACGCAGAACGTGTTCGTATCAACCTAGACCGTGTTAACCACTGGGTTGGTCAAGGTGCATCACTTTCTGATCGTGTTGCGAGCTTGGTAAAAGAAGCACAAAAAGCAGCATAATTTTGCTTTTTGATTTAGTTCTTAAACTAAGAAGATAGGTGAGAAATATGGAACAACAACGTATTGAAGTTGTGGGCAAATTAGGCTCAACCTACGGTATTCGTGGGTGGTTACGTATTTATTCATCAACAGAACAAGCTGAAAGCATTTTTGATTATCAACCTTGGTTTTTAAAAATCAAAGGTGAATGGCAGCCAACTGAATTAGAAAACTGGCGCCATCATAATCACGAAATCATCGTTAAATTAAAAGGCGTTGATGATCGTGAAGCCGCACAAATTTTAGCGAATGTTGAAATTGGTGTGGATTTATCTGTTTTCCCAGAACTGGAAGAGGGCGATTATTACTGGCACGATTTAATCGGTTGTTCAGTCGTCAACCTAGAAGGTTATACAATGGGAACGGTAACAGAGATGATGGAAACCGGTTCTAACGATGTGTTAGTGGTGAAAGCCAATACCAAGGATGCTTTTGGAAAACAAGAGCGGTTAATTCCGTTCTTGTATGAACAAGTAGTTAAAAGAGTCGATCTCACCACGAAAATAATTGAAGTGGATTGGGACGCTGGTTTCTAATCTCAAGTATGCACAAACGTAATGTAGTAGGCTTTTTATGTGGATAGGGGTGATTTCATTATTCCCCGAAATGTTTAAAGCGATTACGGAATTTGGGGTTACAGGAAGAGCCGTAAAACATAATCTTCTGCAAGTAGAATGTTGGAATCCAAGAGATTTTACATTCGACAAGCATAAAACTGTGGATGACCGTCCTTATGGTGGTGGTCCAGGAATGCTGATGATGGTGCAACCTTTACGGGATGCGATTCATGCTGCGAAAGCAGCGGCAGGAGAAGGCGCAAAGGTGATTTACCTTTCGCCACAAGGACGTAAACTCGATCAAGGCGGCGTAACCGAGCTTGCTCAAAATCAGAAATTGATTTTGGTATGTGGACGTTACGAAGGGATTGATGAACGATTGATTCAAACTGAAATTGATGAAGAATGGTCAATTGGCGATTACGTTCTGACCGGTGGGGAATTGCCAGCAATGACATTGATTGATGCTGTTGCACGGTTTGTTCCCGGCGTATTGGGCAAACAAGCTTCTGCAGAAGAAGATTCTTTTGCTGATGGATTGTTAGATTGTCCACATTACACTAGACCGGAAGTGTTAGAAGGCTTAACCGTACCACCCGTGCTGATGTCAGGACATCACGAAGAAATTCGGAAATGGCGATTAAAACAATCGCTACAAAGAACGTGGCTCCGACGCCCTGAGCTCTTAGAAGGCCTAGCTCTGACTGACGAACAACGTAAACTGTTAAAAGAGGCACAAGCCGAGCATAACAGTTAGTTTCAGTTACATCTAGGATCAATAAAGGATCAAACAATGTCTAACATTATCAAACAACTTGAACAAGAACAATTAAAACAAAACGTACCTAGCTTCCGCCCAGGTGATACTTTAGAAGTTAAAGTATGGGTAGTTGAAGGTAGCAAACGTCGTTTGCAAGCATTCGAAGGCGTGGTTATTGCAATTCGTAACCGTGGCTTGCACTCCGCATTTACTCTACGTAAAGTATCTAACGGCGTAGGCGTTGAGCGTGTATTCCAAACTCACTCTCCAGCTGTAGATTCCATCGCAGTTAAACGTAAAGGTGCGGTGCGTAAAGCTAAACTTTACTACTTACGTGAACGTTCAGGTAAATCTGCTCGTATTAAAGAGCGTTTGGGCGAATAATTTCGCAAAGAAAAAGGCTTGGAATTCCAAGCCTTTTTTTTGCATTCATCATATTAATCAGCACTATAATACAATTTTCCGATTTCAATTTTTTGCCGACCAGTCTCTTCACGCCATTTATTGCTATCACGTAAAGAATACACGCAACCGCAATATTCTTGTTGATAGAATCGTTCACGCTTACTAATCTCAATCATACGCTGTGAACCACCTTCCTTGCGCCAATTATAATCCCAATAAACAACATCATCATATTTTTCCGCTGCACGATGTCCACAGCCATTGATTTGATTCATATCCTTCCAGCGAGAAATACCAAGACAACTAGTAAACACAGGAAAACCGTGTTCATGAGCATATTCAGCAGTTTTTTCAAAACGCATATCAAAACATATAGTACAACGGATACCCCTCTCTGGCTCCCATTCCATTCCTTTGGCACGATCAAACCAATTTTGACGATCGTAATCTGCATCAATAAATGGAATGCCAAATTTTTGAGCAAAACGAATATTTTCTTCTTTACGAATTAAATATTCTTTGAGTGGATGAATGTTCGGATTGTAAAAATAAATCGTAAACTCAATGCCAGATGCAAGGATTGCTTCCATCACTTCACCCGAACAAGGTGCACAGCATGAATGTAAAAGGAGTTTATTATGCCCATCCGGCAACTCAAGTTTTTCACGAATAAAAGGTGCATTAGGATCTTTGCGTACCTTTTGTTTACGAGTTTTACCTTGAAAATTAACCGCGCTTTGCTCGGGTTTAGATTGAAGTTCTGTATTCATAAAGTTTAATTAAAATTAATGGGTATTAAGTATATAAGCTAAATCAAGGGCTAATAATTTCTATCAACTGACAAATAAGCCAAAGAAATCAATGCCTTCTTATAATCACTGTCTGGCAACATTGCAATTGCATCTACTGCTTTTTTAGCTTCTTCTTTTGCACGATTCATCGCATAATCTAAAGACTTATGCTCAGCCATAATAGCTAATACTTCATCAATAGCTTCACGTTTACCGCCTTGTTCAATCGCTTCGCGAATTAGAGCCGCCTGTTGAGTATTACCATGACGCATAGCGTGTAGCAGAGGAAGGGTTGGTTTTCCTTCAGCTAAATCATCGCCTACATTTTTACCTAGAGCTTGTGCATTTGCACTATAATCCAATACATCATCCACAAGCTGAAATGCAGTTCCAAGATAACGCCCATAATCTTGTAAAGCCTTTTCTTGCACTTCTGTTCCACCCGCAACAATTGCCGCAGCCTGACCAGCCACCTCAAACAAACGTGCAGTTTTGCTATAAATTACACGCATATAATTAGCTTCGCTCGTTTCAGGATCATTAACATTCATTAACTGCTGAACTTCTCCTTCCGCTAAAACGTTAGTCGCATCAGCCATAATTCCCAAAATCTTCAATGACTCTAATCGTGCAACTAATTGAAATGCACGCGTATAAATAAAGTCTCCTACCAGTACACTTGCAGCATTCCCAAATTCTGAGTTCGCCGTAGCGCGCCCACGACGCATATCGGACTCATCCACCACATCATCATGTAATAAAGAGGCAGTATGAATAAATTCAACAAAAGTAGCACAAGTAATTGAATTAGAACCTTCAAACCCTAAAGATCGTGCTGCGAGAACTGCGATCAACGGGCGGATCCGCTTACCACCACCTTGAACAATATAAAAACCTAACTGTCCTATTAGCGGTACATCTGAATTAAGCTGAGCAAGAATATTTTGATTAACTTTTTGCATATCTGGATCTGCAAGTTTCTGGATCTCGTCTATGCTCATAAGATCTTGTTTCTTCATTTTTCATCATTTATCAGTCAAAAGTGCGGTGCATTTTACCCGAATTTTCAGACTTTCTGAAATCAATCCGCAAATGAAGGGAATTTTTTTATTTTATTATAAATAAATTCTTGCCATAGGTAGGATTTTTCCGTAGAATTTGCGACCTATTTATATGAATTTTTAAGTGTGGACTGCTAAAAAGCAGGGAAACACAATTAAGCGGAGTATTTATGTACGCAGTTTTCCAAAGTGGCGGTAAACAACACCGTGTGAGCGAAGGTCAAGTTGTTCGTTTAGAAAAACTTGAACTTGCAACTGGCGCAACAGTTGAGTTCGATTCTGTGTTGATGATCGTTAATGGTGAAGATGTTAAAATCGGTGCACCAGTAGTTGCTGGCGCAAAAGTAGTGGCTGAAGTAGTTGCACAAGGTCGTGGCGAGAAAGTTAAAATCGTTAAATTCCGTCGTCGCAAACACAGCCGTAAACAACAAGGTCATCGTCAGTGGTTCACAGAAGTGAAAATCACTGGGATTCAAGCATAATTTCAGAGGAGATCAAGTAGATGGCAACTAAAAAAGCTGGTGGTTCAACTCGTAACGGTCGCGATTCTGAAGCTAAACGCCTTGGTGTTAAACGTTTCGGTGGCGAATCTGTATTAGCAGGTAGCATCATTGTTCGTCAACGTGGTACTAAGTTCCACGCGGGTAGCAACGTAGGTATGGGTAAAGACCACACCTTATTCGCAACTGCAGATGGCAAAGTTAAATTTGAAGTAAAAGGCGAGAAAAGCCGTAAATACGTAAGTATTGTTACTGAATAATTTAAAATCTATTCGATTGAAACGCCCTACAATTTTGTGGGGCGTTTTGTCTTTTTTAATTTCACATAAGCGAGCAAGCAATGAAACAACAACCTTTATTAGGATTTACCTTTGCGCTTATTACCGCTATGGCTTGGGGATCCTTACCTATCGCTCTCAAACAAGCTTTGTCTGTAATGAACGCGCAAACTATCGTATGGTATCGTTTTGTTGTAGCCACAATCTCATTATTAGTCCTACTTGCTTATAAAAAGAAATTACCCGAACTAATGAAAGTCGGCCAATATGCTTGGCTTGCTCTTATTGGGGTAATTGGCCTTACCGGCAATTTTCTATTATTTAGTAGTTCGCTGAATTATATTGAACCTTCAGTTGCACAAATTTTTATTCATTTATCCTCTTTTGGAATGCTTATCTGTGGTGTCCTGATCTTCAAAGAAAAATTAGGACTACACCAAAAGATCGGACTTTTCTTATTGTTAATTGGTTTAGGCTTATTCTTTAATGATCGTTTTGATGTATTTGCTGGACTAAATCAGTATTCAACAGGTGTCATCTTAAGCGTAGCAGGATCCCTTATTTGGGTCACTTATGGAATGGCACAAAAATTAATGTTGCGTAAATTTAATTCACAACAAATCTTGCTAATGATGTATTTAGGTTGTGCCATAACTTTTATGCCGATGGCTGAATTCTCGCAAGTACAAGAACTCACACCGTTAGCTCTGATTTGTTTTATTTACTGCTGTTTAAATACCTTAATTGGATACGGCTCTTATGCGGAAGCGCTTAATCGTTGGGATGTATCAAAAGTCAGTGTTGTTATCACACTTGTACCTCTTTTCACAATCCTATTTTCACATATTGCGCATTATTTTAGTCCAGCAGATTTCGCGGCACCAGAATTGAATAATATTAGCTATATTGGTGCATTTGTTGTAGTATGCGGGGCAATTTTATCCGCAATTGGACATAAATTATTACCGCATAAAACTCATTAAAGTGCGGTTTATTTTGGAGAAGTTTTAATGAAATTTATTGATGAATCCCTTATTCGAATTGAGGCTGGGGATGGTGGCAACGGTTGCGTAAGTTTCCGTCGAGAGAAATTTATTCCGAAAGGCGGTCCTGATGGTGGCGACGGTGGCGACGGTGGCGATGTATATTTACAAGCAGATGAAAACCTCAATACCTTAATTGACTACCGCTTTAATAAACGCTTTGCGGCAGAGCGCGGAGAGAATGGACGGAGTTCAGATTGTACAGGACGTCGCGGTAAAGATATTATTTTACCTGTTCCAGTAGGAACTCGCGCTATTGATAATGACACCAAAGAAACCTTGGGAGATTTAACCCAACACGGTCAAAAAATGTTAGTAGCCAAAGGCGGTTATCATGGTTTAGGAAATACCCGTTTCAAATCATCGGTAAACCGTGCTCCGCGTCAAAAAACAATGGGAACACCGGGCGAAAAACGCGATTTATTATTGGAATTAATGCTACTTGCTGATGTGGGAATGCTCGGTTTACCTAATGCTGGTAAATCCACTTTTATTCGTGCAGTTTCAGCAGCCAAACCAAAAGTTGCAGATTATCCATTTACTACCTTAGTGCCAAGTCTCGGTGTTGTGAAAGTAGACGACTCACATAGTTTCGTCGTCGCCGATATTCCAGGATTAATTGAGGGCGCAGCAGATGGCGCAGGACTAGGAATTCGCTTTTTAAAACATCTAGAACGTTGTAGAGTGCTTATTCATTTAGTCGATATTGCTCCAATTGATGGATCTAATCCAGCAGATAATGTCGCTATTATTGAATCTGAACTTTTCCAATACAGTGAAAAATTATCAGAAAAACCACGTTGGTTAGTATTCAATAAAATTGATACGATGAGCGATGAAGAAGCTGAAGAGCGGGTTCGAGAAATCACTGAACAATTAGGTTGGGAAGAAGACTATTACCTGATTTCAGCTGCAACAGGGAAAAATGTTCCACCACTTTGTCGTGATATTATGGACTTTATCATCGCGAATCCACGCGAAGCTGAAACACAACAAGTTGCACCTGAAGAAGTAAAATTCAAATGGGAAGATTATCATCAAGAAAAACTAGCAGAGCATCAATTTGATGATGACGAAGATTGGGATGATGATTGGACAGAAGAAGATGACGAGGGAATTGAATTCATCTATAAACCTTAAGAAAGTCTAATTTTGTAAGCATTAAAAATTTAAAAGCACCTGAAACTTTTAGGTGCTTTTTGCTATCAATCAACGCTCAAAAATTTCAGAATCAGTAAAGAAATAAGCAATTTCACGATTTGCACTTTCTATACTATCTGATCCGTGAACTGAGTTTTCACGTTGACTCAATGCAAAATCTTTACGGATTGTACCTTCTGCTGCAGTTTCTGGGTTCGTTGTACCAATCAAAGTGCGGTAATCTTTCACTGCATTTTCTTTTTCAAGAACAGAAACCACTATCGGTGAAGACATCATATAATCGACCAAAGGAGCAAAAAATTCTTTGCCTTGATGTTCTGCATAAAAGCCTTCAGCCTGCTCACGAGTTAAGCGTACCATTTTAGAGGCTATGATTTTAAAGCCATTTTGCTCAAAACGAGTTAAAATCGCCCCAATTAGATTGCGCTTTACCGCATCAGGTTTAATAATCGAAAAAGTTCTTTCTGTCATCATACCTCCTTACTTCAATGATTTTGATAACATTAAATTTGCTAAAGTTTGCACACCAATCCCAGTTGCCCCAACAGCCCATAAATCACTACCAGATTTACGATAAGTCGCGGAACAATCAATATGCAACCAATTTTGCTGATAATTTTTTATAAAATATGATAAAAATGCAGTTGCAGTACTTGCACCCGCTCCAACTGAAACCGAACCAATATTAGCAATATCGGCAAAGGATGAATTAATTTGTGAGCGATGAAAATCTTCAAATGGTAAACGCCAGAAGGGTTCATTTTCTTCTTGTGCTGATTGGAAAAGATTCTTCACGAGATCATCATCCATAGACAATACAGAATGATAGTCATTTCCTACAGCCACTTTTGCTGCGCCAGTTAAAGTCGCACAATCAATAATAAAGTCCGGATTTTGGTTATCAGCCTCAATCAATCCATCAGCTAACACCAAACGCCCTTCAGCGTCAGTATTCAGCACTTCTGCTGTCACGCCATTTTTATAAGTAATAATATCACCCAGTTTAAATGCATTATTGCTTACCAAATTTTCTGCACAACATAAATACAGTTTAACGCGTTGATTTAATCCATGAGCGATCGCGAAACCTAAAGCCCCGGTTAATAATGCAGCCCCACCCATATCGGTTCGCATTGTACTCATTCCATCACTTGGTTTAATGCTGTAGCCGCCACTGTCAAAGGTAATCCCCTTGCCAACTAAACAAGCTAACACTGGCGCATTCGGATCTTGTGTTGGATTGAAATCAAGTTGCAACATAGCGGGCAAGTTAGCAGAGCCTTTACCCACCGTCCAAATTCCATGATAACCTTGTTGCTCAAGTTCCTCACCAGAAATAATCTTAAAACTTACCGCACTTTTTTTATTATAAATATCAGCTTGGTTTAAGATAAATTCAGCCGCACGCTCCGCTAATTTAACTGGCGTTAAACTTTGTGCTGGTTCATTAATAATTCCACGCACAAAATCACCACATTCAATACGCGCTAACAATTCATCTTGTGGCTCATCATCTAAATGTGGAAACTCAATCGCATAGTCTTGTTTTGCGGTATAAAAACCTTGATAAAACGCCCAACAAAATTCCAAATCCCATTCTTCACCGACCAATTCCACCTCTTTAATCCCTTGCCCACGCAATTTACGAGCAGCTTGTTGAACTAAAGTGCGGTCAGTTTTTCCATTATTTTTTAAATGAATCATAGCTTTATTAGAGTCAAAGCTCAAAATCGCATTTTTTCCCCAAGCGTCATTCGCTAAGCTATTTGAAAGTGTAATTTGCATATTATTCCCCCATATATAAACAAAATAAATTTAGAAACTATACCAGCTTTATTTCTGATAGTTAATTATTTGACATTATTCACTCACTTTTTGACACCATTCTTGATGGTTCAGATACCAAATTACCGTTTTTCTTAATCCAGATTCAAAAGTCTCTTTAGGCACCCAGCCTAACTCATCATTGATTTTACTTGTATCAAGCGCATAACGAAGATCGTGACCTGGTCTATCTTGCACATAACAAATTAAATTTTCATATTTATCAATATGTTTTGGTTTATTAGGTAAAAATTCTTCCAGTAAAGAACAAATAGAACGCACCACTTCAATGTTGGACTTTTCATTATTTCCGCCAATATTATAGGTTTCCCCAATATTTCCTTTCGTCAAAACGCTATACAATGCAGTAATATGATCTTCAACAAATAACCAATCTCTAATTTGCAAACCATCGCCATAAATAGGCAGTGTTTTTCCCTTTATCGCATTTAAAATCATTAAAGGAATTAATTTTTCAGGATACTGATACGGACCATAATTATTTGAACTATGTGTAATGATTGTCGGTAACCCGTATGTTCTATACCAAGCCTGCACAAGATGATCGCTTGCTGCCTTTGAAGCAGAATAAGGGCTACTAGGTTTATAAGCTGATGTTTCAGTAAATAAACCTTTGTTACTTTTTAAATCGCCATAAACTTCATCGGTGGAAATATGTAAGAATCGGAAGCTGGATTTTTTTTGATTATCTAAACAATGCCAGTAATCTAGAGTCGATTCAAGTAGGCTGTAAGTGCCTACAATGTTAGTTTGTATAAACTCCGAAGAAGCGTTTATAGAACGATCAACGTGGCTTTCAGCGGCAAGATGGATAACGGCATCAGGTTGATATTGTGCAAAAATATAAGACAACGCTTTAGTATCACAAATATCTGCTTGTACAAAAGCATAACGTGGATGATTTTCTACGGTTTTAAGTGAAGCTAAATTTCCTGCATAAGTCAGCTTATCAACATTGACGATCTTATTATGTGTCTTTTCAAGAAGATAACGGACAAGCGCAGAACCAATAAAACCCGCTCCACCAGTAACTAGAATTGTTCTATTTGTATTCGACATTTTACCCGAGTCTCGTTATAAACAATTTCAAACGAAAAGTGCGGTAAATTTTACCGCACTTTTAAAAATGATTTCATCAATAATGATTACACATAATACATCTCAAACTCAACTGGATGTGGTGCCATATTTAAACGTTCCACTTCTTTACGTTTGATGCTGATAAACGCATCAATAAAATCTTTAGCAAATACGCCACCTTGGGTTAAAAATTCATAGTCTTTTTCTAATGAATTCAATGCTTCTTCTAGTGAGCTTGCTACCGCTGGAATATCTTTTAATTCTTCTGGTGGAAGATCATAAAGATTTTTATCCATTGCATCGCCTGGGTGGATTTTGTTTACTACACCATCAAGACCTGCCATTAATAATGCAGCAAATGCAAGGTATGGGTTTGCCAATGGATCTGGGAAACGAGCCTCAATACGAATCGCTTTCGGATTGGTTACAGCAGGGATACGAATTGAGGCAGAACGGTTACTTGCGGAATAAGCCAATAATACTGGCGCTTCAAAACCTGGCACTAAACGTTTATATGAGTTCGTACTTGGGTTAGTGAACGCATTTAATGCTTTAGCGTGCTTAATAATACCGCCGATATAATAAAGCGCGGTTTCTGAAAGGCCAGCATATTTATCGCCTTGGAAAATATTTTTTCCGTCTTTACTTAACGACATATTACAGTGCATACCCGAACCATTATCTCCAGTAATTGGTTTTGGCATAAAACACGCTGTTTTACCGTGCTCTAACGCCACATTTTGCACAACATATTTATAGATTTGGGTTTCATCGGCTTTTAAAGTTAGCGTATTAAATTTAGTCGCAATTTCATTCTGCCCTGCAGTCGCCACTTCATGATGATGTGCTTCGATGACTAATCCCATTTCTTCTAAAATCAAGCACATTTCAGAACGAATATCGTGTGCCGTATCAATTGGTGCAACGGCACAATATCCGCCTTTTTTCAATGGACGATAAGCGTTATTACCTTCTTCATATTTTTTATTCGTGTTCCAAGCAGCTTCTATATCATCAATAGAAAAAGATGCTTTGTTCATTGATACATTAAAACGTACATCATCAAATAAGAAGAATTCAGGCTCTGGGCCGAAAAAAGCTTGATCTGCGATACCAGTTGAACGCATATAATTTTCTGCACGAATTGCAATAGAGCGTGGATCGCGATCATAGCTTTGCATTGTCGTTGGTTCATAAACACTGCAACGAATAGAAAGCGTTGGAATTTGCGCAAATGGATCGACCACGGCTGTTTCTGCCATTGGCATAAGCAACATATCGGCTTTATTAATTGTCTTCCATCCTTCTACAGAGGAACCATCAAACATCTTGCCGTCTTCAAACATATCTTCATCAACAAGGCTAACTGGGATAGAAACACCATGTTCTTTACCTTTAATGTCAGTAAAACGAAGCAATACAAACCTAATATCATTCTCTTCGATCAATTTAAACACGGAAGCAATGGCATTTGACATAGTAGATCCTCTTTCTATATAAAAATTAAATAAGCATTATAGTCTAATCAAATCTGACTTTCATTAGATTTGTTGTGGCGTTATAGTAAAAAGCACGGAAAGCCTGTATAATAGCTGCTATTAAAAATAAGTTATATTTTATTCAATGAACGGTACAATATGCCCAATCAATCAATCAATCAATCAATCAATCAATCAATCAATCAATCAATCAAAGTCTGTCATTATTGCAGGTAATGGAACAAGTTTAAAATCAATTGACTATAGTTTATTACCTAAAGATTATGATGTTTTCCGTTGCAATCAATTTTATTTTGAAGATCATTATTTTCTTGGTAAGAAAATAAAAAAGGTATTTTTTAATTGTTCTGTAATTTTTGAACAATACTATACGTTTATGCAATTAATTAAAAATAATGAATATGAATATGCTGATATTATTCTATCATCTTTTCTGAATTTAGGGGATTCAGAATTAAAGAAAATCCAGCGTTTAGAAAAATTACTACCACAAATCGATCTTGGTCATAACTATTTAAAAAAACTACGAGCTTTTGATGCTCATTTACAATATCACGAACTATATGAGAATAAGAGGATTACATCAGGCGTTTATATGTGTGCAGTGGCAACTGCAATGGGTTATAAAGATCTTTATTTGACAGGCATTGATTTTTATCAAGAAAAAGGGAATCCTTACGCATTTCATCATCAAAAAGAAAATATTATTAAATTATTACCTTCTTTTTCACAAAAGAAAAGTCAAAATGATATCCATTCTATGGAATATGATTTAAATGCACTTTATTTCTTACAAAAACATTATGGTGTAAATATTTACTGTATTTCGCCAGAAAGTCCTCTATGTAATTATTTTCCTTTATCACCACTGAATAACCCATTTACTTTTATTCCCGAAGAAAAGAAAAATTACACACAAGATATTTTAATTCCGCCAGAGTCAGTGTATAAAAAAATTGGTATATATTCCAAACCAAGAATTTACCAAAATCTGGTTTTTCGGTTGATCTGGGATATATTACGTTTACCTAATGATATAAAAAAGCTTTGAAAGCAAAGAAAATGAGACTACGCAAATAAACCTGAGGTATAATGCCTCGTTTTCTTCAACATAAGACAACAACCTATATTAGGATTAGGTGCAGTAAATTGCACCTTTTTTATAAAATCATATACCGTGCAAAATTGCACCTTACTCGAAGCATTAGATAATGAAAAACGAAATCGATATTAAAAAACTCCGTAACATCGCCATTATTGCCCACGTAGACCATGGTAAAACCACCCTTGTAGATAAACTTCTGCAACAATCTGGTACTTTTGAATCTGCTCGTGGCGATGTAGATGAACGCGTTATGGACTCAAATGATCTTGAAAAAGAACGTGGCATTACCATTCTTGCAAAAAATACCGCGATTAACTGGAATGACTACCGTATTAACATCGTGGATACTCCAGGACACGCCGACTTCGGTGGCGAAGTTGAACGTGTGCTTTCTATGGTAGATTCTGTTCTATTAGTTGTTGATGCGTTTGATGGCCCAATGCCACAAACGCGTTTCGTGACTCAAAAAGCATTTGCTCACGGATTAAAACCAATCGTGGTCATCAATAAAGTTGATCGTCCTGGTGCGCGTCCTGACTGGGTTGTAGATCAAGTATTTGATTTATTTGTCAATCTTGGTGCAACAGATGAACAATTAGACTTCCCTATTATTTATGCTTCAGCATTAAATGGTGTTGCAGGTCTTGAGCACGAAGAATTAGCAGAAGATATGACGCCATTATTTGAAGCTATTGTGAAATATGTAGAGCCGCCAAAAGTAGAACTTGATGCGCCATTCCAAATGCAAATTTCACAATTAGACTATAACAACTATGTAGGTGTCATCGGCATTGGTCGTATTAAGCGCGGTGCGATTAAACCAAATCAACCTGTTACTATCATCAATAGTGAAGGAAAAACTCGTCAAGGTCGTATCGGTCAAGTACTTGGTCATCTTGGTTTACAACGTTATGAAGAAGACGTTGCTTATGCAGGCGATATTGTTGCGATCACTGGTTTAGGAGAATTAAACATTTCAGATACGATTTGTGATATTAACGCAGTTGAAGCATTGCCATCATTAACTGTTGATGAACCAACCGTAACCATGTTCTTCTGTGTAAATACCTCTCCGTTTGCAGGCCAAGAAGGAAAATACGTCACATCGCGTCAAATTCTTGAACGTTTAAATAAAGAATTGGTTCACAACGTGGCATTACGCGTAGAAGAAACCCCAAACCCAGATGAATTCCGTGTTTCTGGTCGTGGAGAATTACATCTTTCTGTGTTAATCGAAAATATGCGTCGTGAAGGTTATGAGCTTGCGGTTTCTCGCCCTAAAGTAATCTATCGTGATATTGATGGTAAAAAACAAGAGCCATACGAACAAGTAACTATTGATGTAGAAGAACAACATCAAGGTTCTGTGATGGAAGCATTAGGTATCCGTAAAGGTGAAGTTCGTGATATGTTACCAGATGGTAAAGGCCGTGTTCGCTTAGAATATATCATTCCTAGCCGTGGATTAATTGGCTTCCGTGGTGACTTTATGACCATGACTTCTGGTACAGGCCTACTTTACTCAAGCTTTAGCCACTATGATGAAATCAAAGGTGGAGATATTGGCCAACGTAAAAACGGCGTATTAATTTCTAATGCAACAGGTAAAGCACTGGGTTACGCATTATTTGGCTTACAAGAACGTGGTAAGTTAATGATTGATGCAAACGTAGAAGTTTATGAAGGTCAAATTATCGGCATTCATAGCCGCTCAAATGACTTAACAGTAAACTGCTTGCAAGGTAAAAAACTAACTAATATGCGTGCGTCAGGTAAAGACGATGCGATTGTGCTGACTACGCCTGTAAAATTCAGTCTTGAACAAGCCATTGAATTTATCGATGATGATGAATTAGTGGAAGTAACACCTGAATCGATTCGTATCCGTAAAAAACTTTTAACGGAAAACGATCGTAAACGTGCAAATCGTACAACGACAAGTACTAGCACTCATTAATAAACAACGCTAGCACGAAAATTTGTAAAAAAATTAACCGCACTTTGGGGATACAACCAAAGTGCGGTCATTTTTATGCTCAATTTACTAAGGAGACAATCTTTCTCTAATCCAATTATCACTTACTTTACGATAACGAATGCGATCATGTAAACGGCTTGGGCGACCTTGCCAAAATTCCACGGTTTCTGGAACAACTAAATAGCCGCCCCAATAATCTGGTCGAGGCACGTTTAACGGATGTTTAGCAGCAACCAATGCTGCTTTTGCTAACAAAGATTTATAATTAGAAATCACCGCACTTTGCTCACTTGCCCAAGCTCCTATGCGACTGGTGTAAGGGCGGGTAGCAAAATATTTATCGGATTGTTCTGCTGGGATTTTAACCGCCTTACCTTCAATTCTCACTTGACGCTCCAACTCAGGCCAAAAGAAAGTCAGTGCGACATAAGGATTGCGCTCAATACAGCAGCCCTTTCGGCTAAGATAATTAGTAAAAAAGACAAAACCTTGCTCATTGACTTCTTTTAGCAATACCATTCGGCTATTTGGGCGACCTTGTTCATCAACAGTCGCAATATTCATTGCAGTTGGCTCATTGACTTGAGCATGAATAGCCTCTTTCTGCCACTGTTCAAATTGCGAGATTGGATTTTCATGGCAATCATGTTGTGAAAGCACTCGTTTAGTATATTCATCGCGAATATTGTGTAACTCCATTTTCTCTCCTTTTAAATTTGATGAAAAGCGCAAATAGCATAAAGGCTGTAAAATCATTCGTCAATTTTCATAAAATAAAACTCAAATGCAATCGATCCTTGCAATTATTAGAAATATGCGTATCATCTAGCCCCCTATATTCAATCTCGGGTTCCCTAACCCCGATTCATTTAAACTAAAAAGGTACAACATGAAATTAAACTCTCCGATCTTTAATGATCAACAAAAACGTCGTGCAATCATCTGGCTCAGCTTTTTCCACATATTCATCATTGCAGCGAGCAATTACTTTGTTCAAATCCCTTTTGAAATTACACTGAAATTAACCGCACTTGGTGCAGCAAACGATTTTTCTTTCCACAGCACTTGGGGAACGCTCACATTCCCATTTATCTTTTTAGCTACCGATTTAACTGTACGCATTTTCGGTGCGGAAGATGCGAGAAAAATTATCTTCGTGGTGATGTTTCCTGCACTGATTGTAAGTTACGTCATATCTGTTTTATTCTCTGAAAGCAAATTCCAAGGTTTCGAATCATTAACGCATTTTGATCTATTTGTATTCCGTATTGCTATTGCGAGCTTTGCCGCTTACGTCGTAGGACAATTACTTGATGTGATCGTATTTAACCACTTACGCCAGTTAAAAACATGGTGGGTGGCGCCAACTAGCTCAATGACATTCGGCTCAATGGCAGATACGTTTGTTTTCTTCAGTGTAGCCTTCTACCAAAGTGCAGATCCTTTCATGGCTGAACACTGGGCACAACTCGGCTTTGTAGATTATCTATTTAAATTATTTATAGGAATTATCTTGTTCGTCCCAGCCTATGGCGTAGTATTAAATGTTATTTTACGAAAACTACAACTGCTCGTAGCAGAACGCGTTCCTGCATAAACCAAATTTCTGGCGCATATAAAACAATTAACCCCGCTCTTTTGAGTGGGGTTAATTATTAAGAAACATATCAAATTATTAAAGGACCAGAGAATACTATACAATAGTGTCATTATACTTAGCGACACTTATATTGATAACAAAGTATAGTCAGAAAAATATAGAAAATTTGACTTCACTTTTAAGTTATCATGATCTAAGTCAACTTCTTCAGTTTCAAATTATGCTTTAATCGCTTCATCAAAACATCAGTATTAAGGTTTAATCTATGTTCTACATTCCACTCAACTACAGATCTTTTTCTTCTGTTCCATGTAGAAGTTTGCACAATCGGGTTTTACTCGTATTGGTGTTTGATTTTTTGTCATTAATTTTCAATACAAGGAGCAAAGAATGATCATTAGTGGTCTTTTATGCGGTATTTTGCTTGGTTTTGTGATGCAAAGAGGACGATTTTGTATCACAGGTGCATTCCGCGATATCTATCTCACCAAAAACAGTAAGATGTTTATTGCTTTCCTCATCATCATTGCAGTTCAAGCAGCGGGTGTTTTAAGTCTTCAAGAAGCGGGTATTTTAGCCCCTAAAGTGAAGAACTTCGCCTTAATTGCGACGCTAATTGGAGCCTTCCTGTTTGGTGTCGGAATTGTGTTAGCTGGCGGTTGTTCTGCAGGGAGCCTATATCGAGCTGGTGAAGGCTTAGTGAGTAGTTGGATAGCCTTTTTTGTCTATATGATCTTCAGTGCTATTTTCCGTGCAGGACCAATGCAAGATTTTACGAAATCTCTTCGAAGCATTACTGTAGAACAACAAACCATCTACAACACCTTTGGCGTATCACCTTGGGTATTGGTGGTTATTTTGGTATTGGTAACAGCATTTTTAGCCTTCCGCTCTCAAGCAAAAAGTAAACACAATGTTGCACAATTAAAACCAAAGAAAACGGGGCTTGCCCATATCTTATTTGAAAAACGCTGGCATCCTTTTGTAAGCGCATCATTAATTGGTGTGATTGCTGTTCTAGCTTGGGTAACAAGTGTTCAAACTGGCCGTAATGGTGGTTTGGGTATTACAGGTCCAACAGTACAAGCTTTACAATATGTTACAACTGGCGATAGCAAATTTATCAACTGGGGAACCCTATTAATTTTAGGTATTTTAATTGGTGGATTTATTGCAGCCAAATTCAGTAACGAATTCAAACTTCGTGTACCAACAAGCCAAGACGTGGTGCATAACGTGATGGGCGGTGCTCTCATGGGAATTGGCGCAAGCCTTGCAGGTGGTTGTTCTATTGGTAATGGTCTAGTTGAAACTGCCCTCTTCTCTTGGCAAGGTTGGGTTGCTCTGCCATTAATGGTGCTCGGCACTTGGGCATCTGCTCATTATCTTTATATGCGAAATTAATTTTATCAACACAAGGAGAATATAATGAATGTTGTATTAGAAACCGTAGGGCACCTTTGTCCATTCCCATTAATTGAAGGGAAAAAAGCGATGGCTAAATTAAATAAAGGTGATTCATTAACCATTAATTTTGACTGTGCACAAGCAACAGAGAATTTGCCTAACTGGGCTGCTGAAGAAGGTTATGAAGTAACTAACTTCGAACAAATTGATGATGCAAAATGGTCAATTACGGTGATTAAATAATAAAAAAGGGCGGTTATGATCTGCACCCCAAAAGTTGGACTAAACAACCAACTGATTAAGGTGCAGATTTTTTATGGGTAAACACTACATAATCGACTTTAAATCACAGATTCTCCAACCTATTTTGAATGGGAAAATGAGTATTAAAGAAGTTGCACGTTTTTACAATATTCCTTCCAACGCCTTAGTCAGGACGTGGTTGAAACGGTTTGAAATTAAGCAAGATAAAGACAACGCGCTTAAAGCGGCCATTAAAGACCTTAAAGCGAAACATCCTGATTATGGCTACCGATGCGTTCATGCCTACTTACCAGGCGTGAATCATAAAAAAGTCCAACGCTTAATACAGACACTTGGGCTTCAAGTGCAGTCAAGAAAAAGCAAGAAATTTACCCCCTATCGAGGCACGATAGGGGTGATTGCCCTGAATCATCTTGAACGCGATTTTAGACTTATTTAACAATGAGATAATCTCATATAATCTCAGCTATTCACCAAACTGGAGGCTAGTAGAAGAGATGTTAATGCAAGCCGTCAAAGGGTTAAACAAAGCTTATGGTGTCATTTTACATTCAGACCAGGGATGGCAGTATCAAATTGTGGCTTATCGTCGAATTTTAGCTGAACATGGCATCATTTAAAGTATGTCGAGAAAAGGGAATTGCTTGGACAACGCTGCGATGGAAAGTTTCTTTGGGCGATTAAAAACGGAATGTTTTTATGGTTGGGAATTAACAGTAGAAAGGAGATAGTTGATACCGTCAGAGATTATTTGGATTACTATAATCACCGACGGCTCCAACTAAAATTAAAAGGACTGAGTCCAATACAATACCGAAAACAATCCTTTAAATAACAGTCTAACTTTTTGGGGGCAGATCAACTTTCACCGCACTTTTTTTGCTAGATATTTAGCGTTTAATTCACGACTTCAGCAGTATATTTCAGCTTGTGAATCGCCTCGAATAATTGTTGGTTTGTAACTTTGGGATCTTCCACAACTGTCACTAAACCATCTTTAATAGATGCTTTTGTTGAAATAACGCCATCGATATTACGCAGTTCTTTATTGACTAAGTAAGCGCAAAGCTGGCAATTCATTTCTTTTACTTTTAGCATAATTTGTTTGGTTTCATTCGCATGAGCGAAAGAAATGGCAAACAGCGAAAGCAAAAGTGCGGTACATAATTTCTTCATTTTTATTCCTAATTAGCTAATTCTAAAATCCAAGGCAAAATTGTTGGATAGGTTAAGAAAAAAATCATCACGATAAATACAATCCAATATAAAACGATAAGTTTTTTACGGGAAATATATTTGCTACAAATGATTTTTTTGGAAAACATCAACAGCCAAAATCCATAGGCGAAGGCGCATAATGAAATAATAAGCATAGGAATACGCAAATAATCATATTCGCCTAAGCCAATCAACCAAGTAGACGATACGCCGAACACTAAATAGATTAATGGTGCGATGCAGCACAAAGTTGACGCCACCGCGGCACTAAGTGCGGTGGCTATGGCAACCCAAAAGGATTTATTAGAGTTTTTTAGAGACGTAGTCATATTTAAATTCTTTTGGATCAAAGGAATTTAACGGATCGCCACCCACTTCAGCATACGGATAACCGAAGTTATTGATTGGAGCCAGTTCTGGTTGTGGATATAAATCGAAATCACGGGCATGATTAAATCCGACCCAGTTTGCTTCCCAGTTACCAAACAAATATTTTGCTACGGCTTGTGTATCTTTATCTTCAACAGATTTTTTCTCTGCTAAACGCATTTTTGCAACGTCTGCGGAATCAACTGGTACCCATCCAAACCCTGCAAGGTAGAATTCAGCACGGCAGTGCTGACCACCACTTACGTTTGCGATGCCTTGTTCATTCGCACTACCGAAAGCACCTTTGGAATATTTACCCATTTTCTCTGCCGCACCTAAGCGAATACCAAAAATTTCACGGGCTGGGATGCCTGCCGCACGAGCAAGCGCCACAAATACAGAGTTAATATCGGTACATTTACCTTTTAATACGCCAGTGGTAAGAATTTTTTCTACATCGCCGTCACCACAACCTAATACAGAATTATCACGTTCCATATTGTTGACGATCCATTGGTGAATCAACTCAGCTTTTTTCAATGGATTGGTTTCTTTACCTACGATTTTGTCAGCAAATTCTTTCACAATGCCATCAGTTTTAATATGTGGAGTAGCTTTTAAGTATTCTTGTACATCTACCGAATACTGAATATCTTTTGGCGGAGTATAATTCTCTAAAGCACCTTTCACCATTGGCTCACGGTCTTTTGTTTCAATGACCATAGTGACTTTTAAATCACGCTTTTGTGCATCTTTATCCCAAGTGGCAAATAAGGTTTTCGCACCGTATTTATTGTTTTCTGTTACATAGGCATTCATGTAATTACCTTCAAAGTGAATCGATTTCACTTGTTGGTATTCTCCATTAAATGGCAATGGAACCCATAAATTGGTTTGTCCTTGCGAGCCTTTTGGCGCAACTAAATCGTAGGTTTGCGTGAATTCATACAGATGAGAATCAGTATTGTAGTTTGGAATGTCAGTATTGGCGTAAGCCATGGAACATGCGGAGAGCACCGCAGTGGCGATAAGTTTCTTCATGAAAAGATCCTTCTAGTTAGTTAACAGTTAAAACTTAACACATTAGATAAACTAATTGTGGATGGCGATATGCTAACGGATTTTTCAGGTGCTCGTCAATTGAGCAATATGAAATAAATAAAATAAATAAATAAAATAAATAAAATAAATAAAATAAATAAAATAAATAAAATAAATAAAATGTAATACTGATCCGACCAGATTGGTGATTTATCATTTTTTTGATTTTTATCAACAACTATCAGAACCTTTTTTCTTTACACTGAAAAGCATCACTTCATTATTCCGGGAGAATATGATTATGGATAAAAATAATCCAAACTTTTTTGCGTTTAATCGCAGACAACTTCTTAAAACCAGTGCCGCTCTGGCTACAGTTTCTCAATTACCCCTTCCTTTCACTTCCAAAGCTGAAACTAAACCGATTGTAGAATCCACAGAAAAAGTCGTGTGGAATACTTGTCCTGGTAACTGCCACAGTCGTTGTGCGCTTCGTTTACATGTGAAAGATAACGAAGTCTATCAAGTCGAAACAGATAATACCGGCGACGATATTTATGGCAATCACCAAGTTCGTGCTTGTTTGCGTGGACGCTCTATTCGAAGAGTTATGAATCATCCTGACCGTCTAAAATACCCCATGAAACGAATTGGCAAACGAGGAGAAGGGAAATTTAAACGTATCAGTTGGGAAGAGGCTTATGACACGATTGCAGATAACCTTAAACATATTGTAAAGGAATACGGTAATGAAGCCGTGTATATTAATTATAGCTCCGGTGTAAGTGCAGGAAATATACTTCGTTCTGCCGCTCCCACTTCGCCCTTTGCTCGTTTGATGAATTGTTATGGCGGTTATTTAAGCTATTACGGCACTTACAGTCGTGCACAAGTTTCTATGGCTATGCCTTACACTTACGGCTCGAATGAAGGGAACGCAACATCAGATATTATCAATAGCAAACTGGTCGTGTATTTCGGTAATAATCCGATGGAAACACGTATGAGCGGCGGGGGAATTACATATCATCTGGAGCAAGCTCGTGAAATTTCGAAAGCGAAAATGATCGTAATCGATCCTCGTTATACTGATACTGCCGCAGGGCGTGAAGATGAATGGGTGCCAATTCGTCCTGGTACCGATGCTGCATTAGTTGCGGGAATGGCATATGTGATGATTAGTGAAAATTTAATCGATCAAGCATTTTTAGATAAATATTGCGTAGGGTATGATGAAAAAACGTTGCCACCAAGCGCACCAAAGAATGCTCATTATAAAGCTTATATTCTCGGCTATGGTGAAGATGGTGTCGCTAAAACACCAAACTGGGCTGCCAAAATTACTGGTATTCCAGAAGAAACGATTATTCGACTTGCACGTGAAATTGCTATGACAAAACCTTGTTGTATTGTTCAAGGGTGGGGGATTCAGCGACAATCCAATGGCGAGCTCGCGGTAAGAGCGGTCGCAATGTTAGCTATTTTAACGGGTAATGTGGGCATTCATGGCGGTAATTCAGGTGCACGTGAAGACACTTACAAGATTACTAATGTCAAATTTCCAACCTTAAAAAATCCAGTGAAAACTAAAATTTCTGTGTTTATGTGGACGGATGCCATTGAAAGAGGTCCTGAAATGACCGCACTTCGAGATGGTGTTAAAGGCAAGGATAAATTGGATGTACCTATTAAGTTTATTTGGAACTATGCGGGTAATACCATTACCAATCAACATTCTAACATCAATAAAACGCATCACATTCTACAAGACGAAAGCAAATGTGAAATGATTGTTGTGGTTGAAAATTTTATGACAGATTCAGCCAAATATGCCGATATTTTATTACCAGATTTAATGATCACTGAACAAGCCGATCTCACGCCAAATGAATATGCTGGAAATATGGGGTATTTAATTTTTGGGCAACCTGCTACTACAGCTAAATTTGAACGGAAGCCTATTTATGAAATCGCCAGTGAGATAGCAAAACGACTTGGGCAAGATGTGTATAACAAATTCACAGAAGGCAAAACACAAGAAGATTGGATTAAGTTCTTATATTCAGAAATGATGAAAAAAGATAAGGACTTACCTGATTATGAAAATATGAAGAAAATAGGTATCTTCAAAAAACGTGATCCCAAAGGGCATTTTGTTGCGTACAAAGCTTTCCGAGATGATCCTGAAAAAAATCCATTGAAAACCCCATCTGGCAAAATTGAAATCTACTCAGAAGCTTTAGCCCAAATTGCGCAAACGTGGGAATTGGAAGAGGATGAGGTGATTCATCCATTACCAATTTATCATGCAGGTTTCAACGGTGTAGATGATCCGAAACGCAAAGATTATCCATTCCAAATGATTGGTTTCCATTACAAAGCTCGTACTCATTCTTCTTATGGTAATGTGGATATTTTAGAAGCCGCAAACCGACAAGAAATTTGGATTAACCCGATTGATGCGCAAGCTAAAAATATCCAAGATGGTGCAATGATTCGTGTATTTAATGAAAATGGCGAAGTCCGTATTGCCGCTAAAGTTACGCCTCGCATTATGCCTGGTGTGTTAGCAATGCCACAAGGAGCATGGCATAAAGCGAATATGAATGGGGATCAAATCGACCATGGAGCTTGTATTAATACCCTCACCACGCACCGCTCTTCCCCACTGGCGAAAGGCAATCCGCAACATTCTAATTTAGTACAAATAGAAAACATTTAATAATAATTATCATTATTTCATATTGATTTTAATCATTTTTTGATTGTTTTTTGTATACCTATTTTTAATTATGTGATCTGAGTTAACATTTTTGTACATGAAAGATGTTATTAATTAACTCATTTCAATGATTACTCAATCTGACTGTGGGGGAACGATATAATGAGTAACTTTAATCAAATAAGTCGCCGAGATTTTGTTAAGGCGTCATCTGCGGGAGCTGCACTGGCAGTTTCAAATCTTACTTTACCTTTCAATGTAATGGCTAAAGAGACACAATACCTCAATGAAAATAGTCAGGAACGTATTGTTTGGAGTGCTTGTACAGTAAACTGTGGTAGCCGTTGTCCATTACGAATGCACGTAAAAGATAACCGAATCACTTATGTGGAAACCGATAATACGGGGACAGAAACATATAATCTTGATCATCAGGTTCGTGCTTGTCTACGTGGACGTTCTATGCGTCGTCGGGTGTATAACCCAGACCGTTTGAAATACCCAATGAAACGTATAGGTAAACGCGGAGAAGGTAAATTCAAACGAATCAGTTGGGATGAGGCTTTAACTGAAATTGCAGACGCATTGAAACGCAATATCGAAAAATATGGTAATGAATCAATTTATTTAAACTATGGTACAGGTACGTTAGGTGGAACAATGGCGAAATCTTGGCCACCTGCATCCACTATGATAGCTCGTTTTATGAATTGTATTGGTGGATATTTAAACCATTATGGTGATTACAGCACCGCACAAATTGCAGTCGGTTTAGATTATACCTATGGTGGTGGTTGGGCATTGGGAAATGGAATGGCTGATATTGAAAACACCAAATTAATAGTGTTATTCGGTAATAATCCTGCAGAAACTCGTATGAGTGGAGGTGGTTTAACTTATTGTATTGAACAAGCCAAAGCGCGTTCCAATGCCAAAATGATTATTATCGATCCTCGTTATAATGATACTGGTGCAGGGCGTGAAGATGAGTGGATTCCAATTCGTCCAGGCACTGATGCAGCCCTCGTTTCGGCTCTTGCTTATGTAATGATTCAAGAAAATCTCGTGGATCAACCTTTCTTAGATAAATATTGTGTTGGTTATGATGAAAAAACATTACCCGCTGACGCCCCTAAAAATGGTCATTATAAAGCCTATATTTTAGGTTATGGTGATGATGGTATCGCTAAAACCCCTGAATGGGCGGCTAAAATCACGGGTATTCCAGCGGAGAGAATTATTAAACTCGCACGTGAAATTGGTAGTACAAAACCTGCCTTTATTTCCCAAGGCTGGGGGCCTCAACGTCGTAGTAATGGAGAATTAATCTCTCGTGCCATTGCGATGTTACCAATCTTAACGGGTAATGTTGGAATTCACGGTGGTAACACTGGTGCACGTGAAAGTGCGTATAGCATTCCATTTGTGCGGATGCCAACGCTGAAAAATCCTGTGAAAGCAAGCATTCCAATGTTTTTATGGACAGATGCAATTATTCGTGGCACGGAAATGACCGCACTTACAGATGGTATTCGTGGTGTTGATAAATTATCGTCCCCAATTAAAGTAATTTGGAATTACGCAAGTAACTGCTTGATTAATCAACACGCACAAATCAATCGTACTCACGATATTTTACAAGATGATACCCAATGTGAAATGATCATTACTATTGATAATCATATGACATCTACTGCCAAATACAGTGATATTTTATTACCAGATTGTACAGCTTCAGAACAAATGGATTTCGCTTTAGATGCCTTTGTATCCAATATGGCATATGTCATTTTTGCAGATCAAGTGATCAAACCATCTTTTGAATGCAGACCTATTTACGATATGTTGAGTGATTTAGCTGAGAAAATGGGCGTAAAAGAAAAATTTACTGAAGGAAGAACACAAGAAGAATGGTTACGCCATATTTATGAGCAATCTCGAGAAAAATTACCTGAATTACCTACTTTTGAAGAATTTAGACAACAAGGTATTTTTAAAAAGGTTGATCCTAATGGCTTTAAAGTTGCATACAAAGATTTCCGTGATAATCCAGAAGCCCATCCACTTAAAACGCCATCTGGCAAAATTGAAATTTATTCTTCTCGTCTAGCTGAAATAGCAAAAACTTGGAAATTAGCAGAAGATGAAGTAATTCATCCTTTACCAATTCACGCCCAAAGTTTTGAACATTACGGTGATCCATTAATGGAAAAATATCCGTTACAACTAAGTGGTTTTCACTATAAAGCGAGAACCCATTCAACTTATGGCAATGTGGATGTATTAAAAGCAGCTAATCCACAAGAAGTTTGGATGAATCCTATTGATGCAGAACCTCGTAATATTAAAAATGGCGATATGATTCGTATCTTTAATGATCGAGGCGAAGTACGTATTAATGTAAAAATTACACCCCGTATTATTCCGGGGGTTGTGGCATTAAGCGAGGGGGCTTGGTATGCACCAGATAAAGATCGTATCGATCATTCAGGTTGCATTAATGTACTTACGACACAACGCCCATCACCGCTTGCGAAAGGTAATCCGCAACATTCTAATTTAGTTCAAGTGGAACGTTTGTAGGGGGATAATTATGGAACAATATGGTTTTTATTTTGATTCTGAACGCTGCACAGGCTGTAAAACTTGTGAATTAGCCTGTAAGGATTACAAAGATCTTAGCACAGAAGTCAATTTTCGTCGTATTTATGAATATACAGGTGGTCAGTGGAATCAACAAGCAGATGGATGCTGGCATCAAAATATATTTGCTTATTACATGTCTATTTCTTGTAATCATTGTGCAGATCCTGCTTGTACAAAAGTTTGCCCAACTGGTGCAATGCACAAAAATGCAGATGGTTTCGTGATCGTCAATGAAGAAATTTGTATCGGTTGTCGTTATTGCCATATGGCATGTCCTTATGATGCACCGCAATATGATGCACAAAAAGGTCATATGACAAAATGTGATGGATGTTATTCTCGCGTAAAATCAGGTCAAAAACCGATTTGTGTTGATGCCTGCCCACTACGTGCATTGGATTTCGCTCCTATTGATGAACTTCGAGCAAAATATGGCACACAAGCCTCCATCGCACCACTACCACCGGCTGATATCACTCAACCAAATTTAGTGGTAAAACCCAATAAACACGCTCGTTTAAGTGGCGATACAAGTGGGTTCTTAGGAAACCCAAGAGAGGTGTAAGATGAATACAGGATTATATGAACTGCCACTAGTATTTTTTACAGTTTTGGCACAAAGTGCGGTCGGTGCGTGGCTTGTTTTTACTTTTGTGCTACTTGGCGAAAAAAATGAGAAAAGCTGCGCTTACATCCACAAAGCCATGTTTGTGGTGTTAGCGTGTTTAGGTTTAGGTTTTATCGCCTCAATTATGCACCTTGGTACGCCGGCTCGTGCGTTTAATTCATTAAATCGCGTAGGCGAATCCATGATGAGTAACGAAATTGCCGCAGGTGCCATTTTCTTTGCGCTTGCCGGTTTCTATTGGCTAATTGCTATCACAGGTAAAATGCCGTCGGCGCTTGGTAATTTATGGAGAATTTTAACCGCATTTGTGGGCGTGGTATTTATGTATGTGATGAATCAGGTTTATCACATCGCCAGCGTACCAACATGGAACACGCCATTAACATCTTGGGCGTTCTATCTCACTGTTGCATTAGGCGGTTTGGCGTTATCTTATGCATTATTAATGCCGAACAAACAACGCGATTATCAACTTAATCTCGTGCCAAGCCTCTTTGCCCTTGCTGTATTATTCGCAGCCGTGGTTGCAGTATATCAAGGCTTTAGCTTGCAAGGCATTCATAGTTCCATCCAAAATGCCGCCGCACTTGTGCCGGGTTACGCTATGATGACGGCTGCTCGTTTATGCTTATTAGCCATTACTGCCTTCCTTTTATTCCGTGCGAAAAATGCAGGATTATTAGCTTGCGCAGTCATTTTAACCTTAGCCGCAGAAGGCATCGGTCGTGTGTTGTTTTATGGATTACATATGACTTATGGAATGGCCATTGCAGGGTAAATTATATGTATGGGCGTATGCGATACGCCCCTACGCTGAAACCAATCCACTAAATTAATAAATACCAAAGTGCGGTGATTTTTTTCGGAGATTTTATGCAAAACACCTTTCAACAGATTTCCCTTTACGGGCGCTTGCTCGGCGCGGCTTTTTATTATGAACCGAGCGATTCACGTCTTGCCGGTATTTTTGATTTTTTTCGGCAATCCACTTGGGCGCAAGAATGGGAAATTGAATGGGATGAAAAAACTCGTGAAAAAACAACCGCACTTATTGCGCAAGGCTTAAATCAAGATCTGAACGATCAATACCAACGCCTATTTATCGGCCCAAACGAATTGCCTGCACCGCCTTGGGGTTCTGTTTATTTAGATCCTGAATGTGTAATTTTTGGTAATTCTTTACTGGCATTGCGTGATTTTCTCCGTTATCATCAAATTTCTTTTCAAGCCGAACAAGATGAACCGGAAGATCATATCGGATTAATGCTAATGCTGGCCGCTTATCTTGCCGAAAATCGACCGCACTTAGTGGTAGAATTTCTGCGTGAGCACTTCCTGACTTGGGCAAACCATTTTTTAATGCAGCTAGCGAACGCTGAAAATACGCCGTTCTATCAAGGGCTTGCCTTACTCACCGCACAAACCTTGCAGCAGTGGCAAGCTGATTTGCATATTGATGTGCCAAACGTTAGATTCTATCGATAATGAAAAACGAAGCCTATTATCAGGCTTATCTAAGCCACAACCAGATTTCCCGTCGCGGGCTATTCCGTAGTCTCTTCGCTACGGGAGAATCTGCCGTTGTGAGCGAAAAACACCTTCCCCGCCCACCTTTTGCTGCTCGAGAAGATTTATTTACCGCTGTCTGCAATGGCTGTGGCAATTGCGTTGCTGCCTGCCCGAATGGATTAATTCGATTAGAACAAAATCAAGCCATTCTTGAAATCGACTACGCACCTTGTGATTTATGTGGAAAATGCGCCGAAGTTTGTTCCTCCAACGCGCTTCATTCTAATTTTCCGGCAGATACATTACTTCGACCGCAATTTTCTTCAGCCTGTTTAATCCTACAAAATCAAACCTGTCCAGACTGCCAAACCGCTTGCCCACAACAAGCGATTTCCAGCATGTTAGAGATTGATAATGAACGTTGCAACGGATGCGGAGAATGTAAAATTACCTGTTTTGTCGCAGCCATTACACTTAAATAAAAAAACTTTATTTTCCACCGCACTTTCCTTCTAACATTTGACACCCCTAGCCCTTACACCTATTATTCCGTAGTTATTTATTTAAGATTTACGGAACAAAATAATTATGGTGAATAAAACCGCTCAACTTAAACAAGCTCTAGAAAATCGTATTCTCATTTTAGACGGTGCGATGGGGACGATGATCCAAAAATATAAACTGACGGAAGCTGATTTTAGAGGCGAGAAGTTTAAGGAAAGTGCGGTCGATTTACGCGGTAATAATGATTTACTGACATTGACTCAACCACTGCTAATTTCCGCTATTCATGAGAAATATTTGGCAGCGGGTGCAGATATTATTGAAACCAATACTTTTAGTTCAACTACGATTGCTCAAGCGGATTACGACTTGCAATCTATCGCTTATGAACTCAATTTTGTTGGCGCAAAATTAGCTCGTTTGGCTGCAGATAAATATAGTACGCCAGAAAAACCTCGCTTTGTCGCGGGCGTGTTAGGGCCAACAAACCGTACAGCTTCCATTTCACCCGATGTAAATGATCCTGGTTTCCGCAATGTTACTTTTATGGAATTAGTGGATGCTTATGCCCAAGCAACAAAAGGCTTAATCGAAGGTGGGGCGGATTTAATTATGATCGAAACTATTTTCGACACGCTTAACGCCAAAGCGGCTGTTTTTGCCATTGAAAGTGTATTCGAAGAATTAGGCGTAGAATTGCCGATTATGATTTCCGGTACCATTACCGATGCTTCAGGCCGTACCCTTTCAGGGCAAACCACTGAAGCGTTCTACAACTCGCTTCGTCACGCTAAACCACTGACGTTCGGTTTGAACTGTGCGCTAGGCCCGAAAGAACTACGCCAATATGTGGAACAGCTTTCAAAAATCAGTGAAACCTATGTTTCTGTGCATCCGAATGCGGGCTTGCCAAATGCTTTTGGTGGTTATGATTTAGGGGCAGAAGAGATGGCAGCTCACTTAAAAGAGTGGGCAGAAAGTGGTTTTGTGAACATTATCGGCGGTTGTTGTGGTACCACACCGGAACACATCAAAGCCTTTGCTGAGGCGGTAGAAAATATTCCACCACGCAAATTGCCACAAATCAAAACCGCCATGCGTTTATCGGGTTTAGAACCACTCAATATTGACGATGAAAGCCTGTTCGTGAACGTCGGCGAACGCAATAACGTAACAGGTTCGGCAAAATTCAAACGCTTAATTAAAGAAGACAAATTTGCAGAAGCCATTGAAATTGCTATCGATCAAGTAGAAAACGGCGCACAAGTCATCGACGTGAACATGGATGAAGCCTTGCTCGACGGCAAAAAATGTATGACTCGTTTCCTCAACATTATGGCAACGGAACCCGATGCGGCCAAAGTGCCAGTGATGATTGACTCCTCCAAATGGGAAGTGATTGAGGCAGGTTTACAGTCAGTGCAAGGTAAACCGATTGTGAACTCTATTTCCTTAAAAGAAGGCGAGGAAAAATTTATCCATCAGGCTAAATTAGTGCGTAAATACGGCGCTGCCGTTGTGGTAATGGCATTTGATGAAGTGGGGCAGGCTGATACCGAAGAGCGTAAAGTGGAAATCTGTACTCGAGCCTATAACATCTTAGTCAACCAAGTAGGCTTCCCGCCGGAAGACATCATTTTTGACCCGAACATTTTTGCGATTGGTACTGGGATTGAAGAACACAATAACTACGGCGTGGATTTCATCAACGCCACTGGTCGTATTAAACGCAGCTTGCCACACGCCAAGATTTCCGGCGGTGTTTCAAACGTGTCCTTCTCCTTCCGCGGCAATAACGTAATGCGTGAAGCCATTCACGCGGTCTTCCTCTATCATGCTATCAAACAAGGCATGGATATGGGGATCGTGAATGCGGGGCAACTTGCCATTTATGATGATCTTGATCCTGAATTGCGTAATGTAATCGAAGATGCCGTATTAAACCGCACGCCAGATGGCACCGAACGTTTACTGGATATTGCGGAAAAATATCGCAACCAAGGCAACGATGAAAGTGCAGTGGATTCTGTGGCCGAATGGCGCACGTGGCCGGTGGAAGAACGCTTGAAACACGCCCTTGTGAAAGGGATTACTACGCACATCATCGAAGACACCGAAGAAGCCCGCCAAAAATTGCCAACACCGTTAGAGGTGATCGAAGGCCCACTCATGGCTGGTATGGACGTGGTGGGCGATTTGTTTGGCGACGGCAAAATGTTCCTGCCGCAAGTGGTGAAATCCGCACGCGTGATGAAACAATCAGTGGCGTATTTAGAGCCGTTTATCAACGCCACCAAACAAAAAGGCTCTAGTAACGGTAAAGTGGTGATTGCCACTGTGAAAGGTGATGTACATGACATCGGTAAAAACATCGTGAGCGTGGTGTTGCAATGTAATAATTTTGAAGTGATTGACTTAGGCGTCATGGTGCCGGCGGACAAAATCATTCAAACGGCGATTGATGAAAAAGCCGATATTATCGGCTTAAGCGGTTTGATTACGCCATCTTTAGACGAAATGGAATACTTCCTCGGTGAAATGACGCGTTTAGGTCTGAACTTGCCTGTTTTAATTGGCGGCGCAACCACCTCCAAAGAACATACAGCCATTAAACTGTATCCAAAATATAAACAACACGGTGTGTTCTATACCTCAAATGCATCAAGAGCGGTAACGGTTTGTGCAACTTTAATGAACCCAGAAGGCCGTGTAGCATTGTGGGAACAATTCAAGAAAGATTACGAGAAAATTCAGCAATCTTTCTCTAACCGTAAACCACTGCGTAAACAGCTTAGCATTGAAGAAGCACGAGCAAACCGCTTTGATGGCTTTAGTGCTGAATGGGCAGATTATGTGCCGCCAACACCAAAACAAACCGGCATTGTGGAATTTAAAAACGTGCCGATTGCCGAGCTGCGCAAATTCATCGATTGGTCACCATTCTTCCGTATTTGGGGATTGATGGGTGGCTATCCGGATGCCTTTGATTATCCGGAAGGCGGCGAAGAAGCACGCAGAGTGTGGAACGATGCACAAGTGGTATTGGATGAATTAGAACAAAACCACAAGCTCAACCCAAGCGGCATTTTAGGCATTTTCCCAGCCGAACGTGTGGGCGATGATGTGGTTCTATTCTCTGATGAAGAACGTACGCAAACCATTGGCACCGCTTACGGATTACGCCAACAAACGGAACGTGGCAAAAACAGCAAAAGCCCATTTAACTTCTGCTTAAGTGACTTTATCGCCGATCGCGAAAGCGGTAAAAAAGACTGGTTCGGCATGTTCGCCGTGTGCGCCGGTATTGAAGAAATGGATTTAGTAGAAGGCTATAAAGCCGCCGGCGACGATTACAACGCAATCTTGCTACAAGCCGTGGGCGATCGCCTCGCCGAAGCCATGGCAGAATACCTACACTTTGAGCTACGCACCCGCATTTGGGGCTACACGCAAGAAGAATTTGACAATCAAGGTTTAATCAATGAAAACTATGTCGGCATCCGCCCTGCACCGGGTTATCCAAGCTGCCCAGAGCATACCGAAAAAGCCTTAATTTGGGATTTATTAGAAGTGGAACAACGCATTGGCATGAAACTCACCGAAAGCTACGCCATGTGGCCGGCGGCTTCCGTCTGCGGTTGGTACTTCACCCACCCGGCAAGTAACTATTTCACTTTAGGTCGAATCGATGAAGACCAAGCTCAGGATTATGCCAAACGTAAAGGTTGGGATGAGAGAGAGATGATGAAATGGTTGGGTGTGGCGATGAAGTAGAAAATCTAGTAATAGGAACCTTACAATAGCTTTTTTTGATAGAACTTTTTCAATACCCAAATTTAATATTGATAAATATTTAAAATAATTAATTTCAAGGAGCCATAATGGATATGAAATTTTTTTCATCTAGCATTTCTGGAGAAGAACCTATTGATTTTAGTAAAATAAAAGACCAGGAAAAAATAAAACATTATGAACATTTACTACAGCAATCATTTAATCAAATATTGGACGCTGAGAATATTATTATTTTAGCTGGTTCTGGAACTTCATTAGCATTTAACAAAGAAGGGGAAAAATATATTGCCCCAAGCATGGGAAACCTTTGGGAATCCTGCCAACATATGAATCCATTCAACTTTGATGATATAAAAAATATTACAAAATATGACCAATTTGCTGCAGTTAAAATTAATAAAGATGGCAAACCAGAAAAAGAATCTAATATCGAACTATTATTATCTCGTTGCGATACTTTTATTTCATTACAAACCCTGGCTGAAGATGAATTACAAAAATTAGGTAAATTTGTTGTAGATGCAAAGAATAAAATTTTAGAAGAAACAAATTTTATTGGAAAGCTTACTGGTTTAGAAGAACGTTGGAAACATCATGAAAAACTCTTAAGAGTTCTAGGAAAAAGACAACCTAAACAAAAACGTTTAAAGCTATTTACTACTAATTATGATTTAGCATTTGAAACAGCAGCATCTAATACGGGAATGATTGTAATTGACGGTTTTGAATATGGAAGACCATATCGTTTTAATCCGGCATGGTTTCATTATGATATTGTTCATAAAATTCAAACTTCAGATAAGGCAAACTCTTATCTTCCTAATGTTTTTCATCTTTATAAAATTCATGGTTCTGTGGATTGGATAAAAACAGAACAAGGTGTTCAAAAAAGAATATCCGATTCTCAAAAAGGTGAACCAGTAATTATTTATCCTAGTAGTACAAAATACCAAAGTTCCTATGAATCCCCATATTTAGATATGATGGCAAGTTTTTTAGAGGCAGTACAAAAACCAAAAACAGCTATTTTATGTCTTGGGTTTGGTTTTAATGATAAGCATATTAATAATGCTATTATAATGGCATTACGTACCAATCCAGAACTATTACTAATGGTTGGGACCCGTTCTCTTTTTGCTGAAAAAAGCTCTTTTAATGAGGATATTAAGAGACTACTAATGGAAGCTGTTAAATCAGGCGATTCTCGAATTTCACTAATAGATAGTGATTTTGCTACGCTCGTAAACAAACTACCAGAAAGAAATAAACCTACTCCAGAAGAAGAAATTTTTCAATTATTCCAAAAATTTAATGTAGGGGGGAACACAGATGAATAATGAATGGTTTTCACCACATGATTTAAAAAGACGTATCGGAAGTTTAATTGAAATATCAGCTACTGAGGCTAAAATTAATTTAACCAAAGCAGGAACTGGAGAACAAGTTTGGTTATTAGGAAATAGAATTCCTATTGGTGAAGTCAATGAATTTATTTTTATTGATTGTGGACAAACATCTATTCTTGGCAGAATGGTTAAAGTATGGCTTGAAAATGGTGAACGCTTAAGTGTCGATAATTTAGACGAACATTATCCAAATAATAATCCTATTGGTTTAGTTCAGCTATTGATTAGTGTTGATGTAGAAACGGGTTTTAATCATAGAGGTATTAGACAATATCCTAAATTAGGCACTCAAATTTATTCCGCCCATCCTAAACTAGTGTCTCTTCTGGCTGAAGGAAAATTAGCTAATGTTGAAGAGGAATTACAACTTCCAATTGCTGAAATACCCAATAATCCATCCGTCACAATTCACTTAACACCAGAAAAATTGTTTGCCCGCCACTGTGCCATTCTAGGTTCAACTGGTGGTGGTAAAAGCTATACCATGGCAAATCTTATCAACAATGTAAAAAAACATGGAGGGAAAATACTATTACTGGATGCAACTGGTGAATATGAAAATTTACCTTGTGAAAGTTATTATGTTGGGAAAAACCCTCGTGCAAATGATCAGAATAAAGTTACTTATCCTCATTGGATGTTTACTGATTCAGATATAAGAGCTTTATTAAGACCATCAGCAGGAAGTCAAGCACCTAAGTTAGAAGAAGCAATTCGTAGTTTAAAGGTGTTGTCATTTTACTCAAACCAACATCACAGTTTAACCATAATTAATGGTAAAAATTTAAAAAAAGCTGAGGAAACTAAACAAAATTTTGAAGATGCAATAAAATCAATAAACATGCCTTTCTCTGAGATTTCTTGGGATTTTTCAGCATTAGCTGATCAAATCATTGAAGAATGTGTACATCCAGGATATGGAGATGGAAGCAAATGGGGGAAAAAAGTTGATAATGATATTGGATATTGCTTAAACCTAATTTCACGAATTAAAGCAATGCAAAATAATCTCCACTTAAAATGGATGTTGGATTATGAACCTTCTCTAAAGCAAATACCTAATATAATAGACAATCTATGTAGCAATACACAAAGTTCACTAATCCGACTTGATTTATCTTTTGTCCCTTTTGAGGCTAATGCTAGAGAAATTCTAGTCAATACTATTGGCAGAAAATTACTAGATTGCGCTCGTAAAGGTGATATTAATTATGAAAATCCATTGCTTGTTTTCATCGATGAATCCCACCAATTTTTAAATAAATCTATTGGAGATGAAATTAGCAAAATGAATCTAACAGCTTTTGGAGATATCGCAAAAGAAGGCAGAAAATATGGGTTAAATATAGTTATGGCAACACAAAGAGCAAGAGATATCCCTGAAGATGTATTAAGTCAAATTGGTACTTTGATTGTTCATCGATTAACTAATGAAAAAGATCAGGAAATTGTAAAAAAAGCTGTTGGATCAATTGATAATCGCTCAGCATCCTTTTTACCTGTCCTTGGTCAAGGTGAAGCTCTTTTACTTGGCGTTGATTTTCCATTCCCAATGAAAGTTAAAATTAAACAGCCTGAATCACCTCCTCAATCTAGAAGCGCTTCATTTTCTAAGGCGTGGAATTACGAAAAATAGTAATATCCCTAGGATGGCGCAAGCCTTCTCGCTTGTGCCTATCAGTTAAAAGTGCGGTTAAAACTTTCAACGTTTTTAGATTTATTGCAACAACCAATCTACCACGTAAATCAGCTCAATCCTATCAATCTCTGTTTATTCGTAATATTTCCCTTTCAGTAGCTTTGAATATGCGAGATATTGCATGTACATGCATCTTCTCTATAACTTTAAAGCCTAGTTGCACAATCCCCAATTTCCGTTATCATACGCGCTTTCTTATTTTTCGGAATTTTGTATTTATGAATAAATTAAAGATAGCATTGTTTGTAGGGGTCCTTGTGAGTTTATTTGCTTGTACCACAACACATCAGCCAAAGAAGACGGTTAAATCTCGATTTTTAAAGAATAATATTAGCCAAGCTGAGTTAAATAATTCTGTTAATTACAAGCCATATCATTATCGTTGTAATAATAAAGAAACTGGGGGGATTTCTCATTTAACGACTTATTTTCCTCTGTCGCGTGAAAGCCGTATGAAAGATAACTTCGGGTTTTATTTCCAGCTAGATAATGGCAAGGCGGAGCCTTTTGATCATTCATACACACTGACACTGAATGCGCGCGGTACAAAATTTGAAGTGGTTTATCGTTCGTATGATCCGATTCAAGGAAGTTATGTGGATTTAATCGCGCGATCTCAAAGTTCAATTTACTACAAGAATCAACAAGGCAAGCAAGTTCCTTGGTTGATTTGTAAGGGCGGTTGATTTTTCTCGAAAATAACTTTTACTTTCAGAAAAATGAGAAATTGGAATTAGTTTTCCAATTTCTCTATTCCATAAATCTCTCTTCTTTCTGCATCAAATTTCACGCTTATATCAAAGGCTTTTGCAAGATTCGCTGAATTTAGCACCGCTTGTGTTTTGCCAGTTGCAATGATTTTGCCCTTGTCGAGCAAAATCACTTCATCACAGTATTTGTATGCAAGAGATAAATGATGGATCGCTACAACACAAGTATGCTGTGGTGTGAGCGATTTTAATTGTTCCATCATGTCTATTTGGTAATAGGGATCGAGTGGTGCGATAGGTTCATCGGCAAGCAATAGCGGCGCATTTTTGATACAACAACGAGCGAGTTGCACACGGGCTTTTTCTCCGCCTGACAGTTTTTGAAAGGATTTATTAAGCAAATGTTTTATCGAAAATTTTTGTGAAATCTCCGTAATATTTGACCGCTCTTTTACCGATGATAATGGCGAATTTAAGCCGAGAGCAATGACATCATAAACCGATAAATCCCAATGGATATTGGTATCTTGCGCCAGATAAGCGAGTTGCTGGCTTTTTTCAGCTGTACTCATTTTGCTTAACGGGCTGTTTCCAAAATAAATTTCACCTTTTGCAATAGGTAAAATTCCTGCAATCGTTTTAAGCAAAGTTGATTTGCCCGCACCGTTTGCGCCCATAATGCCGATCAGTTTTCCTTTAGGAAGTGTGCAGCTGATGTTGTTTAAGCCATAAGGCTGAGAAAGGTTTTCGATTCTAATCATTATCTTGCCAACTTGCGTTGCTCCGTAATTAAAATCCAAATTAAGCAAGGTGCGCCAATGATTGCGATGAGCGTGCCAATATAAATATGTGAGAAGATTGGAATGTATTGAACGCAAAGATCCGCAATAAGTAGTAATAATGCGCCAAGTAATGCACTGGTGATGTAAAGCTGTGAAGGGCGTTTTTTTAGCAGAAGGCGAGCAAAGTGCGGTGCGATTAAGCCAACAAAACCGATAGTGCCTGTTTGCGGAATCGTTGCACCCACTAATAATGCCACGCCAAAGGTCGTGACGAAAAAGCTACGTTTAGGATTCACGCCCATTGTGCTCGCGGTTTCTTCACCGAAGGTGAGCAAGTCAATATAGCGGCGTTCTCGATATAAACAGAACAATCCCAATAATGCGATTGGAAGTGAAATAAGTAGTGTATCAAGTTTTGCCCATACAAGAGAACCTTGTAGCCAGCGGTAGAGTTCAGCTAATGCCCACGGGCTTTCTGCATTCGAAAGTAGCAATGCAACAGCAGCGGAGAGCAACATATTGATGGCTAAACCACTTAAGATCATCGCTGTTGTACCGTGGTTTTTAGCGATTAAATAAACTAATAAAAAACTAGATAATGCACCAGTTACGCCGCCAATAAGCAATAGACTTAAGGGTACGGAAAAATAGTAAAGCAAAAAGACACTGGTGCTGGTTGCACCGGCACTACTGCCCAATAAGCCGGGACTAGCCAGTGGATTTTGAAATATCCCCTGCATTGCATTGCCTGCTAAAGCAAGGCTTGCACCAGTTAAAATGGCTAGTCCGAGGCGTGGTAGGCGAATATCAAGCAATACGAGCGAGCGCATATCCGTGAGCACACCATCTGCATTTTTGAGATGGGCAAAGTCGCCGAGCTGATGATAAATTGCAAATCCGCTAATCAACAGCAACGCTAAGAAAAGTGCGGTATTTAATTTTAGTGTTTTGGTCAATGATCAATTTCCTATGTAATCCAAATATCATTTGTTAATTTGATTTTATTAAATCTCCCCTAACCCCTCTTTGCCAAAGAGGGGGATTATAGTGTTGGGATGTATAATTCTGATATTTTATTCTAATCATTTGTATATAAAGACTGTAAATACGTCATCTTTGATTAATGTAATCATGAAATTCCCCTCTTTGGCAAAGAGGGGTTAGGGGAGATTTGTCTGCTACATTATTTTAACTGTTGATAAATCTTCTCTGCCCCTTGCCATACGCCGTGATCAAAGCAATAAGTATATTTCATTGGAATACGAAAGTGCGGTCGATTTTTAAAAAGATTTTGCAAAAGCGGATGTTTAAGCAATTCTGCTTGCTCGTTATAACTTTGTTGATCGCTGATTTCAATTAACACGTTTGGTTCTGCTCGTAACACTTTTTCAAGAGAAAAATTTTGTGCCGTAAGTGGTATTTTTAGCGGGGTTAAGCCTAGCAAGTTAAGTAAAGTGGGATACTGTGGCGTATAAGTTTCTACAATGCCTGTATCTGAAAGTATTAATGTGTCGGTGAGAGATAGATTGAGGCGAGAATCTTGTAATTTAAGTTTTTTAACCAAAGATTCCGCATGCGTTTCGTTACTCGTGAGTTTGCCCAAGTGCAATATTAGCCCAAATAATTCTTCTGCCGTTTGTGGCGTGTCATTAATTGGTTCAATTTTTGCCCCGAGTTTTTTCAAATCTGCCACAAGTTGTGGATAAAAGGTTTCATTGATAAGAAACGTTTTATCGAGATAGGGCAATAATGCGGTGAGTTGTGGCTCAAGGGTTGGCTTATCCACATTGAGTTTATCCAACATCATCAAGGGATTTTTAGAATAAGGTGACTGCGCAGCAATTTGCTCAGGACGCGAAATTTCCGACAAAAGACGATCGCTACAAAGTGTAAGCGAGACAAATTTCTCCGACGCATGCGAAGTCAAGGGCAAGAAAAGTGCGGTTAAAATTAAACGAGTTTTTTGCATATAGATAATGATACGCTACGCCATCAAGAATGTAAAAAGGCGTGCTTAGCACGCCCTTATAGGTGGATAATAATTAGAACGATCCTTTTAACCCAACGTAAACATTACGTCCGTCTTGACCATATTCGATAGCATTTTCGTATTTTTTATTAAATACGTTGTTCAAGTTCGCATATATGTTTAGATTTGGAATTAATTGATAATTCACACCTAAATTTACCAAAGTGTAAGATGGCATTTTTGTAGGTTTTGCTGGGTAAATCCTGTAGTAGTTGTCTATGCGTTTGCCTACATAACTGATATTAGCATCTGTGCCAAATTTCTCAGTTATTTGATAAGCTAAACCAGTATTAGCTGTATGTTTTGGACGACGAATTAAATCTGCCCCAGTCTTTTCTTTAGCTCGCATATAAGTATAGTTTGCATAAGCGGTTAAATCTTTTGTTAATTTGCCACTATACGCAATTTCTACACCCTTAATTTTCGAGGTTCCCTCAATATTTGAAGCTGGGTTTGTCAAACCATTGATCAGATTTTTCACATTACGAGCAAAATAAGTGATATCAAGACTATGAGCTTTATCCACTGTTTCCATCAATAACCCAATTTCTCCACCAAGACTTTTTGCTGGTTTTAAATTTGGATTTCCACGATAGTTTCCATTATAACCATAGTAATCAACTAAACTTGGATTTTGAATAGCTGAACCAAAACTTGCGTGAGCACGGAAATTGGGCGATAAGCGATAAGCTCCAGCTACACGTCCTGTAAAGGCATTTTCAAATTGTGAGTTTTCAGTAAATCGACCACTTACAGAGAAACTATGCTCATCTTCAGTGAATAAGCGATATTCGGTTGCAACACTTTTTTCTGTTAGCTTTTTCTTATCTCGTGGCGTAAATGTTGTTGAGTCATAAGTTGTTCGTTGATATTCTGCTAAAATACTTACACCTTGCTTGATGTAACCCTTGTGATCAAGATTAATATCTAATTGATAATTGGTGTTTAGTTTTTTAGCGTCATAGGCAGAAAACGGATTTGAGTTTGGAAATGGATATAAATCAAATCTGTCACTATCTGTTTTAATATGACTAACGCTTACCTTATGTTTAAAAAGTTCTTCATCACTACCTAGATAACTACTTAATTTAAATAATGTTTCACGTGTGCGAGCTCGATCATCATAATCTCGTTCTTGTGCAATTGAGCGATTATCATTGTCGTAATGTGCGGTTTGTGATGAGTGAGATGCTAATAATTCCACTCCTTTATGAGTATCATCATAACCTACACGTAAAGAAGCATTATCGCGATGAAAACGATCTTTTTCTGAACGATCTCCTACTGAAAAATGTTGACCATCTAATGTAGTGTAATTAAATTTATTTGAACTTAGAGATGATATTCCACTTGTACGATGGCTATCGCCGTGCAAAGAATAATAGAGTCCATCATTATGACCAGAAATTGTCACCGAAGCATCACGAGTTCTATGTGAACCTGTACCAAAATCAAAATCTACATTAAATGGTTTATCTTTGTATAAGCCACTTTTGGTTGTGATATAGATCACCCCACCCATTGCATCGCTTCCCCAAAGAGCAGATTGTTCCCCACGTAATACTTCAATACGTTCAATATTGCTAAGTGTTAAACCACCAAAATCATAACCCAAGTTATTAGCTGGTTTCATTTTTACACCATCAATAATAACTGCTGTTTGGTTTGAATTTGCACCACGTAAGAATAAGCTGGTTAATGCACCACGCCCCCCATTAGCCCCCATTGCCACACCTGGCACAGTCTTCAATACATCACTCACATAAGTCGCATTACGCTCTGCAAAATCTTTTTCTGTTAATACGGTGACTGATGATGCAGTTTGATCTTGGTTTACTGGCGTTGCGTAAGCTGAATACACATTGATCGGCTCAAGCTCGGTTTTAGTTTCAGCTTGTACAAAAGCCGATGCACTCAATAAAAGTGCGGTAGTAATTAAGTTAGTTTTCATTAAGTTGGTTCCTCTTTTTAAAAAGTGCGCTATTTTGGCACAATAGACATTCATTTCCTAGTTGAGAATTTTCATTTACTTTAAAAATTCTGTTCATTTTGTAAAAAAATTCGTTTTTTGACCGCACTTTTTCACCTTTATCCGCCTTGCGCTTTCAAGTATAATGCGGGCATTTTTAATCACATTAGATCAACGATTATGAGCACAAAATTTAACGTAAAAACATTCCAAGGTATGATTTTAGCCCTGCAAGAATATTGGGCAAACCAAGGCTGCACCATTGTGCAACCTTTTGATATGGAAGTGGGCGCAGGTACCTCTCACCCAATGACCGCATTACGTGCATTAGGTCCAGAGCCGATGGCATTTGCTTATGTGCAACCTTCACGCCGCCCGACCGATGGTCGCTACGGTGAAAACCCAAACCGTTTACAACATTACTATCAATTCCAAGTAGTGATCAAACCTTCTCCAGATAACATTCAAGAACTCTATTTAGGTTCCCTTGAAATGCTTGGTTTCGATCCGACCAAAAACGACATCCGTTTCGTAGAAGATAACTGGGAAAACCCAACCTTAGGTGCATGGGGCTTAGGCTGGGAAGTATGGTTAAACGGGATGGAAGTGACCCAGTTTACCTATTTCCAACAAGTGGGTGGCTTAGAATGTAAACCTGTAACGGGCGAGGTGACTTACGGTTTAGAGCGTTTGGCCATGTACATTCAAGGCGTAGATTCTGTGTATGACCTAGTTTGGTCTGACGGCCCATTAGGCAAAACCACTTATGGCGATGTTTTCCATCAAAATGAAGTTGAGCAATCAACCTATAACTTTGAACACGCAAACACAGATTTCTTATTCTACTGCTTTGATCAATATGAAAAAGAAGCACAAGAGTTATTAGCCTTAGAAAAACCGTTACCATTGCCTGCTTATGAGCGTATTTTGAAAGCAGCACACAGCTTTAACTTGTTAGATGCACGTAAAGCAATTTCGGTAACAGAACGCCAACGCTATATTTTACGGATTCGTGCCTTAACCAAAGGGGTGGCGGAAGCCTATTATGCAAGCCGTGAAGCCTTAGGTTTCCCTGGTTGTAAAAAATAAGGCTTAAACAAATTCACAAAAGTGCGGTGAAATTTGACCGCACTTCAGGAGAGCAAAATGAGTAAACCCATTCTTTTTTATGCAGAAACATGCCCAGATACCGCACCATTTGTCGCGGAGTTGGATCGCTTAGGCGTGGATTACGATGAAGTAGAAATTATGACTTCATTACCTAATCTCAAACAATTTACTCGTTTACGCGATAGTAGTGCAGAATTTGATAACTCGAAAGCAAATGGCTATTTAGGTATTCCTGCGTTGTTATTACCAAATGGCGATGTTATTTTAGATGAATCCAAATTAAAAGAGATTTTCTAAAGTGATAAAAAAAACGTTAGCTCTTGCAACTTCAGCGATGATTTTGACCGCTTGTAGCAATGCGCAATCACAAGCTGAAATGCCAACTGTGGGCGGTCAAACCGATGCTCACGGTTGCTTACCAAATGCGGGGCAGTCTTATTCTTATGTGAGAAAAGCCTGTGTACAAGTGTTTGATGTGGCGGATATTAAGCTAGACGATCCTGCGAATAAAACCCAAGCGGTTTATGGCATTCTTTCGGAAGATAAGCAACAGGTTGAAGTGTTTGCTTCTGATTTGCCTGAAAATACGATTTTAGATGTGGTAAAAAGCGGATATGTCTCCAAAGATGGTAAAGTGCGTTTAATGAAAACCAAGACAAGTTGGGAGATTCGTAAGTAATGAAGAAGGTCAGTTTTTTACAATTTTTATTTAGAATTGGTGATGACTATTTAATGTTTTTTCGAAATTTAACACCCGCTGTGTTGTTTTTATCACTCGCGTTATTTATGTATTCTGAGCTGAATTGGGCACATTGGGCGTGGAGTAATGTGCTAGTGCTGTTTTTAAGTTTGGCTTCAGGATTTATTGCACTCAGCGTCATGGCAATAAATACTGTTGCTTTTGTACGCGAGATGCTGAAAACCTTAAGAACACTAAGCGGAGAGAGTGAACTTGATGAAAATATTGGTACGCTCGCATTATTTAAAATGCTCTGGGTGGAGAGCGACAGTAAACAACTAATCTTTTTTGCGGTAGTCAATATTGTTGCAGTATTTATGGTGTTAGCTTACGGCACCAAATATGCCTTGAATTTTTATAGCTCAATTTCAACATTAAATGATTAGGTCTCGAATATGAAAAAAATAACCCTAAAATTCACCGCACTTTTGCTTAGCTCAGCTTTAGCAAGTAGCGTGTTGGCAACAGAAAATAGCCAAAATTCTTCAAGTTCTGATTATGAATTAGAGAAAGTATTTATTTTCAGCCGACACGGATTGCGTTCACCAGTGGAAAAAGATCCGCAAGAAATGGCGAAATATTCCCCTTATAAATGGGCAAAATGGAATGTACCATCTGGCTATCTCACTGCAAAAGGGACGGTGCTAGAAACCTATTTCGGACAGTATTTAGGTCAGTGGCTTTCGGATAAAGGGTTATTAACAACAGAACGTTGTGCATCAGGCGAAGGCATTTTCGCTTATGCGAATGGTGTGCAACGCACCATTGCAACAGGTCAGGCGATTGTTTCTGGTGCATTTGCGGGCTGTAATGTACAACTGCAACATCATGGTAAAATTGGTTCAGAAAAAGATCCGATTTTTAATACACAGGCGCATAATCCAAGTAAAGCCTTGATTGAATCTGCAAAAAATAACGTTGATTTAACCGCTTTACAGCAAAAATTAGCACCAAATTATGCGCTATTAAGTGAAATCATCGATTACAAAAACTCACCAAACTGTTTGCAAAAAGGCGAGTGTGATTTAGGTGGAAAAGTCGGTGAATACAGTATTAAAGACGGCAAGTCAGTCAAAATTACTGGCTCTATCAGCACTGGAAAGAAAATTGTCAGTGCATTATTACTTGCGCATTATGTGGGCAAGCCTGATTCTGAAATCGCAAACGGCCGCGTGGATAGCCAAGAAAAATGGCGTGCAATTAACGAAATTAAAAACGAATATTACCGCACGTTATTTAAAAACAATGAAGCGTTAGCACAAAATGCCTCATATCCGTTGTTAGCATTTATTCAGCAACAGCTAAATAGTGAAAACAAAATTAACTTATTGGTTGGACACGATTCTAATATTGTTGCTCTGCTTGCAGCACTAGGTGTTGAACCTTATGAATTAGATGATTCATTGGAAAATATCCCAATCGGTGGCAAGTTGCTATTTGAAGTATGGAAGCATAAACCGAGCGGTAAGCTCAAATTTAAGTTGGATTATGTGTATCAAACTACCGAACAGCTGATTAACATCACACCACTAAGTTTAGCGACACCTCCAAACCAAACAGCATTAACCCTTAAAGGCTGTAAGAAAGATGAAAATGGCTTTTGTGATTACGAGCGTTTCCAAGAGGTGTTGAGTGAGGGGATTGAGAACAGGAAGAAGTAGCTTTCATGCAACCCTATGAAAAATATTTAAAAGAGAATTCGCAGAAATTGCGAGTGGATCAAACGGATGCGGAAAGAAAATTATGGCGACGTATCAATCGAGATCAATTATTAGGATTTCGATTTAATCGACAAAAGCCACTTTTAAGTTATATCGTTGATTTTTATTGTGCGAAAGCAAGGCTGATTATTGAGTTAGATGGTAGTCAGCACTATGAACCTGATTATCAGGAAAAAGATGCATTGCGAGATGCAGAATTAAATTCACTTGGTTTCACGGTGATGCGGTTTAGCAATGATGAAGTAATGCGTGAAATTGAAAGTGTAGTAAAGCAGATTTATTTGTTTTTAGAGAATGTGAGGGCTGATTGAGTATGAGGTTGGATTAACTTCTGCCAAATCTCCCCTACCCCTCTTTGCTAAAGAGGGGAATTCTTGAGTTAATTGATAGTAACTGACTTATTTACATTTTAATTTCAATAGAAATTAAATTATCTGCTTTCAAAAAACGTTAAAGTAGAACATAAATATTTAACTCTCCAAAGAACCAATCCCCTCTTTAGCAAAGAGGGGGAGGGGAGATTTGGCAGAAGTGAAAACGAAGAAAATAATCAAATAAGACATGAATTTCTTAATTTACATACGCTATAAGAGATAACGGAAAATATAATGAAGCAACATATTTATCAAACTACCGTAGAGTGGGTTGGAAATTTAGGGCGGGGAACTTCTTCTTATACTGCGTATGAGCGGGATTTTATTGCTTCGGCATTGAATAAACCCAATATTTTAGGTTCTGCTGATCCAGCTTTTCGTGGTGATAAAACACGTTGGAACCCAGAAGATATGTTATTAGCCTCCATTTCTGCCTGTCATAAATTATGGTATTTACATTTTTGTGCCGTTAATAACATTATTGTGCAAGAATACCGTGATGAAGCAATAGCGATTATGGATGAAGGCAGTTCAGAGCATGCAGGGCGCTTTATTTCGGCAACATTAAAACCTCGTGTGAGAATTTCAAGCGAGTCGGATGCCGTTAAGGCATTGGCATTACATGAAAATGCGCATCAGGCATGTTTTATCGCAAACTCACTTAATTTCCCTGTGAAATGTGAAGCACTGATTGAAAAAGATTAAATTAAAATAAAACGGTGCGCAAGTTGCACCTTACCAGAGAAAACAAAATGACAACCCAAAACTTCCTAGTAGAAATCGGCACAGAAGAGCTGCCACCAAAAGCTCTCAAAATATTAGCGACCTCTTTTGCGGATAACGTTGAGGCGGAATTGAACCAAGCAGGTTTAACTTTCGACAAAATCGAATGGTTTGCGGCGCCGCGTCGTTTGGCGGTAAAAGTGTTGAACTTAGCCACGCAACAGCCAAGCAAAGAAATCGAAAAACGCGGGCCAGCAGTGTCTGCAGCCTTTGATGCGGAAGGCAAACCAACTAAAGCGGCAGAAGGCTGGGCGCGTGGTTGTGGGATTACCGTTGAGCAAGCAGAACGCATTGCAACTGATAAAGGTGAATGGTTAGTTCATCGTGCGAAAATTGAAGGTCAGCCGACCAAAAACTTACTTAACGACATTGTGGCAAATGCCTTAGCAAAATTGCCAATTCCAAAACCAATGCGTTGGGCTGACAAAACCGTGCAGTTTATCCGCCCGGTTCATACTGTGACTATGTTGTTAGGTGATGAGTTAATCGAAGGCGAAATTTTAGGTGTGGCAAGTGCACGCACTATTCGCGGTCACCGTTTCTTAGGTGAGAAAGAATTTGAAATTCAACATGCAGACCAATATCCGCAATTATTGCGTGAAAAAGGTTCTGTAGTAGCGGACTTCAATGAGCGTAAAGCAGAAATTTTGGCAAAATCTCAAGCAAAAGCAACCGCACTTGGTGGCGTGGCTGACATTGAAGAAAGCTTGCTTGAAGAAGTGACCTCGTTGGTGGAATATCCAAATGTATTAGCGGCGAAATTCGAAGAGCGCTTCTTAGCCGTGCCTGCGGAAGCCTTAGTTTACACTATGAAAGGCGACCAAAAATATTTCCCGATTTATGACAAAGACGGCAAATTATTACCGCACTTTATTTTTGTATCGAACATCAATCCAGAAGATCCAACCGCGATTATCGAAGGGAACGAAAAAGTGGTTCGCCCTCGTTTAACCGATGCGGAATTCTTCTTCAAAACCGACTTAAAACAAAAACTGGTTGATCGTTTACCTCGTTTAGAAACCGTATTGTTCCAACAACAATTGGGTACATTGAAAGATAAAACAGACCGCATTGAGCAACTTGCAGGCGAAATTGCAAAACAAATCGGTGCAGACGAAGCGAAAGCAAAACGTGCTGGCTTACTGTCAAAATGTGACTTGATGACCAACATGGTGTTTGAATTCACTGATACACAAGGCGTAATGGGGATGCACTATGCTCGTCATGATGGTGAAGACGAAGAAGTGGCAGTGGCATTAAACGAACAATATATGCCACGCTTTGCGGGGGATGAATTACCTAAATCTTTGGTGGCAAGTGCGGTTGCTTTAGCGGATAAATTTGACACCTTAACGGGTATCTTCGGCATCGGCCAAGCACCTAAAGGTAGTGCAGACCCATTTGCATTGCGTCGTGCGGCATTAGGTGCGTTACGTATTATCGTAGAGAAAAACTTACCGCTTGATTTAGAAGATTTAGTGAAAAAATCAGCCGCGCTTTTCGGTGATAAACTCACGAATCAAAACGTGGTTGCTAATGTGGTGGACTTCATGCTTGGTCGTTTCCGTGCATGGTATCAAGATGAAGGCATTGCAGTGGATGTGATTCAAGCGGTATTGGCGCGTCGTCCAACTCGCCCTGCTGATTTTGATGCGCGCGTGCGTGCGGTTTCACACTTCCGTACTTTAGATTCAGCGGAAGCGTTAGCAGCAGCAAACAAACGTGTAAGCAACATCTTAGCAAAAGCGGATGCTGCAATTGGTGAGATCAATTTGACCGCTTGCGTAGAGCCAGCAGAAAAAGCCCTTGCTGAAGCGGTACTCGCATTACGCACTGAAGTACAACCACTTATCGCACAAGGCGATTACACGGCAGTACTAGATAAATTAGCGAACTTACGCGCGCCGGTAGACAGTTTCTTTGATAACGTGATGGTAAATGCTGAAGAACCAGCATTACGCCAAAACCGCTTAGCGATTTTAAATACGTTACAAGGGTTATTCTTACAAGTAGCTGATATTTCAGTGCTTCAATAATGTAAAAAGGAATGATTGATTTTTCATCAATCATCCCTTCTATTATAGACTTCAAGTGATTATTTCTCTATAATCACCGCACTTTCCCCCCTTAGCTCAGTCGGTTAGAGCAGGCGACTCATAATCGCTTGGTCGCTGGTTCAAGTCCGGCAGGGGGGACCATTTTCTCTTTCCTATACCCTTTAAATTTCCTCAGATTAATTTCTTTTATTAATATTTATTACTTTAATTTTCAAATCCTATTTCTTTGAATAACTCTCATTAGAAATAATCAGTAACGATTTCTAGAAAATGGTGTGTTAACTAAAAGCATTATTTCTGATAGACCTAATACCGACATAACATGAAAAATCTATAGAATCTCTCTTGATATTACCTTCATAATGGTGTTAAATCACTCACATATTGTGAGGTTATATCTTATTTAAATTATGTGTCAATTACTCGGAATGAATTGTAATACGCCGACGGATATCGTCTTTTCTTTTGAAGGTTTTCGTCGTCGTGCTGGTTTAACTGATTGTCATTCAGATGGCTTTGGAATCGCTTTTTTTGAAGGGCGTGGAGTGCGTATTTTTCGCGATAATCAAGCTGCTAGCCTTTCCCCCATCGCTGATTGTGTGAAGCAATATAAAATCAAGTCTTTGAATGTTATTGCGCATATTCGTAAGGCGACTCAGGGGGAAGTGAATATTGAAAATACTCATCCGTTTATTCGTGAAATCTGGGGGCAAAACTGGGTTTTTGCGCATAATGGTAATTTGAAAAACTTACCAGACATGACAGAACATTTTTTGCAGCCAATAGGTTCTACAGATTCTGAAGCTGCTTTTTGTTATATGGCGGAATATCTTAAAAATACTTTTCGTAAAAAACCGAGTGAAATGGAAATTTTTGAGGCTATTCAAAAAGTAACAAAAGAGCTTGCTCAACACGGAACATTCAATTTTATTCTCTCTAATGGCGAATGGATGATAGCCCATTGTTCAACGAATTTACATTATGTCATGCGACAAGCGCCTTTTGGTAAAGCGCACAGAATTGATGATGATGGAGTCATTGATTTTAGTGATTATGCAAAGGAAGGCGATAAAGTGAATATCATTACAACCTTTCCATTAACCAAAGATGAAAATTGGACAAAAATGGAAAATGGTGGATTTGTATTTTTTAAGAACGGGGACAAAATTGCTGAAGTGGTAGGTACTCCGAAAGAAGCGATTGATGATGGTACCTTAGGTAATCAAGTAGCTTAATTAAATCTAGCCAAAGAAAAGTGCGGTTAAACTCAAAGAGAATTAACCGCACTTTTTTTATTGAAGTGTGAAACTAATTGGCACATTTAACCCTGAAGGGAATCCTGAAGGTCTTGCACCGACAGGTCTTGCGCTGTTAACTGCTTCTAATGCTGCATTATCTAGGCTTTCATCACCTGATGATTGAGTAACGCGAGCACCACTTAGTGAGCCATCAGGACCTACATTGAAGGATACGCTGACTTTACCTTGCTTACGCATCATTTTTGCGCGTGTAGGATAACGTTTATGACGTTCAATTTCACGACGAATTGCGGAGCGATAGGCTGCCATTTCGCTTGTGTCTGTTCCACTACCAGCTACTTGTGCATTGCTATTGGTGGCGCCAGTTGTGGTCGCTTTAGCATTCACGTTCGCACTTGAATCAATATTTTTATCACCTTTTGGTAGATCTTTATTGATTGGTTTTTCCTGTGGTTTAACGTCTTTTTTCGGTTTATCCTTTGGCTTTTCTTTAGGTTTTTCTTTTGGTTTTGGCTTTTCTTTTTCCGGTTCTTTGATTTTTTGTGGTTCAGGTTTTACCGTTGGATCTTCCACAACCTCTTGTTTTTCTGGTTCTGGCTCTTTTTGTACATTTTCTGGCTCAGGTGCTGGTTCTTCCATCACCATGCCTTGCACCATTTCCATGGAAATACTTGTGGATATGTCGCCTGGTGCGCTATTGGCGCTATCACTAGGCTTATTCCAACTCCATAAGATTAACCCTACAACAATGCTGTGCACGATCAAAGAAATAAGCAAACCTAATAGCGAACGTTTTGTTTGCTGCATAATTATTCCTTAAGGCGTAGTTGGCACAGATTGAGCGGGTGCAGATTCTTGAGGATTTTTACCCGCACTTTTACCCTTATCTTTCATAGAAACAATAGCTACATTTTTGATCTCATTTTTAGAGAGCATATCTGTAATGGTAACAAAGTCTTGGAAAGAAGCTTCAGCATCAATTTTTAATGTGACTTTTTGATCTTTATTCCATTGGGCAATTTCTGCTTCTAGGGCGTCTTGCGTAATAGGTCTATCATTGAAATAGAGTTGTTTATCCGCTGTTACAGTCAATAATTTAGCAAGCTCATCAGCTTTAAATGCAACGGCTGTACTGGCTTTAGGTACGTTAACTTGAATTTTACCTTGAGAGATAAAAGACGCAGTGATAAGTACCACAGCAAGCAACACCAACATAATATCAATGAAAGGGATAATGTTGATTTCATCGAATTTTTTCACGGACTATTCCTTATCTTTTTGTTCGTTTAATACTTTCCATTTCAAACGATTAACTTCCACTTTACGACCTAAACCGTTATAAAACACCATAGATGGAATAGCCACAAGAATACCTAATGCAGTCGCTTTTAATGCCAAAGATAAATGCATCATAATTACGCTTGGATCAATGTCGCCACCGCCATGACCGATTTGATAGAACGTTAATAAAATCCCGATAACCGTACCAAGCAAACCAACATAAGGAGCGTTGGCACCAACAGTAGAAATCACCGTCATATTACGGTTTAAATCAATATCTAATTCATGAATGGTGGAATAATGCGCCACGTTTACCTTTCTTAAGAAAAGATAACGTTCAATTACCATGGCTAGCATAATAATGCTCATCAGTAATAATAAACCGATGATAAAGTAGTCACTATACTGTTGTAAAAAATCAAAAAGCTGAATCATTTTTTCTGTCCTTATTATTTGAGAAATATCTTGGGAATATAATTGAGAATGAATTTCAATCAAGAATAAATTCTAGCAAAGGCGGAATAATGCGTAAATATCGAACTAAAAAAATAATGAATTTTTACCGCACTTTATATAGAAAAGTGCGGTAATTTTTGAAGGGTTATAGGGAACGAAGATAATCAACGATAACTTGATGATGTTCTGTTGTTTTGAATTTATCAAATACGTGAATAATTTTTCCGTTTTCATCAATTAAAAAACTAATTCGGTGAATACCATCGTAAGTTTTCCCCATGAATTTTTTCTCACCCCATACGCCAAATTGTTCTGCAATTTTGTGATCAGGATCGGAAAGTAGTGTGAAATTAAGGGCTTTTTTCTCAATAAATTGAGCTAATTTTTTCGGTGTATCGGGGCTAATGCCAAGTACAACTAAACCTAATGCATCTAATTCTGATTTACTATCACGCAATCCGCATGCTTGCGTTGTGCAGCCTGGCGTAAGTGCTTTCGGGTAAAAATAGACTAATACTTTTTTACCGCGAAAATCATTTAAAGAAACGAGTTGTTCCTGCTGATTTAATAACGTAAAAATGGGTGCTTGGCTACCAACGGATAATGGATTCATAAAAAGCTCCTTTGATGAAAAAATATTTGCAAATTCAAGTCATTTTAGCGACTATAACGAGCCATACCAAATAATAAAATTAAAAAACCAACGGAGGTTCTATGTCAGCACAAAATCCTTTATTTTCAGGCAGTATTGTTGCTCTTGTCACACCAATGAACAATGACGGTGAAATTGATTTCTCGTGTTTAGAAAATTTGGTAGAACATCATATCAAAGCAGGTACTAATGCCATTGTTTCTGTCGGAACAACCGGTGAATCTGCAACGCTAAGTATTGAAGAAAATGTTAAAGTAATTAAAAAAACGGTGGAGTTAGCCAAAGGTCGCATTCCTGTTATCGCAGGTGCTGGAGCCAATGCCACCAGCGAAGCAATTACAATGACAAAATTATTACGCGATAGTGGCGTTGCGGGTTGTCTATCCGTTGTACCTTACTACAATAAACCAACCCAAGAAGGAATCTTCCAGCATTTTAAAGCCATTGCTGAATGTACAGATTTACCGCAAATTCTTTATAACGTACCAGGTCGTACCGGTAGCGATATGAAGCCAGAAACTGTTGCTCGTTTAGCAAAAATCAACAACATTGTTGGTATTAAAGAAGCAACTGGAGATATTAGTCGTGTAACTAAAATTAAAGAACTCGCAGGCAAGGATTTCATCGTTTTAAGTGGTGATGATGCAACGAGTTTGGATGCGATGAAACTCGGCGCAGAAGGCGTGATTTCTGTAACGAATAACTTAGCACCAAAAGATATGGCTGATATGTGTCGCTATGCGCTTGCGGGAAATTTTGCTAAAGCAGAAGAAATTAATGCTCGCTTAATGCGTTTACACCATGATCTTTTTATTGAATCGAATCCAATTCCTGTGAAATGGGCGGCTTATCGTTTAGGTTTAATTAAGTCAGCACATTTACGCTTGCCATTGACGGTGTTAAGCGAAGAAGTTCAACCAAAAGTAGAAGAAGCACTGAAAATCGCAGGATTATTATAAAAATCAGGGGTAAGTCATTACCCCTAAACTTTTTGCATTATAGGCTGTCGAAGTGCGGTCAAAATTCATAAAGTTTTCAATTTAGTTAAGGTTCAAATATGAAAAAAATAATGTTGAGTTTAGCAGCGGTTATCGTATTGGCTGGCTGTTCGTCTGATCCTGAAGCATTAAAGACTGCTAATGATTCTTTCCAAAAATCAGAGGCTTCTATCCCTGGATTTTCACCATTGGCGAGTGGTGGCGTAATGCTACCAAAAGCAGACGATACTTATGCGTTGCCTAATATTGCTGTGAAAAAGGGAGAAAATATTGATATTCGTCCTCCATCAACACCATTAGCGATTATTGAAAATTCATTAACACAATTCGATGGTGAACGTGCATTAATCGTGTATCCAGAACAGCAAGCAAGTGTGTATAACCTTCAACAAGTTGAACGCTTATTAAAAGAAGACGGTATTTCATCAACGACGAATGGTGCGATTTTAACGACGGACTGGGCGCCAACAGGAAGAATTGGTGATAAATCGGGCACTGAGATTAAATATCAAGTAGAACAAGTTATGGCTCAAGATGCGAGTGCACTAGCAGTATCTGTTTTACAAATGCGTCGTGATGGCGTGATTTTCACTCCAAGTGTATCCGATAAGCAACGTTATACGTCTGAACGCTTAAACCGCATTGTGTCTGCATTAACTTCTGCTTACAACAAACAGCAACAAGATTTATCTAGTGCTTCTGTGGGAGCGGTAGCTTCGCAAATTATTCAGGATTTGAATGGTCAAACTGCATTAGCGATGAATGTTAATTTTGGTCAAGCATGGGAAAAATTAGGTGGAGCTTTACCTAAAGTGGGTTTTGCGATCAAATCTGAAACTGCGGGTAAAGGTTATCGTGAATTAAAATATTCAGCATTAAAAAAAGAAGATTGGTTGCGCATGGGAACTGAGCTTCCAGAACTTGAAAACGGCACTTACCAAATGCAAATATCTGATCATGGTAGACAAAGCTCCGTTGTCATTTCTGATGAAAAAGGCAAGGCATTGTCTGGCGATTCAGCCGCGAGAATTTACCAAGCAATTAGTAACTTGATTGCAAGATAAATAAAAGCTCAGCATTAGCTGAGCTTTTTTCTTTAGAATAATCCTAATTTTTTTATTTGTTCAATGACGGGTTCGACTTGAATCTCTGCCATTAAATTTTTCCCTTTTAGTTTGGTTGCCCAAGGTAGTTCAGAAGACGGTTTGCCAAATTCTTTTTGGGAATTTTCTTCATATACTGATACCACGTTATCTAAATTATTATAAGGTGCAGTCCGCAAAGGATTGTGATAGGCATACAAGCCAATAACGGGTGTACCTTGTGTTGTCGCAATATGGGCAGGGCCAGAATCTGGCGAAAGCACCAAATCAACCTTAGAAATTAAAGCGGTAAGCTGTTTTAGGTTTGTTTTTCCTGCAATATTGGTTGGCGTGAAATGGCAAAGTGCGGTAATTTTTTCGACTATTTCTAATTCACGTTTGGCTGGCGAACTGCAGAAAATTACATTGACATTATTCTGATGGGCAATATTGGCAACCTCTGCATAACGTTCGATTAGCCAATCTTTTTCGGCTTTACTAGAACAAGGGGAAATTAATAAATTTTTACGAGAGAAATCAATAAATTGATCGGCAAATTTATAATCATCTTCTGAGATAGCTAATTCCCATTTCGGTTCTGATTTCGGTACGCCAATATATTCAGCGAAAGCCATAAATCCATCTAATACATGGGGCGATGAGGGATCAGTGATACGACGATTTACAAATAGCCATTGCCCTTCGCGAGAACGTTTTTCTCCAAATCCAATTTTGAATTTTGCTTTAATTCCTAAAGAAAGGATTGATGCACGAAATGCTGTTTGCATATTTAATAGCGCATCAAAATGTTTATTTTTTAGTTGTGTCCAGAGTGATAAAACGCCTTTCCATCCCGCCTTTTTATCGTAAGGAATGAGTGTGATATGAGGAATGCCCGAAAGCAAACCCATTTCGGTTTTACCTACAATCCACGTAATTTCTGTTTGGGGATAACATGCCTGAATGTGCTGAACCACAGCTAAGGCATGACAGACATCGCCCACAGCTGACAATCGGAGAATACAAAGGGATTTTGGAGCTTCGGTAAAAAGTGGCATTGACGTTCCTTTCTCATTTAATTTGTGCCTATTTTAAAGTAGAATGACCCCATTTTCTATTCATAACAACATTCCAATGCAGCAATTCCAACAAGATAACCAATATTTTATCTTTAATTTTGACCGCACTTTTGAGCAAGCAACCGAGTTTTTCCAAGCGGAATTTTGGCAAAAACAAGGCCGACTGATAGGAAGTGCAAAAGGTCGAGGTATCACTTATTTCTTGCAAACTGAAGATTGGTTTGGCGTAAATTGTGCGTTGCGTCATTATTATCGAGGTGGACTTTGGGGTAAACTGAACAAAGATCGTTATCGTTTTTCTGCTCTTGAAACTACCCGTAGCTTTTCTGAGTTTCATTTGTTGCAACGTTTGTATGAAGCGGGTTTACCTGTGCCTAAACCGATTGCTGCACGTATTCAAAAAGGCAAGTTAGGTATTTGCTATCAAGCGGATATTTTGACGGAAAAAATCGAAAATGCGCAGGATTTAACCGCGCTTTTACAAACACAAACATTGCCAAAAGAAACTTGGATGCAAATTGGTCGTTTGATTCGAAAATTACATGATTTACAAATTTGCCATACGGACTTGAATGCACACAATATTTTGATTCAACAGACTGAACAAGGGAAAAAATGTTGGTTGATTGACTTTGATAAGTGCGGTGAAAAATCTGGAGATTTTTGGAAAGTGCAAAATCTGAATCGTTTAAAACGTTCCTTTGAAAAAGAAGTTGGACGAATGAATATTCAATTTACCGAGCAAAACTGGGCTGATTTAACGGCAGCTTATCATCAATAAAAGGATTGATTATGAAACAAAAAATCGTACTTGCTACAGGCAATAAAGGCAAAGTGAAAGAAATGGCTGATGTTTTATCTGATTTTGGTTTTGAAGTGATTGCACAAACAGATTTAGGTATTGAAAGCCCAGAAGAAACAGGATTAACTTTCGTTGAGAATGCGTTATTAAAAGCGCGCTATGCCTCAGAAAAATCAGGTTTACCTGCTATTGCAGATGATTCTGGCTTAGTGGTTTCCGCACTTAATGGCGCGCCAGGTCTGTATTCTGCACGTTATGCTGGAGAAGAGGGCAATGATGCTAAAAACCGTGAGAAATTATTGGCAGAGCTTGCTCATGTTACACAAGATAAACGCCAAGCCAAATTTGTGAGTTGTATCGTGTTTTTACAGCATCCAACGGATCCATCGCCAATTATTGCCGAAGGTGAGTGTCACGGTGTGATTGGTTTTGAAGAAAAAGGCGAAAATGGTTTTGGTTATGACAGTTTATTCTTTAGCCCAGAACAAGGTTGCACATTTGCTGAATTAGAAACAGTTGAGAAGAAAAAAATTTCTCATCGAGCAAGAGCGCTTAAGGTATTAAAAAGTAAGTTATAAGCTTAGTTGAACGTATGATGATAAAAGGCACGCATATTTTTTATATGCGTGCCTTTTTATATGGATTTTATCTATAGCGGAAAAGTAATATTATTCAGCATGTTCACTTAAAAATCCGCCACTTTGATGATTCCATAGTTTAGCGTACAGACCATTGCGCTCCAGTAATTCAGCATGGGTACCTTGTTCAACAATTTGTCCTTTATCAAGCACAATCAGGCGATCCATCGCTGCGATGGTGGATAAACGATGGGCAATGGCAATCACAGTTTTATTTTCCATCATCTTATCGAGACTTTCTTGTATCGCCACTTCCACTTCTGAATCCAGCGCACTTGTGGCTTCATCTAACAATAGAATTGGCGCATCTTTTAACATGACACGAGCAATAGCAATACGCTGACGCTGACCACCCGAAAGTTTTACCCCGCGTTCTCCCACATGGGCGTCATAGCCTTTTCTACCTTGGGCATCACTGAGAAATGGGATGAAATCAGCGGCTTCCGCTCGTTCAGCAGCTAAAACCATTTCTTCATCAGTAGCATTCGGGCGACCATAAATAATATTGTCACGTACAGAACGATGCAGCAACGAAGTGTCTTGAGTGACTAAACCGATTTGGCGACGTAAGCTTTCTTGTTGCACATTGAGTACATTTTGTCCATCAATGGTAATTTCGCCTTGTTGTGCTTCATAAAAGCGAAGCAATAAGTTCACAATCGTAGATTTTCCTGCACCAGAACGACCGATTAACCCAACCTTTTCCCCTGGTTTGATAGTGAGATTGAAATGATTGAGTAATGGTTTTGTTGGATCATAAGCAAAGGTAATATCGTTAAACTTAATTTCCCCTTGTTTCACTTGTAACGGCGATGCTTGTGGTTTATCTACAATGGTGTGAGGTTTAGTTAAAGTATTCATTCCGTCGTTTACGGTGCCGATATTCTCAAATAATCGGGCTGATTCCCACATAATCCAACGAGAAAGCCCGTTTACGCGTAATGCCATTGCAGTTGCCGTTGCTATTGCCCCCACGCCAACTTGACCATTTTTCCATAAAATAATGCCAAGTATTGCGGTGCTTAATGTAAGTAGAATATTTGTAGCGTAAGTGAGCGTGTCCAGTGATGTTGCTAAACGCATTTGAGCGTGTACTGTTACCATAAAATCTTGCATCGAACGCTTGGCATAAGTGGCTTCACGCGAGCCGTGAGAAAATAATTTTACTGTAGCAATATTGGAATAAGCATCTGTAATACGTCCCGTCATTAAAGAACGAGCATCAGCTTGTCGTTGTGCAGTTTTTGATAGTTTAGGAATGAGGGTTCGTAGGATCAAACCGAAGAGTATAATCCAAGTAATGAATGGTAATAAGAACCAAGAATCTAATGCCACTAGAACTACGCCAGAGGTAATAAAATATACCAATACATAAACGAACATATCTGCAAGTGTAAGTACTGTGTCACGCACAGCAAGGGCAGTTTGCATCACTTTTGCGGATACTCTACCTGCAAATTCGTCTTGATAAAAACTCAAACTTTGTCCAAGCATTAAACGATGGAAATTCCAACGTAATCGCATTGGAAATACGCCTTGTAAGGTTTGTAAACGTACGGTGGAGGCTAAAAATCCCCACACGATGCTAATAAGTAATAGGGCTGCCATTCCAATTAATAAATGACCTTTTTCTTGCCATAATTTTTCAGGTGTAAATGTACCTAACCAATCTACAAGTGTCCCCATAAATTGGAATAATACTGCTTCCATTACACCAGTACCAACGGTTAAAATCGCGAGCAAAAGAATCCAACCTTTCATTCCTGCAATACTAGACCAAATAAAACGGAACAAACCTTTTTTAGGTGTTGTTGGATTGCTTTCTGGATAGGGATTTAAACGGTTTTCAAACCACGAAAAAATTTTGTTAAACATATCTTTTCCTTAAAAAGAAAAGGCAACGCAGGTTGCCTTTTAGAAGTGCATATTATTATAGCGTAAAAACACACCAATTTATAGGCTGACAGATTTTCTGTATTGGCTTGGAGAAAGTTGGTAGTAATTTTTAAAAACTTTACAAAAATGAGCTTCTGATTGATACCCCACTTCTAAAGCAATGGCAAGCACAGATTGTTGTGATTGTTTTAATAAAAACGCCGCAGATTGTAACCGCACTTTCGTGAGAAAACGCCCTGGCGACATACCAAGTTGTTGTTGAAAAACACGAATAAAGTTTGCACGAGACATTGCAGAAAGATCAGCTAATTGTTCAATTCGCCAATCTTCTTGAGGGCGTTGTAATATCGCACCTAGCACAGCATTTAATCGCTTGTCTTGCAACGCGAGTAACACACCGCCTGTAATTAAGTTCTCTTGAATCGCATGGCGTAAAATATAAATTAAAAGTACATTCGAAAGTGCATCGACGACTGATTTTGTGCCTGCATCGTTTTTTTGTGCTTCTTGTAGAAAAAGCTGAACCAAAGGATGAATCGGTGTATCACATAAATTGAGATGCAAATATTCAGGCATAGAAGCTGTGAGGATAGCATCTTGCTGATAATAAAACGCCCCGCAGAACATTTTTAAATCAGGCGTTCCTTGTCCGACTTGATACAATTCAAACGCACCTTGCCAGCTTTTTTTCAATGATGCGTCCTTTGTTTTGGTGGATGAATGACGCATAAAGTGCGGTTGATTTTGGGGAAGGAAAAAGATATCGCCTTCCTTTAAATGAAATTGCTTTTGTCCGAGTGTAAGCCAACATTCGCCTTGTTCAATAAGATGAAATACACCTTTTCCCGCATCTTTTTCTTGGTGGGCAACTTGCCATTCACCTTGAAATTCACAGCGAATATTAATTTCCCCACGTACTTGTGCTAAATGGGTGAGTTTATCTAAATAATCCATAATGAGATGTTAGCGATAAAAATTGAGATAAATAAGCAAGTATCATAATCCAATCTGCCTATAATTTGCCACACCAGTTGGTTATTAATTCAATATATTTAGGAGAACATTATGTTTGCAGATTGGAAAGAAGAAACATCACACGTTAAAAAATCATTTGGTGCGTTAGGTAAACAATATCCAAAAATGTTACAAGCTTACCAAGCATTAGGCGCAGCAGCGGCAGAAGGTAACGTACTTGACGCTAAAACTCGTGAACTTATCGCATTAGCCGTTGCTGTAACAACTCGTTGCGAGAGCTGCATTAGCGTACACGCAGAAGAAGCTGTAAAAGCTGGTGCAAGCGAAGCTGAAGTGGCTGCAGCATTAGCAATGTCTATCGCATTAAATGCAGGCGCTGCTTATACTTATTCTTTACGTGCATTGGAAGCATATAACGTACAGAAAGGTTAATTACCTGTCATTCCATAGAGTTAAGTTGATTAAAGAAAAGGGAGTATTTTTAATACTCCCTTTGTTTTATCAATATTTCACTGTCTAATAAAATAAAAGCATTTTGCGATTAAAATTCTAACGATTTTCCAGTGCTTTTTTCACTGGAGCAAAGCTACGACGATGTTGCGGTAACGCGCCAAGTTCAGCTAATTTTTCCAAATGTAATTTGGTTGGATAGCCTTTATGTTGGGCAAAAGCGTATTCTGGATATTGCTTGTCTAATTCTTCCATTTCTTGGTCTCGTGCCACTTTCGCCAAAATAGAGGCTGCACTGATTTCCGCCACAAGGCTATCGCCTTTTACGACGGCTTGCGCTGGAATATCTAAATCTTTTGGGATCTTATTGCCATCAACCAACACAAAGTGCGGTTGAATTTTTAAAGATTTTACTGCTCGAGTCATGGCTAATAAGGAGGCTTGCAGGATATTTATCTCGTCAATTTCGTTAGCTTCAGCTCGACCTAATGCCCAAGCAAGGGCTTTTTCTTTGATTTCTTCAGCAAGGGCTAAACGTTTTTTTTCTGAAAGTTTTTTAGAATCAGCTAATCCTTCAATTGGATTATGAGGATCTAAAATAACGGCAGCCGTTACAACAGCCCCAACTAGAGGGCCTCGCCCAACTTCATCAACGCCAGCGATCAATTCATAGCTTTGTGGATATTCAAACATTTTCTGTTCCTTCTAATAAATCAATGACTGCTTGAGCCGCTTGCTTATCGGCATTGCATTGAATTTTTTGGTGTAAATCCGTGAAGTGCTGAATTAAAATATGACGATTTTTTACCGCACTTTCATCATCAGAAAGATAAGCAGATAGTTTTTCAGCGAGCAATTCTGGCGTGCATTCTTCTTGAATCATTTCAGGAACGAGCATTGCATTCGCAAGCAAGTTTGGTAAAGAAATATAATCAGTTTTCACTAAACGTTTTGCTAAGAAATAGGTCAGTGGTTTCATTCGATAGCCAACCACCATGGGTGATTTACAAAGCATTGCTTCAAGCGCAGCTGTTCCTGAAGCAAGAAGTGTTGCATCAGCGGCGATCATTGCTTGTCGTGCATTGCCATCAATTAAATGCAGATCTAGATTTGGCGCAATTTTAGCTTTAATAGCTTCAAATTGAATTCGTCGTTTTTCGTTCACCAAAGGAACGAGGAATTGCAAATCTGGGAATTGTTCTTTTAATAATAAAGCCGTTTTCAAGAAAGGCTCAGCCAGAAATTCCACTTCTGAACCACGACTTCCAACTAGGATTGCTAAATAGCGTTGTGTGGGATCAATCTGTAGCATTTGACAGGCTTCAGCACGGTTTGGTTTGAGCGGAATAGCATCTGCCATTGTGTGACCAATAAAACGGCAAGGAACGTTAAATTTATCGTAAAAGGCTTTCTCAAAAGGCAAAAAGGCAAGAACTTGATGAGTTGCTTTGGCAATTTTATGGATACGATTTTGACGCCATGCCCATACAGAGGGGCTCACGTAATGAATAGTTTTAATTCCGTTAGCTTTGAGCTTGAGTTCTACATCCAAATTAAAATCAGGCGCATCAATGCCGATGTAAACATCAGGTTTTTCGTGCAACATGGTTTGAATGACATTTTTGCGAATTTTTAACAGACGAGGAAGATGTTTCAAGATTTCAGTCAAACCCATAACAGAAAGCTCTTCCATATCGACGAGCGTCTCACAGCCTTCAGCCAACATTCTTGGGCCTGCAATGCCAATAAAGCGAGCATTAGGATAATGTGCTTTTAGTTGGCGTATTAACCCCGCTCCGAGAATATCGCCAGATACCTCGCCTGCAACAAGAGCAATGGTTGGATTTGTTTTGTTCATCAAATTTATCCTAAAAAATAACCGCACTTTGGTGTGCAAAGTGCGGTTGAAAATAAAGAAGTTTTATTAACGAATAATTCCGCGAGTTGAACGTTTGAAAAATTCAACAAAGAAACTGATAGCTGAATCGGTTTCCGCAATTTGCTCAATTTCTGGTAACACTTCTTCAAGTGTTTTACCGCTACGGTAGAGCATTTTATAAACGTTACGGATTGCGTGCATGGTTGGTTTATCAAAACCACGACGTTTTAAACCTTCTAAGTTTACGCCAAATGGACGGGCGTGGTTGCCTTGTGCCATAACGTAAGGAGGTACATCTTGGCTTACCATAGAACCGCCGCCTAACATGACATGCGCACCAACGATTACAAATTGGTGAATTGCTGACATGCCACCAACAATCACGAAATCATCTAATTCTACGTGACCTGCAAGTGTTGCATTGTTTGCCAAAATACAGTTGTTTTTAATTTGGCAATCATGTGCAACGTGAACATTCACCATTAATAAATTGTTATTGCCAATAGAGGTTACGCCACCGCCTTGGATAGTGCCACGATGGATTGTCACGTGTTCACGGATTCGGTTGCTATTACCAATAATAGTTTTAGTTGCTTCGCCGTTATATTTTAAATCTTGGTTCACTTCACCAATGCTAGCGAATTGATAGATTTCGTTATCTTCGCCAATAACAGTATCACCACGTACGACAACGTGAGATTTCAATACAGTGCGAGCCTTAATTTCAACAGTGCCTTCAACAATACAGAAAGGTCCGATAACAGCACCTTCACCAATAACTGCGCCTTCTTCAACTAAGGCTGTAGGATGGATTTTTGCATTTGGGTGGATCATATTTATCCCCTTAATTAACGACGAGCGCACATTAGTTTTGCTTCACAAGCAATTTCACCATTTACGGTTGCTACGCCAGTAAATGCAGTGATGCCACGGCGTTCTTTAATCACTTGAACGTTTAATTCCATCTGATCTCCAGGTAACACTGGGCGTTTAAAGCGCGCTTCATCAATACCTGCGAAATAGAATAATTCACCGCCTTTTAATTCGTGAGTTTTAAAGGCTAAAATGCCCATTGCTTGTGCCAAAGCTTCTAAAATTAAAACGCCCGGTAAAATAGGTTCGCCAGGGAAGTGACCTGTGAAACAAGGCTCATTGACGCTAATATTTTTAATCGCTTTTAACCACTCACCTTCTTTGTAGTCCAACACGCGATCCACTAATAAAAATGGATAACGATGTGGCAATAAGGTCATAATTTCTTTTGCTTCAATCACTTTACTTACTTGATTCTCTGACACGTCTAATACCTTTAAAATAAATAATAATAAGATTGAGATTATACGATATTTCTGTATAAAAATAAAACGCACTCAATATAGCCTAGTGTTTAGGTCGAATATCAATGGCAGGATCGTCATCTTTACGATATTTTTCATCAATTCGTTTTTGCAATCCAAAGTCATTTTTATCCGACTCGTTAGAAAATAAATCTTCTGTTTGTGTTAATTGAGGATTTTTAATTCCTATCCAATTTGCGATCCCTTCTAAGAAGTTTAAACCTGATTTAAACACCTTATATTCTTTGCGTTCGGTGTCATCTGATGAAATTTTGAATAGCGGAATATTATGATGTTCTCGGCTGAAACAGTTTTGATTGAACAAAAGTATATTGTTTTTTTCATCTTGTTGGTGGCATAAACCGTGATCTGAGAAATAAATCATTGAGAAAGTGCGGTGATTTTTCTTAGTATTTTCTTCAAGCTCTTCATATACACGTTTTAAAAATTCATCAGTTTTCTTAATAGACGACACATAGCAATTTAAATAACCATATTTCGGATTAAGGTCTTTATCATCAAAGATTTTTGGATAATCTTCGACACGGTCGCAAGCCATTGGATGTGAACCATAAATATGCAACACAATAAAACGTTTTCCTTGAACAGGATCTTCTAATACTTGGGCGAATTTTGGTAATAAATCAAAATCACTAAAGTTAGTTGAATTAAAGCTCCCGCCTTTTTTCAAGAAAAAGGTTTCATCAGATTTTGATGCAAGGGATGAAACTGGCGTATCAAATTCGCCGAGCATACCTTGATTGGAAAGCCAATAAGTTTTCACGCCTGCAGATTTGATGAGATCCACTAAACTCAAGCTGTAATTGGGTTCCCATTTTTCTTTGTTAGGAAGGGTTAGCATTAGACGAAGTGAGGCAACGGTATTTGTTCCTGCTGAACGGAAACCATCAATTAATGTACCTTTAGTGCTAGACATAAACGGCGTGTTTTCAATTGGATAGCCGTAGGCATGGTGATAATCTTTCCGTGCACTTTCACCAAGAACAATCACATAATCATCATAGCGTGAATTTTCTAATGTTGATTTTCCCCAGTTATCAGATTGGGACATTTGTTTGAGTTTTTGTACTTCATCCACAATTTTTAATGTGGAACTTACCGTTTCTTTAATCGGTTCAGCAAGCGGCATGTTGTAAGCAAAAAGCAGTGTCGCTAAGGCAATAAATGTTTTATTACGATAAAATTTTATGCCAAATTTCACCGCACTTTTGTACTGAAGAAAAATCAAAATAGGAATGGCGAAAGCAATTAAGTAACTACTCACTGGGATTTGCAATAGAAATTCCTTCGTTTCTAACATATCTGTCGCGAAAAGCGAGGCGATATATTGGTAGCTTGGAGGGCCAAAATTTAACCCTGTAGGCGTATAAAAAGCATGCAGTAATGTAAGAGGTAGCAAAATAAAATAGAAGGATTTTTTACTGCTGCTTAATAAGAGAATAGTTGTTGTCGCAAGTAGAATGAGAGCCACACTTGGTTCTGTAAACATTCCAGAACCGATTAAAATAAAATAACCCGCGAATGCGGCACAAATCACCGCAAAAAGTGCGGGCAAAATTTGGCTTGTTTTTTTCGTGTTCATCATTGTCTTCCTTGAAAAGAAAATGTCGCTATTATCCACCTTTCACTCAGAATTTCCATATTTAACTTCTTCACTCTTGAGCGGTTATTTTATAGAATAAGCCAATTTTTTAAGCCAGAGGGAAAAAACAATGAGCCAACCAATTTATAAACGTATTTTATTGAAATTAAGCGGTGAAGCATTACAAGGAGAAGATGGTTTTGGTATCGATCCTGCGATTCTCGATCGTATGGCTGTTGAAATTAAAGAATTAGTGGAGATGGGCGTGGAAGTCGGCGTCGTTCTTGGTGGTGGCAACTTATTCCGTGGCGCAAAACTAGCAAAAGCAGGGATGAATCGCGTGGTGGGCGACCATATGGGAATGCTTGCTACGGTGATGAATGGCTTGGCAATGCGTGATTCTTTATTCCGTGCTGATGTGAATGCAAAATTAATGTCCGCTTTCCAATTAAATGGTATTTGCGATACTTATAACTGGTCTGAAGCAATCAAAATGTTACGCGAGAAACGCGTAGTCATTTTCTCTGCGGGAACTGGAAGTCCATTCTTTACGACTGATTCTGCTGCTTGTTTGCGTGGTATTGAAATTGAAGCTGATGTTGTGTTGAAAGCGACTAAAGTTGATGGTGTATATGATTGTGATCCAGCGAAAAATCCTGATGCAAAACTTTATAAAAATTTAAGTTATGCAGAAGTGATTGATAAAGAATTACAAGTGATGGACTTAGCTGCGTTTACTTTAGCTCGCGATCATGGAATGCCGGTCCGAGTGTTCAATATGGGTAAACCTGGTGCATTACGTCAAGTAGTGACTGGTACCGAAGAAGGCACCACTATTTGTTAGTAAATGTTGAAAAGTAAAACGGTAGGAAAATTCCTACCGTTTTTTTGTTTGGCTGTAGCCTAGAGATTATAACAATCCACCTTGACCTAAGGCTGGGTCAGTTTCACGTGCTTTTAATGCATCTTCAACGGTTAAACCCAATGCTTTTGCAACGCCTTCACCATATGCAGGATCACACCAGTGACAGTTACGAATATGACGGTATTTGATGAACTCAGGTGCATCGCCCATTGCAGCCGCAGTATTGTTGAACAATGCTTGTTTTTGCTCTGGATTCATTAGGTTAAATAATGCACGCGGTTGGCTGAAGTAATCATTATCATCATTACGGAAATCCCAGTGTGCTGCATCTCCATTGATACGAAGTGGTGGTTCCGCAAAGTCTGGTTGTTGTTGCCATTGGCTAAAGCTGTTTGGCTCGTAGTGCGGTAGGCTACCGTAGTTGCCATCTACACGACCTTGGCCATCACGTTGGTTGCTATGAACAGGGCAACGTGGACGGTTTACTGGAATTTGACGGTAGTTCACACCTAAACGGTAACGTTGTGCATCCGCATAGTTGAATAAACGAGCTTGTAACATTCTGTCAGGACTTGCACCGATACCCGGCACCAAGTTACTTGGTGCAAATGCAGATTGTTCTACATCAGCGAAGAAGTTTTCTGGGTTACGGTTTAACTCAAATTCACCCACTTCAATCAATGGATAATCTTTTTTCGGCCACACTTTGGTTAAGTCGAATGGATGATAAGGTACTTTTTCCGCATCTGCTTCAGGCATAATTTGTACATATAATGTCCATTTAGGGAAATCACCACGCTCGATTGCTTCATATAAATCACGTTGGTGACTTTCGCGGTCGTTTGCAATCACTGCTGCCGCTTCTGCATCAGTTAAGTTTTTAATACCTTGTTGAGTATGGAAATGGAATTTTACCCAGAAACGTTCACCAGCTTCATTCCAGAAACTGTAAGTATGTGAACCATAACCATGCATATGACGATAGCTTGCAGGAATACCACGATCACTCATTACAACGGTTACTTGGTGTAATGCTTCTGGTAATAATGTCCAGAAATCCCAGTTGTTCGTTGCTGAACGCATATTAGTGCGAGGATCACGTTTTACCGCTTTGTTTAAGTCTGGGAATTTACGTGGATCACGTAAGAAGAATACTGGGGTGTTGTTACCCACTAAGTCCCAGTTACCTTCTTCGGTATAGAATTTTAATGCGAAACCGCGAATATCACGTTCAGCATCAGCTGCACCACGTTCACCTGCAACAGTGGTAAAACGTGCGAACATTTCTGTTTTTTTGCCAACTTCACTGAAAATTTTTGCGCGAGTATATTTAGTAATATCGTGTGTGACAGTAAAGGTACCAAATGCACCAGAACCTTTCGCGTGCATACGACGCTCTGGAATAACTTCGCGTACGAAATCAGCTAATTTTTCGTTAAGCCATAAATCTTGTGAAAGTAATGGACCACGCGGACCAGCAGTTAAACTGTTTTGATTGTCCGCCACAGGGGCGCCATTTCCCATAGTTAGGTTAGTAGAAGATAAATGCGAAAAAGGGCATTGAGAACTCATTATTAACTCCTTGTATGTATGAAATAAGTAGGGTTGAAATAAATTTCGTAAACATCATACAAAAAGGTTTTAACGATTGAAATCTATCAAATCAATCAAAAAAAACTATGCAAGGTAACAAGGTTTTGAGATTAGATGTATTTTAATTGATAACGCTTGAAAAGGTAAAAATTGTCGATCTCACTTATCGAGCAAAATATTTGATTATTCACACGGAAAAAGGCTATATCATTGGGCATTTAGGTATATCTGGTTCAATGCAAATCATGCCACAGGATAGCGCAATAGATAAACCTTGCCCAAAGTGCGGTGGAAAAATTGAAAGTTTTATTGTAGTAAAGCCTAATAGTTTCTTTCACTAGAAATGTAAAGAATTGTAAATATGCTTTTCCCCTATCATCTTTTAAATATAATATCTCGCTTTAGAAGGTCATCAAAAACAGTTTCAAAATGAACCGCACTTTCCATTACATCAGTATTGGTTGTGTATCAATCGATGTCCACGGGACAGTCTTACAATAAAATTCATACAATTATCTTGATCTGCCCCTTTTTGATAAAGCAAATAAGGATAAAAAAATTATGGAATTAAATAGATTATTAATAGTGAAATTTGTGAAAATTTC